>NZ_JNZS01000003.1 GCF_000718515.1 Micromonospora parva | reverse complement strand
GGTCAGGCGAGGTCGAAGAGGGCGGCGGCGCTGTCCCAGCAGACCGCGCGCAGCCAGTCGTCGCCCAGGTCCAGCCGGGCCAGCCCGGCCACCTGATCGGCGTACGGGTACGGGATGTTCGGGAAGTCGCTGCCCAGCAGCACCTTGCCGGCCAGCCCCAGCTCCCGCAACCGGGGCAACTCGTCGGCGGGGAAGGGGACGAACTGGTCGAAGAAGGGCGTGAACGCCATTGTGGTGTCCAGCCGAACCCGCTCGTACGTCTCGGCGAGGTCCAGGAACGCCCGGTAGTCCGGGGCGCCCAGGTGCGCCACCACGGCGGTCAGCCGAGGGTGGCGGGCGAGCAGGGCGGCGAACGGGTCCGGGCCGGTGTGGGCGGTGCCCACCGGGGCGTGCCCGGCGTGCACCACCACCGGCACACCCGCGTCCGACAGCATTCCCCACACCTGGTCCAGTGCCGGATCGGTCGGTGCGAAACCGCCGACCTGCAGGTGCAGCTTGAACAGCCGGGCACCCTCGGCGAGGGCCGCCTCGACGTACGCGGGGGCCTCCGGCTCCGGGTAGAACGTGGCCGAGGCCAGGCAGCCCGGGGTGTCGCGGGCGAAGTCCAGCGTCCAGCGGTTGAGGTCGGCCGCCATGCCCGGCCGGTGCGCGTACGCCAGCGCGCTGAACGCCCGCACCCCGAGCCGGCGCAGGTGCGCGACCCGGTCGGCGTCGCTCCACCGGTAACGGATCGGCCACTCGGTGCCGACCAGCGGCCCGGCGGCGTCGAAGTAGGCCCACACCCGACGCAGCAGTCGCGGCGGCAGGAAGTGCACGTGCACGTCGGCGAGGCCCGGCAGCCCCAGCGCGCGGCAGAACTCCGGTACGCGCTCGTCGGCGACCGGCGGGACGACCGGCGCCGGACCGGTCATATCTCGATGTCGAATCGGCTCAGCACCGAGGGCGCGACCAGGCCGACGGTGGCGAGCGCCGAGACGGCGGTCAGCGCGATGCGCATGCCGACCACCTCGGCCTTGCTGCCGACGCGCAGGGCGATGCGGTTCGGCAGGCCGATCATCATCCACATGCGCCGCTTGATCGGGATCGGCCAGAGGATCGGCACGCCGGCACGGGTGATCATGTCGCCGAGGATGTGCACGAAGCAGCCCACGCCCAGCGCGGTGCCGATCAGCGGATAGCCGCGTCCGCCCGGCAGGTTGGCGTAGGTGAACCAGGCCGCCCCGGCCGACGCGAGAGTGATGATCACCCAGCCGGCCCGCTCGGCCCACTCATCGAACAGCCCGCGCAGCGCCAGGCCGAACATGAAGAACAGGATGGTGATGACGGCCCACTTGCCGTACGCGGCGCAGAGCGCGGTGGTGCCCCAGCCGACCAGCACGGTGAACGGCAGCGTGTGGGTCAGCGTCCGGTGTCCGTTGTTGCGGCGCGGATCCTTGCTGAGCTTCGTGGCGTAGTAGACCCCGAGGGAGACCTTCTCCATCACCTCGGCGGCGAAGAGCGAGAAGACCCCGAAGGTACGGGCCACGGTGGCCCCACCCTGGTTCTTGGTCACCTTGCCCGACATGTCGAGGTCGGGGAAGAGCGCGCCACCGGCGCACACCGCGGTGCCCACCGCCAACGCGAGCGGCGACTGGTGATAGTCGGCGAACTGCTCCAGTGCCCAGGAGCCAGCCAACCACACCGCCGCGCCGGACAGCGCGTGTTGCGGTCCCATCATCTCGGCTCACCCTCCCCAAGGATCTTGAGCGCCCAAAACTACGCCACTGTAGTCAGCCTCAGCGCCGCAGGGGCATCACCCGTCAGGTCCACATCGGACGGAGTTACGGGGTGGGGGTGAAGCTCTGCCGGATCATCGGCAAGTATGCCGCGTTGACCTGCCAGTCGAACTCTTCTGTCAACCAGGAGACGGTGTACGAGCGGCCCGCCGACGTGTTGATCAGCAGCCGGAAACTGTGCACCGCAACGCCGAGGGCGTTCAGCCAGCCGCACTCCCACACCGCGCCGCCCTCGAAGATGTCCATCGCGGAGATGTCCACCTTGCGATAACCCGGCAACGCCGCGCTCGTGGTCAACCGCGACTCCTCGGCCTTCCAGTACGCCACCGGATCCGCGCGGGCCGGACCCGCCTCGACGCTGAGCACCCGGGACCCGCTGGACCTGCGGAAGCAGGTCACCGGACCTTCGGTCCAGCGCGCCCAGCCCACCGGCGCGGCGATCCGGAACCCGGTCGGGTCGTCGTGCCAGGTCCACCCCTCGGGCAGCCGGTATCTCGCGTCGGCCGGCGGGGACACCGACACCACCGGGGTGGCCGACGGTGGCGGGGACGACGCGCAGGCGAACGCCGCCGGCCGGTGGGTCGGTGCGCCGCCACCCGCGCCGGACGGTGGGGTCCGCTCATCGTGCCGATCGACCAGGGCCAGCGTGACGCCGCCCGCGACGAGCAGGGCCGCCGCCGCACCGCCCAGGGCGATCAGGCGGCGTCGCCGGACGGTCCGGCGCGGTGGGCGCGGGGTCTGCGTCGCCGGTTCGTCCGACGGAGGCGCCGGTTCGACCGGGTGGGGCGTGCTCGCCCGGCCGGCGCTGCGGACCGCCGCGACCGCCGCCGACCGGGCCGGCGCGGCGGGCTCGTCGGGGCTCGCCGCGGCGCTGCGCAACAGCGGCTCCACCTCGAGGGCGGTCAGCCGCCGCCAGGGGTCCCGCTGCAACAGGCCGGTGAGGACGGGACGCAACGGGCCGGCCCGACGCATCGGGTCAGGTGGTTCGGTGGCCAGTGCGCTGAGCGTCGCCATGGCGCTCGACCTCGCGTACGGTGACTGCCCCTCGACCGTCGCGTAGAGCGTCGCGCCCAGCGACCACATGTCGGTACGCGCGTCGGACACCCCTTCGCGGGCCCGCTCCGGCGCGACGAACTGCGGTGAGCCGAGCACCGTGCCGGGCCCGGTCATCGTGCCGTCACCGCCGTCGAAGGTGGCCAACCCGAAGTCGGTGAGCATCACCCGCCCGTCGTCGGCCACGAGCACGTTGTGCGGCTTCACATCGCGGTGCAGCACTCCGGCGGCGTGCGCGGCCCGCAACGCGGCGAGCACCGCCAACCCGATCCGGGCGGTGCGCGGCGGACTCAGTGGCCCTTCGGCGCTGATGATCTGCTGCACCGACCGGGATGGCACGTACTCCATCACGATCCAGGGGCTGTCCCGGTCGTGCACCACGTCGTAGAGGCGGACCACGTTGGGATGGTTGAGCCGGGCGGCGGTGCGTGCCTCCCGCAGGGTGCGCAGCCGCAACTCCGCACGTTCGGTCTCGGCCAGCCAGGACGGCGGCACGACCTCCTTCAGCGCCACGTCGCGGTGCAGCATCTCGTCGCGAGCAAGCCACACCCGGCCCATTCCGCCGGTGCCGACCAGGTCGAGCAGCCGGTACCGACCCGCGATCAGCAACTGATGCACGGTCGCTCCCCCTCGGTCACCCCGGGATCCACGATAGCCACCAATGTCGGCTTTCTCATCCACTGTGCGGCCTCGATCCAGACCGGACGGTGGTCCGGATCATGGCCATACGGTGCAGGTCAGCGGGGTGGTCGGAAACTCTTTCGCACCATTTCCCAGTCGGCGGCGGCCCCGGTCCAGTCCTCGTCGAAGGTGATCCAACCCAGCGTCCAGCGGTCGGCGCCGAGGGTCTGCTGGCGGGCGCGCAGCCACCGCCCGTGCGGTGTCTCCCAGCGACACTCCCACTCGGCGGCGCCGTCGCCGGTGGCGAGCCGGATCTCGTCGTACCCGGGCAGGGCCCCCGCCGCGGCTGCCTTGTCGCGGAGGGCGCGCACCCGCTGCAGCGGATCGACAGCGCCGCCCTCGGCGACGCTGAAGGCCCGGCCGGTCGCCGGGTCCTGGAAGCACACCACAGTGCCGTCGCGGGAGGTCCACCACGTCTCCGGTACGGAGACCCGGAATCCGGTGACGTCGGCGTACCAGATCCAGCCGGGCGGCGGTTGGAACCCGTCGCCCGCGCTCGGAGTGCCGGCCCGCACGGGCGTCCCGACGATGTCCGGGCGGACACACGCGAACGGGGGTGGGGGAACACCGCGTCCCCTCGGCAGCGGGCCGGGACCGAGCGGCCCGGCGCCCGGCGTCGGAGAGGACCACCCGGTGACGTCGCCGGGCTTGTCACTGGTGACGGTCAGTGCGGTGCCGACGCCGGCCACCACGGCCACCAGCAGCGCCACGGCGACCACCGCCATCCGGCGCGCGGTACGCCCGGCGGCGGACGGGTCCGGTGCGGGGGAGGCACCACCGGCTTCCGTCGAGGCCGGTTCGTCGGCCGGGTCGGGCAGCGGAATGGTGGGGTCGAGGTCGTCGGCGGCGGTGCCCGGGTCGACCGCCCCCGACGCCGGCCCGTCGGCCGAGGGGCGGTCGGTCACCGCCGGTGGGTCGGCCCGGCCGCCCGCTGCCGTCCTGAGCAACCGACGGGCCGCGTCGTGGCCGAGGCGGTCGTCCGGGTTGCGGCGGAGCAGCCCGTGCAGCACCGGCGCGAGCGCGCCGGCGTGCGGGGCTGGGTCCGGCGGACCGGCGGCCAGCGCGCTCAGGGTGGCCATCGCGGTGCTGCGGGCGTACGGGGACTGCCCCTCCACGGCGGCGTGCAGTGTCGCGCCGAGCGACCACAGGTCGGCGGCCACCGAGGACACCCCGTCGGAGGCCCGCTCCGGGGCCACGTACTGCGGGGAGCCGAGGACCATGCCGGGGCGGGTCATCGCGCCGTCGCCACCGTCGAAGGTGGCCAGCCCGAAGTCGGTGAGCATCACCCGCCCGTCGTGCGCCACGAGCACGTTCTGCGGCTTGATGTCGCGGTGCAGCACCCCGGCGCTGTGCGCGGCCTGCAACGCGTCGAGCACGGCCACACCGATCCGGGCCGCGCGGGCGGGCTCCAGGGGCCCCTCGGCGTCCACGACGTCCTGGAGGGTGCGGGACGGGACGTACTCCATCACGATCCAGGGGCTGTCGTCGACCGCGACCACGTCGTAGAGCCGGACCACGGCGGGGTGGTTGAGCCGGGCCGCCGCCCGCGCCTCCCGCATGGTGCGCAGGCGCACCTCGGCCCGGCCACGATCGTCAAGCCAACTCGGTGGCACGATCTCCTTGACCGCCACCTCGCGGTGCAGCATCTCGTCGTGGGCGCGCCACACCCGACCCATGCCCCCGCGACCCACAAGGTCGAGCAGTCGGTACCGACCGGCGATCAGCACCTGTGCACGCTCCTCCTCAGCCGCTGTTCGGGCTACACCCTAACCAGCGGATCGGAAGTCACCTATAGGTCATCCGACGTACGTCAGCACGCGGCGGGGTCGGCCCGGGTCAGCAGATTCCCCTCCGGGATGGCGATCCGGGTCCGTCCCCCGGCCAGCCGGGCAGCGGCGCGGCGGGCCTGGACGGGGCCGTGCTCGCGCCGAGCGGTGGCGTAGCTGGCGGCGGTGCGGGCCGCGATGGTCGCCCAGCCGTACCGTTCGCCGACCATGGTACGGGCCCGCCGGGCCAGCCGTCGGGCGAAGACCTCGTCGCCGAGCAGTTGGCCGACCGCGCCGGCGAGCGCGTCCGGGTCACTGTGCGGGAACGTCACCCCGGTCACGCCGGGTTCGACGATCTCGGCGAGACCCCCGGTCCGGGCCACGGCGAGGGGTGCTCCGGCGGCCGCCGCCTCCAGCGCCACCATGCCGAACGGCTCGTAGAGGCTGGGGACCACTGTCGCGTCGGTGGCGCCGAGCATCGCCGGCAGTTGGGTGGCGTCGAGAAAGCCGGTGAACCGGACCGTCGAACTCAGCGCCAGCCGCCGAGCCTCCGCCTCCAACTCGGTGCGGTACGGGCCGTCGCCGGCGATCACCACGCGCAGCCCCGGATGCCGCTCCCGCAGCCGGGGTACGGCGTGCACCAGGTGCTGGACACCCTTCTCGTAGACCAGCCGTCCGGCGTACCCGACCAGCGGGCCGTCCCCGGCGAAGCGCGCCCGGGCCGACGCGACAGCTCGGGGACGGGCCCGCCAGGCCCGGTCGTCGACCCCGTTGGGTACCACGTCGACCTGGCTGGCCGGCATGTCGAAGAGCGTGGTCACCTGCTCGCGCATGTACCCGGAACAGGTGATCACCCGGACGGAGGAATTGCTGAGCCAGTGCTCGACGCCGTGGATGGTGCGGTTCATCTCCTCCGGCAGCCAGCCCTGGTGCCGACCGGCCTCGGTGGCGTGCATGGTGGTGACCAGGGGCAGGTCCAGGTGCTCGGCGAGGGTGACGGCCGTGTGGGCGACGAGCCAGTCGTGGGCGTGGATGACGTCGTACGAGCCGGCTTCGGTGGCGCGCAGCGCGGTGCGGGTGAGGGTGTGGTTGAAGGCCATCGTCCAGGCCAGCAGCGAGCTGGTGGCGAGGGGGAAGGTGACCGGGTCCTCGGGAGCGCGCAGGATGCGTACGCCCTCGGCGTACTCCTCCAGGGGCGCGCCGTCGCTGTGCCGGGTGACGACGGTGACCTCGTGGCCGGCGGCGGCGAGGGCGACGGAGAGGGCGTGCACGTGTCGACCGAGACCGCCGACGAGCACCGGCGGGTACTCCCAGGAGAGCATCAGCACCCGCAGCTGTCGGGCGGGGTTGATGTCGATCACGTGGGCATCGAGTGACATGCGGCCCCCTTTGAGTTGTCCCCGGGCGCGCGCCGACCGACACCGGAATCGATGTCGCCGTCGCGTCTGGATCGGGGCCAATCCTGCCGGGATCGCGATAACCAGCGGCGACACCACCGTTGCGGTCGTGTAAAGCGCTACTGGCTCTTTCGCCGCACCCGCAGCAGCTCGGCCACCGACCATGCCTGGAACGGGCACCCGGTGGCGGTGTGCGGCGCGAGGCCATCGGCCGTCTCGCTCACCGATCCTATCCCATATTCCATCAAATGGGACTCAATGCCGACGAATGCGTCATCGACGGACATCTTCCCCCGGCGGGCGGCGTCCACGTACGGGCCGAGCAACCACGGCCACACAGTGCCCTGGTGGTAGCCCCCGTCCCGGTCGGCCGGGCCACCCCGGTGCCGGCCCACGAACTCCGCGGAGTCCGGTGCGAGACTGCGCGGCCCGAGCGGGGTGAGCAGCCCCGCCGCCACCCGTCGCAGCGTCTGCTCGTCCGGCTCCATCGGCGCGTACGGCAGCGACCAGGCCAGCAACTGGTTGGGGCGTAACGCGTCGTCGTCGTGCAGGGCCGCCCCACCCAACGGGTACGCCGGCGCGGGCGCGTCCAGCACGTCGTGCAACCACCCGGTCGGCGCCGGGAACCGCTCCCGGAACGAGGCGGTGGCCTGCGCGTGGAGTCGCCACAGCCCGTCGGCGTTACGTCCGGCCAGCTCGGTGAGCTCCGCGAGCCCGGCCAGGCCATTGATCCACAACGCGTTGACCTCGACCGGCTTGCCGGTACGCGGGGTGACCGGCACCCCGTACACCCGGGCATCCATCCAGGTCAGCGCGGTGCCGGCGGCACCCTGGGTGAGCAGGCCGTCGGTCGGGTCGACGCGGATCCCGTACCGGGTGCCGGCGACATGAGCGTCGATCACCGTGTGCAGGGCGGGCAGCAACGCGTCGCCGAGGTCGGTGTCGCCGGTGACGGTGACGTGCCGACTCACCGCGTGCAGGAACCACAACGTGCCGTCGACGGTGTTGTACTCCACCCGACCGGTGTCGGCGGTGTTGGCGAGCATCCCCTCGGACAGCGTCGCCGCGTACGCCCGCAGCAGGTCCCGCCCCTCGTCGGCGCGGCCGGTGCAGAGGAACAACCCCTCGTACGAGATCATCGTGTCCCTCGACCAGGCCCCGAACCACGGGTACCCGGCGACCACGTCCACCGCCGCGTGTTCGGTGCGCACCACGAACGCGTCGGCGGCCAGCGTCAGGGTCGCCGCCACGTCGTCGGCCGGCTTCGCCGTCGCCACCACCTGCCGGTTGCGCCGTCGGGCCGTCGCCACGATCTCCGTCGCCGGCGGCGGCTCCTCGTCGAGTCGACCGGCCCAGGCCCGCACCGACACGGTGTCACCGGGGCGTTCCAGCTCACCGGAGAAACGGCCCGCGTACCAGACGTCCTCGTCCGGGTGCAGCCCCCGGTTGGCCTCCTCGCGGTGGTGCACGCCCAGCCACCACTGCCCCTCGGGGGCCCAACCCGGGCCGGCGAGCCGGTACGCGCCCTCGACCACCGCGCCGTCGGCAACCGCCTCGACCTGGGGGATCGGGCCGTCGGCCCGCCGTTCGCCGTGCGCGTCCCGCCAGGTGCAGGCGGCCGACAGCTCCAGCCGGACGGGGCCACCGGCGACCAGCCGGTGCACCACCGCGACACAGGAGCGGCCGGGCAGCATGGCCAGCTCCCGTTCGATCACCACGTCGCCGATCCGCCACCGCCACCGGGGCAGCCCGTCGACCAGGTCGAAGCGCTCCAACAGCTCGAAGCCGCGCGGGTCGACGTCACCGGAGGCCCACTCGTGCGCGCCGAGGCGCACCCGCGTGCCGGACGGCAGTGTGACCGCCGGATCGAGACTGACCAGTCCCACCTGGCGGGACGCCGGCGTTTCGCCGGAAACCACCAACAGACCGTGGTAGCGACGGGTCCGCAGCCCGCCGACAGTGCCCATCGCGTAGCCGCCGAGACCGTCGGGGACCAGCCACTCCCGGCTCGCGGCGCTGGTCAGATCGCCGCAGACCTGCGGGCCGAAGTGAATGTCGATCAAGTTTCCTCCACCGGCGGCAAGGTGTAACACGCCACGACGAGAATGGCCGCTGTGGTCAAGTACCGCGGCGACGTCAAAGATGTGCACGTGATCACTGACCGATCGTCCTCCGACGCCTCGCCACCCGACGCTGAGCGGCTCCGGCTCGCCCAGGCCGACTCGGGGGAGCAGGACTGGCGTGCATGGGGTCCCTATCTGTCCGAACGGGCGTGGGGGACGGTACGGGAGGACTACAGCGAGCACGGTACGGCCTGGGACTACTTCCCGCACGACCACGCGCGGTCCAGAGCCTACCGGTGGAATGAAGACGGGATGGCCGGCGTCTGCGACGACCGACAGACCTTCGCCTTCGCCCTCGCCCTCTGGAACGGCAAGGACCCGATCCTCAAGGAGCGGATGTTCGGCCTCGGCGGCGACGGCGGCAACCACGGCGAGGACGTCAAGGAGTACTGGTGGTACGAGGACTCCACGCCCACGCACTCCTGGATGCGCTGGCGCTACCACTACCCGCAGGCCGCCTTCCCGTACGACGAACTCGTCGCGGTGAACGCGTTGCGCGGCCGCGACGACACCGAGTACGAGCTGGTCGACACCGGGATCTTCGACGACGACCGGTACTGGGCGGTGACCGTCGACTACGCCAAGGCGTCCCCGACCGACCTCTGCATGGTGGTGACCGTCGCCAACCGGGGCGACCAGGCGGCGACCCTGCACGTCCTGCCCACCCTGTGGTTCCGTAACACCTGGTCCTGGGGCCTGCCCGGTGGCGACCGGATCCCCCGGCTCACCGGCCAGGGCACCCGGCTCGTCGGCGAGCACCGGGTGCTCGGCCAACTGCTGCTGGAGGGCGACGGCGGCCCCGTGCCACTGCTCTGTGACAACGACACCAACGCCGAACGGCTGTGGGGCCTGCCCGGCCGGTCGAAGTACCCGAAGGACGGCATCAACGACCACGTCGTCAACGGCGCGGCCACCGTCAACCCGGCCCGGGAGGGCACCAAGGGTGCACTGCACTACGTGCTCGACGTGCCGGCCGGCGAGCAGCGCCAGATCCGGCTGCGGCTCACCCGTACCGCGTCGCCGCCGGCCGCCGCGCCGCCGCCCCCGGCCGACCTCAGCGAGGGCTTCGAGGCAGTGGTGTGGGCGCGACGGGCCGAGGCGAACCGGTTCTTTGCCGGGGTGATCCCGCCGGCCGCCACCCCCGACGAGGCGCTGGTCGCCCGGCAGGCCATCGCCGGGCTGATGTGGGGCAAGCAGTTCTACCACTTCGACGTCAAGCGGTGGCTGGAAGGCGACCCGGGTTCCACGCCGCCGGCCGGGCGTCGGCACGGGCGCAACAGCGCCTGGTGGCACATGACCAGCTTCGACGTCATCTCCATGCCCGACCCGTGGGAATACCCCTGGTACGCGGCCTGGGACCTGGCCTTCCACTGCGTGAGCATCGCCCGGGTCGACCCGAGCTTCGCCAAGGAGCAGCTGCTGCTCCTGCTCCGCGAGTGGTACCTGCACCCCAACGGCCAGATCCCGGCGTACGAGTGGGCGTTCGGTGACGTGAACCCGCCGGTGCACGCCTGGGCGGCGCTGAAGGTGTTCGAGATCGACGGCAGCCGGGACCACGACTTCCTGGCCCGGGTGATGCACAAGCTGCTGATCAACTTCACCTGGTGGGTCAACCGCAAGGACACCGGCGGCAACAACGTCTTCGAGGGCGGTTTCCTCGGGCTCGACAACGTCGGGCCGTTCGACCGCTCGGCGGCGCTGCCGGTGGCCGGTGTGCTGGAGCAGTCCGACGGCACCGGCTGGATGGGCATGTACGCCCTCAACCTGCTGGACATCGCGATCGTGCTCGCCGAACACGACCGGACCTGGGTGGACACCGCCACCAAGTTCTTCGAGCACTTCGCCTACATCGCCGCCGCCGCGTACGAGCAGGGGTTGTGGGACGAGGAGGACGCCTTCTTCTACGACGTGCTGCGCCTCGCCGACGGCACGAAGGTGCCGCTGAAGGTCCGCTCGGTGGTCGGATTGCTGCCGTTGGCCGCCACCACCCGGCTCACCGCGAAGACCCTGCACCGTCTGCCGGAGCTGGGCGCGCGGTTGCGCTGGTTCCTGACCAACCGCCCGGAGTACGCCCAGGTGATTGGCACCCGCCGGCTGGGCCCCGACGGCCGGCAGCAGCGGCTGTTGTCAATGGTCGGCCCGGAGCAGGTGGTCCGGCTGCTCGCCCGGATGCTCGACCCCGACGAGTTCCTCTCCGAGTTCGGCCTCCGTACGCTGTCCCGCGCGCACCTGGACAAGCCGTTCTCGGTCACCCTCGGCGGGCAGGAGTTCTCCGTCGGCTACGAGCCGGCCGAGTCGACCAGCGGGCTGTTCGGAGGCAACTCGAACTGGCGTGGTCCGATCTGGATGCCGACGAACTTCCTGCTGATCAGCGCGTTGCGGGACTACGCGGCGTTCTTCGGCGACGACCTCCAGGTGGAGTACCCGACCCGCTCCGGTGTGAAGCGCACCCTGGACGAGATCGCCGACGACCTCTCGGCCCGGCTGATCGCGCTCTTCACCCAGGACGACTGGGGTCGACGCCCGATCTACGGCGCCGCGCAGCTGTTTCAGACCCACCCGGACTGGCGGGACCTGATCGCCTTCCCGGAGTACTTCCACGGCGACAACGGGGCCGGCCTGGGTGCCTGGCACCAGACCGGCTGGACCGCCCTGGTGGCCGACCTGATCCTCACGTTGCGCCGCTGACGTCCCCCGCACCCGCCCGGCCCCGCCTGCCCGCCTGTCGCCTGCTCACCCCGTATCACCCACCTGCCGGCAAGATCTGCGCAACTTCTCGGATGTTGCTGTGTCAGGGGCTGCGGAGGCAGCAACATCAGGGATGTTGCACGGATCTTGCTGGGCCACCCGGCCTCAACCCCGCTGGCGTTGGGCATGATCGTGCTCGATCCATGATGTAGTGGTGTCGCTGGCGCCGGGAGGCCACTCGATCCAGGATCGAGCACGATCATGACGGGCGACGGGCGACGGGCGACCCGCGTCGGGGGGCCGCCAGGCGACACGCCCAGCGACCCCCGGCCACGGGTGCGTGCGGGCGCACCCCGTTCAGCTTGGGCCTACTCGGTGAGCACCTTCACGGTGTCGGCCAGCCCGTCGTTGCGGTTGATGCCGACGAAGAACTCGCTGCCGACGTGGGTGACATCTTCGATCTCGTCGGTCAGGTTGTTGCCCGGGACGCCGATGTCACTTTCCACGTCGCCCCCGGACCAGTTGTACTGGTACACCCAGTTCCACCCGGTGGTGGGCGTTGAGGTGTTGATCGACTTGGTGTTCCAGATGTAGTTCTCGGAGCAGTCGATGCCCTGGTCCGAACGATTGTCGTGACTCGTCAGGTTGCTCTTGACCAGCGTCCACCCAGTGGTGAGCGCGCCAGCGCCGGGATGGGTCCACAGACTGCCCAACCGGCGGGCCGCGTACTTGCCGGCTCCACCGGCAGCCGTCGCGCTGTAGCAGAGGCCGCTGATGTTGCCGATCGGCAGCCGCACCTCGCTGGTTGTGCCGATGGTTCCGTTGGCGTTCAGGCGAATGATTGTCACCTTGTCGCTCAGGAATGCGGACTGGCTTCCCTGGGTGGCGATCAAGGCAGGACCCTGCCCCAGATAGTTCGCGTTGTAGGCGAGGTCGTTGCCGTGGCCGAGTGTCGGGATGGAGGTGGGGGCACCGGCGCAGACCCAGCTGGCGCCGTCCCAGGTCGAGCCGTCACGAAGCCACCGGGACAGGACCGGCTCCGCGCCGGCCGCCTTCGTGAAGATGATGTAGAGCTGACCGCCCGGCCCCGCCACCATGCCCTGCATGACAGTACGGCCGGCCTTGCACGCACTGCTGTTCGGGATGTTCAGCCGTTCCGCGCCGCTCCGGTCGGTAGCGGCGGAGGCAGTAGCCGCCGGGGCGATGGCGATACCGACGGAGAGGGCGAGCACGGACGCGACGCTCGATAGTTTCTTCACGGGGCTGTGTCTCCTTGAGAGGTGAGGCGAGGCAGCTGGAGTCCCGTCGTCCTCGGGCGAGGGATCGATCATGCGTGATGATCTCGCTTCTCGCAGCTCGGGCACAAGTGTCGCCGCACCGACCCGCGTGCCGGATCGTCAGCCGGCGCGTCCTGTCGCGGCGCTCACCGATAGCCGATGTGGACGATCAGCTCGCCGTCTTCCGGGTGGGCCCCCACGTAGACAGACGCGGGGTCGAAGAGGGTCGGCGGCAGGATCAGCTCCTTGGAGAGACCCATCTCCCGTGCCAGGTCCGCTGAGGACTGGCCCGCCGCTGGCACCACGGTGATCGTTCGCCAGCACCCACCGGAGGCGCATTCCATGCCCTCGTCGGTGACCTTTGCTCCAGCCGGCACCTGCGGCATCCGCGACGTCGGTGGCAACTCTCCCTCAGTCTTGAACATCTGCAACCACACGAAGGACAGAACCCACAGGCAGGACAGCAGGCTCAGCGTGACGGACACGGCCACCAGAGCGTGTTTCGTTCGTCTCCTCAGCGCGGTCCGCGAACTCATCGGGTGAGGGTAGCGGGACGAGGTCGGTCAGCCGGTGAAGGGCGAGGAGTCGAGACGGCCCCAGGCGACGAAGGCGGCGACCGCGAGGTAGGCCAGGTTCAGCACGATGAACCTGGCCTCGTCGTGACGCAGGTGGGTGATCATCGCGCCGACCATCAGCACCATCCAGCAGATGGCGGTCACCGGCACCAGCACCGGTGCGACGTCCAGCACGGCGGGCAGGATCAGACCGGCCGCGGCCAGGAGTTCGAGGACCCCGAGGGTTTTGACGAAGCCGACGCTGGCACCGTCGGTCCACCCTCCGCCGTTGGCCGCCGCCAACTTCTCCTTGGGTACGAACGTCTTGGTGATGCCGCCGGCCAGGGCCAACGCGGCCAGCAGTCCGGCCGCGATCCACAGAGCCAGATTCATGAGATTTCCTCCTCGTCGGTTCGCACAGGAGACACCGCCGGCCGGTGCGCTGTGACAACCCGCCCCGAGTGACGAGGAGCACCGGCGTCGGGTGTCACAGGAGGTGGGCGGCCGGTGTCTGGTGGGCGAGGCGGCCGAGATCGACGAGACTGGAGGACGCATGGACGCCGAGGGCGGAATCATCAGCGCGGACGGCAGCGGGCAGCCCGCTGTCGACGCGTTCGTTGCCCACCGAAACCTGCTCTTCACGGTCGCCTACGAGATGCTCGGCTCGGCCGCCGACGCGGAGGACGTACTCCAGGAGACCTGGCTGCGGTGGGCGGACGTGGATCTTCCGGCGGTGCGGGACCAGCGGTCCTACCTGGTCCGGATCACCACCCGGCTGTCGCTCAACCGGCTCCGGGCGGTCGGCCGGCGCAGGGAGTCCTACGTCGGCAGTTGGTTGCCGGAGCCACTGTTGACCGCGCCCGACGTCGCCGAGGACGTCGAACTCGCCGAGAGCGTCTCGATGGCGATGATGCTGGTGCTGGAGACACTCGCGCCGACCGAGCGTGCGGTGTTCGTCCTCCGCGAGGTCTTCGACCTGGCGTACGACGAGATCGCCGAGGCGGTCGACAAGAGCCCAGCCACCGTCCGTCAGATCGCGCACCGGGCACGAACGCACGTCGCGGCGCGCCGGCCCCGGGGGATGGTCTCCCCGGCGGACGCCCGGCGGGCGCTGGACGCGTTCCGACGGGCCGTCGAGGTCGGCGACGTGCAGGGCCTGCTCGACGTTCTCGCGCCGGATGTCGTGCTCCTCGGCGACGGAGGCGGGATCAAACAGGCGCTGCTGCGGCCGGTCAGCGGGGCCGACAAGGTGGCCCGGCTGCTGGCCAGCAGGAAGGTCCAGGTGGCCGCCATGTCGTTGCGACCCGCCGAGGTCAACGGCTACCCGGCGTTGGTCCTCCGGTTCGACGGCGAGATCGACTCGGTGGTCACGCTGCGCGTCGACGATGGTGTGATCACCGCGCTCTACGCGGTGCGTAACCCGGAGAAGCTGTCCCACATGCGGCGGGCGACCACGCTGTGCCGTTGACGGCCGTTGCGGCTAGTACGGGGGAGCGGGTGTCTCCGCGGGACGGCGGCGTGAGCGTCGGGTGTCCGCCGCGGCGACGCCGAGCAGCACCACGGCGGCGACCGCGCCGGCGGTGAGCGGTTGGAGGTGCGGTGCCGCCGGTGCCAGCAGGCCGAGGGCCAGCAGGCCGAGGGCCAGCAGGCCGGCCAGCCGGGACCGGGACACCCGGGCGAAGACCTGGTATTCGAGGGTGGAACGCCCGGTGAGGAAGAGCGCCGGGCCGCCGAGGATGGCGATGAGCCAGGCCGCCGGGAGGTGCCCGAGCGGTTCGGTGATGAACAACTCGAAGCCGACGCCGGTCAGCACGATTCCCGCGATCATGACCATGTGGGCGAACGCCATGCCGGTCGCCAGCCGCGCCGGGTCGCCGGAGCGGTCGACGGCCGCGCCCAACACTCCGCCCGCCACGTGGAAGTAGATCCGCCAGAGCAGGACGGTGCTCGCCAGCGCCAGGACGAACCCACCCGTCTGGTCGGTGTGGAACTCGCTGCCGCTGAAGGCGAGCCCGATGACGAAGATCGCCTCGCCGAGAGCGATGAGCAGGAACTGCTGGTACCGCTCGGCCAGGTGCTCGGCCGCGATCATCTGGACGCCGATCCGTCGCGCGCCGAGCCGGGGCGTCGGCCAGCCGAGGAACAGCCCGGTGTAGTCGATCAGCACGGCGAGCGTCCAGAGTGCCCCGCGGACGGTGCCGTCGGTGACCAGCCCGCCGCCGACCCAGAGCGGTGTGCTCAGGCCGAACCAGAACAGGATCCGGATGGACTGGTGGGGATCCGGCCGGCCGTGCCCGGCGAGGTGGAAAAACACCACCCGGCCGATCTGGAGGGTCACCAGGGTGATGGCGAAGAGGGAAGCCCGCGCGCCGAAGCCGTCGGGCACGGCGACGGCCATCGTCATGGCACCGACCAACGTCATGATGATGACGGTCTGGACGATCGGGGCGTCCGGGTCCAGCCAACTGGTCGACCAGACCGTCACCGACCAGACCGCCCACAGCGCCAGGAACAGCAGCAGAGCCTGGCCGAGGCCCGCGTACACGCCGCGGTGGCCGTCGGTGAAGTCGACGATCAGCCGCGCGGAGATCCGGGTGAGGGCGAAGACGAAGACCAGGTCGAGGAAGAGTTCCAGGAAGGTCGCGCGCTGCCGGGTGGCGTCGTCGCGGAGCAGCCGGACGTCGCTGGCGCTCCTCATCGTCGCGCCACGCGTCGGTGCCCCCGGACGACCACGTGCCCTCCCGTCGTGGTGATCTCCTCACCTAACGAGCCAGGACGGCGGCGGTGGCACGGGACGGGAGGCGTCCGGCCAACCACAACAGTCACCAATCCGTCACCCGACCGCTACGACGGGTGTGCGCCCTTACGCTCGGGTGCGTGCCCGGACCTGCCGAGAAGGCCGCTGAACAGGACCGGCGTGACCGCATCGTCACGGCCGCGCGGGAACTGGCCGAGTCGGAGGGCTGGTCGGGGGTGACCACCCGCCGGCTCGCCGAACGGACCGCGATCGACATGGGTGACATCTACCGGCACTTCGCCGACCTGGAGGCGCTGATCGCCGCCGTCGCCGTGTGTGCCTTCGCCGATCTGGCCGCCGATCTGGCCGAGGCGCACGCGGAGAGCGTCGGCAGCCCCGACGGGGTCTGGCCGGCCGTCGCTACCGCGTACCTCGACTTCGCGTACACGAATCCTGAGGTCTATGACGCGATGCTCGCGCTGACCCCCGACCTGGCCCTCGGCGCGGATGGTGTGCCGGCCGCGCCACGGGCGGTCTTCGCGGAGCTGCGGGCGGCCCTGACCCCGCTGGCCGAGGGCCGGGACCCGGACACCCTCGCCGAGGTGGGTTGGAGCCTGTTGCACGGCGTGGTGATGCTCACCCGTGGTGGCCGGCTCCGACCCGAGGGGCAGGAGGACCGCGAGGCGTTGATCGCCCAACGGTTGCTGCGGTGGCCGTGACCACGCCCGCCGGGCGGAAAACCATGGGCTCTGCCGGGTGTCGGCCGCCTACCCTGTCCCTCGGCCTGCCGGGCGGTGGGCGCGGGGAGGGGATGGCATGACGGTCGGTGCGGGGGCACGGCGGGACGCGCAGGTGCTGATCTTCGACGCGGACGACACGTTGTGGGAGAACAACGTGGTCTTCGAGCGGGTGATCGACGACTTCCTGGGCTGGCTGGACCATCCCACCCTGGACCGGGCCGAGCTGCGGGCCGTCCTCG
The DNA here is from genome assembly GCF_000718515.1 of Micromonospora parva. Taxonomy (GTDB): domain Bacteria; phylum Actinomycetota; class Actinomycetes; order Mycobacteriales; family Micromonosporaceae; genus Micromonospora; species Micromonospora parva. Next base: position 306,672 of record NZ_JNZS01000003.1, on the reverse strand, counting down.
ACGACATCGAACGGGCCAACGCGGTGGCGCACGGGTACGGCAGCAAGGTCTTCCTGCGCAGTCTGGCCGAGTGTCTGGAGCGGCTGCGCGAGCGACCGGCCACCGAAAGCGAACGCCAGGAGATCGACCGGTTGGCGGTGGCCCTCGTCGAGCACCAGGTGGAGCTGATGCCCGGGGTGGCCGACGCGCTCGACGACCTGGCCGGCCGGCACGAGCTGTTGCTGCTGACCAAGGGTGACCAGGAGGAGCAGCAACGCAAGCTGGACGCCTGCGGCCTGCTGCACCACTTCGGGGCCGCGCACATCGTCGCCGAGAAGAACGTCGACACGTACCGGTGGCTCACTCGGGAGCACGGCTTCGCGCCGGCCGGCGCGTGGATGATCGGCAACTCCCCGAAGTCCGACATCCTGCCGGCGCGGGCGGCCGGGTTGAACGCGGTGTTCATCCCGAACGCGAACACGTGGGTGCTGGAGGACGACGAGCTGGACCCGACCGACGACGGGGTGCTGCGGCTCGCCGCGTTCCGTGACCTGCTGCGGCACTTCTGACCGTCCGGGAATCCCAACAGCGTCCGCGATCATGGTCGTGTTACGCCGACCTGCCCGATTTTCACAGTGGGATAAGTCCTGCCCCCGGTCGTTCGACGCGGCTTGTCCGGCCGGTCGGAGCCCACCTAACCTGGTCCGGCGCTCACGGCCTTTCGGGGTGTGCCGGGGGCGCGTCGGCGTTCGGCGGGTGAGCACCGTGGAGCTGAGTGCGGAGTGGGCCGGCTCACCCCGTTGTGGCGCGCGGCGTCGTGTCACGCCCGCGCGGCGGGTGCCGGAGCTGTCCGCTCCCCTGTCGGACGGCCGGGGGTCAGGGCCGGGTAGTTGCGGACCCGGTCCTGACCGCCCGCGAATTCGTCGACAGTGGCGCGTGGGGGCGGGCCGCCGGTCCGTTCGACTGTCAGGATGGCGGGCATGAAGCGCAGATCTTTCCTCCTCGGTGTGGCGGCAGGTCTGGCCGCCCCGACCGTGCTCGCCCCGGCCGCGCCCGCGATCGGTGCGGGCGGGCCGCTGCGGCCGGGCTGGGGCACGGACCCGACGCAGCGACAGTGGCCGGGGCGGCAGCGCCAGAACCGGGCCAGCGCGCTGACCACGCTGCCGACGGAGACGAAGCAGGTGATCATCGTCGGCGCGAGCAGCTACACCACCACCTACGCCACAGTGGAGACGTTCGTGCGGGCCCGCATCGGTTGGCAGCCGGTCTCGGCGCCGTTGCCCGCCCGGATCGGCTCGAAGGGCTTCAGCGACAACCACGTGGAGGGGGTGCCGACCACGCCGACCGGCGTCTACTCGATCGGTCAGACCATGTACGGCATCGCCGCCAACCCGGGCGTGCGATACCCCTACCACCGGTTGGTCAGCGGCGACTGGTGGAACGAGAACCCGTCGTCGTCGCTCTACAACACCTTCCAGCACAGTGCGACCAACCCGGGCGGGGCCAGCGAGGCACTGTGGCAGGAGGTTCCCGCGTACACGCACTTCGCGGTGATCACCTACAACATGGCGCCGAACGTGCCGAAGCCGGTGCCGAACAAGGGCAGCGGGATCTTCCTGCACCAGTTCAGCACCAGCGCCGGCAACGCCACTGCTGGTTGCGTCTCGCTCGCGCACGGGCACCTGGTCGCCGTGCTCAACTGGCTGAACCCGGCGCTGTCACCGCGCATCGTGCTCAGCCCGTACGCCCAGCTCGGCCGGTACTGACCGGCGCTGAGGGCTCAGTCGGCCTCGCGCCGGACGATCGCCACCGCCACCCGGCAGAACTCGTCCATGTCCGGGTTGAACCCGGCGGCGATGTCGGGGTGCAACCCGGAGCGGGTCTCCTCCAGCAGTCGCTGGCAGACCTGTTCCACCGGTTCGCCCGCGTAGTCGGCGCGGACCCGGTCGGTGGCCGCCTGAAGCGCCGAGGTGAGCTGCTCTTCCAGCGGGCCGCGCAGCTTCTGCTGCACAGGGTCGAGCCCGCGGGGGTCGAGCGTGACATGTGGCTCCGACATCGGTGCTCCCTTCGTCGGCGTCCGCGGTACCCCACCGCGAACGCCGGTCAAACCCCGTTCGGTACGGCGGCGACCCGCACCTGGTATGAGAAGTCCTCCGCCGGCTCCTCGTGGTACGACAACCGGCGGATCTGCCGGTCGTCGTCGTAGAGGGCGACGTCCACCAGGACGCCGAGGTGGGTGAGGCCGATGCTCGACACCCGCTTCTTGTCCTGCAACACCGCGCAGACGCCGCCGAGCAGGGTGCTGGCGTCGGACGTACGGTGCCCGGGCGGGCAGCGCAACACCAGGTCCACCTCGATCGGCCCGGGCAACGGCGTCCAGCCGGTGCGCTGGGCCGCGCCGAGGGCGGCCTGGAGCAGGGTGCGGACCCTCGTCGCCTGCCGATGCCCGGCGGCGAAGATGGACAACGCTTCGGTCTTGACCGGTGGCAGGCCGCTCACCTCGAATGTCAGGGCGAGAGCGCGGGTGTCCTGCACGACGGCACCTCCTCGTTGGGACGATCCTGCCGAACCGGGGGAGCGGGGGTGGGACGTTCCCGCGATTACCAACCGATCGGGCAGGCGTGGGTCGGCCGGAGGCGTGTCGACGGCGGCGGCGAACGCGCCGGCTGCGGCGCTAGGAAAACGCTAGCCGACGACGCCCGCGCTCGGTAGTCGGTGGTTCACCCGGTGCGCTCTGGTGCGAAGGCGCAGAACTCGTTGCCCTCCGGGTCGGCCAGCACCCACCACCAGTGCGCCTCGTCGAGCGGCTCCCGCAGCAGCGTCGCGCCCGCCGCGATCAGCGCCGTCGGCTCCGGGTCGGCCAACTCGACGTCCCAGTGCATGCGGTTCTTGACCGTCTTGGGCTCGCTCACCCCGTCGAAGACAAAGCGCTCCCAGGGCAGGCCCGCGGCCCCGAGCACCGCCGCTTCGGTCGGCCCGTACTCGACGGTGCCGCCGAGCACGCCGGCCCACCACATCGCCTGGGCGGCCGGGTCGAGCGCGTCCACCACCAGCTGGAACGGGCCCGGGTGGCTGTTGGCGTCGGCCGCGAGGGCGCAGAACTCGTTGCCGTCGGGGTCGGCCAGCACCCACCGGCCGGCGTCGTCGTCCGGCTCGCGCACCAGCCGGGCGCCCTCCGCGAGCAGCGCCGCCGGGTCCGCGTCGGCCAACCGCAGATCCAGGTGTACGCGGGTCCGGCCGACCCGGGGCTCGGGCACCCTGTTCACCCAGATCGACTCGGCGTCCGAGCGCGCGGAGCGCGGGTCCACCCGGGTGTCGCCGTCACCGGCGTCAGCCACGTCACCGTCGAGTATCCGGGCCCAGAAGGCGCCGAGCGCCAGCGCGTCGTTGGCATCCAGACAGAGATCCTTGAAACGGGCCAGCATGGTTCCAGCATGCCTGGTCCGGGCGCGACTGCCGGCGGTCGCGAGACCTTTCAGAGTAGATCTTGGACAGTTTCCGTTCTGCCCGGACGGAAACTGTCCAAGATCTCCGAGTTCGCGTTCAGTGCTGCCTGGCGTAGGCGACGAACGCCTTCCAGGCTGCCGGGTCGACGTGCAGAGTGCCGCCGTCGCGGTCCTTGGTGTCGCGCACCAGCACCACGTTCGGCAGATTGTCGGCGACTTCGACGCAGGACCCGCCGTTGCCGCCGGACCGGGTCGACTTGCGCCATTGGGGGGTCAGCATGCCCATGACTTCGCCGCTTCCTTGATCAGCTCGGTTGACTGCCGGCGGGGGAGCACCTCGTTCCGCACGGGAGCGCCGTCCCCCCGCGTGATCGACTCGGCTTTCAGAAAAGCGAGGCTTCCCTGGTGCGGTGATGGCCCGACTTTCAGGAAGTCGAGTTGATCACGCACCTGGTGGCGGCGCCGGCAGAGGCGGCCGGGCTCTCGCTCTGACAGCCAGGTTTCGCGGCTTCACAGCTGGGGCAGAGTAGCCGCTACAGAGCCTCCGCGCCGGCGTTTCCGCAGCTTGCCGGCTCGGAGTCGGCTCGCCGTGCGCCGGGGCACGGATGCCCTTCCCCGGTCTTTCGCCGAGGAGAGGGGGAGGGCGATGACGGACCCCGACACGGCTCGACACCGACGCCGGCCGGTTGTTCGGCTGGGCGCGGCGGCTGCCGCGCTGGCACTCGTCGCGCCGCTGGCCGCGTGCGGCGCCGACGACGCGGGTGGCCCACCGACGATCAACCTGTACTACCCGCCCGAGCAGAACCTGCAGAAGGTCGTCGACGACTGCAACGCGCAGGCCCAGGGGCGGTACGAGATCGCCTACCGGGTGCTGCCCCGGCAGGCCGACGACCAGCGGGTGCAGATGGTGCGCCGGCTCGCCGCCGAGGACAGCGGGATGGATCTGCTCGGGCTGGACGTCACCTGGACCCAGGAGTTCGCCAGCGCCGACTGGATCCGCGAGTGGACCGGCCAGGACAAGGCCGAGGTCGAGCAGGGCACCCTCGCCGGACCGCTGGCCACCGCCCGGTACGAGGACAAGCTGTACGCGGCACCGAAGAACACCAACGTCCAGCTGCTCTGGTACCGCAAGGACCTGGTGCCGCAGCCGCCGACCACCTGGGACCAGATGATCAGCGCCGCCCAGCAGCTCAAGGAGCAGGGCAAGCCGTACCAGGTGCTCACCATGGGCGCCCAGTACGAGGGCCTGGTCGTTCTCTACAACACCCTCGCCGAGAGCGCCGGCGGGAAGATCCTCAACGACGACGGTACGAAGGCCGTGATGGACCAGGGCACCGTCCGGGCGTTGGAGCAGCTGAAGAAGTTCGCCACGTCGGGCGTGACGTCGCCGTCGTTCAGCAACGCCACTGAGGACCCGGTCCGGCTGGAGTTCCAGTCCGGCGCCGGCGCGTTCCAGGTGAACTGGCCGTTCGTCTACCCGGCTTTGCAGGAGGCGAACCCGGAGCTGGCCAAGCAGGTTGGCTGGGCTCGGATCCCGGGCATCGACGAGGGCACCCCCAGCAAGGTCACCATCGGTGGGGTCAACCTGGCGGTCAGCTCCTACTCCAAGCACCCCGAGCAGTCCTTCGAGGCGGCCCGGTGCATCCGCAGCGCCGAGCACCAGAAGTTCTCCGCCATCAACGACGGCGTTCCGCCCACCATCGAGGCGGTCTTCGACGACCCGGAGATGACCGAGGCGTACCCGATGAAGGACACCATCCTGGAGGAGCTGAAAGAGCCGGCGACGCGTCCGCTGACCCCCGCCTACCAGAGCATCTCCACGGTGATGTCGGCGATCCTGTCGCCGCCGTCCGGGATCAGCCCGCAGCAGACCGCCGACGAGCTGCGCGACGCCATCGCCGACGCCCTCCAGTCGAAGGGGGTCCTGCCGTGAGCGCTCGGAGTGAGCCGGTTTTGCGAGCCCCGCAGTCGCGAGAAGAGGTGACGCCGTGAGCATCAACGCCACGCCCACCGGCGCCGATGTCGCCGCCGACGAGACCAGTGGCGCCGCCGGCCGGCGCGCCACAGTGCCCGCCCAACGTGGCGGCCGTCGCAAGCCCCCACTGAGCGAGAACAAGAAAGCCGAACGCCGGCTCGGCCTGCTGCTCTGCGCGCCCGCCGCGCTGGTCATGATCGCGGTGACCGCGTACCCGATCATCTACTCGGTCTGGCTGTCGTTGCAGCGCTTCGACCTGCGCTTCCCCGATCAGCGTGAGTTCATCGGGTTGGAGAACTACGTCACGGTGCTCACCAACGAGTTCTGGTGGACCGCGTTCGGGGTGACCATGCTGATCACGGTGGTCACCGTGGCCGTCGAGCTGGTGCTCGGCATGGGCCTGGCGATCATCATGCACCGCACCCTGATCGGGCGCGGCCTGGTCCGGACCTCGGCGCTGATCCCGTACGGGATCGTCACGGTGGTCGCCGCGTTCTCCTGGCGGTACGCCTGGACGCCCGGCACCGGCTACCTGGCCAACCTGTTCAGCGACGGCGCGCCGCTGACCGAGCGGGCCAGCTCGCTGGCGATCATCATGCTCGCGGAGATCTGGAAGACCACCCCGTTCATGGCGCTGCTGTTGATGGCCGGGTTGGCGCTGGTGCCGGAGGACCTGCTCAAGGCGGCCTCCACCGACGGCGCGACCGCCTGGCAGAAGTTCACCAAGGTGATGCTGCCGGTGATGAAGCCGGCGATCCTTGTCGCGTTGCTGTTCCGCACCCTGGACGCGTTCCGGGTCTTCGACAACATCTTCGTGTTGACCGCCGGAGGCAACGAGACGTCGTCGGTGTCGATGCTCGCCTACAACAACCTGATCCGGGGCCTCAACCTCGGCATCGGCTCGACGATGTCGGTGCTGATCTTCATCACCGTGGCGATCATCGCGTTCGTCTTCGTGAAGCTGTTCGGCACCGCTGCCCCGGGTAGCGACGACGGAGAGAGGCGCTGACATGGCTGTCGAAACCACCACCCGGGCGAAGCTGCGCTGGGGTCTGCTCGACGTCCTCGTGGTCGTCTTCGCGCTGGTCCCGGTGCTGTGGATCGCGTCGCTGTCGTTCAAGACGCCGGCCACCCTCACCGACGGGAACTTCATCCCCCGGGAATGGACGCTCGACAACTACCGGACCATCTTCGACACCGACCAGTTCGTCCGGGCACTGATCAACTCGATCGGCATCGCGTTGATCGCCACGCTGATCGCTGTGGTGCTCGGTGCGATGGCCGCGTACGCGATCAGCCGGTTGGACTTCCCCGGCAAGAAGCTGCTGGTCGGCGTCTCCCTGCTGATCGCGATGTTCCCGCAGGTGTCACTGGTGTCGCCGCTGTTCGAGATCGAGCGTCAGCTGGGCCTGTTCGACACCTGGCCCGGGCTGATCCTGCCGTACATCACCTTCGCGCTGCCGCTGGCGATCTACACGCTGTCGGCGTTCTTCAAGCAGATCCCCTGGGACCTGGAGAAGGCCGCGAAGATGGACGGCGCCACCCAGGGGCAGGCGTTCCGGCGGGTGATCGCGCCGCTGGCCGCGCCCGGGTTGTTCACCACGGCGATCCTGGTCTTCATCTTCTGCTGGAACGACTTCCTGTTCGCCATCACGCTGACCTCCACCGAACGTGCCCGTACGGTGCCGGTCGCGCTGTCGTTCTTCACCGGCGAGTCGCAGTTCGAGGACCCCACCGGGGCGATCTGCGCCGCCGCAGTGGTGATCACCGTACCGATCATCCTGTTCGTCCTCTTCTTCCAGCGTCGCATCGTGTCCGGTCTGACCTCCGGCGCAGTCAAGGGATAGGTGGAAAGTCATGGCTGACATCGTGCTGGACAAGGTGAGCAAGAGCTTCCCGGACGGGACCGTCGCCGTGCAGGACGTCGACCTGGAGATCGCCGACGGCGAGTTCGTGATCCTGGTCGGGCCGTCCGGCTGCGGGAAGTCCACCACACTCAACATGATCGCCGGGCTGGAGGACATCAGCTCCGGTGAGCTGCGCATCGGCGGGCAGCGGGTCAACGACAAGGCTCCCCGGGACCGGGACATCGCCATGGTGTTCCAGTCGTACGCGCTCTACCCGAACATGACGGTGCGGGAGAACATGGCGTTCCCGCTGCGGCTGGCGAAGCTGGACAAGGAGACCATCAACCAGAAGGTCGACGAAGCGGCGAAGGTGCTGGAGCTGACCTCGCTGCTGGACCGCAAGCCGGCCAACCTCTCCGGTGGTCAGCGCCAGCGGGTCGCGATGGGCCGCGCCATCGTCCGCCAGCCGAAGGCGTTCCTGATGGACGAACCGTTGTCCAACCTCGACGCCAAGCTGCGGGTGCAGATGCGCACGGTGGTGTCCCGCCTGCAGAAGCAGCTCGGCACCACCACCGTCTACGTCACCCACGACCAGACCGAGGCGATGACCCTCGGCGACCGCGTGGTGATCATGCGGGGTGGCGCGGTACAGCAGGTCGGGCCACCGCAGGAGCTGTACGACCACCCCCGCAACCTCTTCGTGGCCGGCTTCATCGGCTCACCGTCGATGAACTTCCTGCACGCCGCCGTGCAGGACGGCGAGTTGCACACCGCCCTGGGGCAGGTGCCGCTCGGCGACCGTGTTCGCCGGGAGTTGGAGGCGGCCGACGCGCCCCGTGAGCTGATCCTCGGCATCCGGCCGGAGCACTTCGAGGACGCCGAACTGGTCGACGACGACACGCGTCGGCGGGGCATGGAGTTCGAGGCGCCGGTGGACATCGTCGAGTCGATGGGCTCGGACAAGTACGTCTACTTCACCGTCGAGGGTGAGAAGGCCAGCGCCGCCGAGTTGGAGGAGTTGGCCGCCGACGCGGGCGCCGCCGACTTCGCCGGTGCCGGCGGCAACCTGGTGACCCGGCTGTCCGCCGAGTCCCCGGTCGCCGAGGGGCAGACGCGGCGGGTCTGGTTCAACCTGGAGAAGATCCACCTGTTCGACCCGACCAACGGCCGCAACCTGACCCTGCACGAGGGTCGGGCCGCCGGCGCGCTCGCCGACTAGCCAGCTAGCCAGCTAGCGCCGATCTTGCAGTAACTGTTGTCGACATAGGTCGAACGCCCCTTATGTCGGGACAGAAAGTGCAAGATCGGCGCTGCCGGTGAGCGGGTGGGGCGCGGGGGTGGGAGGGTGGTTGCAGGTCACGTTTCGGGGCGGGGGATGGGGATGAACCGACGATTGGCCGCGCTGGCCAACGCGCACGGTGTTTCCACCTGGTACGAGGATTGGCGGCACCGCCGCGTCGAGGTCGCACCGGAAACCGTGGTGGGTGTGCTGGGGCTGCTCGGCGTGGACGCCACCAGCCCGGCAGCGATCGCCGACGCCCTCGCCGCCGTCCGCGCTGTCGACCGGGGCACCCTGCCGGAGACGGTCGTGCTCACCCACGGCCGCAGCCGGGCGCTGCCCGGCCCAGGGGTGCTCACCCTGGAGGACGGTGGTCGACGGGCGGTCGACGGTGAGTTGCCGGCCGACCTGCCGCTGGGTTGGCACCGGCTGGCCTGCGCCGACCGGGAGGTCACAGTGGTGGTGGTGCCGCGCCGGCTCCCGGTGCCACCCCGGGCCTGGGGCTGGATGCTTCAGCTCTACGCGCTCAATTCGGAGCGCTCCTGGGGCATGGGCGATCTCGGTGACCTCGCCGACTTCACCGAGTGGGCCGGGGCGACCGGGGCGGGGCTGGTGCTGCTCAACCCGCTGCACGCGGTGGGGCCGGCGCACCCGGTGGCCACCTCACCGTATTCGCCCGCCAGCCGACGCTTCGTCAACCCGCTGTACCTGCGGGTCAGCGACACCGCCGCGTACCGCGCGGCGGACCCGGCGACCCGTGCGGTGGTTGACGCGTTGCGCCCCGACCGGGGACCTCTGATCGACTACGACGAGGTGTGGTCCGCCAAGCGGCACGCCCTGGAGTTGCTGCACCCTCACGCCCGGCCGGTGGACCTCACCGCGGACCCGGCACTGACCAGCTTCGCCACCTGGTGCGCGCTCGCCGAGCGGCACGGCAACGACTGGCGGGCCTGGCCGGCGCAGCTGCGCCACCCGGACGCCCCGGCGGTCGCCGAGCAGCGTCGGCAGCTCGCCGACCGGGTCGCCTTCCACGCCTGGCTGCAACAGCTGTGCGACGAGCAGCTCGACGCCGTCACCGCGGCGGCCCGCGCGGCGGGGATGCCGGTCGGTGTCGTGCACGACCTGGCCGTCGGCATCGACCCGGGCGGCGCGGACGGCTGGCAGCTCGCCGACGTGCTGGCCCAGGGCGTGCGGGTCGGTGCCCCACCGGACGACTTCAACCAGCTCGGCCAGGACTGGGGCCTCGCCGCATGGCGTCCGGACCGGCTCGCCGCCACCGGCTACGCCGCCTACCGGGACATGCTGCGCCGGGCTCTGCGGCACGCCGGTGGCCTGCGGGTCGATCACGTCGCCGGCCTGTGGCGACTGTGGTGGGTGCCGCCGGGCGGCGGCGCGGCCGAGGGCACCTACGTGCGCTACGACGCCGAGGCGATGCTCGGCATCCTCGCGCTGGAGGCGCACCGGGCCGGCGCGGTGGTGGTCGGCGAGGATCTCGGCACCGTCCAACCGGCGGTGACCCGAGGGTTGCGGGGGCGCAACATGCTCGGCTCGACAGTGCTGTGGTTCGCCCGCGACGACAACGGTGACTTCGTCCCACCGGCCCGGTGGCCGCGCAACGCCCTCGCCACGATCTCCACCCACGACCTGCCCACCGCACCGGGCTTCCTCACCGGCGAGCACGTGCGGGTGCGCGACGAGTTGAAACTGCTCGGCACCGACGTGGCGGTGGAGCGGGCCCGCGCCGCCGCCGACCGCGACCGGCTGCTCACGATGCTGCGCACCGAGAACCTGCTGCCGACACCGACCGTCGACCCGGCACGGCCCGACGCGACAGCGACACCCGACGACGGCGAGGTGGTGGTGTCGATGCACGCCGCGCTCGCGGCCAGCCCGACCCGGCTGCTCGGCGTCTCCCTCTACGACGTGCTGGGCGAGGTGCGCCAACCCAACATGCCGGGCACGGTGGACGAGTACCCGAACTGGCGGCTGCCGCTGCCGGCCAGCGTGGCGCAGATCCGCGAAGATCCCCGGGTGAGGCGGATCGCCGACCTGCTCAGCGCCGCCCGCCCACGAGCGGCCGACCCGCCGCCGCGTGACGCCGTCGGTCAGGTCAGCCAGTCGAAGCGGGCCGGCAGCCCGAGGAAGTCGGCGTAGCGCCCGAGCGCCTGCTCCACCCGGGCCCGCGCGGCGACGTCCAGCGGCGTGAGCGGCCGGACGGTCACGGTGACCCCGGTGCGGGTGATCTTGCGCTTCCACACGCCGACCACCCGACCGGCGCGCACCACTGTGGCCTGGAAGATGCCGTTGTTGCCCGGCACCACCGCCGCCTGGTGGGCGGGGTCGAGCATCAACGTGCGGTCCCGGAAGCCGAGCAGGTACTCGTCGAAACCGGGCAACGCCAGCACGTCGTCCGCCGTGGCGCGCGGGGCGTCTGGCACTGCCGCGTCGACGTACATCGGTGTGCCGTCGACCCGTACGGTGCTCAGCGCGTCGTCGGCGGCGGTCAGGCCGCGCCGGGCGTCGGTGAGGGTGAGCCCGCTCCACCCGGCGAACTCGCGGTCGGTGACCGGGCCGTGCGAGCGAACGTAGCGGTGGGCGAGCACGGCCAGCGCCTCGTCCCGCTCCAACCGGCGAGATTCGGGTGCCCACTCGTCGAGCAGGGCGAAGGTCTGCTCGGTGCCGACGTTGGGCGCCACGCAGGTCACCCCGCGAACGCTCGCATACCACAGCAGGTGGTAGCCGCGCTGCCCGTCGGTGCTCAGGCCGGCGGCCCGCAGGGCGGCCAGGCACTGCGCGCGGGTGAGCCGACCACCGCCGGCCAACGCGGCACCCAGGACGTCCACCGCCCGGTCCGCGTCGGCCTCGCTGAGCCCGAGCTGCGCCCGCCGGGTCGCCACGGCGGCCAGCGATCGGACACCGGTCAGCTCCAGCATCCAACGGGCGTCGGCGGACGGCACGAGGTGCACGGTGCCCCGCATCGGCCAGGTGCGCAGCGCCTCACGCCGCTCCAACGCCGCCTGCACGTCGGTCACCCGGCAACCGGGCAGTCGGGCCCCCAGCGACCACAACCCGCTGGCCAGATCCTGTGCCTGCATCGCGCCGAACCACTCGACCACCTCGGCGACGGTGCCGGGTCGGGTGCTCGGCTGCGGGCGCAGCAACAAGCTGGTCATCCGCAGCGCGAGCGCCTCGGCCGCGCTGAGGTCGACAGGCATCGGGCGCTCCTTTTCGTGGCCGGGCGGCCAGCCTAGGCCCGACCACCGACACTCCTGCTGGTGGGAGGCGTAACCGGGGTCTTCGGGGGAATGCGGCTCGCCGGAAGTGCGCGCGCCGCGCGTACGGAAGGGATTCTCATGACTGCCGCAAGCGAGCCGGCCCGGGGTGCCGGCGTAACGGCCGGGTCCCGCGGCCACCGGGGGGACGCCCGCGCCAAGACCAGCGCCGCAGCGACCTTCGCCCTGGTGTTCGGAGTGGCCGGCCTGTTCAGCGTGTTGACGGCGATCCTCGCCTGGCTGGGGCTGGTGCTGGGCATCATCGGGATCATCCTCGGCATCGTCGGGCTCAAGATGGCGCGCCGACCCGGGGTCACCGGTCGTGGCGTGTCCATCGGCGGCCTGGTGCTCAGCATCCTGGCCGTGCTGATCGGGCTCGGCCTGGCCGCGGGGATCACCACGTTCGTCAACAACGAGAACGCGGTGAACCGCCTGCAGACCCAGGTCGACAAGCTGCGCGACAAGCTCGACTGACCCACGTGTGCCGGTCCGGGCCGGCCCGCCCACCCGTCCCGGGCAGCACAGTAGGGTGGGCGGCGTGCTCCGCCAGGTCACCGCGATCCGCTACGTCACCCCGCTCCGCGAGGGTGGGTCGCTGCCGGGCGTGGTGGAGGCCGACGACCTGGGCACCTACGTGGCGAAGTTCCGCGGCGCCGGGCAGGGGCCCAAGGCGCTCATCGCCGAGGTGATCTGCGGCGAGCTGGCCCGCCGGCTGGGGCTGCGGGTGCCGCCGCTGGTGGTCCTCGACATCGACCCGGTCATCGGGCGGGCCGAACCCGACCAGGAGGTGCAGGAGCTGCTGCGCGGCAGCGGTGGCGCCAACCTCGGGATGGACTTCCTGCCCGGGGCGCTGGGCTTCGACCCGGTGGCGCACCCCGTCGACCCGGCGCTGGCCTCCCGGGTGCTCTGGTTCGACGCGTACGTGGAGAACGTCGACCGCAGTTGGCGCAATCCGAACCTGCTCGTCTGGCACCGGGAGCTGTGGCTGATCGACCACGGCGCCTCGCTGTACTTCCACCACAACTGGCCGCGCGCCGACGCCGCCGTGCACCGGGCCTACCGCGCGGACGATCACGTGCTGGCGCCGTACGCGTCGCGGCTGGCCGAGGCCGACGCCGAGTTGGCCCCCCAGGTCACCCCGGAGCTGCTCAGCGAGGTGCTGGCCCTGGTACCGGGGGAGTGGCTGACCGCCGCCGACTTCGACACGGCCGACGCGGCGCGCGAGGCGTACCTGCACCACCTGACCCGCCGGGTCGCCCGCACGGCCGACTGGCTGCCACCGGGGAGCGGGGCATGAGGCAACCCTTCGAGTACGCGGTGATCCGGCTCGTACCCCGCATCGAGCGCGGCGAGCAGATCAACGTCGGGGTGTTGCTCTACTGCCAGCAGCGCGACTACCTGGCCGCGCGGACGCACCTGGACGCCGACCGGGTGCACGCGCTGGCCCCCGACGTCGACCTGCCGGCGGTGGCGGCGGTGCTCGACTCCTGGGACCGGACCTGCTCCGGTGACGGGCCGGCGACCCGGATGCGCCTCGGCGAGCGGTTCCACTGGCTGGCCGCGCCGCGCAGCACGATGATCCAGACGGGGCCGGTGCACACCGGCCTCACCGCCGACCCGGCGGCCGAACTGGACCGGCTGATGGCGACCCTGGTCCACTGAGCGCGGGCGGGGCGGACCCGGTCCCCTGATCGCGCTACGCCAGCTCCGTTGCCGGCGGAGCGCGATCCCCCGTTCAGGCGCCCGGTGCGGGGCGACGGCTCGATCCCGCCGGCACCGATGGCATCAGGATCGTCGTCCGCGCGCGGCGCCGGGCCGGAACGCCCCGGAAGTTGCGGAAAAATTGAGCCGGCGGCCGGCGGCCGGCGGCCGGCGGCCGGCTGACGGACGAGGGTGACCGGTGGCGCGGGCGGGGGCTCTCGGCCCGTCCGCGCCACCGGTCAATCCAGCCCTACCCCCGGGGCACTGTGACTATGCGCCGTCGCGCGTCGCGGACAGCGCCTGCGTACGCGCCGCCGGCAGCAGATCGGCCAACAGCTCGCTCAGCACGGCGAGCCCGTCCGGGCTGAGCACCGACTCCGCGTGGAACTGCACCCCGGCGAAGCCGCGCCCCCGCAGGGCGTGCACGGCACCGTCGCCCGGGTCCCGGGCCAGCTCCACCGGCCCGTACGCGGTGGCCAACCGGTCGGCCTCGGCGCGGGCGGTGAACGTCGAGTAGAACCCGACCCGGCGGGTCCGCCCGAACACCGGTACCTCCCGCTGCAACCCCTGGTAGGGCGCCTCCCGGCGGTGCAGCGTCAGCCCCAGCAGCCCGGCCAGCACCTGATGGCCGAGGCAGACCGCGAGGGTGGGACGACCGGTTGCCAGCAGCCCGGTCAGCAGCGAGCGCAGCGCCACCATCTTCGGCGCGTCCGCGCTGCCCGGGTCACCCGGCCCGGGACCGGCCACCACCAGGTCGTAGTCGTCGACCGGGCCGCTCGCGTGCCACGGCCGGGTGGTCACCGCGAGGCCCAACGCGCTCAGCTGGTGGGCCAGCATGGCGGTGAAGGTGTCCTCGGCGTCCACGATCAACGCCCGGCGGCCGACCAGTGCGGGCAGTCCGGGCGCGTCCGGTGACCGCTGGTCCAGCCAGAACCGCGCCAGCGGTGCGTTACGCGCGGCCAGCGCGTCGCGTACCGCCGGGTCGTCGGCCAGCCGCGCGACCGGCCCGCGGTCGCCGACGGACGCCGCCGGACCGAGGCCGAGCGCGGCCAGCACACCGGCGGCCTTGGCGTGCGTCTCGGCCACCTCGCCGGCCGTCGTCGAGTGCCGGACCAGGGTCGCGCCGACCGGCACCCGCAGTCGGCCGGTGGGGGAGATCTCGGCGGTCCGGATCAGGATCGGGGCATCGAGCGTCTGCCGGCCGGCCTCGTCGTGACCGAGCAACGCCAGCACACCGCCGTAGTAGCCCCGACCCCGGCGCTCGTGTCGGGCGATCACCCGGCAGGCGTTCTCGATCGGGCTGCCCGTCACGGTGGGGGCGAACATCGTCTCGCGCAGCACCTCCCGCACGTCCCGGGTGCCCCGCCCGGCGAGCAGGTACTCGGTGTGCGCCAGGTGCGACATCTCCTTCAGGTACGGCCCGATCACCTGCCCACCGTGTTCGGCGACGGTGGCCATCATCTTCAGCTCCTCGTCGAGCACCATGTACAGCTCCTCGACCTCCTTCGGGTCGGCGAGGAAACGCAGCAGGGCCGTCCGGTCCGCGACGCCGCCCGGGCAGCGGAAGGTGCCGCTGATCGGGTTCATCATCACCAGCCCGTCGTCGACGCTGACGTGCCGCTCCGGACTGGCGCCGACCAGCGTGCGGGTGCCGGTGTGCACCACGAACGTCCAGTACGCGCCGCGCTCGCCGACCAGCAACCGGCGCAGTGCGGCCAACGCGGCCCGCAGCGGCGGACCCTGCACGGTGGCGTGCAGGGCGCGGTGGATCACGAAGTTCGCGCCCTCGCCCCGACCGATCTCCTCGGACAGCACGCGCTGCACGGTCCGCGCGTACTCCTCGTCGCTGACGTCGAAGCCGGCGTCGGTGGTGTGGACCGGCTCGTCGGGCAGCGTGGCGAGGGCGTCGGCCAGTGCGATCCGCTGGTGGGCGCTGACCTGGAGGAACTCCAGCGGGGCACCGTCGTCGACGCAGGCGAAACCACGTTCGGTGATCTGCCGGTACGGCACGAGGGCCAGCGTCCGGGCCCCGGGTGGGCCCGGCGGCAGCGGAATGTCGGTGAGCCCCTCGGCGGTGTCGACCGGGCCGGTGAACAGGTCCAGTTCGTCAGCGCCGTCGCGGCGCAGCAGCGCGAAGGGGCCGGGGTCGACGCCGTGCGTGACGGCGGCGAGCAGGTCGGTCAGCTGGGTCATCGGAATCTCCGTCGGGCCGGGTGCCGCCCTCGGGCGGCCCTGGAACCGGGAGATCCGGCGACCGCCTCGATGGCGGCCGCGTGGATGGAGCTACGCGCGGGGGATGGCCGCCGGGTCGGCGGGCCACCAACTGGTCAGGTGCGCGAGCATGTGATCCACCCTACGCGCCCGTCGCCCCGCTGGCACGGGGTAACTTGACCGGCGATGAACATTCTCGCGCTCGACCTGGGCACCTCCTCGGTACGCGGGCTGGTGCTGGACGCGGACACGCAGCCGCTGCCCGGCGCACTGGCCCGCCGCAAGGTCGACCTCGCCATCGGCGACGACGGCACCGGCACGCTGTCCGGCCGGGACTACCTGGCGAGCCTGGTCGAGTGCCTGGACGAGCTGGCCGAGTCGGGGCACCTGCACGACGTCGACCTGGTGGCGGTCTCCGCCCAGTGGCACTCGGTGCTTCCGCTGGACCGCGACGGCGCTCCGCTGGGCCCGGTGGTCACCTGGCTGGACACCCGGCCCGCCCCGGTCGGCCGCACCGCCGGACCGGCGGACCCGGACGGCTTCCACCAGCGCACCGGCTGCTGGTGGCACCGGTCGTACTGGTCGATGCGGTTGCCCTGGTTGCGCGAGCAGTCCGGCACCCCGATCGCCCGGTTCGTCGGTCTGCCCGAGTACGTGCTGGGTGAGCTGCTCGACACCGCGCCCATGTCGATCTCCCAGGCCTCCGGGACCGGTCTGCTGGATCTGCGCACCCTGCGCTGGGACGATGAGGCGCTGGCACTGGCCGAGGCGACACCGGCGCAGCTGCCGCCCCTCGGCGAGCTGGACTGGCACGGCCGGCTCCGGGTCGACCTGGCTCGTCGGTGGCCGCAGCTGGCGCAGGCCCGCTGGTCACCGCCGGTCGGTGACGGAGGGGCGTCGAACGTCGGCTCGGGCTGCGTCGACCCGAGCCGGGCCGCCGTCACAGTGGGCACCTCCGCAGCCGTACGGCTGATGCAGCGGATCCCGGCCGGCGAACCGATGCCCCGCCTGCCGGAACGGTTGTGGCGTTACCGAGTCGACCACGACCACGTGGTGACCGGTGCCGCGTACGCCAACGGCGGCAACCTCTTCGCCTGGGCGAACCGGGAGTTGCGGTTGCCCCAGGGCGCGGAGCTGGACGCGGCGCTGGCGCTGGTGCCGGCGGGCGGTGGTCGACCGGCGGATCCCCGCTTCGGCGGCGACCGGGCACCCGGGCTGGCTCCGGCGGGCAGCGGAGCGCTGCGCGGGCTCAGCTTCAGCACCACATCTGTCGACATCCTGGCCGGGCTGATGCAGGGGCTGTGTGAGCTCGTCGCCGACGACCTCGGGGTGTTGGAGTCCACCATCGACAAACCGGTCGGCGTGGTGCTGGGCGGCGGCGCGGTTGCCGCCTCGGTGTGGTGGCGGCAGGCCTTCGCCACTGCGCTCGCACCGCGACCGGTATCGCATCAACGCAACCCGGAAATCGGCGCCACCGGTGCCGCGTTGGTCGCGCTGGGGCGCTTCGGTGACGCGATCGAGCTCGCCGACATCGGCCGGACGGACGAGCTGGTTTTACCGACCACGGCAGGACGGTCCCACCCGCAGTATCCTTCCTGAACCTCGGCCTCGCCCGGGCCGTTGACAGCGGTACCGAGCCTGGTTGGATGGACTGCGCTCCCCCGACCGCGGTGGACGCGGTAGGACGGAGGAGGCAGGGTGGCGGCAGGTCCCGACCCGGCGAACGGTGCGGTGTCGAACCATCGCCGCCGCCGCTTCGACGTCCGAGTCGTTCCGCATCGACGGCGGTCACCGTTCCGGCTGCGCGACTGGCGGATGAGCACGAAGCTCGCCACCGTGCTGGTGGTGCCGTCGATGGCGTTCCTCCTGCTCGCCGGGGTGCAGACCAGCACGCTGGTGGGGCGGACGACGGCGTTGAACGACTTCTCCAGTCAGGTCGGCATCGGCCGCCAGATCACCGCCGCGGTGCACCACCTCCAGCAGGAGCGCGACCGCTCGGCGGGGGAGCTGGGTGAGCTGCGTAAGGGTGGTGACCGGCAGGCCGCCGCGAACGACCTGAAGCCGTTGCAGGCGGCCACCGACAAGGCCATCGTGGACCTCAGCCGGGCCGCCGAGCCACTGGCGGACGCGGACGCCTCCTGGCGGGTGGCCTTCTCCGAGGCGTTGGAGGCGTACGACCAGGTGGTCGACATCCGCGCGGCGATCCCACCGGCGGTGCTCAGCAGCGAGACCATCCTGAGCAACTACCACCGGGCGGTCGGGGCGTTGCTCGACCTGCTCGCCGAACCGACGCCGGGTCAGAACCAGCCGGCGCTGAACGACGCGGTGCTGCGCTACGTCCAGCTGGCCCGGGTCAAGGAACTGTCCTCCCGGGTGCGGGGTCAGCTCTACGCCGCCGCCCGCGCCGGTGCGTACGGCACCGAGGACCGGGTGATCCTCGCCGACCTGCGCGGCCAGCAACTCACCGCGCTCGGCGCGTTCCGGGTGGCCGCGACCAGTGCGCAGATCCGCCGCTACGACGAGACATCGGTGTCGCCGATGTTTCTGGTCGCCACCGATCTGGAGGAGCGCAGCCTGTCCTCCGGTGGCGCGTCGCCGCAGGTGCTCCCGTCGGAGCAGTGGTGGTCGGCCAGCCAGCAACGCCAGGAGTCGCTGCGCCAGCTCGAGGCGGGCGTGCTCGACGACGCCGTGCGGCAGGCCGAGGAGGCCAGCGCCGACCAGCTGCGGGCGACCCTGCTGGTGGTCGGCGGGGTCGTGACGGTCCTGCTGGCCGCCCTGCTGATCTCGTTGCTCATCGGCCGGTCGGTCGCCCGGTCGATGCGGCTGCTGCGCAGCCAGGCGCTGCGGATCGCCCAGGTCGAGTTGCCCGACGCCCTGGACCGGCTGAAGACCGTCACCGGCGGGGTGCCCCGCATCGAGGTCGCGCCGGCGGTGGTGCGTTCGCTCGACGAGATCGGCGAGCTGGCCGAGGCGTTCGTGGCGGTGCACCGCAGCGCGGTCACTGTCGCCGTCGAGCAGGCGCTCATGCGGCGTAACGTCAACGCGATGTTCGTCAACCTGGCCCGGCGCAGTCAGGTGCTGGTGGAGCGCCAGTTGGAGCTGCTCGACGACCTGGAGCGCGAGGAGAGCGACCCGGACCAGCTGGAGAACCTGTTCAAGCTCGATCACCTGGCCGCCCGGATGCGCCGTAACGACGAGAGCCTGTTGGTGCTCGCCGGCACCGACTCGACCCGCCGGTGGAACCGGCCGGTCGGTCTCGGTGCGGTGCTGCTGGCCGCCGCCGCCGAGATCGAGCAGTACCAGCGGGTCCGGATCGAGTCGGTGGCGGACGTGCACGTGGTCGGGCACGCCGTCGGCGAGCTGGTGCACCTGCTGGCCGAGTTGCTGGAGAACGCCACGGCCTTCTCCCGCCCGGACACCGTCGTGGTGGTGACCGCCCGGGTCGGAGCGGGCGGTCCGCTGATCGAGATCGTCGACCGTGGTCTGGGCATGAGCCCGGCCGCGCTGGTGCAGGCGAACGAGGTGCTGGCCAGCCCGCCGGCCGCGGACGTGGCGGCGGTGGAGCGGATGGGGCTCTTCGTGGTCAGCCACCTGGCGGCCCGGTTGGGCCTCCGCGTGCGGTTGGAGGGCGGCGAGGATGGCCTGGTCGCCCGGCTCGTCCTGCCCGCCGAGTTGCTGGCTGCCCCGGGCAACGTGGAGCTGGACGCGCCCCCGTCGGCGCGGATGCTGGCGGCGAGCGCGGCGCGAGGGCTGGCTGCGCAGCCCGGGGCGGGCTGGCCGGGCGCTGCCGCCGCACCGGGCGCTGCGGTGCGGGACCTGCCGGTGGCCGGCCGCCCGCCGGGCGTCGGCGTGCCGCGTCAGGGCCGCCCGATGCCGGTGCGCGCCGAGGACGTGCTGGCCCCGGCCGCTGCCAACGGCAACGGCAACGGTGGGGGCTGGTATTCGCGGCAGGGCCCGACCTCACCGGTGGTGCCCGCACCGGCGGCGCCACCGACCATCCCGGTGACCGCAGGCACCAACGAGCGGGGACTGCCGGTGCGGGTGCCCATGGCGCAGTTGAGCGCTGTCACCCGTTCGGCCCAACCGATGACGGCACCGACCCGCACCGACCCGGACCCGGAGGCGGTCGGCGGCATGCTCTCGCGGCTCTACAGCGGAGTACGGCGCGCCGAGGCTGAGGACACCACCGAGATACCCGTGCCACCGTCCGGGGGGCACGACGAAGGGGGACGACGACAGTGACGACGTTGAGCCAGGAGGCGCGTGACCTGAGCTGGCTGGTGAGCGCGTTCGCGGAGCGGGTGCCGGGTGTGGCGCACGCGGTGGTGGTCTCCTCCGACGGGCTGCTGGTGGCGATCTCCGATCACCTGCCGCGTGACAACGCGGACAAGCTCGCCGCGGTGACCTCCGGGCTGATGAGCATCACCGCGGGCGCGGCCCAGATGTTCGACGGCGATGTCGTCAAGCAGACGGTGGTCGAGATGGGCCGTGGCTACTTCCTGGTGATGCAGATCCGCGACGGTTCGATTCTGGCGACCTTGGCGGCCGGTGACGCGGACATCGGCGTGGTGGGCTACGAGATGGCCCGGCTGGCGAAGCAGGCGGGGGAGATGCTCACCCCGGCCCTGCGGGCGGAGTTGCAGCAGGCGCTGCCCCGCTGAGTGAGCCGGCCGAGCCCGGACGGTCACCGGCTCACCCGAGCCGAGCCGTCCGGGCCCGGCGGTCCGGGTGGCGGCGCGTTCAGAAGCCGCCGTCGGCGATGACGGAGCGGTACCAGGTGGCGCTGCTCTTGAGCACCCGCCGCTGGGTGGGGTAGTCGACGTAGACCAGGCCCCAGCGCTGGTCGTAGCCCTGGTCCCACTCGAAGTTGTCGAGCAGTGACCAGACGTGGAAGCTCTCCAGCGGCACCCCGTCGGCGATGGCCCGGTGCGCCGCGGTGAGGTGGTCGCGCAGGAAGCTGATCCGGCCGGTGTCCTGGACGGTGTCGTCCGCGTCCAGGGTGTCCGGGGTGGGCAGCCCGTTCTCGGTGATGGTGAGCGGGATCGGGCCGTAGTCGCGGGTGATCCGGGTGAGCAGGTCGTACATCCCCTCGGGGTAGATCTGCTGCCACTCGGCCTCGGAGGTCGCCCACCGGTGCGCGGTGCCGCCGTCGGCGGTGACGTAGATCGGGGTGTAGTACTGCACGGCCAGCAGGTCGACCGGCGCGGAGATGACCTTCAGGTCGCCGTCGCGGATGCCCTGGACCATCCGGCTCTGCGGGCCCAGGTCGGCCAGCAGGTCCTCCGGGTAGCTGCCCTTGAACAGCGAGTCGAGGTAGAGGCGGTTCTCGTAGGCGTCGTAGAGGTGGGCGGCAGCGGCCGCCTGCGGGGAGTCGTCGGCGGGGTAGCAGGGGTGCAGGTTGAGCGCGGGGCCGATCCGGCTGTCGCTGCCGGTGGCCCGCAGCGCGCCGACGGCGAACCCGTGCGCGAGTTGCAGGTGGTGGGCGACCAGGTAGGCGGCGTCCGGGTCCTGCCGGCCGGGGGCGTGGTGGCCGGTGAGGTAGCCGTTCTGCACCACGGTCTTGGGCTCGTTGATGGTGAGCCAGGACGGCACCCGGTCGCCGAGGGCGCGGAAGACCACGTCGGCGTAGTCGGCGAAGCGGTGGGCGGTGTCGCGCGACTCCCAGCCGCCGGCGTCCTGGAGCGCCTGGGGCAGATCCCAGTGGAAGAGGGTGGCCATCGGGGTGATGCCGCGCTCGTGCAGGCCGTCGAGGAGGCGGCGGTAGAAGTCGAGGCCGCGCTGATTGGGCGTGCCGGTGCCGTCGGGTTGGATCCGGGGCCAGGAGATGGAGAAGCGGTAGCTGCGCAACCCGAGGTCGCGCATGAGGTCGAGGTCCTCGGCGTACCGGTGGTAATGGTCGATGGCCACGTCGCCGGTGTCTCCGTTGCGGGTGCGCCCCGGGACGCGGCTGAAGGTGTCCCAGACCGACTCGCCGCGCCCGTCCTCCTTGGTGGCGCCCTCGATCTGGTACGCGGAGGTGGCCGCGCCCCAGCCGAAGTTGTCCGGGAAGCGCAGCGGGCCGGCGGGCCCAATAGGTATCGACATGGATTCTCCTCATGGATACGGGGCCACCGCCGAAAGATTCGGGAGCGCTCCCATGATAGGGCAGGCGCTGCCGGCTGGTCAGCCGGCCGTCATGGCGGCCGGCGCTGGCGAGTGGGAGACGGGTGTGGCCCCGAGCAGCGAACGAGGCCGTCCGGGCGGCGCGGCGCGCCTGTCCCGTCGGCCTCTTTTCCTATCGTGTACGGGGGTTTAGTGTGGGGACGGGGGAGGGCAACCCCCGTCCCCACCGTAACTGCACACACACGGGCGGAATTTGGGTCCTGCCGTGCGTGTCGCGCGGGAGCCGGGCCACGCGAGTGGCTCTGGTTCCACCTCCCTCCCTGTGGCGGGACGATGGCTGACGACGGCGTCCGGGCTGGCCCGTCGTCGGCCCTCGGTCTGGTTCCCTGAGCTCGTCAGAGACGATCCCAGCGATCTTCTTGTTGGAACCTTGTCGATGGAAGCGCTCCCATCGACCGATGTTGCGACTGTAACGCCCGTCACGCCTTTGTGAAAGCCCCAAAACGAGATCGAAACAAGGAGCTGATCCGAGGCTCCGTGCGCTTGTTGTGGGAGCGCTTCCATGGCACACTGTCGATTCGACGCGACAGGAGCCACATCGCGTGAGTGCGGGTCCACCGAGGGCAGCCGGCAGCACCAGCTCCGGTCACGGTCACCCGATCAGCCGGCGGGACCCCTCCCGTGCGGGCTCGCACCGCCGAACCCCGGCCGGGCCCGGGGGAGACCACCTTCCCGGCGCCTCGACATCCCCGCGCACCACCACCCTCGCGGGCAGGCGCCTCGCCGGGGACCATCCCGGCCTGGTCCGAGGAGACACCGCGCACATGAGACAACTGGCAATACGCCGCCGCGTGGCGCTCGCCGCCGCCGCGCTGCTCGCCATCGGCGGGGTGACCCTGCCTGCCGGCGCCGCACAGGCCGCGCCCGCCTGCGACGTGGTCTACGCGACCAACGACTGGAACACCGGCTTCACCGCCAACGTCACCATCAAGAACCTGGGCGACCCGATCACCAACTGGACGCTCAAGTGGACCTTCCCGAACAGCGGTCAACGCGTCACCCAGGGCTGGTCGGCCCGGTACAGCCAGACCGGCAGTGAGGTCACCGCGACCAACGAGTCGTACAACGGCAACCTCGGCACCGGGGCCTCCACCACCATCGGCTTCAACGGCGCCCACACCGGGAGCAACCCGAAGCCCACCGCGTTCACCATCAACGGCACCCCGTGCAACGGCACCCCGGCCAACCAGCCGCCGACGGTTTCGCTCGGCCTGCCGAGCGGGCCGTTCACCGCACCGGCCGACGTGCCGCTGACCGCCACCGCCAGCGACCCGGACGGGACGATCAGCAAGGTCGAGTTCTACCGCAACGGCCTGCTGATCAACACCGACACCAGCGCCCCGTACGCCTACACCCAGGAAGACCTGCCGGCCGGCAGCTACACCGTGCAGGCCAAGGCGTATGACAACGCCAACGGCATCGGGGTCGACGAGAAGGCATTCACCGTCGGCGCCGCCAGCGGCCCGACGCTGGTCGCCACGCCGTCCGCGGTGAGCGTCGCCGAGGGTGGCACCGCCACCTTCAACCTGAAGCTCAGCGCCGCGCCGACGGCCAACGTGCCGGTCACCCTCACCCGCACCGGTGACACCGATGTCACGGTCTCGCCGAGCACCGTCACGCTGACCCCGAGCAACTGGAACACCGGGGCCACCGTCACGGTCGCCGCGGCCGAGGACGCCGACACCGTCGGCGGCGCCGCCACCATCACCGCCACCGCCACGGGTCTGGCCTCGCTGGCGGTCACCGCCACCGAGATCGACAACGACACCCCCGGCGGCGACAACACCTACATCGCGAAGTTCCTCGAGCAGTACGGCAAGATCAAGAACTCGGGTTACTTCAGCCCCGAGGGCGTGCCGTACCACTCGGTGGAGACGCTGATCGTGGAAGCCCCCGACCACGGTCACGAGACCACCTCCGAGGCGTTCAGCTTCTGGCTCTGGCTGGAGGCGAACTACGGGCGGGTCACCCAGAACTGGGCCCCGTTCAACAACGCGTGGACCGTGATGGAGAAGTACATCATCCCGACGCACGCCGACCAGCCGACCGCCGGCTCCGCGGGCACCCCGCAGTACGCCGCGGAGTACAACCTGCCCAGCCAGTACCCCTCGGCGCTGGACCCGAACGTCCCGGTCGGCCAGGACCCGCTCCGCTCGGAGTTGCAGTCCACCTACGGCACCGGCGACATCTACGGCATGCACTGGCTGATGGACGTCGACAACACCTACGGCTTCGGCCGCTGCGGTGACGGCACCACCAAGCCGGCGTACATCAACACCTTCCAGCGGGGCACCCAGGAGTCGGTGTGGGAGACCGTCCCGCAGCCGTCCTGCGACACCTTCAAGCACGGCGGTCAGTACGGCTACCTCGACCTGTTCGTCAAGGACACCGGGGCCCCCGCCAAGCAGTGGAAGTACACCAACGCTCCGGACGCCGACGCCCGCGCCGTGCAGGCCGCGTACTGGGCGCTGACCTGGGCCAAGGCGCAGAACAAGCAGGCCGACGTCGCGGCCACCATCACCAAGGCCGCCAAGATGGGCGACTACCTGCGGTACGCGATGTTCGACAAGTACTTCAAGAAGATCGGCAACTGCGTCGGGGCCAGCACCTGCCCCGCCGGCAGCGGCAAGGACTCGGCGCACTACCTGCTGTCCTGGTACTACGCCTGGGGCGGCGCGTACGACACCAGCCAGAACTGGTCCTGGCGGATCGGCTCCAGCCACAACCACTTCGGCTACCAGAACCCGTTCGCGGCCTGGGCGCTGACCAACACCCCGGAGCTGGCGCCGAAGTCGCCGACCGCCGCCAGCGACTGGACCAAGAGCCTCGACCGGCAGCTGGAGTTCTACACCTGGCTGCAGTCCGCCGAGGGCGGCATCGCCGGTGGTGCCACCAACAGCTGGGACGGCAGCTACGCCCAGCCGCCGGCCGGCACCAGCACCTTCTACGGCATGTTCTACGACGTCGACCCGGTCTACAACGACCCGCCGTCGAACCAGTGGTTCGGCATGCAGGCCTGGTCGATGCAGCGCATCGCCGAGCTGTACCTGCAGACCGGCAACGCGAAGGCCAAGGCGCTGCTGGACAAGTGGGTGCCGTGGGCGATCGCCAACACCACCCTCGGCACCAACTGGTCCATCCCGTCGGACATGGCGTGGACCGGTCAGCCGACCACCTGGAACCCGTCCAACCCGCAGCCCAACACCAACCTGCACGTCGAGGTCACGGTGAAGGGCCAGGACGTCGGCGTCACCGCCGCCTACGCCCGGACCCTGATCGCGTACGCGGCCAAGTCGGGCAACGTCGCGGCGAAGGACACCGCCAAGGGGCTGCTCGACGCGCTGTCGTCCGCCAGCGACGCCAAGGGCGTGTCCACCACCGAGAAGCGTGGCGACTACCGGCGCTTCGACGACGTCTACAACGCGTCCACCGGACAGGGCCTCTACGTCCCGTCGGGCTGGACCGGGAAGATGCCGAACGGCGACGCCATCGCCGCCGGCAAGAGCTTCCTGGACATCCGGTCCTTCTACAAGAACGACCCGGACTGGCCCAAGGTGCAGGCGTACCTGGACGGTGGTCCGGAGCCCGAGTTCAACTACCACCGGTTCTGGGCGCAGGCTGACGTCGCCATGGCGTACGCCGACTACGGCAGCCTGTTCCCGAACGGCTGATACGACCCGGGGTGGGTGGCGTGGACCGCCCACCCCGGGGTCCGGCCCGGTCCGGGGAACGACGGACCAGGGCTGGCGGACGGCCTGACACCCACGGTCAGGCCGGGGTGGGCCGGCCATCTGGCCGACGCAGCGGATCGGCTGGCCCGCCCCACCGCCCGGACTGAAGCTAGCCGCGAAAAAGCCCAGAAATTCGGGCCGTCGCGGGATCACACCGAGGTCCGTGACGGAGTAACGTACGTCACCGGAGAGGCCGCTCCCCCCGTGGCGGCCTCTCCACTTTTGCAGCGAGTCCGCGCCGCCCCGCCGCACCGGCGAGGCGGCGCGACCGGTTCAGCGAGGCGGCACGACCGGGTGACGCAGCCCCGGGTGCCCGGCCGGCAGCGAGCGCCGCAGCACCACCCAACTCAGTGCCAGCGCCGCCGCCACCAGCGGCCAGGTCAGCGCCACCCGGGCCACCACCAGCGCGAGCACCTGCCCGCCCAGGTAGAGCGGCACGAACACGGCGACCCGCAGCAGGTACGTCGCCGTCCACACCCAACTCGCCCGGCCGTACCCGCGCAGCAGCACCGGGTCGCGCCGCCATCGGGCGCGCTGGCCCAGCACCGCGCCGACCAGCACACCGAGCAGTGGCCACCGCACCACGATGCTGACCGTCCACGCCAGAGCGCTCGCGGCGTTTGACAACACCTGGATCAGAAAGAAGTTCTCGGCCCGACCGGTGCGCACCGCGATCAGCGCCGCGACACAGACGGCCAGCAGCCCGATCAGGACCGAACGCGGCCGGTCACCCCGACGCAGGCGTACGCCGGCCACCACCGCGCCCACTGCCAGCGCCGCGCCGACCCCGCCCCACAGCGACTCGCCGCCCCACAACCACCCCGCGGCGAACGCCAGCGGCGGCAGTGTGGCGTCGATGGCGCCGCGTCGCCCGCCCAGCAGATCCGTCAGCGACTCGGCCCGCGCTGGCTCTCCCGGACCGGTGTCGACGCCGGCCCGCGCCGGCCCTTCCGGCCCCGGATCGCCGCCTCTGCGCTGCTCCGGACCGGGCTCGGCCGGGCAGCTGTCGCGCTCCGGTGTTCCGCTCACCACCGCCTCCTCACCTCCGGCACAACCTAACCGGCGATTGGTGGCGGGCCACCGCTCGGACCGCCGACACCTGCCGCTACGGTGTGCGGATGCGCGCGACGGCACGGGGTTGGACCGCGGTCTGGTTGGTCGTACTGGCCCTTGTCCAGGCGGCTGCCTTCCTCGCCGTGTGGCGGGTGGCCGTGCACCTCGAGATCGGTCAGTGGGTGGACAC
This sequence comes from Micromonospora parva, assembly GCF_000718515.1. Taxonomy (GTDB): domain Bacteria; phylum Actinomycetota; class Actinomycetes; order Mycobacteriales; family Micromonosporaceae; genus Micromonospora; species Micromonospora parva. Next base: position 279,826 of record NZ_JNZS01000003.1, on the reverse strand, counting down.
CGTCGCCCTCACCGGCAACCGGATCGGACAGGACACCATCGATGGTCCGGTCGACCGGATCCTCAACGCGATGTCGGTGGTCTCGCTGCTGGCCGCCACCGCGATGATCGGCTTCATCGCGTTGATCCGGGGGCGGATCGCCCTGGCGATCACCGCGACCCTGCTGATCGCCGGAGCGAACGTCACCACCCAACTGCTCAAGTACGGGCTGAACCGCCCCGACTTCGGCCTCGACCCGGAACGCGCGGCGGTGGGCAACAGCCTGCCCAGCGGGCACACCACGGTGGCCGCCTCGGTGGCGGTCGCGCTGATGCTCGTGCTGCCGCGCAAGGTCCGGGCGGTCGGCGCGTTCGTGGGTGCCGGCTACGCCGCCGTCGCCGGAGTCGCCACCCTGTCCGCCGGCTGGCACCGGCCCAGCGACGCCGTCGCCGCGTACCTGGTGGTGGGTGTCTGGGCGGCGTTGGCCGGGTTGCTCCTGCTGATCACCCAACGGGAGCAGGCCGAGGTCGCCCCCGGCGACGCGCACCGGGTCGCCGCGCTGGTGCTCGGGGTGGTCGGCCTGCTCGCCCTGGTCGCCAGCGGACTGTCCCTGTCCTGGCTGATCGAGCTACGCGGCACCGGGCCGCAGGAGTTGTCCCGCCGGCCGTTGTTCGTCGGGTACGCGGGCAGCGCCGCCGGGATCGCCGGCACGATGGCCGTGGTGATGGCGCTGGTGCTCACCGTCGTGCACCGGCTGGTGCCCCGGGTCAAGGGCTGAGCCGCCCGGTGGAGCCGACCCGGGCGGCGTTCTCCGCCGAGTGCGCGCGGTTCACCGAGGTCCTGACCGAGCTGACCGACGATGATCTCGGCCGGCCCACCGACTGCCCGCCGTGGACCGTCCGGGAGCTGATCGCGCACACCCGCACCGGGGTCGGCCGACTGACCGACATGCTCGCCGCGCCCGCCCCGCCACACGCCGAGGTGGACGCCGCAGGCTACTTCGGCGCGGCGAAGTTCACCGCCGAGGTCGACGCCGACCGGATCGCCGGCGGGCAGCGGGACGCGCTACCGGTGGACCGGGCGGCGCTGGCGACCGAGTTCGACCGGGCCTGGCGGGCCACCGAGGCGGCCGTCGCCGCCGCCGCGCCCGACCGGGTGGTGCGAACCCGCCACGGCGACGCGATGCGCCTCGGCGAGTTCCTGCGGACCCGGGTCGTCGAGGTGGGCGTGCACGGGTTGGACCTGGCCGCCGCGCTGGGCCGGTCCCCGTGGCTCACCCCACCGGCGGCGGCGGTCATCGCCGAGCTGCTCACCGGCGGACGACCGACGCCGGCCGGGTTGGGCTGGGACCGGTTGACGCTGATCCGCAAGGCCACCGGCCGGACGGCAGTGACCGTCCCGGAACGGGCAGCGGTCGACGCCGCCGGCTTCCGCTGGCTGGCCTTCGGCCGCTGACGGCCGGCCCTGCGGTCCGGCGCCGGTGTTGCTGAATCAGCTCGCCGAGCGGGGCGCGGGGACGTGCGGGGCGACACCGCGCAGGTGCGTCAGCACCACCGGGTCGATCCGCCCCGGCACCAGCCGTTCCTCCAGGTTCTCCAACCCGGCCCAGGAGATCAACGCCGCTTCCGGATCGTCCTCCCGCGCCGGATGACCGAGCGCGGCGAGCAACGCCGCCACCTCGGCGGCGACCGCGCCGGTGAGGTCGAGCAGGGTGGCCGGGTCCGGCCGGCCGAACAGCATGGTGTGCACCGACAGCAGACGACCCAGCTCGGCCACCGGGTCGGGGTGGTCGTCCACCCGAAGGTCCACCACCACATCGCTGGTGCCGCCGTACCCGCCGCCGCGCTCGACCACCAGCAGGCCGGCGCTCTGCCGCCCACGCCGGTCGCCGCCGGCCTCGTCGCCGGCCCGCAACGCGGCCACCAGCCGCTCGGCGAACGGCAGCGCCGCTCCCGCCTCCCAGGCCGCACCGAGGGCGTCGACCACCTCCGGCCCGGTGAGCACATTGCCCTGCGCGGCCCAGCCGTCGCCGGTCCGCCCGCCGGCCCACGGGTGGCAGGCCGGCCCGGTCCAGCTGGCCCCCGTTCCGGTGGCCCCCACGACGCCGAGTTGACGATGGTCCCGCTCGGGGTCGGCGGCGATCAGCCCGGCCACCACGTCGGCGGCAGCCACCCCGGTGCGTAGCAGGGTGAGACCCTGCGGGCGGTAGGCGAGGTTCACGTGCGCCTGGGTGGCCAGCGCACCCACCTCGGCGGCGGCGGCCGGCACCAACGCCCCGGCGGCGAGGAACTTGCTGGCGACGGCCACGCCGTGCAGGCGGCCGTCGGCGGAGCGGGCGACGAGCGAGAAGGTCACCGGCCGAGAGTAACCCTCCGCTCCGGCACGGCATTCGCGCGCAACGCTCAGAACGGTGGCGTGGCGGCCTCCGGTGGGGCGCCGTGCGCCCGCCGGGCGTCGGCCACCGCGACCGCCGCCAACACCAGCGCCCCGAGCGCTGTCGTGAGCACACCGGGCAGGTGCAGCAACGGCACCGACGACACCACCAGCACCGTGAGGGCGATCCACCGGGACGGGGAGACCCGCGCGAACACCTCGTACTCCAGGCGGGCCCGGCCGGCCAGGAACAGGGCCGGGCCACCGAGCACCATGGCCAACCACGAGCCCGGGATCCGCTCCAACGGAGCCTCGATGATCAGCTCGTAGCCGATCGCGGTGCACGCGAGACCGATCACCATCACCAGGTGGGTGTCGGCCGCGGACCGGCCGATATTGGCGGGGTGCCGGGCCTTCATCACCGCCTCGCCCAGGATCCGCCCAGCCCGCTGCACATAGATCCGCCACAACATGATCGACGTGGCCAACGCCAGCGCGAACGCCCAGGCGTGCCCCTTCTCGTACGGCCCCTTGCTGTACGAGAAACCGGCCACCAGGATCGTCTCGCCCAGCGCGACGAGGAAGAACTGCTGGTACCGCTCGGCCAGGTGCTCCCCGGCGATCTCCCACTTGGAGATCGTCGAACGACCCAGGCCGGGCACCGGCCAGCCGCAGCGGGCGGCCAGGTACTCGAAGCCCAGCGCCACCGACCAGAGCACCACCTGCGCGTTGGTGCTCAGCATCGCGCCGCCGATCCACAGCACCCCGCTGACGGCGTAGATCACCGCCATCCGCACCTTCAACCGGCGGTACGGGTGCGGGCCCAGCGCGACCGACAGGATCACCGGCCGGGTCACCTGCGCGATCACGTACGCCACGGCGAACATCAGCGCGGTCTCGCTGAACGCCCGGGGGATCGCCACCCCCATCACCATGCTGCACACCAGCGCGGTGATCACCACGGTCTGCAACGGCACCCGGTACGGGTCGTACCGGCTGGTCGTCCACGCGGTGCCCTGCCAGACCGCCCACAGCGCCAGCAGCAACAGCAGCGTCTTGCCGCTGCCGGTGATCGTCCCCCAGCCGTGCTCCCGGCCCGGGTCCTGAGTCAGATCCTCGAACGCGCGTGCCGAGATCCGGGTGAGCGCGAAGACGTACACCAGGTCGAAGAAGAGTTCCAGGAACGTCGCCCGGCCGGGCGCGGCCGCGGCCGGGACCGGCTCCAGGCGTCCCGCCGCCCTGGAACCCATGGTCAGCGGCCTGCGCCGTCGGTCCGGTCCACCTCGAAGTGGTAGCACCTCCCACTGGGCCGCACGGCCGGAAACCGGCGATTCTGCCCAACCCGGGGATCTTGCCCGGGCCGTCGTCAACGGGCACGATCGATCGGTGACGAATCGATGGGGCATGACCGTGCCGCTGGGCGGGATCGCGCTGGCGCAGCACGACGCGGCCTACGCGGCCCTGGACCGGGCCGGGTTCACCGACGTCTGGTCGTCCGAGGTCGCCGGGGCCGACGCGTTCACCCCGCTGGCCCTCGCCGCCGCCTGGCAGCCCGGGCTGCGGCTGGGCACCGCGATCACCCCGGTCTACACCAGGGGTCCCGGGCTGCTCGCGATGAGCGCGGCGGCGCTGGCCGAGGCCGCGCCGGGCCGGTTCTCGCTCGGCATCGGGGCGTCCTCACCGGTGCTGGTCCGGGACTGGAACGCCGTGCCGTTCGACCAGCCGTTCCGGCGTACCCGCGACGTGCTGCGTTTCCTGCGCGCCGCGCTGCGCGGCGAGACCGTCGACGAGGTCTACGACACGTTCGCCGTCCGCCGGTTCACGCTGGAACGACCGCCGGCGGTGCCGCCACAGATCCTGCTCGCCGCGCTGCGCCCGGGAATGCTCCGGCTGGCCGCCGCGGAGGCCGACGGGGTCATCCTCAACTGGCTCAGCGCCGACGACGTACCGCGTGCCCTCGCCGAGCTGGGCGAGCGCCGCGCCGACTTCGACGTCGCCGCCCGGATCTTCGTCTGCCCCACCGAGGACACCGCGTACGCCCGGGCACTGGGCCGCCGGCTCATCACCAGCTACCTCACCGTCGGCGCGTACGCCGACTTCCACCGCTGGCTCGGCCGCGACGAGGCGCTCGCACCGATGTGGGCGGCCTGGGCCGCCGGTGACCGGCGCGGTGCCAACGCGGCGGTGCCCGACGAGGTGGTCGACGCGCTGGTGCTGCACGGCTCACCGGAGCGGTGCCGCGCCGAGGTGCGCCGCTACGCCGACAACGGGGTGGACGTGCCGATCATCGCGCTGCTGCCCACCCCCGAGGTCACCGCCGGTGGCGCGACCGCGCTCCTGGGCCTCATCGCCCGACTGGGCACCAACCTCGTGGAGGCGTCCGCGTGAACCTCACCGACCGGATCGTCGTGGTCACCGGCGGGGCCGGCGGCATCGGCGCCGCGCTGTCCCGCCGGTTCGCCGCCGAGGGAGCCGCGGCCGTGGTGGTCGCCGACCTGGACGCCGACGCGGCCCGCGCGGTCGCCGAGGGCATCGGCCCGGTCGCGCACGCCCACGCCGTCGACGTCACCGACGAGGAGCAGGTCCGCGCGCTGGTCGCCGACACCGAGCAGCGGTACGGCCGGATCGACCTGTTCTGCGCCAACGCGGGAGTGACCACCGGCGGGGGAGTGGAGGTCGACGACACCGGTTGGGACCAGGCCTGGCGGGTCAACGTGCTGGCCCACGTCTACTCGGCCCGCGCGGTGCTGCCCGGCATGCTCGCCCGAGGCGGCGGGTACCTGCTGCACACCTGCTCCGCGGCGGGTGTGCTGACCGCGGTGGGCGACGCCGCGTACACCGCGACGAAACACGCCTCGGTGGGCTTCGCGGAGTGGTTGGCCATCACCTACCGGGACCGGGGCATCCGGGTCAGCGCCCTCTGCCCCCAGGGGGTGGACACCCCGATGCTCGCCGACGGGCTCGCCGACGGCCACCTCGGCGCCCGGGTGGTCGCCGCGTCCGGCGCGGTGCTCACCCCGGACCAGGTCGCCGAGGCGGCCATCGCCGGGCTGGCCGAGGAACGTTTCCTGATCCTTCCGCACCCCGAGGTCGCCGACTACGCGCGCCGCCGCGCCGAGGACCCGGACGGTTGGCAGGCCGGCATGCGCAAACTCGTCCGCCGGCTGACCGCCTGACCCGCTACGTTTTCGATCACCGTGGGGAGCGGCGGGCGCGGCGGAGCGGGGCGGGATGCACCGACCACAGCAGACGGCGCCACCAGGGGCGCGCCGAGCGCAGGGTGGTCACGTACGCGGTGGCGACCTCGGCGGCCCGGGCGGCCTGGTCCGCTGTTGCGGCACCCGGTGCGAAACCCACCCGGTTGAGCAGGGCCGCCAGCTCGTCGACGGCCGGCCCGTCGGTGCCGCCGCCGAACCCGCCCGCCCCGGTGTCGGTGAGCGCCTGACGGGCGTGCCCGGCGACCTCGGTCGCGGCCAGGTCGTCGCCGACCGGCCTCCCGGCCAGCCGGAGCGCGTCGGTGACCTCCCGCCAGGCGCCGGCGATGCGCTGACCGGGGTCGCCCCGCACGAGCCGACCGCGGGTGAGGGAGCGGCGCATCGCCAACAGGGTGAGCAGGAACGCCCCCACCACCAGCAACAGACCACCGCTGCCGGCGGCGACCAGCACCGGCGTGGAGACCCCGTCGCGGCCGGACGGGACATCGGCGGCGGTCACCGGTTCCGGTGAGGCGCTCGGCTCCGCGGTCGGCGCGGGCGCCTCCGACGGCGGCGGGTCCTCCGGCGTCGGGCGGAAATCCTCCTCCACCGGCCTCGGCTCGTCGTTCGGGCGGGGCAGCGGGTCGAACGACACCCAGCCCAACCCGTCGAAGAGCACCTCCGGCCAGGCGTACGCGTCACCGGCCAGCACCGGCCCCTGCCCGCTGGTCCGGAAACCCACCACCACCCGGGTAGGCAGCCCGCAGAGCCGGCCGAGGACCGCGAACGCCGCCGCGAACTGCTCCGAGGTGCCCTCCTGCCCGCCGCCGTTGCGCGGCCCGAACAGGAAGAAACCCAGATTCGGGTACGCGTGCCCGCTCGGCGCGTCCGCCACCACCCGGTAGTGCTCGGCCAGGAACTGCTCGATCGCCGACGCCCGCGCGAACGGCGCGCCGTTCTCCTCAGCCAGCTGCCCGGCCAGCCGGCGCATCGGGTCCGGCACCCCGTCCGCCACCCGCAGCACCCGGGCCACCTCACCACCGGCGGGCACGTTCGCGGTAGCCAACAGGTTCAGGTCCGGGCGCTCCTCGGCGGAGGTCACCGTGTACCGCAGCCCCGGCGCCAGCCCCTCCGGCCGGATCAACGTCCCGCTCGCCGGGTCGTACGCCACCCGCGCCCCGCTGACCTCCCGGGGCGTCGCCACGGCCGGCAGCAACCGGCCGGTCAGCTCGGCCACGCTGATCCGCTGCCGGACCGTGCGCACCGTGCTGTCGCGGGCGGCGGTCGCGGCCGGCAGGATCCGGCCGGCGTTGCGGTACGTCGCGCCGACGCGCCAGGTCACCCCGTCGTAGTCACTGAGCACCGCCAAGCGGATCCGCACACCGGGCGAGGTGTCCGCCGCTGCGTCGGTGTCGGGCGGCGCGTCAGGGCGTTCCGTGCTCACGTCGAGGAGCTTCTGCTCCGGGTGCAGCGCCCAGCCGGAGATCCGGATCAACGGGTTCTCGTCGAGCGTCTGCACCTGCGGCGGCTCCACGTACCGGCGCGGGTCCACCGGCCGGCCGTCGACCTGCCCGGCGACGACCGGGCCGAGCAGCGCCACCGACCCGACCACCAGAGCCACCCCGAGCGCCGCGCTGGCGGCCAGCCGCAACCGCACCGCCGCCCGTACCCGGGGGGTCAGCTCGGCGGTCGGATCGCCGCCCGACGCCGCCGCCCGGGTCGGGGTCGCCAGGCCCACCGCCGCGACCGCGACGAACGCCACCGTCGACCCCACCGCCGGTTCGGCGTTCGGGCCCACCACGTACAGGGCGGCGGCGTAGAGCCCCGCCGCCGGCAGATAACCCAGCAGCACCCGGCCCGTGCGCAGCGCCACCTCCGCGCCGGCCAACCCGGCCAGCCAAGCGGCCACGACGGGAACCAGCACCGTGTCCGGTGTGGGCTCCACCGGGATCATCGCGGTGAGCAGCCGGGGAATGCCGTTGCGGGCGGCGTCCGCGGTGACCTCCAGCAGGCCGCCCGGCACGTCGGCGCGGGTGGCGGCCAGCCGCAGCGACCACAGTGTCCAACCGGCCATCGCGGCCACCGACACCGGCGCCACCAGCCAGGACGGCAGCCGCCGCGCGGCCACACTGACCAGCACCGAACCCGCCGCCGCGCCGACGACCAGCCAGGTCAGCAGGCCACCGGCGTACACCCGACCGAGCACCACCCCGGCGAGCGCGGTCAGCCCGATCAGCGCCAGCGGCAGAACCGCCGCCCGCAGCACCCGCGCGGCACCCGTCACCACCGGCGTACCCCGTCCCACTCGGCGGCGAACTGCGCGCCGTCCGCCGCATCGACGACCACCAGGCCGGCGGTGCCCGGCGGCGTCGGCTCGGCCGCGCCGAACACCCCGACCACCACCGACGGGTACGCCCCCCGCAGCGCCCCGACGTGCCCCAACTCCTCCCGGCCACCCGGCCCGGTCAGGAAGATCAGCGTGTCGCCCAGCCGGTCCTGCCGCAGCCGGGTGGTGGCCGCGCGCACCGCCGCACCATCGCCGGACAGCTCGGCGGCGGCCAGCCGGTCCAGCGGCCCGAGCGCGCCGTCGCCCTCGCCGTCGGGCGTCGTGACCTGCGCCGGCTCCCCGGCGGCCAGCAGCAACAGCACCGGCAGGTCGGCGCGGTGCGCGGCGGTCACGATCGACGCCGCCGCCTCACACGCCGACTCGAACGACTCCGCCACCCCACCGACCCGCCCCGGATGCGCGGCCACACGGTTGTCCAGCAGGACGACCAGGCGCGGCAGACTCGTGTCCACGTTCTCCCGCACCATCAGCTCACCCACCCGGGCGCTGGTGCGCCAGTGCACCCGGCGCAGCTCGTCACCGACCACGTACTCCCGCAACGAGTCGAACGTGATCGACCCGTGCGGGACCCCGTCCACCCGACCGTCGAGGCTGCGCCCCGCGCCGGTGGGCACCGCCGCCAGCGGATGAACCCGGGGGTGCACCCAGACCGGCACCGTCGCACCGTACGGGCGGGCCAGCGCCACCAACCCCAGCGGGTCGCGCCGGGTCACCCGCAACGGGCCGACCGGCACCACCCCACGACGGTCGGTCGGCACGTCGTAGCGGACCTCGGTGTCCCGGCCGGGCCGTAGCCGCAACACCGGCACCGGCACGGTCCGCTCCCCGCACCGGTCCTCGGCCAGCAGGTTCGCCGATCGCAGGCGGCCGGTGTTACGCACGGTCAACGTCATGCTCGCCGGCTCGCCACGGGCCACCCGGTCCGGGTCCGCACGGCGGGTCACCGCCAGCCGGGGCCGCCACGCCGCGACCAGCGCGGCGTAGCCCACGGCCGCTCCGGCCGCCGCGCCGAGCAACGTCAACTCGGGGTACGCGAACCGGAAACCCGCCGCCAGCAGCACCACGGCGGCGACGAGCAGCCCGACCCCACGGGCGGTGATCCCCATCGCGCTGCTGCCGGTCAGCCCTGCACCGGAGCGGGTTGCCCCGACGGCAGCGGCACCGGCACCGAGGCCACGGCCTGGCGCAGCACCTCCGCGGCGGTCATCCCGCGCACCTGGGCGTCCGGGGTGAGCAACAGCCGGTGCGCGAACACCGCCTCGGCGAGCGCCTTGAGGTCCTCCGGCATGATCCAGCCCCGCCCGTCGATCAACGCGTACGCGCACGCCGCCCGGGTCAACGCGATCACGCCCCGGGGGCTGACCCCGACGCGCACCTGCGGGTGGGTGCGGGTGGCGGCGGCCAGCCGGACCGCGTACGCGTAGAGCGGCTCGGCGATGTGCACCCGACGGGCCATCCGCACCATCTCGCCGACGGTGGCGGTGTCGGTAACCGGGGCGAGCGCCTCCGGGGACCGCACGGTAGCCCCGCGCAGCACCTCGACCTCGACCGCCTCGTCCGGGTACCCCACGGAGAGCTTCACCAGGAAACGGTCCAGTTGCGCCTCGGGCAGCCGATAGGTGCCGTCCATCTCCACCGGGTTCTGCGTGGCCACCACCAGGAACGGCGACGGCACCGGGTGCCGGACCCCGTCCACAGTGACAGTCCGTTCCTCCATCACCTCCAGCAGCGCCGACTGCGTCTTCGGCGACGCCCGGTTGATCTCGTCGGCGATGACGATGTTGGCGAAGACCGGCCCCGGGTGGAACTCGAAGTCCCGGGTCGCCTGGTTGAAGATCGTCACGCCGGACACGTCCGAGGGGAGCAGGTCGGGGGTGAACTGGATGCGCCGCCACTCACCCTTCACGGTGGCGGCGATGGCCCGCGCCAGGGTCGTCTTACCGACCCCGGGCACGTCCTCCAGCAGCACGTGACCCTGGGCGAACAAAGCGGTCAGCGCCAGCCGCACCACCTGCGGCTTGCCGAGCACCACCGCGTTGACGTTCTCGGCCAGCCGGGCGGCCAGGGCGGCGAAACCCTGCACCTCCGGTTGGGTGAGCGGCTCGTGGGTGTTCACGGTCGGTGGTGCTCCTCGCCTGGTGGTTCAGCAGGTGGGCAGGACGTTGATGGTGTCGCCGCCCTCCAGGTTGAGCCAGGCCCACGGGATGTAGTTCTTCCCCTTGAACTCGACCTGCACCCACCAGTTGCTCTGCTTCTGGTTGTTGTAGATCCACGAGTCGACGTTCTCGCCCGACTTCTTGCAGTACGCCTTCAACCGGGTGCCGGGTTTCGCCCAGCCGGCCTGCTGGTCGTTGTCCTGCCGGGTGACCTTGAAGACCTCGTTGCCGTTGCGGCCGTCGACCTCCTTGTCGCAGTAGGTCCGCTGGTCACCGTCCGGCCCGTTGTTGCAGGTAGCGATTCCGTACAGCGGCTGCGTGTTCTGGGCCTTCTGCGCCGTGCCCTTACCGGCGGCGTTGGTGGCCGTCACCGTGAACGTGTACTTCGTGCCCGGCGTCAGGCCCGCCATCGTGATGCTGGAGCAGGCCCCGGCCTTCGCCGGCTCGCCCGCCGTGCTCAGCGAGCAGGTGGCCTGACCGCCGCCCGCGTCCACTGTGAACGTCACAGTCGCCCCGGTGGCGGTCGACGACGAGCCGGTCACCGTGACCCGTGGCTCGGCCACCGTCCGGGCGGTGGCGGTGGCCTCCGGCCCCGGCCCGGCCTGGTTGACCGCCTTCACCTTCACTGTGACGTTCTGGCCGTTGCCCAGCCCGGTCACCGTGGTGCGGGTGTCGGTCACCTCACTGACCCGCCCACCGACGTCCACCAGGTACTTCGTCACCGGCCGACCGTTGGCTTCGGCCGGCGCCCACTGCACCGTCACCGCACCCGGCTGGTTGGCGACAGTGCCGGCGCGCAGGTTGAGCGGCCGACCGGGCGCGGCGAAGGGCACCACCGTGTTGCTGACCGGGGACGCCGCCGACCCGGCGCCCTTGCTGTTGACCGCCACCACTGTGAACGCGTACTGGGTGCCGTACTCCAGCTCACCGGCGGGCACCACCAGCTCCGTCCTGGTCGACTCGCCAGCCGGCGCGTTCGAACCCGCCGAACTGGCCGTCACCGCGTACCTCGCGATGGTGTTGCCCTGCCCGTTCGCCGCCGGCCACTTCACCAGCACCGTGCCGTCGGGCCGTTCCTGCGCGGTGACGCTCGCCGGCGGGTCGGGGACCGCGGCGGTCGGCGTCACCGGGTTGCTGTTGCGCGCCGGGCCGTCGCCCTTCGCGTTGACGGCGTGCACCGCGAACCGGTACGTCTCGCCGTTGGTCAGACCCTTGACCTCCACCGCCCGCTGGTTGGCGCCCACCTGCAGGCGTTGGCCGGCGCCCTCCACCACGTACTTGATGATCTCGGCGCCGTTGGCGGCGGCCGGCCGCCAACTCACCCGCGCCTGGGCGTTACCGGCGGCGGCCGTGACGCTGCGCGGCGCACTCGGCTTGCCCACCCGCGGCTTCTTCGGTGGGGGCGGCGGCGGTGGGACCGGCGGCGGGTCGCCGCCGAGCACATCGTTGGCGTACTTGTTGACCTCGCGCACCTGGTGCTTGTCGTCCACCACCCGGGCGGTCGCCGAGTCGGGGGAGTTGATGAACAGGTGATTCTCCCGGACCTCCAGCTCCAGCGGCCCGTTGGCCCGCCCCCGGATGGTCTCGACCAGCTGACCCGCCGCGTCGAAGGAGTAGATCATGCCGGTGGCCTCGTCGGCGCAGTAGAACCGGTCCGCCCAGGCCACCGCCGGGCTGAGCCGACCCCCCTCACCCGGCACTGTGAACGCGCTCTCCTGCCCACCGTCACCCACCAGCAGCACCCGCCGGTCGGCGGTCACCGTGACCGGCACCCGTGAACCGCTGGTACGCGCGGGAAGCGCCGCCGGGCCGGACAGCGTCAGCGGCGTCGGGTGCACCTCACCGTGCTGCACCCGCACCAGCTTGCCGGCCGTCCGGTCGAGCACCGCCACCCCGTCGTCCAGGGTGGAGACCACCAGCTCGTGGCTGGCGTCGGCGACGTCGTACGACTCGACCCGCTGCGGGCTGAGCCCGGTGCCCGCCGGCGCGGCCGACGCCGGCGCGGACGGCAGCTTAGCAGCGGTGATCGCCGAGACGGTGCCCTCGCTGGGCACCGCGATCCAGAGCCGACCCGCACCGTCGAAGGTGCCGCCGGCGATGCCCGGCGGATAGCGCACCGGCTCACCGACCGGGGTCAACGATCGCGGGTCGAGCTGCCGGACGATGCCCTGCACGGCATCGACGACGAACGCCGCGTCCTCGTGCAGGGCCACACTCACCCCCAGGCCAGGAGTGGTCCGGGTGGTCGCGCTGAGCTGGAGGGTGGCCAGATCCAGTGAGCTGACCTGCCCCGTCTGCAGGTCACGCAGGATCAGCAGCCGGTCGGTCTGGGTGATCTGCATCGGATGTTGCCGGGCACCGGGGATCTCGGTGCGGGTGTCCACCCGGGCGGTGACCCCGTTGACCCGGGCCAGCTCGCTGCGCGCCGCACTCCACAACCAGGAGCTCGCGTCGTAGTTGGCCACCGCGTTGTCCGCCGCGCCCAACCCGAGGACTGTCAACCCCATGGCAGCCAGCAGCGCGGCCACCGTGCCGACGGTCACCAGCCCGCCGCGCAGCCGGGACCGGGGGCGGGGGGCCTCGGTCCGTACGGCGTCGTCGATGCTGGCCACAGCCGGCTGCCTCCCGTGAGTCGTGGCAGGTGGCGTGCGCCTCGCGGCGACCCCTCCCCTGAGCCGGGTGCCATCATATGGCGCTGGTGGTGGCGGGGGAACCCGCACTGTCACCCCTGTGGATACCGAGCGTGTGCGTTGTGGACGTCCAGCTCAGCCGGGTTCCCGGCGCGACTCGGCGCGGTTTCCCGCTCGGCTCAGCGCGGTTCCCTGCTCGATTCAGCGCGGCGACGGTCGGCCGGAGGGCGACCCGGTCGGCGTGGGTCGCCGCTCCCGCGCCGTGCAGACCTGCCCGGAAGTCGCAAAGCTGTCAGTGGAGTAGACCGCCAACACGGTGAAACAGTGATCCACCCGAGAGTTCAGCCCGTTGACCGTGTAGCTGGTCCGGCCCGGGTCCACGGTGGCGATCACCCCCAACGCCTGCCCGGCCCGACCGGCGGCGACCATGAACGGCACCGCACCACCGGTCGGGTCCGTCCAGGTCAACGTGATCGTGGTCGAATCGTCCCGTAGCTTCAGGTCACCCGGTGCCGGCCCGGCCGCCGTCGGCGCCTGCGTCGCCGCCGTCGTCGGGGTCGCGGCCGGCGGCGGGTCGTCACGGGTCAGCACCACCGCGCCCAGACCCGCCACCGCCACGACGGCCACCCCGGCCGCCACCACCGCACCGATCAGCGCCGCCCGGTTGCGGCCCGTCGACCCACCATCATCGGCGTACGCCGGCGGGTGGTACTGCTGACCCGGGTACGGCGCCTGGTACTGGTCCTGAATCGGGTACGGCGCCTGGGTCGGCTGATGGTGGTACTGCTGCACCGGTGGCGGCGCGGCCGGCGGCCTCGGGCCGGCGCTCGGTGACCAGGCCGGCTGCGTGAAGGGTCTCGCCTGAGCGATGCTCGGGTCTGCTGGGGAGGCTCCGGTGACGTTCGTCGGCGCGGCGGTGGGCTTCGTCTGCGCGGCCAGCGGGGCGGGCGGGGCGGCTTCGGGCCAGCCCGGACTGGACGGCCCGCCGGGCGACGGGAACACCACGGTCTGGTCGGACAGCGCACCCCCGGTCTGCCGGCTCGACGCTGCCGGGGCGTCGAGGATGCCCAGCCCGGGGTCACCGTCCGCACCGGTGCCACCCGCGTCCATCATGGTCTGTCCGGCCGCCGTGCCCGGTCCGGCCGCCGTCCCCTGTGCGGCGGTCGCGGGCTGTCCGGCGGTCATGGCCTGTCCGACGGTCATGCCCTGTGCGGCGGTCGTGGCCTGTGCGGCGGTCGCGGGCTGATTGCGCGTCGCGGGCGGGTCGGTGGGGTCGGCAGCGGGAGTCGGCAGAGGCTGCGGTGGGGCGCTGCTGCTCCAGGGCGGTGCGGTCAACCCCCAGGGCGGCACGGGTGGCGCGCTCACCGGAGGCGCGGAGACGGGTGGCCCGTAAGGCGGCCCGGAGACAGGCTGCCCGAACCCGGGTTGCCCGTAACCGGGTGGTGCGGAGACCGGGTAGGTGTGTCCGGGTGGTGCGGAGACGGGTTGGCCGTAGCCGGGTGGTGCGGAGGCCGGGTATGGGTGGGCCGGCGGCCCGGAGACCGGGTAGGTGTGTCCGGGTGGTGCGGAGACGGGTTGGCCGTAGCCGGGGGGTGCGGAGACCGGGTAGGTGTGTCCGGGTGGTGCGGAGACGGGCTGGTCGTAGCCGGGGGGTGCGGAGACCGGGTATGGGTGGGCCGGCGGCCCGGAGACCGGGTGCGGCTGGCTGGGTGGCGCGGAGATCGGATGCGGGGTCACCGGGGGTGCGCTGACAGGCTGGGTAGGTGGTCCGCTCGGCGGGTAGGCCGGCCCCGGATGGTCGACGGCCGGGGCGGCCCTACCCGGCAGCGTCGCCTCGGTGTCGGACACCTTGTGCGAATCGCCCGGTGCGGTTGGCCCGGCGGCGACTCGGGCGGCCTCCTCGGCGAGCAGCGGTTCGATCTGCCGTACCTGGATCGTGGGGTTGTCCCAGCGAGGTGCCGGCACCACCGGTGCGGCGGTCGGTGGGGGTGGTGGCACGTCAGCAACCGGCGGAGTCGCCTGGTCACCCACCCGCTGACGTGGTGCCACGGTTGGCCCGGCTGGCGGTGCGTGTGGTGGTCGCTGCCCGGCCGGCGTTGTCGGCTGGCCCTCAGCCCTGGGCCGGGGCGTCGGGTCGACCGTTGACCGGGACGGTGCGGACGGATACTCGTCGGCGCGTTGAACCGGAGGTGGCGCATTCGTGGGTGACTGCCCGCTGGAGCGTGAGCCAAGCGACATCGCGGTCGCTGACTGTTGCTCGTCAGCGGGTGGAATTGGCGTCGCCGCAGGTCTGGGTGCGGCCGTCGGCGGGCCGGGCTGCGTCGGCCGGGTCGAGGAGGCTGCCGGCTGAACGGGCATCGCCCGAGGCGCTGGGACGGCGTTGCGGGGCGACGAGGGTGCGGCGGGTGCGCGTACCGCCGGAGGGGTTGGTGGGGGTGCGGCCGGCGGTTGCGGCGGCGCCCAGGGTGAGACGGCCGGCGGCGGACCGCCCGCCGAGGGCCGCATCGCGGCGAGGGTCGCCAGCGACAGGGTCGGGCCGGTGAGCGCCGACCGGGCACCCGGCTCGCCCGCCGGGGCGACCGGAACCGGGCCGGACGTTCGCGCGGGGTGCTGCTCGCCCGACGTCGACGCGGGCGGGCCGAGATAGTCGCGGGCCGCTCGTACCGCCGGGTGGTTCTCACCGAGCACGGCGGGCCCGGCGGTGGCCACGCGCGTGTAGTTGCGGCGGGCCTCGTGCCGGTTGCCCAACTCCTCCGCCACCTCCGCCAACTCGAAGGCGAGCGCGAGCATCAGCGGATCCGAGTGCTCCCAGCGCCGCTCGCCCGCCGCGAACGCCTCCTCCAACACCCGGCGGGCAGCCGGCGGGTCGTCCCCCTCCCGGTGCAACCGCGCCAGCAGGTGCGCGGTGTGCAGCACCTCCGGATGATCGTCACCGTACGGCGGAGGAGCGGATTCGACGGCCTCCGCGAGCAGGTGCCGGGCGGCGCTGAGGTCGCCCGCGGCGCGCAGGGCGAGGGCTCGGTGCTGGGCGGCTGCCAAGGGGGAGGGATGGGGCACGTGGCAATGCTGCCGTCAGAGGGCTGCCGGACGCTACCCGGACACGCCTCGACCGTGTGTCGCCGCGCCGTTTGAGGCGGCTTGAGCAGCGGCGGAAGCACCGGGGGAGAGGTGCCGGAAGGCGATGTGCATGATCCACGAGCGGCGTGTACAGTAACTCCCCGTGCGGCCCGCCGTGCCGACCACCGGATGGAAAGATCATCTGGTCGGCGAGGTAGGCTGAACGTGTAGGTCCGGGTGGCGGAATGGCAGACGCGCTAGCTTGAGGTGCTAGTGCCCGTATAGGGCGTGGGGGTTCAAGTCCCCCCTCGGACACCAGAGTTCGTGGATATCCGCGCGAGATCAACTTCCTCTCGCGCGGGGAACGCGACCTGCGACGGATCATATGTGCGCACCGTCTCCCGGGAGTCGGTGCTACCTGCGCTGACACCCTTGCCGCCCCGCTGGCGGGGGTCGGGTGAGTCGTGATCGCCCGCGCCCTCGTTGGCGCGACGAGCAGCTCGTCGAGGCGCTCGTTCCCACCCCACTGCCGGTCGCATCGCCGGAGCCGGCGCCGCTGCCGACACTGCCCGCGCCCGCCGCCCGCACGGGCGATGGCGTGCTGTTCGACGTGGCCCGACCCGACGCCGCCGGCCGGGTCACCGCTCGCGCGCTGCTGCGGGCCTTGGACTGGATACCGGGCCTCACGCTGCACGTCGACGTCGTGACCGGCGCAATCCTGATCACCCCGGCCGTCGATGGCGCGCGCGTCGTTGGTGCTCGCAAGGAGCTGCCCCTACCGGCCGCCGCCCGACATTTGTGCGGCATCGCCACCGGCGAACCCGTGCTGCTGGCCGCCCTGCCCCGCCAGAACCGCATCGTCGTGCACCCCTCAAACACCATCACTGCGGTCCTGGCCGACCTGCACGCCCGCATCCTCGCAAAGCCCTCATGACCACCGGTCCCGATCGTGTCGCCACCGCCCGAGCGCTCCTCGAGCACCTCGGCCTCACCGCCGCCGACCTCACCGGCAGTAACCGGCCTGCCATGCCGACAGTCGCCGAGTACCTTCCTGCTGTGGTCGCCGCGGCGAGCCCGGGCACCCGACGCACCTACGGCAGCTCCTGGCGACGCATGGCCGCTGCCCTCGGCGAGTGGCGTATCGATGCGGTGCGGGCCAGCGACATCGAAGCCCTCATGCGACAGGCCGCCGCAGACGCCCGCCCTCGCCGCAACTCCCGAAACGGCCGGCACGCCGGCGAGCACCTCATCGCCGCCGCCCGCGCCTTCTACAATCGCGCCATTGCCGACGGCTACCTCACCGTCGTGGACAGCCCTGCCCACCGGGTTCGCAAACCCCGTCGGCTGCCCAACACACGCCGCGCCCTCACCCCCGACGAACTGGCCGACATCAACGCCGCCGCCCGCAGCGGCGGTAACGACATCGTGCTCGACGCCCTACTGCTGCGCCTGCACACCGAAACTGCCTGCCGGCGCGGCGGCGCCCTGGCGCTGCGCCTGATCGACCTGGACACCGACCACGCGCTGATCCGCCTGTCGGAGAAGGGTGGCACGCAGCGGTGGCAGCCCATCACGCCGATGCTCGCCGCTCGTCTCAGCGAGCACGCCCAGGCCCGCGGCGCCGTCACGCCCACCGACGCGCTGCTTCGCTACCGTAACGGCCAACCCGCCACCTACCGGCGCTACGACCTACTGTGGGCCCGCATCGGCCGGCGGCTACCGTGGGTCGCCGCCCAGGGAATCACCATGTACTGGCTGCGCCACACCACCCTGACCTGGGTCGAGCGGCACTTCGGCTACGGTGTGGCCCGCGCCTACGCCGGACACACGGACCGCCGAGGACCCGCCACCACCACCTATATCAAGGCCGACCTGCACGCTGTCGCTACCGCCCTGGCAGCCTTCACCGGTCAGCCACACCCACTGGCCGTAGGTGAGAGCGTCCTAAGATGATGATCAGACCTAGACGGTGGTCGCGTCCTTGATCTGGAGCACGACAGGCCCTGCCGCTGTTGGAGCGATCCAAGCCTCATAGGTGGGATTCCGGGTGTCGGTCTTCGTGGTTCCGAGCCAGGTGTAGCGGACGGCCAGCTCGTACGTGCCCTTGACGCGGTAGATCGCAAACTTCGGATCGAAGGTGGCACGCGCGGTCAGAAGTGGATCACCCGTGGAAGACCACTTGACCTTCTCGGCGCCCGACGGCGGACTCCATTCGGGGCATCCAGCCGGCATAGCCGACTTGGCGTCTCGCACGCATCGTGTGAAAGCCTCGCTCAGCTTCGCGGCGACCAGCTCCCAAGGCACCTTGGGATCCTGCTTCACTACACCGGGGTCGCCTATGGCCGAGTGCTCCTTGATCTCCTGGACGTCAAGTCTCCCATCGACCCACTTCACCTTGGCCCAGTACTTCGCCGGCGTCACGACGCGGCGTAGCTCCTTTGAAGCGTTGTAGTCCGCCGTCACCATGACGGTCCCGAGCATGTCGAAGCGGCTCTCCGCTTCGGTGTAGTGAATGACCGCAGCTTCCAGAGGGTTGCCGTAGAAGGCCCATCGGACCTTGGAGACGTCCGAGGTCTCGACGATGGATTGCGGGCAATTGGCGGGGGTCGCAGACGGTGACTTCGCGCATTTGTCGAGCCAGCTACCTGCAGCCGCGACCACGGCCTCCTGCTTCACCTCAGCCGGCCAGGGATCTGACGTCGCAGGGAACGGCTCATCTCCGCCGAAGATGAAGTAGCCCAAGACAGCAAGAACGACGACGACGCCCAGTCCGCCACCACCCGCGGCTGCTGCCGCGCCACCTCCGGAGCCAGACTCTGTTGCCTCATCTTCTCTGAGGTCGACATTCGCTCTGGTTCCATAGTGACGATGGTGATGCGTGTGGGTGCTCTTATCGACGTTCCCTTCGTAGTAGGACCCCTTGACGTTGGCCTGACGTTCGCCACCAACGCCAGTTTGCCGATCTACCATGCTTACCTGCCCTCGCGGTCATCATGGCCTCGCTCGAAGTAGTCGCCCGCGACGTTGGCCTGACGCCCGCTACTGAACCCGACCTGGTTGACCACGGGGCTAGCTCTGCCCGACTTCGCCGGACCGCTCAAGCTGTCCCGATGCTGAGCGCCAGACGAGGGTGCCGAGCCGCTGGCGCTTCGAATCGTCAAGATCATGCCGACGATCGCTACCGGTAACGCGATGATGTTTGCCCAGGCCGCCGCGCCGTCGAGGCTCCCACTAAAGATCATTACTAGCGAGACAACGATCATCAGAAGGAGCGCGCAGGCGATCATCTGTCGTTTGGACACGACGTCCATCATGGGCGATGGACGCAAACTTGCGAAGCTCCGACGATAAGGAGTGTCCTTGATCTGCCACGTTGGCGACGTGCATCTTCCTGGTGTGGCTTGCCCGTGGTCCAAGGGGCGCAAGGCCATTCGTGAGCAGCAGTCGGTGTGGCACTTGGCAACGCGGTGGCCGACTCATCGGCTGCTGGTCGCAGCATCGGTCGGTCGTGAGCTGCCTACCGTGGCTGGGTGACATCCTGGATCCCGTCGCCGCCAAGGCGACCGTCACCGCCGAAGCCGAGGTCAGTGACGCATGACGACGATGGTCCGGGGCTGGCTCGTTGTCACCGCTCTTGCAGGCATTAGCGGACAGCTGCACCCCTTTCGATAACTCCGGAAAACGTCGGCATCCGAAGTTGATCAACGACGCGTTGAAGCCGACGCGCGACCGCCTGATGGAGTCAGCGCAGACCGCGCTGCGCGGCGACGCTCTCGGCTATCTTCCGGTGAGTGCCGGCCAGTCCCTGGGTGTCGAGCGCGCCGGCGAAGGGCTTGCTGCTGTCTGGTTTGACGAGCGCGCCCCGGCGGACCCAGACGTCGGTGTGGCGGATCAGATAGTTGGTGGTCAGGATTGTGGCCCTGTGCGCGAGGAGGAATTCGAGGATGCGGTGCAGTTTCTCGCTGTTGCGCGAGTACCGGCTCAGCGCCGATGTGCACAGTACGAGATCGCCTTCGGTGGCCTTCCTGAGCAGGTTCACCAGACCTTGGTCGAAGCGCGGGTCGATCGCGCTGAACAGGGTCACCGTGTCGTCGCCGGACGGTGGTGCCGTGACTACCTCGTCGCCAGAAGGCAGGCTGGGTGTGGGTGCCGAGGGCAGGCGCAGTGGACCGCGACCGCCGTCGGCGAAGGTGTCGGTCAGCGCGTCCAGACACGCCCACGCACGCGGATAGCGCCCGGCCAGCTCGGCGAAAGGGTTCGGCTTTTGATCGGCGATGGGCTGGCGGCGGCGCGCGGCCAGCAGATGCGATAGCGGGCCGGCCGCGTACTCCGTCGCCGGGATGATCCCGCTGTCGAGCGGACCGTCGTGGTGTGCCTGCTCGAGCAGGCTGTTTCGCACCACGAGGGTGACCTTGGCCTTCAGGTCCAGCGGTGCCGCCAGCGGCTTGTGGTCGAACACCTCCTCGACGAACGGTGCGATCAGCACGTCCTGCGCACGCTGCGGCAGGGCCGCCAGCGCCTCGGCCCGCTGCAACACGTCGTCGCCGATACGGTGGGCCAGGTCCTCGTCTACGTCGCAGACTTCAGTCAGCAGGCCGGGCAAGCGCCCCCTTTTTGGCGTGGCGTGGGCGGCGGTGACGGCGAGGTCGGCGTGGGTGCACAGAACGAGCGTTATGTGGCGGTACCAGGCGTCGTAGCGACGCACCTGATAATGGTCCAGGCCGACCTCGGTCTTCGCGGTTTGGAAGCATTTCTCGATCGCCCACTGGGTCCCAGCGACCCGGCTCAGATCCTCGTCGTGCGTCCCGGCCGGGCCGAAGCGCAGGTAGTAGGCCAGGTCCGTGGGCTTGACGATATTGCGGCGGATTAGCCGCCAGTGGCCGTGTTCGTCGACCGTGCCGGGTAGGGAGGCTACGGCCCAGTTGTAGAGTCGTGGCCCTTTGGGGCCGGTGCCGCAGCTGCGCCGCTTCCATGCCAGGGCCGGTGCGTTCGCGGCGAGGACGTCCGGGCGGGAGTTGCCCGCTGTGGTCGGGACCCGCTGGTTGCGGGGCACGGCAAGCACGTAGCCCACTCTGTGCTGCTGCAGCCAGGTTCGGAACTTGGAATCCTGCCCGTATACCTCGTCGGCGGTGACCCACTTCGCAGGCAGGCTGGCGGTGATAGCGCGCTCGATCATTCGCAGGTCCAGTGCGGTTTTTCGTGGCGAACCCGGCACCGGCTGCGATGCCGGCTTCCTCGCGGCGGGCGGGGTCGTCGCACCAGCGGCGGGGCAGATACAGCTCCCGGTCGATCAGCGTGCGCCCAGCTGGGCTGGCGTAGGCCAGGAACACCCCGAGTTGGCAGTTCTCCGTCCGCCCGGCAGTGCCCGAGTACTGACGCTGCACCCCCGCCGACTTGATGCCCTTCTTCAGGAAGCCGGTCTCCTTGACGATCAGCACCCCGTCGTCATGGCCGAGGTGCTCGGTCACGTAGGCAAACAGGTCGTCGCGAACAGCGTCCGGGTCCCACGCTGCCTTGTTGAGCAGCCGTTGCATCCGGTCGGTGTCGCATCGCCGGCGGCCTTGGTCAAAGTCCGAGTCCCTGGCGGACCACCGACCGCACCATTGTGGAAGGACGATGCGAAAGTGAGGCATTCCCTGACCATCCGTCCAGTGCATAGCGTCCTCAGCAGGTCGCGGCAGCAACGCCGCAACTCGACGAGGGGAAGCACCTATGCAGAAGCTCATGAGGACGATCCTGGCGACGATGATCGTCGCCGCAGGAGTCGTCGCACCTCAGGCCTCGAGCGCCGCAGCCGCGGCGCCGGCCGGCAACATCACCGCGAGCCACGTGGCAACCACCAGCACGGCCCCGGCTCCTTCGGCCCCGTTGGCGATCCAGACCGGGGAGTACGAATACAACTGCATCGGAACCGATGGCAGTAGCTTCTGGATCGGCCCTGGAAGGCCGACCACCGACTGTCACGGTAGCTACCTGCAGAAGTACCTCGACGGAAACCTGCTTGCGACCTACAACCTCGCCTACGGCGGCGGAGCAGCACAGAATCCCCCGTGGAACACCGGATGCGTCCTGGCGATCGCCGGCGGGGTTGCGCTCTTCGTCTTCCCTCCGACCGGCGTCGCGGCGTGGGTCACATTGAGCGGCCTGGCGGCCGCTAGCCTTCTCGACTCGTGCATTGTCTAGCGCGTCGCGCCGGAAATTCGCCTACAAAATGGTGTGAGTGATCCGAGGATCTCCTCGGCGATCTTGGTTCAGATGACTGGTCGTGGATCGCAGCTCAGTCGGCGATCCACGACCGGAGAGGTCGGCTTCGAGGGACTGCACCGATTTGTGGACACCGCGGCGGATCTTTTGTTCAGTGAGGAACCCGTATCAGCGTTCGACCGGGTAGATCTAGGAGGATCCGGTCGGATTCAGCGTGTCGGCTCGGTGCTGGCCCGGCTGCTGCTCATCGATCAGCCCATCGAGAGGCTCGACCAGGACCTGAGACGTCATCTACCCACAGTGCAAAGATGGCACCCAGAGTGATCGCCACGTCGGTGTTCGAGGCGCCCCTCAGTGAGCCTTTCCGCGCAACGTTCTGATCACCGGTGGTGATCATGTTCTGCGGTCGTGTTGCGTGTAGAGCAGGACGAGTGCGGCGGCCAAGATCTTGCCGATGTGCCAGGGGTCGAGGCTGATGTTGCGTAGTGCTTTGAATGTGGTCTCGAGCAGGGAGCTTCCGCGTGGGTCCCGGAGTGCGGCACCGGTCAGTTTCGACCAGCGTGCCGTCGATGATGACATGTGAGTAGCCGGCGGTCTTGGCGGCGAGGAGGGAGCCGTGCAGACCGGGCAGCTGCGCGGCGAGCGCGCGGCTGCCACGGCGGGTGCGTTCGGCGTCCAGCAGCCCGGTCAGACGGTTCACCGTCTCCTCGCCTACCGGCAGTACAGCGGTTTATGTGACACTCATGTCGACGCAGGGCCGCTATGAAGTTGATCTTTGGAAGGACCACTTCGTATCGAGGTCTTGCGTATTTTCTCTGCACCCTCGCCTGATCTGGCGCGTCCGACACCTTCCCGGCATTCCGGACAGCTACTGACTGCTACCCCCAGCTTGCGAGGATGGCTCAGTGCACGTCAAACCATCTTCGCGCGCATCACCAGGGCTTGATCCGCACCACTCGTCCGGATCCTGAAAATCTTGACACAAAATGGAGCGAGGTGTTGACTTGTGGCCATGGGCCCGGCTTCAGCAGGAGACCAAGGATCGTTCGCCAGTTCGGATGCGGCTGACCGCCAGCTTGTCGTTCCGGGGTGGTATTACGCGACACTCGGAGTAATCGCGGGCGCTGCGGTCGTGGCATTTGCGCTTCTGCCGCAGGCGATCGCGGGCCCCACTCTCGTCGTCGCAGCCCTGCTTGTGGCAGTGACGAGCCGTACCGCGGCGAGAGCCTCGGGAACTCGTCTGCCCATTCCGGCTAGCGCTATCGGCGTCGGTTATCTGGTAGCCCTGGCGGTCGCCCTGGTCGGGTCCTTGATCGTTGTATGGACCGTGGTGCGTCCTGACGGTCCTTCCGGGCTCGCCTGGATGCTTGGCGCTCTAGTGTTCGTGGTCGCACTCAGCGGGACCTGGGTGGCCAGGACGGGGCGTTCGGCATAGGCCTCAGTGGTCCTTGGCCGTAACGGGTCAGCACGCACCAATCGCATCTGCGGGTGCCCTCTGATCTGGGATGACGGAACCCTGGAGGGCTCCCGTCATCCCAGATCAGAGGGCATTTCCCAGATGAGGCGTGGACGCAGCGACAAGCCGTCTCAGAGGTCACATGTCGGTGCAGCGGACCCGACTCACCCGACCGCTACGCCCCCATTCGTGAAAAGTCCGTCGTGCGGAGGAACGTAAGACGATCGCGAGTGATCTGGGCGGCGTCATCGATCAGCGAGAGACGAGACCCCGTCTCCATCGCCACGGCAACGAGGCCCACTATGCCGCAGAGGAGGAATTTTGCTTCTACAGTCGGATCGACGCTCGGCGAGATCAGACGCTTCTGCTGAGCCTCTTCGAGGTAGTCGGTAAGCCTGACATACCACCCGGACAAGCGACCGCCGAAACCCTTGTCGCCGGAAACCTCATCACCGAGTTTGATCGCCACCCGAGCCAGAGGGCTGTAGAGCACGTTCGTGGTCACATGCTCGGCAACCCACACGATCGCGTCGAGCGGATCGCCGGCGGGGCGAGGGGACCCCATGAATACGCCCCCCGGGTACGCGAGATTGATTACGGCAGACGCGAGCGTCTGCTTGGTGGGGAAGTAATAGGTGACCAACGACTTGGAGGTGCCGGCCAGCTCTGCGATGTGTTGGATGCTCGCCCGCTCGTACCCCGACTCATCAAAGGCCCGAACCGCGGCCTCAAGGATCTCAGGCGCGGCATTTTCCTCGCGATTGTCACTCAGACTGACCTCCACCGCTCGCAGAGCGGTATGCCTAGGTGACTCATTATCGGTGACGCTCATAAATCCCCCGTTCATCTCCGGTGGAACGAAGTGCGGGCAGGTCCCACGCCTCCACCACGGCGACGCCGTCGATGAGGGCGAATGTATCGATCTTAAACCCTGAACGAGCGGTCAGGGCAACACCTCCTGGCACTGCAGCCTCTAGTCAGGGGTCTGCTGTGCTCGAATGCGTGGCGAGACCGGCCCAACTGGGCGAGCTTCACGCTGCGTGACCTTCGGGATCCTGGTTGGGCTGCCAGGTCACGTTGCAGCTACTCGCAACGTGGAGGCCAGGCTTATTCGATGAAAGGTCATTAATGGAAGAAGTCATTTCGATCCGGAGTTCCGCGCCGGCGGTGACCCCGGAGTACCGGGCGTCGATCGTGTCGCCTTTCACGCTCACGGTGGTCTCGGCGAGGCGGTCGGTGTCGAACAGTTTGCCGTCGAGGATGACGTGTGACCAGCCGTCGGCGGCGTCCCGGCGCAGGGCGTCATGCAGGGTGGGCGTCTGCGCCGCCAGGACCCGCACGGCCTCGGCGACGTACCGGTACGCGGTCGCCCTCGACACCCCGAGCCAGGCCCCGAGGATGGTCTTGTCCTCACCCTTGCGGAACCACCAACACCAGAAGCGCCTGGTAGAAGCAGGTCAACGTCCGGCCGGGTACCCACCACCCGGCGCGCGACAGCCGCGCCACGTGCCGCACGAGTTCCCTCGGGACGTCGAGCCTGGCAGCCTATGTGAACACGTGGAGCCCTCTCGGAGACTGGTCTTGTCGCAAAGACCTGCCTACTGATGGCTCTACGCCCACATCCAGCACTGTCCGCTATGGAGAAGATGCCCGCGTCGTCCCGATCGGCGTCCCCAGCCTTGTTGAGACCACCTCAGTGACCGGTATAGCTTGCCGGTCTCTTTTGCAGGTCACGGAACCGGTTGGGTCTCGTCGCGGGTCTGGACGTACTTGTATCCGCGTACGGTGGGTCCGGCGTCGCGGCCGGGAAGTTGCATGCGGACCACGGCCTGCTCCTGCTGCGGGCTGAAGGTGATTTCTGCACCACAGAGGGAAATCGCCTGGCAGCGATAGGTCGCGCCGGGGCTGGTGTTCTTCCCCGCCGCGTTGAAGCTCGTCAGCTTCTGGGACGCGGACTCCTCCAGCACCTCACCGCAGCAGCTAGATTTGCGTGAGCTTCAGAGTTGCGCTGAGCGTCATCGGTGGTGGGGCAAAGGATCGTGTCGCCCCTCGGACACAACCCATAACCCCACGGTGCGCGTTGAGATCTACTTCAGCGCGCACCGTTTGCGTTTCCGGCTGGTAGTTCAGCCGAAGTCCGAGTTGCCGGTAGACCTCGGCTTTGGGCCTCGACACGACCCCGATGCCGACCGTGGTCACGCAGATCCGCCGCCGGCTGCGCCGGGCTGCACCACGCACCGCCACAGCCGCTACCACCGGCCAACGGCACGGCCTCCACTCGTCCCCAGACCCCATCGACGGGAATACCGGCCCGGACGCGGCCGCCCTCGACGGCGAAGACCACACCGACGGCGACCAGATCCCTGTGCCGCGCCCGGCGGTGCCGTCCCTGGCGCACCCGCTGGCCGAGGCCTGGCCGTCCGCAGGCCTCGGGCTCATCGGCCCGGGCGCCGACGCCGCTGCCCGCGGTTTCCTGACCGCCGCGCTCGCCGCCGGCGGCCTCGACGCCCCACACGAACGCACCCAGGTGGTGATGCCAGCGGCAACCGCGACGACCCTCCTCGGCACGGATACCGCGACCCTGCCCCACACTCCGCGCCTGACGGTCACCACCACCGTCGAGGAGGCCCTCGACCTCATCGAAGCGCAGATCCTGCACCGCAGCCGCCTCGTCGAGGCAAGCGACGCTGACACGGTGGCCGACCTGCGCACGCTCGATCCGGCGGGGGAGCCGCTGCCGTCGTCGTCGCCAGCATCAGCCTCGTCGAGATCACCGGAAGGATCCGCGCCGACACCAGCCGACCCACACCCACGCCCACGCAGCAACCAACGGCCCCTCAGGACCGGCCAGGACACCACGCCCCGAGGACCGGCGCCGACCGGACCACCAGGCGACGAACGCCCCGCCTCACCGAAGCGGTCACCGAGACCAAACCAATGGCCACCTTCGCGTCGCCGGGCGCCGTGTCTACTCCGGCTTCACCGCGAGGACAGGCCGCGAGCACACCAAGCGCCGGGTCGCCAGGCCGCCCACCCCGGCCCGACCGCGAGGACGTCCGTGGCGGTTCCGAGGAGTCCCGTGCAGCGGGCGGCCGCGCCGGAAGGACGCCAGCCGGCCATGGGAGGACCGCAGCGACGACGATCCCCGCGGACCAGAGGCGCCGCCCAGGTCGCTGCGGCCACTCCGGCCGCCGTGGCGTACTGGTACCAGCAGGATCCGTCGATGCACCCCGCGCAGATCGCCGAGCGGATCGGCAGATCCGAGCGCACCGTGCGTCGATACTGGCCGCCGGCCAAACTGCAGCGGGCGAACGCCCACCACCACGGCCCGCAACCGACCGTCCCCGGAGCGTCCTAACCCTGACCCGCCCTCGACCTTGTAGAGACTCTGGTGTCTGTTCCCTCCGTGATGAGGGTGCCGACGGGCCTATGGAAGGTGTGCGCAGTGAGCCCAGGCCATATCCTGTCGATCTTGTTAT
The DNA here is from genome assembly GCF_000718515.1 of Micromonospora parva. Lineage (GTDB taxonomy): Bacteria > Actinomycetota > Actinomycetes > Mycobacteriales > Micromonosporaceae > Micromonospora > Micromonospora parva. Next base: position 252,951 of record NZ_JNZS01000003.1, on the reverse strand, counting down.
GCGGGAGTCAGGCAGGTTCTGGTGGTGCGGGCGAGGTCGGGACTTGCGAGCTGCTTGTCGGTGACCTCGGTGTGCAGCGAGGCCGGGATTCGCCCCTGCTGGTAGATGTGCAGGGTGTAGAGGTACGGGCTCGTCGCGTCGTACCCCGAGTACTCGATCTTCACCTGGCCCCTGCGCAGCAGGGTCCGCAACGTCTCCGCCTCGCCCGGCGCGATGGCCGCGTACGGGATGTCCGGCACCTCCTGCGCGTTGTACCACCAGTCCGGGTCGACCGGCAGCGAGCAGACCGTGGTCGGCCAGATCCCGCCGGAGGAGACCGGTTCGATCAGCACCCCGACCGCGCCGGCGGCGCGTGCGCGGGCGAGTTGCGCCGCGCCGATCCGGCAGATGCCGCCGACCGGTTTGTCTGCGTCGATGCTGAGCAGCACGAGTTTGCCCCGGGCGTCGACCCGGTCGTAGTCCGCCGCTCTGCCGCGCCCGCCGTCGACCACCGCGACGTTCCGCCGGCCATCGAACCGGACCACCTGACCGGCGGCAACCGCCACGACGTCACCCAACTGCTGCCCCTGGTCGACAAGGTCCCACGGATCAAGGGCATCCGCGGTAGGCGTCGAGGAGACCATCGCCCTGCTGCACCGGTTCCGCCGCCTGCGCATCCGCTGGGAGATCCGCGACGACATCCACGAAGCCTTCCTCACCCTTGCCTGCGCCATCATCTGCTGGCGCCGCCTCCATTACTCAAAGAGTTGGGAGTTGTAGACGTGCCATCGGGCATGCGCGTCGACCGCAGGGCTGTTGCAACCGTTCGCGTGACCCGGCTCAGTGATCCTGCGCACGTTCGTGCCGATGGACGGATGTCGGCCGCTGTGCTCCCGGACATCCGACTGTCCGCCGAGGCATGATGATCGACATGCGTTACCTGCTGCCTCACCCCGACGCCGTGGCCGATCTCAGCGATCTCGACGTCGGGCTTTACGACGGCACGCAACCCCTCCCAGAGAACCTGGACGACGTCGAGTTGTACGCAGTGCCGTACGGGATCATCGATCCGCGCCTGTGTGAGCCGATCACTCGGATGCCTCGGCTCAACGTTGTGCAGACAGTGACCGCTGGTTACGACCACGTCCTGCCGTTCCTGCGGCCTGGTCTGACCCTGGCCAACGGCCGGGGCGTTCACGATGCGGCTACCGCCGAACTCGCCGTGGCGCTTACGCTCGCCGCCCGGCGCGGACTGCCGCAACTTGTTCGGGCGGGCGACGAGGGCCGCTGGGACCCGTACTGGTCGCGTGGACTAGCTGACGCCCGGGTCCTCATCGTCGGCTACGGCTCGATCGGCGCCGCGATCGAACGCCGGCTCGCCGGGTTCGAGGTAGCCGTCAGCCGGGTGGCCCGGACTGCCCGCCCCGGGGTCCGGCCGATCTCGGAGATCGCGGACATGCTGCCGCACGCGGACGTCGTCATCCTTTCCGCACCGCTAACCCCGGAAACCGAAGGCATGGTGAACTCGGACTTCCTAGCCAAGATGGCCGACGGGGCCCTGCTGGTAAACGTGTCAAGGGGCCGAGTGGTGGACACCGACGCGCTGCTCACCGAACTCAGCAAAGGCCGGATGCACGCCGCCTTGGACGTTACAGAGCCCGAGCCGCTGCCCGCTGGTCACCCGCTGTGGTCCGCGCCGAATGCCCTTATCAGCCCGCACGTCGGCGGCCTGACCGCTGCGTTGTCACCCCGGGCTCGCCGCTTGTTGGTCAACCAGGTCCGGCGGCACGCAGCGGGCGAACCACTCGCGAACGTTGTCGTCGCGCCATGATCGCCCACTGCAGACGTCCGACAACCGGATGATCTATAGCGGCCCGCCGACAAGACACGCTGGAACTTGACAGGGAAGTGGGATGCCCCGTTCCCCGACGACCGCTTCTGGGCCGACCAGAGAGCCCACAGTCCAGCCGAGTGGGCGGACGCCGTCGCCTTCGACCACGCGATCCGAGACGGCTCCGCGCGGGCCACCGCCGACGGTGGTCTTTACAAGAATTCGGGGCGGTTCAGCGTCGGTTCGACCTGAGGATCGGCTTATGCGCGATCTGTGATTGCGGATCTTCGACTGTGCACGGATTTACGGCCTTCTGTGGGCGTGACAGCTTCGGTCGGAAGCAGCCGGGGGAACCGAGCCGGCTGCGACCTGCCGGGCTGCGGTGCCCCGCTTGATCGGGGTGCCACGCTGCCGTGGGCTCCCTAGGTGGCCCCTTGCCGGCGAAAGTCATCGCGTCTGTCCTGGTCAATGCCTCGATGATGCCGTGTGTGCGGGCTGCGGTCGGGTCGTGGACCACATCTCGGTGAAGCCGGACGAGGCGGCCGGTGGCGGCGGTCATGACCTGCACGTTCACGCCGTGTCACTGTTTGTGAGAAGTGACTCTGTGGGGATGGGACGGCGTGGAAGTCTCCTAGAGTGGTTGTTCGTGCTTTACGGCAGGTCGGCGGAGGTCAGCGCACTCGACGAGGTGATCGCGCGGGCTCGCGACGGCGTTGGTGGTGCGGTGGTGTTGCGGGGCGAGGCAGGCGTGGGCAAGACGGCCCTGCTCGACGCGGTGGCCGTGCGTGGCGGCGCGATGCGTGTGCTGCGGACCACCGGCGTCGAGGCTGAGACCGACCTCGCGTTCGCCGCGCTGCACCAGGTGTTGTGGCCGGTGACCGGCATGCTCGACGCGCTGCCCGAACCGCAGCACGACGCTGTGTGCGCGGCGCTGGGGCTCGCCGCGGACACTGCCGGCGACCGGTACCTGCTGGGCGCTGGCGTGCTCTCGCTGCTGGTCGAAGCCGCCGCGCCGGACGGGCTGATCTGTGTGGTCGACGACTTCCAGTGGATCGACCAGGCCTCGGCCGACGCACTGCTGTTCGCCGCCAGGCGGCTGGAGACCGAAAAGATCGCGATGTTGTTCGCCGTGCGCGGGGACGCTCCGGTCAAGGGTGTGCCTCTGACGGTGGAGGTGCGTGGCCTCCCCGGAGCCGCCGCAGCCGAGATGCTGGAGTCCCGCTGCGGTGTGCAGCCCTGTGTGGCGCGGGAACTCGTCACGCTGACCCGCGCGAACCCGCTCGCGCTGGGCGAGATAGCCGCTCGCCTGACACCCGCGCAACTCGCCGGCAGCGAACCGCTGCCCGACCCGCTGCCCGGTGGGACCCGACTGTTCGGCGACCGGGTGGCCGCGTTGTCCGCCTCCGCCCGGCTGCTCGCGCTGGTTGCCGCCGTGGAGGCTGACCTCGACCTGGTCCTGCGCGCCACCGACCGGTTGTCCGCCGAGTGGACGGTACTGCCCGGAGAGTACATGGGGGCGTGGACCGGGCGGATGGCGCTGGCCGAGCTGGAGGAGTCCGGGCTGGCCGAGCTTTCGGGTACGCGCGTGCGCTTCTGCCATCCGCTCATCCGGTCGGCGGTGCACGAGGCGGACACCCCGGCCAGGATCCGCCGGGTGCATGCCGTACTGGCGGAACTCACCGAGGGTGAGCGTCGCGCCTGGCACCTGGCCGGAGCCGCCATGGGCCAGGACGAGCGGGCCGCCACCGAGTTGGTGACCGCCGCGGAGCTGGCGCGCGACCGCGGTGGGTACGGCACCGCTGCCGCAGCCCTGGCCCGGGCCGCCGAGCTGACCCCCGAGCCGCGCACCCGTGCTGCCCGCCTGAAGGACGCCGCCGTCGCGGCCTGGCTTGGTGGTCGCCCCGGGCAGGCGGAGTCGCTGCTGGCCGAGGCCCGTGACCAGGCTGGCGCAGATGCCGGCCTCGCCGTGGAGATCGCCCAGCTCAGGGGCAGGTTTGAGTTGAACTCCGGCAACGCCGCCGAGGCCGTGCGGATCCTGGCGGCGGGCGACAGCCTGGAGATGCTGGCCGATGCCGCGGAGGCCGCTTCGTACGTCGGCGACACGGCGGCCATCATCGAGCTCGGGCGGAGGGCGGCAGGGCACCGCGAGGGATTCTTGCGGGACACGGTTGCCGGGATCGGTCTGGCGCTGGATGGCGACGCTGCCGGGCCGGGTCTGCTGCGGCGGGCGCTGGCGCGGGTCGGCGAGCTGGGGGAGGCGGCGGAGTACCTGTGGGCGGCGGCCGCGGCCAGCCATCTGGGCGAGTCGGATCTGGCGACCGAGATGGCCGAGCGGGCCGGACGGGTGGCCAGGATGTCGGGGATGACCGGGCAGCTGCCGGTCGTGCTGGAGTTCGTGGCGACGGCCGAGCGCATCGCCGGGCGGCTGGCAAGCAGCCAGGCCATCTCCGAGGAGGGCCTGGAACTGGCCCGCGAGGCCGGCTATGAGAACACCGTGGCCGCGCACCTGGCCAACCTGGCGGTCCTGGCGGCGCTGCGAGGCGAGGAGGAGATTTGTGAACGGCAGGCCCGCGAGGCGCTGGCCATCGCCATACCGCACCGGGTAGGTCTGCGGGCAGGGGTCGCCGCGTACGCGCTGGCGCTGCTCGACCTGTGCCTGGGACGCTACGCGACGGCGCATGACCGCTTCACGGCCATCGCCGAGGCGGGACCGGGTGTCGGGCATCCCACCGTGGTGTGGCGGACGGCGCCGGATCGCGTCGAGGCCGCCCTGGGCGCGGGCGACGAGGTGGGTGCGCGGGCGGCGCTCGAGGCGTACGAGCGATGGTCGGCGTACGCCGCGACGTCCGAGTCGCGCGCCCTGCTGGCCCGTTGCCGGGGCTTGGCCGAGTCGTCCGAGGACGCCTTCGGCGAGGCGTTGCGGCTGCACACCAACCCGTTCGAGGAGGCCAGGACGGCTCTACTGCTGGGCGAGCGCCTGCGCCGAGCGCAGCGGCCGGGCGACGCGCGGGCGCATCTGCGGATGGCGTGGGAGACGTTCGAGCGGGCAGGCGCGAAGCCGTGGGCGAGGCGCGCACAAGGTGAGCTGCGGGCGGCGGGCGAGAGCGGGCAGGCCCCGGGCTCGGCCGTGCTGGACGCGCTGACCCCGCAGGAGTTGCGCATCGCGGGCCTGGTCGCCGACGGGTTGTCGAGCAAGCAGATCGCCGCCCAGCTGTTCCTGAGCCCTCGCACGGTCGAGTACCACCTGTACAAGATCTACCCGAAGCTGGGCATCGGCTCCCGCACGGAACTGGCGCGACTAGTAGTTCTACAGAAGGCGCCCGCAGCGGAAGAGGACATGCTCTGAGACATGACTGAGGTGAACATCTGGAGTGAAGAGTTCGGCGCCGTCACAGATGCGCCGATCCTGTTGATCATGGGGTCGATGTCGCAGGGCGTTCTGTGGCCGGACGAGTTCGTCGGCCGCCTTGTCGCCGGAGGCCGCCGGGTGATCCGGTACGACCACCGTGACACCGGCATGTCGGGCACGGTCGACTTCGCGGCACAGCCGTACACGTGGAACGACATCAAGAACGACGTGTACCGCGTGCTGGACGCCCACGGCCTGGAGAGCGCCCACCTGGTCGGCCACTCGGCCGGCGGGCTGCTCGGCCAGTTCGTCGCGGTGGAGCAGCCGGAGCGGGTGCGCTCACTGACCGTCATCGCCTCCTCGCCGCTCGGCGGCGGTGAAGGTCAGGTGATCCTGCGGGCTCTGCTGGGGCAGCCGCAGCCCGAGGACAGCCTGCCCGAGCCGACGCCGGAGTTCGTGGCCTTCTACCGGGCGCTGATGACCGCCGCACCGCCCGAGGACCGGCGCACCCAGATCAACAGCATGATCGCCGAACAGCGCGTGCTGAACGGCACCGGGCTGCCGTTCGACGGGGACGCGGCGCGCCGGCTACAGGAACGAATCTACGACCGGGCCCGCGACCTGACGGCGGTGGCCAACCACCGGCTGGCCGCTGCGGCCAGCCCGGACTTCGAGCCGGTGGGCGTGCTGCACCAACTGAAGGCGCCCACGCTGGTCATCGAGGGCAGCCACGAGCCGGTCAAGCCGGGTCACGGCGCGATCATCGCCGAGCAGATCCCGGGAGCGCGGCTGATGATCACGGCGGGCATGGGGCATACGCTTCCGCCGGAGGTGCACGAGGAACTGGCCGTCGCCATCCTCACGCACACCGCCGAGTGATAGCTCATCTGACTGCACAGAACGGTGAACTGGTCGTGTGGTAGCGGAGCCGAACGAACGTCGCTCTGCTGTAGCAGCGGGCGACTGCTGGCGTGCCGTCACTGAGATGGCCGCTCGGCGGCCAGCGCATTTCGTTGTGTATGCGCTGCTCCGGCAACCCGCTTCGACGTCCTGTCGCATGGACGAGATCCGCGGCCTGACCGACGAATAGTGCGGCCGAATTGACCGGTCTGCCGTTCCTTGCCGGAAAGAGACGATGCAAGTGTTCGATTACACTGTCCCAGCCGTTGAGGTAACTGACCTCACCCAGCGTTTCGGCGCTGTACTCGCCGTCGACCGGGTCAGCTTGAGCATCCCAGCGGGAATGTGTTACGGCATCGTCGGCCCGAACGGGGCCGGCAAGACCACCACGCTGACGGCCATGTGCGGGTTGCGGGAGCCGACCTCCGGCACGGTCAGGATCGCCGGTCATGACCTGCGAACCGATCGGCAAGCCGCGCTCGCCCAGCTCGGAATCATGATGGACGGGCTGTCGCTACCCGAACGGCTGACCGCCACCGAGGTGCTGCGGTACAGCGCCGGGCTGCGTGGGCTGGATGACAGCTGGCGGGTCCGCGCCGAGGACCTGCTGGAGATCCTTGGCCTCGACGCTACTCGACGCGCGCTGATCGTGGAGTATTCCACCGGTATGCGCAAGAAGATCAATCTGGCGCTGGCGATGCTGCACCGCCCCCGGGTGCTGGTCCTCGACGAGCCGTTCGAGGCAATCGACCCGGTCTCGGCCCGCTCCATCGAACAGGTGCTCACACAGTACGTCGCCGCCGGCGGCACGGTGGTCATGTCGAGCCACATGATGGACTTCGTCGAACGAAACTGCCGCCGGGTGGCGTTGGTGGCCGGTGGCCGGGTGTTGGTCGAGGGGCCGGTAGACGAGGTGGCAGCGAACGGGACGCTCAACGAACGTTTCGTCGAGCTGGTCGGCGCCGATCCGGTCCGCCCGTTGAGGTGGCTGACATGACCCGAGCCCTGTTCGCGCTGAAGCTACGCCTGCTTCGCAACGGCCCGCACAACGAGCGCGGATTCAGCCTGGTCACCGGTATGGCCCTGGCCGCGTTGGTGGTCGTCGGCGCAGCGGTGGCCAACCGCGGACTGCTCCACGAAGGCTGGATCGCCGTGGCGCTCACCGGATGGGGAGGCATGTGGCTGTTCGGCCCTCTGACCCAGCCACGCCACGATCCGTCGGTCATCTCGCGCGACTGGTTACGCGGCTATCCGCTGCGGCCATGGCGCGCGGCTCGGGCCTTGTCCTGGACCGAGCTGCTGGGCGTCGGCCCGCTGGTCACGCTGACCTGTCTGTCGTCCCTGGTCGTGCTGGCCGCACCGGGCGGCCTGACGGCGGCCACGATCGGCGCGGTGGCGATGGTGGCACAGCTGTATCTGCTGGTCTGGGCGGGTAAGACGGTGGCGGTGATCGCGGCCTGGCTGTTGCAGACCCGGGCCGGGATGAGGCTGGCCGCCACCCAGACCGCCGTCATGCTCGCGCTGTCGTTCGCTGGCTGGGTGCCGATCGCGGCCTGGTTGCTGCCCCGCCTCGGTCAGAGCGACACCACCCTGGTCCTCCCTACCTTCGGGCAGCTACCCGCGCCGATCATCGACGTGCTCGCCCTCCTGCCCACGGGGTGGGGGTACCGCGCCGCGATCGCCGCCCGTGACAACGCCGGGACGGAAGCGGTCGTCGTGCCGCTGATGGCCCTCCTGGCCCTGGGTGCACTGCTGCACATGGGCTGGACCACCCTGACAGCGCGGGCCCTACGCCGCCCACCTCGCCTCGTGACGCCGCGACGCCCTCACGCACCGGGTCGTGGGCTGTCGCTTCCGTTCACGACGCCGCAGGTGTCCGCTGTCGTCTCGCGAGAGCTGGCCACCTGGTCGCGGGATCCCGCGCGCGGTGTGGAACTGCGTAGTGCCTGGCTGACCCCGCTGTTGATGGCGCTCATCATCGGGGTCACCGACTGGAGTTGGGCGCTGCCCCTCGTGGGTTCCGCGGCGGCGGTGTTCGGCGCGATGGTCGCGGTCAACACCTACGCCCTGGACGGCACGGCCCTGTGGCAGCTGCTCACCACACCGGGCGCCCTTCAGGCTGACGTACGCGGCCGGATGGCGGCATGGTTCTTGTTATTCGGCGTACCGTCGATCGTGTTGGCGGCCGTGTTGTGGGCCGTGACCCGCTCTCCGCTGGGCGTCGTCGCCATCAGCGGCGCCATCGCCGCAGCCGCAGTGGCCTGCGCCGTGGCACCGCTGATCGCGCTCCTGATGCCGGCTGTCGGCACCGATGCCCGCGATCGCCGCTACCCTGGACAACGAGCAGGCGATCCGACCGGTGGACAAATGACGATCTTCCCCGTGGTCCTGCTGGGCGCCATTCTCCCCGGCATCATCGGCACCACCACCGGAGGTCACTTGTGGACGCCGGTGCTCGCGGCCATCCTGCTAGCCGCGGTCAGCCTCTCCCTGACCCCCACCCTCACCGCGCGTCTGCTGCAGCGGCGAGGCGCCAGCCTGCTCGACGTGATGGTCTCCAGCGACGCTGCCCTGTTGCACCGTAATCGGCGTCATCGTTGGGGTTACCCGGGGGGATGGGGTTGAGTCGAATTTCGGCCCCGACGAGGCGAGCCCCGCGCCGACCAGCAGCAGTTAGTGGCAGATGCGCCTGGGGCGGTCGTCGTACACGATCGTCCCAGGCGCATCGTGATGCTTCTGGGTTCGTAAGCGCAACGGCCTTCGTATCCAAGGTAGGAACAAGCCTGAGGGGCTGCCGAAGATTAACTCGCCTATGTGGGTTCCGAAGGTGGTGTTGATCGGGCTTCGACGCGGTCGCGAAGGGCTGCGAGTGCGGCGGGCGGCTGGGTGGCAGGCGGGATAGTGGTGTCGTGTTGCTGGAGAAGCCGGGTGATTCTGGCCAGGGCGCGGTGCATTGCGGCGTGGTAGATCGACGTGATGTCGTGGCTGAGCGCGGCGCGTCCCAGTACTTGCGGGAGGTGAGCCGGAACGTGTTGCGGATCAGACGTCTGCACCGTGCGGAGCCACACGAGCGGCCAGTGACCGAGACCAAGCCCTGCCTGGCAGCCCTACGCCGGCGCAGGCGATCTGTTCTGGGAAAGCAGGTCTCTGCGGTGGTGGCCGGCGACGCCGAGCACTGTCAGGAGTGTTGCTATGGCCCGGTGCGAACCCCGGTTTTGGGGGAGCAGGTTGGGAGCAGCGGCGAGCCACGGCACGTACTGCCGCAGCCAGGCGTCCACACCGGGCAGCGCGAGGACTCGGGTGATCGCGCCGGCGACGACGATCGCCTGCGCGACAGCCGGCAGGGTGTCCACGCCGGCCGTCGCGGCGGCGACCGGCAGCAGTGACAGCGCGCCGAGGCCGGCGGCCGCCACGGTACGCAGCGTCGCGCGCCATGGGTAGCGGGTCTGGGTCGGGGCCACGGGGGGAGTTGGGGTCGTCATGACGAGCACCTCCGACGGTAGGGTCCAGGGACTGGTTCATATCCCAAGAATGCCTGCTCAGGGGCGGTTGGTGAATGCCGCGTTGCCCCCGGGGAGCGGACGGGGGCAGGGGAAGATCATGGCGGGACGAGTCGCCATGAGCGCGGTCGAGGCTCGGTCTGGGAGTCGCTGACCCCGACGCGTCGGTGGGCGCACAAAGTCGCCGCCAAGTGGCCACCAAGTCGCTGCTGGCCTGATCCTCGTATGAAACGCACGCTTGCGGGGGCGGCAGCCCTCCTCACGACGCTCGGAGCGCTGACGACCCCGGGCGCGGCCGGCGCTGTTCCGATCTGTGAAACCAATCCGCTGGGCTGCGAGCCCCCGCCACCACCGCCACCACCGACGCCGACCGACAAGGCACCCACCGGAGCCGCCCAGGCCACCGGGCCGCAGAACAACGGTGTCCTCGGCATCACCGGCTGGGCCGCCGACAGCAACGGGTGGCCGGTCACCGTGGACATCACCTTCGACGGAGCCCTGGTCGCGTCCAAGCCGGCCAGCGACTTCCGGACCTGGCTGCCGGCCGGGCCCCTCGGGTTCACCCACACCGTCGTCGTCCCGCCGACCGGGCCGGTCCGCCGGCTGTGCGCGACCGCACGCAACGTGCCCGACGGCAGCACACCGGTGGCGTCGGCCGTGCCGCTGGGCTGCGTCAGCTCCCGGCCGTCGAAGCCGACCGACCTGGTGTCGACGGCCGAGAGCGCCTACAACCGCAGCATCCTACGACTGGGCTGGACCGACAACGCGACCGACGAGACGTCCTACCTGGTCACGCTCAGCTACCTGCGTCGGCACTGGGAGGGCAACTACTCCTGGCAGGAGCCGACGAGTGAGTCCTTCGTCGTCGCGGCGCAGCCCGGTACCGGACGGATGTCGCTGGTGCTTTCCGACCAGGACGCCAACACCCATTTCCAGGTGCTCGTGAACAGCAGAGTCGGCGAGATCACCTCGGAGTCGCTGAGCGGCGGGGTCACGGCGCCGTGACCACCGGGGGAGATGAGGGAGGTTCGCAGGTGAGACCAGGCAGAATCCGCAGGCGCGTGGGTGCCGCGGCCGTCGGGGTCGTCGTGGCGGTGTCGACGTACGCGGTGCCCGGCTACGCCGCGCCGGTTCCGATCGACGAGGCTGCCCTGCACGACAGTCTGTATGCCGCAGCGGTGCAGTCGCGCACGACCGGCGTCGCGGGCGTGGTCGACGCCGTCGTGGCGGCGGAGATCGTCGACTGGCGAGCGGCCCATCCGAACGTGGACGGCACGCAGGTGGTCCGCCACTTCGGACGCACCGACGCGGCCGTGCGGGCGGCTGTGTCCGGCGTCGGGTCGTCCGAGGGGCTCGCCGCGTTCGCGGCCGCCGCCGCGGGATTGCTCGCGGTCCCTGTCGACCAGGACCCGGCGCAGGCCGCGCTGGACCGGGCCGAGGTGCGCGGGTCCAGCCTGCGCGCCCTGCTGACCGCCACCACGGGGGAGGAACTTGGTGCGGTGGTCACGCCGACTGAGCAGGTGCGTACCGGCAGCCAGAACTTCCTGTGGGAGGTGTCGGCGCCGGGGCGGCTCGCCGGGGCGTGGAAGCGGTTGCACCGGGCGGCGTCAACCGACGCGGGGCTGCGCACGGCGTGGGACGGCACCTACGCGGCGCGCCTGTCGGTCCGGCTGGACACCCCGGCGCAGGACCTGATGGCCCTACCGGCGTTCGCGAGCCGGGTCGACCTGCCGGGCATCCTGGCCAAGAAGGACGACGAGGCGGCGTTCTCCGCTGCCGTACGCACGGCCGTGCAGGCGCAGTTCGAGGCGCTGGAGGCGCTGGCGAACGACCGGATCACCGCCGCGACCGCCCTCAACGCGAAGTTCCCGATCGAGGGCGCCAAGCCGACTGCGGCGGAGGAGGCGGCGGCCAAGAAGTCGGCCGAGGACGCCAAGAAGCTGGTCAGCGAGGCCGGCAGCCTGCTGACCGTGGTCCTCGGCGACATCGGGGGGATCTACGACCCGAAGTTCGCCAAGACCGTCAAGACGGTCGGTGACGCGCTGGTCAAATCGGTGACCTCGGTGATCTCCTACGAGATGACGATCGCCTCGGGTCAGCTCACCGGCGCCGCGTCGGCCGCCGCCGCCCTCTCGCTGACCGGCAACTTCATCGGTGCCGCGATGGCCCTGCTGCCGCTGTTCATGGGCCAGGAGTCGCCGGATCAGATGATCAGCAAGCAGATCAAGGGCCTCAGCGAGCAGGTCCGGCGGATGGCCGAGGGAATCGGCGACCGATTCGACCGGGTCGATGCGAAACTCACCGCGATGTACGACGGCCTGAGCACCCAGCTCGGTCTGCTGGGCCAGGACGTCAGGGAGGTCAAGCGGATCCTCGGCGTGATCGGGGACCAGCTCCACACGATGGATCAGAAGATCGACCAGATGGCGCTGGCCAACCAGGCTGCCTTCGAACAGTTGGCCGCGGACGACGTCGACGACGCCACCGACCGCTACCTGCACCGGGCCGTCCGCGTCGACGGTGGCGCGATCGGGTCGGTGGCCGAGTACTTCGACGAGGTCGACTCGCCGACCCGGACGTTCGCGACGACGGCCGCGAAGAAGGCCCCGTTCGTGGTGCCCGCGGGCACGTCGACCGCGAACCCGGTCAGCGTCCTCGACCTCCATCTGCCCAACGGCGCGATCGACTACCTCGCCGGGTGGGCGGCGGCCAAGGGCGTTCCGCTGCGGCCGGCCACCGGCGACCAGGCGGTCAGCGGCGTGGCGAACCCGTCCGCCTGGCTGATCGGTGCCCGCGCGAACCTCGTCATGCAGCTGGAGAATCCGCAGTTCGCGGCGGCGGTCACGGCGGAGCACACCGCCGGCACCCTCGACGCGGGGAATCGGGTCAACCAGCGGGTGCGGCAGTTCAGCAACCCGGGCGCCGGTGGTGTCACCAACGAGCTGTTCACCCGGCTCGTCGCCGACTACCGGGCCGCTCTCGACGGGTGGTCCGACGCGCTCGACGACGTGGGGCGCGCCGTCCGCTGGAACCAGACCGATCCGGCCTACCCGGCCGCCGGCAACGACCGGACGTACGACCTGTGGGGTGCCCCCGACCAGGCGCTGCCCGCGGCGGCGCAGATCCCGGACGCGCCCGGCCTGACGCCCTGCCGGGTCGGCGACATCGGTATGCCCGCCTGGTCGGTCCCCGCCACGCTGCGCAACTCGGACCTGCCCGCCTACTACGACCTGCTGGCCTACGCGGCGCCGCCCGGCTACCGGCCGACGCTGCGCACCTGTATCGAGGGCGACTTCGTCAACGTCAAGGAGACCATCAGGCCCAAGTACGAGATCTACTCCGGCGACCTGAAGATCACTCTGCGCCACCAGGTGAAGCAGGGCGGCAGTGAGACCTGGCAGGACGTGCGCAGTGTCACCACGACCCGGCCGGTCGGCGTCTACTGCGAGATCTACAACGGCAGCGGGCCCTATCCCGACACCGAGTGCCACAGCCCGTCGGACTACGTGCTCACCCAGTGGCCGCAGTACCTCAACGCACTGCAGACCCAGGGCACCGTCACCACCCATCCCCAGGTCGACAACGACACACTTGCGCGTACCCGGTCGATGCTCTCCGGACGGCAGAAGTACTTCTACCGGGTGGCGGCCGCCGGCACCGGTGTCGAGGCCCCGCCGGTCACCACCTGGGCCGTCTCGCAGACGTTGTGGGAGAAGGGCCGCCAGCTCGCTGAGTCCGTTCGACTGTTGCAGGCGTTCACCCAGTTGGGCTGGGCGAGCGCGCTCGATCGGGACGAGATGATGCACCTCGTCCTGTTCGGTGACCGCTCGCTGCCCGGCGACTACACCGCGCCGCGTGGCGACCTCAACGGCGACACGGGCCGGCGTTACCTCCAGACGGCGTACGCCCAGGCGGTGAGCAACTACGCCGGCTGCGCGCAGGCCGTCGACTGGGATCCCTGCCAGGGCCTGAATTCCGGGTTCGACGCGAAGCAGGGCCAGAACCCGTACTTCGCGTGTGGGCAGGTCGACCGGCCCAACGCGCCGGTCGACCCGCTGGGCCGGTGCGTCTACGCCGTCGCCGGTGACCGGACCAACGAGCTGGCCGGCCGGTACGCCCACTGGTCGGCGGAGATTGCCGGCGGCCGGCACCGGGAGGGCATTCCGGAGGTCACCACCGTCACCAACCTCCTGCGGATCACCAACGAACACCTGCACTGACCGGGGTCGGCACGACGCGGCGGACCCGCACCAGCTCGGTGTGGGTCCGCCGCCCGTACGCGGGCTGACGCCCCCGGCCGCGGGGACTGTCCGCCAGTTGTCTGCACGTGCCGCCGCACTGACCTACGCTCCTGCCCGTGCTGAGAATCGGGGTCCTCGGTCCGCTGCGGGCGTGGCACGGCGACGTGCCCGTGGAACTCGGTCCGCTGCGGCAGCGTGCCGTGCTGGCCCGACTGGCCACCATGGTCGATCAGGTGGTCCCGGTGGACCGGCTCATCGAGGACCTGTGGGCCGGCGACCCGCCACCGCGCGCCCAGGCGGCACTCCAGGTGTACGTGTCCAACCTGCGTCGGGCCCTCGAGCCGGACCGGCCGCCCCGCAGCCCCGCACAGGTGATCGTCACCGCCGCGCCCGGCTACGCGCTGCGGCTGCGGGCGGAGCAGCTCGACGCGGGGCGGTTCGAGGCGTCGACCCGCTCGGCGATGGCCGTGCTCGATGCGGATCCCGAGGAGGCGTACCGTCGGCTTGACGCGGAGCTGGCCTGCTGGCGCGGCCCGGCCTACGTGGAGTTCGCCGATGAGGGCTGGGCCGCCGCGGAGTCGGCCCGGCTGGCCGAGTTCCGTCTTGTCGCCATCGAACACCGGGCCCGGGCGGCGCTGGCGTTGGGCCGGGCCGAACAGGTCGCGCCCGAGCTGGAGCGGCATGTCCAGGCGCATCCGCTGCGGGAACAGGCGGTCGCCCTCCTGGCCCTGACCCTGTACCGATCCGGCCGGCAGGCCGACGCGCTGGCCGTGCTCCGGCGGCTGCGCACCGAACTGGCCGACCAGCTCGGCGTCGACCCGAGCCCCGGCCTGCGGGCCCTCGAGACGGATCTGCTGCAGCAGGCGCCCTCCCTGGAACAGCCGACGCCCACCACGCACCTCCGGCTCGCCGCGCCGCGATTCCCCGCCGCGGTCGTGGCGTCCGCTCCGGTGGACGGGGACCCGCTGCCCCGACCAGATGAGTTGGCCCGGCTGCGCGAGGCCGCCGCGTACGCCGTCCGGAGGGGATTCCGGATGTCCTGGGTGCTGGGCGACGCCGGCGCGGGAAAGTCGACCCTTGGTCGGCTGCTGGTCGGGCAGTTGACGGCCGACGGTTGGCGGACGGCCATCGGCCGCTGCCCCGAGCTGGACGGGGCCCCGCCGGCCTGGGCCTGGGGTGAGGTGCTGCGCGCGTTGCAGACCACCGCTCCGCCGGCACCCGCGCATGCCGACCGGCTCGCCACGCTGCTCAGCGAGGGCGGTGCCCCGCTGCCGACGGGCGGCGAATTCCACCTCCGCAGGGCGGTCGGCGACTACCTCGGCACCGTCGCCGCTGGCGGGCCGCTGCTGCTGGTCCTCGACGACCTTCACTGTGCCGATGGGGAGACCCTCCAGGTGCTGCGGCACCTGGCCGTCGCGTTGGTCGACCGGCCGGTGCTGGTGGTGGCCACCTACCGTCCCCACGAGGTGAACGCCGACCTGGTCGCCGCCCGTGGCGCGCTGACCGGGGGGTGTGGTGAGGACGTTGTCCTCGCCGGTCTGTCCGAGACCGACGTCGCGGAGCTGCTGCGGCGCCACGGCGCGGGGATGGTGGGCCCGGACGTGGTCCGCGCGGTCTGGCAACGCACCGGCGGCAACCCGCTCTATGTCACCGAGACGGCCCGGCTGATCGCCGCGGAGGGACCGGCGGCGGCCGTCGCCGGGGTGCCGGTCGGCCTGCGGCACGTGTTGCGCCGCCGGCTGGCCCGGCTGCCGGCAGCCGCCCGGTCGACATTGCGGACCGCCTCGGTGATCGGCCAGGACGTCGATGTCGACCTGCTGATCGAGGTGGTGGGCGGCCCGGAGGAGACGGTGCTGGACGGGTTGGAGGCCGGGCTGCTGGCCGGGCTGCTCGTCGAACCCGCTCCCGGGCGGGTCCGGTTCGCGCACGCGGTGATGCGCGACGCCCTCTACCAGGACATTCCGCTGCTGCGCCGCACCCGCGCGCACCACCGTGCCCTGGAGGCCCTGGAACGGCGTCGGCCCCACGACGTGGCCGGCCTGGGCCGGC
Source organism: Micromonospora parva (assembly GCF_000718515.1). GTDB lineage: Bacteria > Actinomycetota > Actinomycetes > Mycobacteriales > Micromonosporaceae > Micromonospora > Micromonospora parva. Next base: position 237,102 of record NZ_JNZS01000003.1, on the reverse strand, counting down.
ACGCCCTGGCCGGGCTCTCCACGTCCACCGCCGAGCGGGCGTTGCGGTACACCACCGCCGCCGCCCACCACGCCACCGATCTGGACGCGCCCCGAGAGGCTGCCGCGTTGTGGTCGGGGGTGGGCCGGGCGATTGCGCTGCTGCCCGAGACACCCCTGGCGACCCGGCTGGCGGGCTGGTGTGCGCGAGCCGCGGCAACCGCCCGCGCCGGCGATATTCTCACCGCCCGGCAGGTACGCGGCGAGGCCGTCGCGCTGGCGGCCATGGCCGCCGATCCATCCGCCCTGCGTCGGGCACTGAACTGCCTGGATGCCCCGGTCGCCTGGACCGTCCGGCCGGACCGCGCGGTCGACACGAAGTTCGTCGCCGCCGTCGAGGCCGCGCTCGCTGCTCTCGGTTCGGACGCCCCGGTGGCCCGCTGCGAGCTGCTGTGCACCCTGGTCTTCGAGGTGGAGGGCGCCGACGACGACCGGGCCGACGAGGCCAGCCGCGAGGCTCTCTCGCTGGCGCGCGAGTCGGGGCAGCCAGGACTGCTGTGTCGGGCGCTCAACGCCCGCTACTTCCCCGTGATGGCGCCGGCCCGGCGTGCCGAGCTGCCGGCCGTCGGCGAGGAGATGCTGCGGGTGGCCACCGCCCACGGACTGACCGGATACCGGGCCCAGGCTCATCACATCCTCTTCCAGGCGGCGCTGCACCGGGCCGACCTCGTCGACGCTCGCCGGCACGTCGACAAGGCGGTGGAGCAGGCCAACACCGGACAACTGGCACTGATGCTGGCCGTGCTGTCCTGGTTCGACGGGCTGACCGCGTTGCTCGCGGGGGACTATCCGCTCGCCCTGCGGCGCTACGGCGAGGCCGCGACGCGGATGGAACAGGTTGGCGGGCCCAACGCGCAGGCGATGGGAATGCTCGGCCGGTTCGTCGTGGGGCTGACCGGGGGCGGCGCGGCCCAGTCGGTGCCCGAGCTGCGGCAGGTGCACGCCCGGGTGCCCCAGGACAGCCACGACCTGCTCGCCCTGGCCCTGGTGGAGGCCGGCGATCTGGAGCAGGCGCGCGCCGTGTGGAAGCCGGAGCTGCCGATCCGGCCCGACTACTTCTGGCTGCTGTGGGCATGCGTGCGCGGCGAGGTCGCCGCCCGACTCGGTGACCGGAAGGTCGCCCGCAAGTCCTACGCCGAGCTGACGCCGTGGCGGGGGTGTTTCGCGGGTCTGGAAACCGGTTCGCTGTCGCTGGGTCCTGTCGACAACACGTTGGCGGCGCTGGCCGACCTGCTCGACGACCCGTTGGCGGCGGGTCGGCACCGAGCCGACGGGCTGAGCCTGGCACGGCGGGTCGGCGCGGTGCCGTGGGCGACGAGCATCGCCGGTTGACGACCTCGCCGCGTGGCCCGCGACCGGCCAGCCGGAGCGTCCACCGGTGCCGACCATGCGTCCACCGTGAGGCTGGATGAGTGTGGTTGCTCGGGTGAGTGGTGCCGCAGGCGGCACAGTCCATCGGGCACGGATCGGTCAGTGACCAGTTCGCGTATCCGCCGACCTTCCATCCCGGCGCGAGCGACAAGTCGCTCCGATAGTGGGGACGGCTCTCGTCTTCGTCGTCATCCCACTCGTCGAGCCGTTGGCGTAGGTCATCGGGGAGCAGGTCCGCGTATTGGTACTCGCGGACCTGCTCGGGAACACCACACACGGAAGCGGCAGGTACATGTCGCTGATCACCGACGGCTCGGGAGGCGCTTCGAGTAGCGAGCCGACGGATCGGCTGGGGTGAACCGGGGCCGTCGCCGTGCAGCTGTCGCTTGAGGACCATGATCTGGTGCCGGAGAGCGAGGATCTCGGCGTCCTTGTTGCTGTCGCTCGTCGGTAGCAGCCGTAGCAGCGCGAGGGCGTTGGTCACGCCGAGTAGGCCAGTCGAAACAGCACACTCGTCATCGTCGCGCAGTGCTCGACGTAGGGCACCGTTGCGATTCAGCCGAGAGGGTCCGTGTCGGCACCAGCCGCCTGACCTCGCTGATCAAGATGACTGTGGCCAGCGTGGATGAGGTTTTCGGCACCCACAGGGTCCGCGTCGACCGGGTCGTCACCCAAGCTGCGCCGTTGGCGGCACCGCCCGGCCGGTCAGCGTGGCCAGCTCGCGTCGATGGCGCGCAGGGTCGTGTCGAGATCCTGCCGGCCGGCGATCCACGCGGTGGTCTCGCGCCAGAAGGATCCGGCGCCGACCGCGGGCGGCATGGAGTCCGAGCCGTCGAACCGGAAGGTCCGCACACGGTTCAGGATCTGTGCATGGGTCGCGTCGACCGGATGCGCGTAATCGCCCGGGCTCACGTCGGTGAAGGCCGAGAGGGTGCCGCCCTCGTGCGCCCGCGACTGACGGAACCAGTCGGCAGTCGTCATCAGCCGGGCGGTCTCCCGCACCGCCGGCCGGTCCTGGACCAGCGCCAGGATGTCGCCGCCGATGACCGCCCGGCTGCCGTCGGCCGCGTCGGAGCCGGCCGGGGCCGGGAACGGGAAGACGTCGTAGTCGCTGCCGGCCTTCGTGCCCTCGGGGAAAGAGCCCACGATGAAGCTGCTCTGCTTGTTCAGCCAGCATCCGGGCGGGGACTGGAACATCGGCTTGAGCGCCTCGGGAAAGGTGGTCGACACGATGTGGCCGCGTCCGCCGAGCGCGTTGCCGTCGGCGAGAGCGACCTGCTCGAACATCGTGAACGCCCGCTTGATCTCCGGCGCGGTGAACGGCAGCTCGCCGGCCACCCAGCGGTCGTAGACCTCCGGGCCGGCGGTCCGCAGGACCAGGTCCTCGATCCAGTCCGTGGTCATCCACCCGGTCGCCCCACCGTCGGCGATGCCGATGCACCAGGGCGCCGCCTTCTGCTCTTCGCGGATGCGCGCAGTGAGGGCCAGCATCTGCTCCCAGGTGGCCGGCGCCTGGTACGCCGCCTTGCGGAACGCCTGGGGCGGGTACCAGACCAGGCCCTTGAGGTTGAGCGAGAGCGGCACGCCGGCGAGGGTCCCGCCGACCACCCCGTTGTCGATGAGTCCCGGGCGCATCCGGCGGCCGAGTTCGTCGCGGTCGAAGAGGCCCATCTTCTCCAGATCCTTGACGTCGCCCTTCTCGGCGAACTGCGACAGCAGTGCGGGCTGGGGCAGCAGCAGCAGGTCGGGCGGGTCGGCCGAGCGTAGGCGTTCGGGGGCCTCGTTCTCGAAGTCGCTGGAGGTCACGTACGTGACGTGGATGCCGCTCGTCTTGGCCCACTGGTCAAAGTGTCTCTGCATGTACTTTTTGTGATCGGAGGTCGCACCGAGGATGGTGACGGTCTCCGGCGGACCGGTCTTCGCGCTGCCGTCCGGCTCTTGTTCGCTGCATCCGGCGGCCGCGACCAGCAGCACCGCCAGGGCGTAGGCCCCGGTGAGATGACGCAACATCGTTGTCCTACCTCCTGTGACAGCCTGGGCGGGGACCACGACAGCAACCACATCGCTGCCCTTCGATGGTCATTTCTGCCGGACCGTGCCCGGCGCGGAGGGCGGCAAACCGACCCCGTGGTGGCCACGGCCGGACAATCCCCGCGATGACCGGTTCCTGCCCGGGTACCCGGCGCTACAGCCAGCCCCGCTGTGCCGCCTGGACACCGGCCTGGAATCGGCTGGCGGCGCCGAGCCTGTCGAGCAGCAGGGAGACATGGCGCCGGACGGTCCGCACCGAGATCCCCATACTGCGCGCCGCCGACTCGTCGGTGACGCCGAGCGCCAGCAGTTGCAGCAGCCTGCGGTCACTGTCGCTGAGCCCACCACCGGCCGACGCCGTATGGTCCGGGCCGCCGAGCCGCTGGGAGTGTGCCCAGCAGGACTCGAAGAGGGCCGCCAGCGTTTCGGAGACGGCGGGGTCGATGACGATGACGGTCTCGAGACGGCCTTCGTGGCCGGTCGTGAGCACGGCGGTGACCCGGTCGACGACGATCGCCGTGGCAGCCACATCGGCCGCCGTCCGAACCTGACCGCCCTCGCTGACCAACTCGCCCACGTACGCCAGGTCGTCCTGATGCACCAGCCGGTCGTGGGGATAGAGCGCCCGGATCGCCACGCCTCGGCGCAGCGCACACCGGTCCAGGTCCGCAGAGGCGCCGGTGAGCCCGTGCACGGCGGGGCGGTGACTCTGCAGGGCGACGATCTCACGGCTGGCGCCGCGGACCAGCTCGTCAAGCTTGGCCTGGCGCAGCGGCCAGCTGCGGATGCGCTGCCCCGGGCCGCCGCCGTCACCGGTCAGCTGCGCCGCCATCATCGCGGAGAGGTGTACGCGCGCTCGCATGGCATTCGCACGCTGACGGGCCGCGGCGGCCTCGATGTCGGCGAGCCGCTGGGCGAGCACGACGTCGGGCACGACCGGCGCGAGCTGCCCGGGGCGCCGAGGATCGTCGACCAGCAGACCCTCCCGGATCAGCGCCGCCCGGCTGGCGAGTACGGCGTCCTCTTTCTCACCGAGGTGCCGGGCGACCTGCGCCGCTGTCCATGACGGGTTCCGCAGCCAGGTTTCGTACGCCTCCTGGTCGATCGTCGTCAGTCCCAGTGCTTCGAGCATCGATACCCCCGATCGTCGATGTTGTCGGCCGGGTCCGCGAGCCCGTGCCGGTGACCCGCTGCAGGTGGGTGCCAAAAGGGGTGGCGGCATCGGCATGCCAGCCGATCGGCGTTTGGCCGAGGCCGGCCCGGAAATCGGACCGGTGAGCAGAATTCGACGTATGTCGATAGTTTTGGAAGGGGAGCGTCCATGACGAGCGCGCAGGAACCGCCCGACGACGAGATCACCGCGGAACTCGAGCGGTACTCCCGGGTAGCGGTCACCGGAGGATCCGGATTCGTCGGCCGTCATCTGGTTTCGGCCCTGGCCGCGCGGCACGGGGATGTGGTCGCCCTTGACGTGGCACCCCCGCCCGTACCGCATCCGCGCCGCACCCAGACCCGCCATGTGGACCTGCGCGACGCCCAGGCCGTCGAGGCCGCCGTCGCCGATGCCGACCTGGTCATCCATCTGGCTGGGAACGCCAGCGGAACGGTCTCGGTCGAGCGGCCCCGCTTCGACTTCGAGACCAACGCGGTGGCGACTTTCAATCTCTGTGAAGCGCTGACGAAATCGGGCGTCGCCCGGCTCGTCTACCTCTCCTCGGCGATGGTGTACGGCGTCCCGCAGGTGACTCCCGTGCCGGAGACGCACCCCGTTGCCCCCTTTCTGCCGTACGCGTCGTCGAAACTGGCCGGCGAACACGCGGTGATCGGCTTCTGCCACGCCTTCGGCCTCGAGGCCACCATCGGCCGGGCCTTCACGCTGTACGGCCCGGGGGAGAAGCCGCAGATCGCCGGCGGCGAGGTGTCCCAGTTCCTGCGCTGGCACCTGCGGGGCCTGCCCATCCACGCCGCCGGTGACCCGGACCGCAAGACCCGCGACTTCTGCCACGTCGAGGACCTGGTCCAAGGCCTGCTCCTACTCGCGGTGCGGGGCCGCAGTGGGGAGGTCTACAACATCGGCTCCGGCACCGAGACGTCTCTGCGGGAGCTCGCCCACGTCATCGAGACCGTGACCGGCGAACCCGCCCGGCTGGTCAGCGACGGAACGGTCACTGAGGACACGTACCGCATGGTTGCCGACATCACCAAGCTGGGTAAGCTCGGCTACCGTCCTCGCATACCCCTGCTGGACGGCGTCCGGAACCTCGCCGACGCGCTGGGCGACCGGCCCGAGTTGCCCGGCGTGGACACCATCTTCCGCGCGGAGCAGCGCCTCGCCGCCAGTTCCGGTCGGGCCTGACCAGCACCCCGCCCTCATGCCCGGTGCTCCGGGTCCCGCGCCGGAGCACCGGGCATGATGAGCAGAGTCGTGAGGACCGACGCACCGACGACCACGGCCCCGATGAACTGCGTGGAGCTGTATCCGGAGCCGGCGCCGATCATGGTGAGGTAGACGGCGACCGAGACCGCGCCGCCGACGTGCGTGGTCGATTCGAACAGCGCGGAGGCGAGCCCTCGATCCTCCGGCGCGGCGTCGCCGATGCACTCTCGGGTCAGCCCCACGTAGATGGGGCCCGCGCTCAGTCCCCAGAGGACCAGGTACACCACCAGCACGGTCAGGGACCCGGCGGTGCCGAACGCCACCAGGGCCAACGTGATCGAACACAGCAGGAGAGCCAGTGCCACGACGCGGCGGGAGCCGTAACGCCGTACCAACCGGCCGGCCGGAGCGGCACTGATCACGGCGCCGAGCAGCACCGGAGCCAGCGCGATGCCGGCCTGCGCCGCGGACAACGAGTACACGTCCTGCAACTGCAGGCTGCCCACGACCACGACCGCGGCGTACGCCGCCGAATGCGCACCGAATGCCAGGCAGCTGGCCACCAGCCGGCGGGACCGCACCACCGACGGCTTGATGATCGGGTTGCGAACCCGCCGCTCCCACCACACCAGCGCGTTCAGCATCAGCACGCCAGCCAGGACCGGCGACACCGTCGCCAGTCCTGGCCCGTGCTCACCGATCCGGGTGGCTCCGTAGATCACGGCGAGCAGCCCACCGGTGACCAACGCCGCCCCGGTGACGTCGAGCCGCTCCCGCCGGCTGCCGGACGGCTCGTCGGCCGGCAGCAACAACAGCCCCGCCACCGCGGCGAGCGCCGCGGCCGGAACAACGACGATGAACACCCACCGCCAGCCGAGGTACGAAGTGATCACGCCGCCGAGGACCGCCCCGGCCATGCCGGCCGTGTTCGCCGCGGCCGCCACCACGGAGAACACCCGGCTGCGCCACGGCTCATCAGGAAAGAGGGTGGCAGCCGACGCCAGCGCCGCGGGAATGGCGAACGCCGCCCCGAGGCCCTGCATCACCCGGCCCACCAGCAGGAGCGCCAGCGTGCCCGCCACCCCGGAGAGCAGCAGCCCGGTCCCGGTCAGCGCGAGACTGGCGACGATCACCCGGCGCCGGCCCCAGACGTCGCAGACGCGGCCGCCGAGGACGAGGAAGCCACCGATGGTCAGCGAGTAGAGGGTCACCACCCACTGCAGCTGCGCGGGCGGTACTCCGAACTCCGCGCCGATGTCCGGCAGCGCCGTGGCGACGGCGAGACTGTCGAACAGCACCAGGAACATAGCGCCGGCCAGCACCAGAGCGGTAGGCCAGCCATGCCTCACCGGCCGCGCCGCGGGCGCCGTCGTCTGCGATTCCATCAGTCCTCCGTGCTCGCCGTATGACCGTCCTCGCCCTCGTCCCCGGCTCGGCTATCCGGCTGATTGCGCCTGTCCAGCGGGCGCCGGCAGGTCGTATCCGTACTGCCGGGCCACCGCACCGAGCTCGGGATCGGAGAAGTACCCGGCCAGGCCCGGTGTCATCCAGGATGTCCAGCCCGACACCGCGCCCTTGCGGATCATCCGCGGTTGCCGCTCCCCTGCGGCGTCCTGCGCCACCACGGCGTCCTCGTGCGCCCGCATCCGCTCGAAACTGCTGGCCTCCGCGGCGGCGCGGAGGGTGTCCGCGGTGACGTCCACCGCAAGCTCGCGCAGCGCCGGCTCGAGTACCTCCACCGGGCGCTGCTTGAGGTCCTCGAAACGCAGTACCGTGGCATGCTCGTACCCCTGGGCCTGTTCTTCCCAGGCCTGGTAGAAGGCCGACCAGTCCTCGACCGGGTTGGACGAGAAGTCACCGGGACCGCGCAGCCAGTCCTCGAACTCGTCGGGCACCTTGTCCCACTCCTCCTCGCCGAAGGAGCGGCGCCACTGGTGCAGCGAGTAGAGGGCGTCGCGCGGATCCCGCACGATGATCCAGACTCCGCCCACCGGGAGCCCGTCGAAGATCTCCGGGGGGTGGTGCGACTTGACGAAACGCGGCCACGGGCGGATCGCCCCAGGACCTCCGGCCTCGCTGTCCTTGTCGTGCAGCGAGGCGAGCCGGTCCCGGTAGGCCGCATGCGTTCGCACGCCGACGGCCGTGCCGTCCGCCTGCAACCGCTCGGTGTAGGCGTCGACGTAGTTGAGTCCCGCTTCGAAGAGGATGTTGCCGATCAGCGACTGGCCAGCCCCACCGCAGCTGGCCACGACGATGTCCCGTGGACCGAGCTGCTTGAGGTTGTCTGCGTACAGCTCGCTGAGCCGTGCGCGGGCCAGGGTCGAATCCGGCCGGTGTGCCATGAAGGTGTTCCTTTCTCTTGGTGATGGATCTTTGCGGACGGACGTCGTACGCACCGGCTCAGCCGGGCGGACGACCCCGGCTGAGGCATCATCGGGTCCAGTCGGGGGCGAACTCGGGATCGCTCAACCGCACTGAGCGCCGCTGGGCCAACTCACCGATCGCCTTCATGTCGTCGTCAGCGAGCACGAAGTCGAATACCTTGAGGTTCGCGACCAGATGGGGTACTGCGGTCGAACGGGGAATCGCTGCGACACGCGGCTGCTGTACCAGCCAGCGGAGGGCGATCTGCGCCGGGCTGCGGCCGTACCGATCGGCCAGCGACCGCATCAGCGGCGCACGAGCAACGGCGCCCTGCGCGAGCGGCGAGTACGCCGTCAGGCAAAGGTCCAGCTCGTTCGCCCTGTCGAGTAGTTCCTCCTGGGCGAGCAACGGGTGATACTCGACCTGATCGCAGAAGACCGGGGCGTGCCGGGCAGCCTCCAGCAGCAGCCCGGAGGGGAAGTTGCTGACGCCCACCTGACGGGCCTTGCCGGCCTCCCGCACCCGGCGCAGGGCGGTCATCGTCTCGGCCAGCGGCACGTGCGGCGCGGGCCAGTGCAGCAGGAGGAGGTCGACGTATTCGGTGCCCAGCCGCCGCAGGCTGGCGTCGGCGGAGGCGTACACCCGGTCGGCCGCCGCATCCGTCCACCACACCTTGGTGGTGATGAACAGCTCGTCGCGAGGGACGCCACTGGCCCGCACGGCGCGGCCCACCTCGCCCTCGTTGCCGTAGAACGCCGCCGTGTCCAGATGGCGGTAACCCAGGGACAGGGCCGCCGAGACGGTGGCGAAGCAGGCGTCACCGCGTAGTTCGCCGGTACCCAGGCCGAGACGGGGAATCCGCTCGTCCCCGCGAACGGTAACGTCCATGAGATCCTCCTCCCCTCGCGCGGAGGCTCAGTCCCGGCGGCGGACGGCCCAGGCCTTCGTCAGGTAGGTGACGTCGACCGTGTCGCGGTCGGCCAGCCGCTGCTCGGCGTAGCGCAGGAACGCGGCGAACTTCTCCTCACCGAGCTGTGCGCGCACGTCGTTGACGGCTCGCCACGCCCCGAGGTGCTGCTCCACCGGCTGCACATCGACATGCCGGCCTTCGAGGTAGAGGATGTCGTCGAAGCCGGGATGCCCGGCCAGGCGCTCGGTCAGCGTCTCGGTGAAGCTGCCCTTGCCGAAGGCGGTCTTGCGCATCCCCGGCTCCAGGCGCGTCAGCTCCTCCTCGATGTCGGCGAGCAGCGGGTTGGCGTCCAGCTTCCGGGTGTTCCACAGCGCCACGAACCATCCGCCCGGGCGCAGCACCCGGCGGAACTCCTCGGTGCCCTTGTCGAAGTCGACCCAGTGGAAGGAGGAGGCCATCGTCACCAGGTCCGCTGACCCGCTGTCCAGGCCGGTCGCCTCGCCGCTGCCGACCCGCCAGGTGATGCCGGTGCCCTCCGAGTCTCGCTGGCCCACCCCGCGCATGTCGTCGTTGGGCTCCACCGCGATGACCGAGCGGAATGCGGCCTCGGCGAGCATCCTGCTCCAGATGCCGGTACCCGCGCCGACGTCCACGGCGTCCAGTTCCCCCGGGTCACGGCCGAGAAGGCCGAGGATCGCCGCGCGGACGGCGGGAGAATACCCGGATCGGTAGGCCGAGTAGTTCTCAGCCAGGCCGGTGAAGTCACCGAGCCGCATCGTCTGTGTGTCGGTCATGGTTGTCGTCCTCTCTGTCGGCCGGCGCGTCACCAGCGCCGGTCAGTCGGATGATTCAGCGGATGGTCTGCGGTAGGGCCGGCCCGGCGCCGGCCTCGGTCAGAAGCCCGCCGATGACAGGGCTCAGCGCTTCGGCGACCAGCGCATTGCCGCGCCGGCTGCAGTGAGGTCCGAGCCGGCCGTGTACGAACAGGCCGTCTCGATCCGGATCCCGGCGGAATCGCTCGGTGAGGTCCACCACCCGCAACGTCGGCGACACCTCGGCAAGGAACCCATGGTGCGCGCTGCCGCCGTCGCGCCTCTCCAGGTCGGCCAGTTGCGGTATGACGAGCAAGACCGGGTGCTTGCCCGCGGCACGGCACACGGCCGCGAAACGCTCCACCAGGGCCCGCATCAGTCCTCGCGCGTCCGGGTCGGCGTACAGCCGTGCCGTCCAGCGGGCGTTGTCGCGCAGGACCACGCGGAACGCCGCGCGGATCGCGGGCTCACGGCCGCCGTCGCCGCGGATCAGCCCACCGGCGAGGTGGGCCAGCACGGGAAGGTGGCGGCGCGCCCGGCGCACGAGCTTGGGCAGGTACGGGAATCGCAAGATGTCGGGGCGGAACTTGCCGGCGTGGAAGGGGTCCAGACGGGTGATCTCCGTCAGCCGCTCCTGGTAGGTCAGGTACTCCTCCGGGCGCCGGACCGCGCTCGGATGCAGCCGCAGCCCCTCCGGGCCGAGCGTGAACCGCGGCTTGAAAGCCAGCACATTGCCGTACTCGAAGTAGTGCTTCCAGTAGGAGTGCACCCGCGCGACGGTCTCCGGGACCACCCCCATGACGATCACCTGGGCCTCGAGATCCGGCAGCTCCCGCTCCAGGCGCAGCAGAGCCTGGTCCAAACCGTAGTTACCCACGCCGTAGTTGACCGCGTTGACACCCAGCAGCCGGGACAGCTGATGGGGCCAGGTCTCGTCGTCCCCGACCAGCCGGCAGAAGGTGAATGAGTCACCGAAGCAGGCGACCGTTGCCGGCTCCGACTCGAAACCGGGATTGCGCCGGCGGGCACGCTCGTCCATGGCATAGCCGACACGGCCGCTGTCGGTGGTCTCCGTACCCTGCTCTCCAGGGCGCCGGCACCAGCCGAGCTCCGGGTCGAACGAGCGGGCGACGTGCCGTTGCACCAGCGCGGCCGGTATCGCCGGCGTTTCGTCCCCGGGCATGAGCAGCCAGGGGAAGCCGGGCTTGAGCCGCCGCACGAGCCGGGCGGCGCCGTACTCCACTGCCGCGTAGCCGCCGAGCACGGCGATCAGATGCCGGGCCCTCATCGCGCCACCGGGACGGGCAGGGCTGCGACGATCCGCTCGACCAGGTCGTCCGGTGTCCCGTCGCGTCCCGAACTGTCCAGCACCAGGTCGGGGGCGGCAGGTTCGGGGAAGGGGATGTCGACGCCGACCACGTCGCTGGTCTCGCCGTCGATTGCGGAGCGGTACAGACCTTTGGTGTCGCGGGCGACGACGACCTCCATCGGCACGTCCAGGAACACCTCGAAGTAGTGGGAGAGATGCCGCCGGTTCCACTGCTGCCAGTGCGGGAAGATGGACAGGACCGCGGCGACCACGTGGATGTTCTGCCGGTCGAGCATCAGGCACAGCTTGCTCAGCCGCTCGGCGTTGACCTCCCGGCCGGCGACGTCGTGGCTCACGCCGCCCCAGACCTCGCGCAGCAGGTCGCCGTCGAGGTAGACGAGGTTCGGCAGCTCTGCCCGCAACCGGGCGGCGAGGCGGGTGCCGATGGTGGTCTTGCCCGCCCCGGAGAGACCTATCAGCCAGATGACCATGTATGTGTCTCCCGTTCTTGGTGGAAAACGAGCCGGCCCTGCGCGACCAGGTCCTCGCAGACCGCCAGGTCCGTCGTGCTGTCGACCTCGCCCCAGGCGCCCTGGCAAGGCACCGTCTCGATCCGGTGTCCGGCCTTCAGGAGCCGTTGCAGCAGACTTGTCATGTCCAGCGCGTCGACCTCTGCCGGCGGCATCGTGTCCAACACGGCTCGTACGCCGGTCCAGGCGGACGGAGTGAACCGCAGCAGTCCCATGTACTGGCCCTGAACCTCCGCCACGGTCGCGGGGCGCGCACCGATCTGTTCCAGCGCGCCGTCCGGTGCGAGCCGGAACGTCTCGGCGTCCACCCGCGGATCGGCGAAGCGCCGGTGCCACAGCTGCGCCCAGGCGGGGTCGTAGGCGATGGCCAGTCCGCCGGGGGCGCTGATGAGGCGCCGGACCGTCTCGGCGGTGTAGACGATGTCGGCGTACGAGACGACACACGGCGTGGTGGCCACCCAGTGCTCGGCAGCGAGCAGCGAGCGGACCATGTTGGTCTGCGCCCACCGCGGCGCGGGGATGACCGTCAGGCCCCGGTCGTTCAGCATCTCGGACCGGTATCCGGCGACGACAGCCAACTCCGCGATGCCGCCGGCGGTGAGCGCGGCCCGCTGCCAGGCGAGCAGTGGCCGGCCGGCCAGCGGAACCAGGCACTTCGGACGCTCCCCGGTGAGACCTCCCAGGCGGCTGCCGCGCCCGGCGGCCAGAATGACTCCCCTCATGGCTCTGCTCCGAAGTGGGCCCGCAAGATGCGGCGGTCCTCGCCGGCCAGCTCGATCGGAAGCCGCTCGGGATGCCACATGAGGCCGAGTACCGGCTCGGTCTCATGGCGGATGGCCTTGATGACGCCACCCGGCCCGGTCGCCCATGCCCGTAGCGGTGACCGGATCTCGGTGGCGCCCCAGTTGTGGTAGCTGTTGACGACCCGGCTGCCCCCGTCGATCCAGACCGGCTGCCGCTCGGTGACGTGGCCGGTGACCCGGTGCAGCGAGGCGCCGAAGCGGCGCAGCAGCATCTGCATCCCCCGGCAGACGCCCACGACCGGCAGGCCGCTTTCGTGCGCCACGTCGAGCAGGGCGCTCTCGGTGCGATCCCGGTCAGGGGCCTCACCACCGAGCTCCGCCAAGTCGTTGCCGCCGGTGAGCAACAGGCCGTCGACCGACGCGACACGCACCAGCCGCACGGCGCTGTCGACATCGTTGGGAACAGGCAGACCGGTCAGCCCGCAGGAACGGAGGAACGGCCACCACCGCTGATCGAGCGCGTCGCTGCGCACCCCGTGCGCCGGGTCGACGACCACACGCTGTGTGACCGCGACACACGTCATCGCAGCACCTCCACCCGGTGGTTGAGGCAATCGATCTTCAGGTAGTCGGCGGCGGCCCAGCGGTTGTACAGAACCTCACCCGCCCCGATGACGGCTGGAATGCCGAACTGGTGCGCGCGGATCGCCATGTGGGAGTTGGCGCCCCCGTAGCGGGTGACGAAACCGGCCACGCCCTCGGAAAAGATCCAGTCGTAGCCGGGGTCGCCGCTGGGCAGCATGAGAATCTTGCCCTGCAGGTCGGCCGGGTGCGCCGTGACCAGTTCCACGCGCCCGGTGGCGGACTCCTGGGTCACGTAGTTCGGCTCAGTGGCGGGCAGGTGGAACGATTTCACGTCCGCCGGGTCAGTGATCAGCGGCGGCAGCACGAGCCGGCGGGTGAGCTCGTAGCGCTGCCGTCCCTCGACGGCGCACCGGCGCAGCACCCGCGCGGGGTTCTCGGCACCGCGATACAGCCCGTCGATGCACTCCACGTCGACGTACGACATCTCCTCGGTGTCCATCCCCACGCTCTTGCCGAGCTGGGTGAAGAGCGCCAGCGCCTCACTCAGGTGGCGGGTGAACTCGAACTTCGAGTTCTCCCTCAGTTCGATGCTGGTAATGAAGAAGTTGAGCAGGCCGTACGCGTCCTGCTCCAGGCGGTGTTGCCGGAGCAGGTCGTCGATCTGGCGCATGGTCTTCGGCGGCAACCGGAACGGCTCCGGCGCCTGCACGTTGACCCGGGCGTTCGGCCAGTCGAAATATCCGTCCGGCTCCTCGTCGTAGCGGGGGGAGCGGATGTCGTAGGTCCCAGGACGCAGGAAGCCGTACCGGCGCAGGAATTCGGCGCGTGTCAGCGTGGTGCGGTCGCGCAGCATCCGGTTGGTCACCGTGTCGAGGGAGGCCATCAACCGGGCCACGTCCTCCTCGGTCAGCACGTCGATCTCGACCAGCGAGCCCAGGATCTCGGTGGCGATGAAGCCCAGTCGGGCGAAGCCGGCGAACGCCAGGGTGCCGAAGCGACGACAGTCCTCGAGCAGCCAGTAGATCTGAGTGGGCAGGTCCAGATCGGATTGGCGCACCTCGCCCAGTTTGGCGCGCAGCGAGGTGATGCTCGCGAGGTCCTCGCGGCGGGCCGGATGCTCGGGGTCCATGAGCCGGTTGGTCAGGGTGCGCAGCGAACTGACGATGTCGTCGCGTTCCTGAACGCTGAACAGGTGCTCGACCTGATTGGCGAGCCGCTCCTGCAGGGTGAAGGAGTAGCACGAGAACACCACGTCGAACTCGACCTTGTCGTGCAGCTCCGGGTTCGCGACGAGCCGGTCGATGTAGTGGTCGACCAGTCGCTCGGCGAGGTCGTCGTCGATGGATGCGGGAACGAGTGAGTTGCAGCTCTCCCGGACCCCGACGTACGGCAAACCGAAGAAGTCCACCATCAGGGGGAAGCCTCGTACGTCTCGATAGCCGTACCGGGCTCGCTGATCGGCCCAGAGGCCGTCGGTGATGAGGCGGCGGTACAGCGACAGGGCGAGTGGCCGGGGCCGGGTGCCCACGATCTCCGCGGGGTTCCAGTCCGGCATGACGCCGAAGACCGTGCGCCGACCGCACAGGTGCGGATGCGGCTGACCCGCCGTCCGGAGCTTGGACGCGATGGCGCTCAGCGCCTGTTCGTGCTCGTCGTTGTCGAGAAGCGTCTCCACCACCATCGGGCGGACCTGGAGCAGGTACAGCTCACCGGTGACGTCGAACGCGAACTCGATGTCGAGGTTGTTGCGTTCGAGCAATTCCTCCAGCTCACGTGAGAGCTCCATGAGCTGCTGGATCCGGGCGTCGCCCCGGCCGGTGCCGCTGGTCTTCCAGGCGTAAAGAGTGCGCAGTCGGGCACGCGCTCCACTGGTCACCGCCGCCGAGTCCCCGTTCTCCTCGTAGTTGATGACGAGGTACGGCGCGCCGGTGTTGGGATCACAGGTGAAGACGACGCCGGTCATGGTGGCGTCACGCACCATCGGTTGCACCAGCACGAGCTGTTCACCGAGATCGTCGAGCACGGGCTCCTCGATCCGACGCTGGTACGAGTCGATGACCGCGTCGACCGCCTCGCGCAACTCCTGCCGGCCGGCGACACCCGCCACGGACAGATAGCTGCCCGGCATCAGCGTGCCCGGGTCGTCCTCCTGCCGGGTGCTGCTCCGCACGATCAGCGGCTCGTTGCCCCACGGCCTGCTCAGCACGTCGTCGAGAACTTTCTCCGGGACAGTCCGCCATTCCGTGACGGAAAAGTACCGGAGGGGCAGCACGCGTGCCCTGCGAACGAGCGGGGCCAGCTGTTCCAGCGTCTCGGCCTTGGAGCCAAAAAGAGCGGTCGGCGTGCCGCGCTGCATCGCATGCCCGGCAGACGGGGAGTGACTCACCGCAGAGGTCAGGGCAGGATGATGTGATGCCATGATGCTCCTTTGCTTCCGGACGTCCGGCGGAAATCCCGTCTAGTGGTTGAGATGCGTGCGACGGCAACGCGACTGCGGCAGTCTCGGCGCTGTCCCGGGCCACCGTCCGCCTATTGGGAGATGCGCCCAGCTGCGGAAATCGTGCGCTGTCTGCGCGTCGCGGGCGATTGGCGGACACGTCAGCAGTTCAATTTCTGCAGCCCCCGTCTCGTCAACTCGGTGAACTCTTGCTGAAGCGTCTGCTACCCGCTCGATCGTCGGCCTAACACCGTCACGTTTTCGTCATCTGAATTCGGCCCACTGTGGACACCGCACTATTTTGAGCGACCTCATTGACAACTATGGGTCTCAATGGCTATTGCGGCATCTCGACATGGCATTCAAGATCGAATTTGTCGGCCAGGTACTACAGCTGCGGATCTTTTGGACCGGCATGACCTCTTGGTACGGCAGCCGCCGTTCGTGATCATGGTTGGAGTTCGAGGTTGAGGCGTCGGGTGTAGTGGGGTCGTCGGGCGCGGGCTTGATGGCGGCGTCGCCGGTCTGACCAGCGCAGATGGTGGGCGAGATCGCGGATCGGTATGAGGACGAGGCGCGGGGCGTCGTCGACGGTTCGCAGGTACGCGCCGCGCGCCGGCTTCTTGGCACGCTCGAAGCGTGGGATTCGCGGTGGACGGAGCGGTTGGGGGAGTTGTGGTGTTCGGGGCCGACGTGGACCGAGGACCAGCTGCCGTTGCCGAAGTCCTGGCTGAGCGCGGCGTACCCGCGACGCGACCGGTCCGGCTGGCTGAGGACGCGGCGGAGCGGGTGCGGAAGCTGATGGAGCGGCCCCGGCAGGGAGCCGAGCAGGCGCTGCGGACGATCGTCGCGGCCGGGCACGCCGCCGAGGTGCGCGCCGCAGCCGATCGGTGCGGCCCACCGGCCCGTACCGCGATCGAAGAACTTCTCGCGGTCGAGCCGACGGAGCTGCTTGCCGTCCTTGCCTAAGGGTGTGCTGCTGGATCCTCGGGTTCGTGCGCGACACTAGCCTCGTGGACAACGGCTGAAAGTGCTGTTGTCACGGCTTCTGCACCTGCGTTCGAGCGCGGCGGCGTTGGCGCCGTGAGCACGTCCTCGGCCCGGAGCATCCCGAAACCCCGGCCACCCGCCACGGCCTTGCCTTCTGGATCGGCGCCGCGGGTGACGCCGCCGCCGCACGAGATCTGTTCGCCGCACTCGTCCCCGTCCGCGAACGCGTCCAAGGCCCGGAACACCCGGACACCCTAGGCGGCAAACACGAACTCGCCAATTGGACGGGGAAAGCGGGCGACGCCGAAGGCTCCCGGGCCCAATTCGCCGCCCTGCTACCGGTTCGCGAACGGGTGCTGGGCAACTGACCCTGAGCACCCATATCGTCGCCGAGCAGGTCGTTGCGGGTATCGGTTGTCCCGGTAGGCGTAGGGGTAGCTCCGCCTGGGCGTCGTCCGGCTGCGGCTGTGCTGACGGCACCGGCCGATTCTCAGATGATCCTCAAGATATCCCGCCTCGACGGCCACTGGCGGCACGGCTGGTGTGTGCTGTCGCTACTGATCATCCCCCCTGTGCTGGAGATTCCATGAGAGATAGACCGAAGCTGACCTTGTCCGTCCTGCTCGCCGCGACCCTCGTGGCGACCGTCGCGCCCCCGGCCAACGCGTCCGCGATCAGCTCCGGCGAGGAGCGCTTCCGGCCGGGTGTCACCTACGACCTGTCGGTGACCGACGCCGAGCGCGACGCGATCCACGCGGAGGTCGAGGCGTTGGCTGGACGTGTCAGCAGCGCGCGGGCGGGGGACGGCACCTACAACCCGCTCAGTCTGGTCGGGGCGATGCTGGACGGGTCGAGCTACGACTCCATTTCCCGGGGCGGCACGGCCGCGACGGCGTACCCCTTCCCGGTCAGTAACACCCAAGCCAACCAGAACGAGTACGACCGCAAGGTCGCCAAGCTCGCCTGGGTGGTCAAGCTGGCCACCGACCTGGGTTTCCCGGTGGTCGTCCAACGCCAAGCCGACAAGTACGTCTACGCGGAGATCGGTGACCCGGACGCGCCGGAAATGGTCATGGCGTTGAGTCACCTCGACTCGCCGACGGCGTCCGTTTCGCCGGCGCAGCTGGCGCGCTGGCGGGACGCCGATGGCAACCTCGGCACTCCCGGGGCGTACCACTCGCCCTATGTCCAGGACGGCTGGGTCTACGGGGCGGGCATTCAGGACGACAGCGGCCCGACGCTGGCGACGTTGCTCGCGGCCAAGGCGCTGCTCGAGGCGGGGCTGCCCCTTGACCGACGCATTCGCATCGTCATGGGAATCTACGAGGACGGCGGTCCCGGCACGCCCTCGACGACGAACACCGCCAACTTCCAGTCCATCCCGTACAACTCGAACCCGAGCTTCTACGACAACTGGGCGTACAAGAATCTCAATCGGGAGGAGATGCCGGTCGCGGGCTACACCTCCGACTCACGGTTCCCGGTCATCGTTGGCAACTCCGGGGCGGTGACCCCGTCGGTGTCGATGAGCTTGTCCGCAGACAGCGCCAGGGCGTTCCGGTTGACGGGTGCCACGGCCGGCGTCACCCTGCGCGAAGGCGACCCGACGCTCAAGGACATCGCCTACGGCAGCACCACGCAGATCGCCTCGCGGGCCATCTTCACCCTCGACGTGGCGGGGGCCGGCTCCGCCGAGCGCGACCGATTCGTGTCGGCGATCGTCGCTGCCGCGACCACGAAGGGTTGGCTCCCGGCTGCTCCCCGCACCACGCCGAAGGTGCAGACCACGATCAGCGGCGACTCGCTGACGTTGGAGGTCAACACCGATGTGGCGATGGAGATGCCGACCCCGCAGTACGGCAAGAATGCCGTCGTGTGGGGAATGTTCCTCCTTTCCCAGGGGCTGGGCGCATTGGGAAGCCCGGCCGCCGACCTGCAGTTGAAGAAGGCCGCCGACGGCATCGCCGACCTGTTCTTCCGCGACGGTGTCGAAGGTGAGGCCTATATCGGGAAGTACATGGGCATCCCGGCGAGCCTGTTGCGCAACACGAGCAACGGCACGCCGAACCTGACCTTCGCCCTCATGGGAAACATCAATTCAGAGACCCCGACGAGCTTCTACACGGACGCCTCCGGCAGCCTCAGCATGCCGATGTATGTGCGCAGCATGCACGTCACCGCGGCTGACTCCGGCCAGGCGACGGCGGCGGTCACGGCTGCCTTCCAGGCGAAGGGGTTCACCATCGGCGACCTGGGCTCGCCCATCGGCGCCGGCTTGTACGTCACGCACGACAACCCGCTGACGGCTCTCCAGTTCCAGAGCTACCAAGCCTCGATCGACCGCAACCCGCAGGAGTTCGCGGATCCATATTCACTCAAGGACGTGGTGTATCCGCAAGGCACGACCGGTGGCACCCTGGCCAGCAGCTTCCGCAACAAGATGACTGCCTTCGGTGCCGTCATCCCGGGTAACGAGCGCTGGTGGCACACGGCCAACGAGCGGATGAAGGTCGACTCGGCGGTGCAGATGACCAAGATCATGGCCGATGGCATGTTGGAGATGGCCCGGTACTCCGGGCCTGCCGGCGCCAAGTTCATGTGGGCGGATATGCCGGGGCTGAACTCCGACCGCGCGGACCTCGACCTGCTCGACGTCACTGTCGGAACCTACAAGGACGCGTCGCAGGCTGTCGGCGCGGGCCAGTTGGGCAATCAGGCCCTGCTCGGCGCCACCTCGTTCAACATCCCGATGTGGAACGCGCGCGGCAACTCGGCCCCCACAGCGGCGGCTTTCGCACTGGGCCACGAACCGGGAGGGGTCTACCTGCCCCTGACCGACACCGAGTACCTGAGCAACTCGTACGTGGCGCCGATGCGTCTGGAGTTCAAGGTGCAGCGCCCCGACCACATGTCGGACGCGGCGTGGGCGAAGTTCGTCGCCGGAGGCTACGGCAGCTTCCAGTTCAACATTCTCGTCAGCGGCGCGGTTGTGCCGCTGGCCGTTCCTGCGGGGCAGAGTGCGGACAAGTACTTCTCCTCGCGCATCTCGGCCAACAACCCCGACGCCATCTACCTGTCGGTCAACCTCGCGATCACCGATGCGCCGTACACCGGGGTGAAGCCCATCCTCGCGGATTCCAAGACGGACCTGTACACGGTCAATCCGACGTATCTGGCCTCGAACCCGGATCCCTTCCCCGGGCGCGGGGCCACCGAACAACGGGGCTTCTTCGTGTTCGGTGATGGGCAGAAGAACGCGGAGTTCTCGTCACCCGACGCGGTCTACGTGACGGTCGCCAACGCGGCCGTCGATGCGAAGCCGTCGGCGGTGGTGAAGAAGGTGAAGGGCAACACGAACGAGTTGACCATCACGGTGAAGCAGACGCGTATCGACGGCAGCGAGTCGTCTGTGACGGCCACGTACACCATCAACAACAACGCTGCGGGCACCTACACCGTCGGCGATTACAAGGTGTACGTCGACACGAAGGGCAACACCCAGGTTCGGTCGATCTCCATCGTCTGAGGCTTGTGACGCGGGAGTTCAGCGCGCTTCGCGCAGCCGCGAGCGGACCGCCGCCGGCAGTGCGTCCCACCACCTGGTGGGGCGCACTGCCGGGCGTGCAACAGCTGGTCCGGCGTCCGGGCCGGGCTCAGGCGGGAAAACCGCCCGCCCGAAGCAGAGCGCCGGGGAGTTGCTTGCCGAGTCTCCGTTCCAGCCAGGAGACTGCCGAGGTCAGTTCTTCCACATTCAGGCCGGTGGGCAGCCCCATCCGGTCGAAGAGGTAGACGAGATCCTCGGTGGCGACGTTTCCGGTCGCCGCCGGTGCGAACGGGCAACCGCCTGTTCCGCCGATGCTGGCGTCGAGGGTGGTGACGCCCGCCTGGACTGCCGCGACCGCGTTGGCCACGCCGGTGTGCCGGGTGTCGTGCAGGTGCAGCCGCAGCGGTGTGCGGGACTGCGTGATCTCCCGGGCGAGCGTCAGCCGTTCGGTGACGTCGGAGGGTACGGCCACTCCGATGGTGTCGGCGAGGGCCAGCTCGTCCGGACCCGCGTCCCGCACCCGGGTGAGCACCTCCCGCAGCCGGTTCGGCGGGACCTCGCCCTCGAACGGGCATCCGAATGAGGCGCCGATGGTCACCGTCGCGAACACCCCCGCCTCGCGCGCCGCCCGCACCAACGCCTCCGCCGTGGCACAGGCCTGGGCCGTGGTCATGCCCTGGTTGCGGCCACAGAAGGTGTCAGTGGCCACGACGACGACGTTGATCTCGTCGACGCCTGCGGTCAGGGCCCGGTCCAGGCCGCGGCGGTTCATCACCAGGCCCGCGTACCGGACGCCGTCGTGGCGGGGGAGCGCGGCCATCAGCTCGTCCGCGTCGGCCATCTGGGGTACGCGGGAGGGGTTGACGAAGCTGGTCACCTCCACTCGCCGGGCTCCCGCCCGTACCGCCCGCTCGATCAGCTCGATCTTGTCGGCGGTGCTGAGCAGAGTCGCCTCGTTCTGCAGGCCGTCGCGGGGCGAGACTTCGACGATGTCGACCATGACCGTCATCGCTCCTCCGACAGGTACGCGACGGCCCTGGCCTCGCTGACCACCTCGGCGTACTTGGCTTGCAGGTCGAACAGGCTCGCCTCGTGCGGGCCGGGTGCGCGGTCGGCCACCGCGTCGCGGACCACCAGCGGGACGAGACCGTGCTGGATCGCGTCCACCGCCGTGGCGCGGACACAACCGCTCGTGCTCACGCCGACCAGCACGACGGTGTCGATGCGCTCCGCGCGCAGGGTGGACGCCAACGACGTGCCGAAGAAGGCGCTGGCGTACTGCTTGACCAGCACCAGTTCATCCTCGGCGGGGGAGACCTGCGGCATCAGCTCACCCATCGCGCCACCACCGGAGAAGAGCTGCCGAAGGGCGGTGACCTTCCGGACGAACAGGCCTCCGTCGACACCACCGGGCCCGTACGCGACGCGGGTGTGCAGCACGGGGATCCGGTGGTCGCGGGCTGCGGCGATGACCCGGCCAGCCGATTGCAGGCAGTCCGCGGACGGCAGGCACAGAGGGCTGTCCGGGTCGAAGTAGGCCCGCATCAGGTCGATGACGAGCACCGCGGGACGGGCGCCGGGCGAAAGCACACCCTCGAATCCGTCGTCGCTGCTGTCCGGCACTGGGTTCATCATCGGGCGACCGGGGGGCGAGGAGCGGGAAGACCGGTCTCCTCCAGGCACCGGTCCAGGATGGTTTCCATCGGCGGTCCCATGTCGAACGTGGGCAGTGGGTCCGGACGTCCGTGGCGCAGCTCGGCCCGTACCTCCTCGGTGGCCGCGACGTCGACGGTGCCGGCCTCGTCGCAGACCACGCCGAAGCGGCGGGCCCCCGTGGGGCTGACCAGGCCCCGGCGGACCTCGAGGCCGACGAGTTCCGGGTCGCGGGCGAGCGGGTCGCCCCACCCGCCGCCACCCCAGGTGACGAAGTGCAGCACGTCCCCGGGAGCTACGGGCACGTCGTGCACCTTGCTGCCCAGGATCTCGGTGCCGCCGTCGGCGCGTTCGAGCCACTTGCGGCCCCGGGCACCGGGCTCGCCACCGTTGACCCCCCACGGATAGGTGAGCCAGCGGTCGTCGTGGATCGCGATCGTGCCGGCCTCCAGGAACCGGTAGGCCACGTCGACGCCGTTCCCGCCGCGGTGGAGCCCGGCGCCGCCGGTGTCCGCGATGGTCTCCCATCGCTCGATCCGCAGCGGGTAATAGGACTCCAGGTACTCGCACGGGATGTTGACGAACGACGGCCACAGCGAGTGGCCGTCCGGGCCGTCGCCCACCGGCCGGCCGGGAATCCCGCCGAATCCGATCGAGTACAGCTGGAACCACTCGCCCTTGCGCTCACCCGGCCCGTAGGTGCCCGAATACATGAAGTGCGGTGATGACGAGAAGCCGGCGGCGTTGAGCAGCCCGGGGTTCGTCTGACCGAGCAGGCCGCCGAACAGGTCGAAGACGCGACCGATGCCGTGGTTACGCGCGTTGAGGGCGGCAGGGTACTGGGGCTTCCAGAACGAATCGTCGGGGATCGTGACGTCGACCAGCGGGTAGAAACCGTCGTTCCAGAGGATCTGCGGGTCGGCGACGGTGATCATGTAGATGCCGAAGAACATCCGGACGAGGTTCTCGTTGATGTAGTAGTTGATCGGACCCTGCGCCTGCGGGCTGCTGCCGGTGAAGTCCAGCAGCACCTTGTCACCGGTACGGGTCAGGCTGAGCTTGAGCTCGTAGGGGCCGTAGCCGAGGCCGTCGTCGCAGATGTAGTCGGTGAACGAGAGGGTTTCGCCCTCCTTGAAGACCGCTGCGAGCAGGACCTTCATCGCCCGGTAGTTGCGGTCCAGGAGTTGGTCGAGCGCGGAGTTGTAGGTGTCCACCCCGAACCGGGCGCACATCTCCTGGACCCGACGGGCAGCGGTCCGGCACGCCGCGACGATGCCGTTGAGGTCGGCGCGGTTCCAGTCGGGCTTGCGCACCTGGTTGAGGATGATCCGCAGGGCGTCCTCGGCGAGCACGCCCTTGCGGTACAGCTTGAAGGGCGGTATCACCACGCCCTCCTCGAAGATGGTGCGGGCATCGGTCGGCATCGACGCCGGTGTCTTGCCGCCGACATCGGACATGTGCCCGAACATCGCCGCCCAGCCCACGATGCGGCCCTCGAAGAAGATGGGCAGCACCACGAGCCAGTCGTTCGCGTGGCTGATCGCCGCACCGCAGGAGTAGGGGTCCGACGTCAGCAGGACGTCGCCCTCCTCGATGTCGCCGTCGAAGTTGTCCAGGAAGTCGGGGATGGACAGCCCGAACTGTCCCACCATCATTTTTCCGTCAGGGTTGGCGATCAGCGGAAACTCGTCGTGCTGTTCACGGATCCCCGGCGACAGCGCGGTCCGGAAGAGCACCTCGTCCATCTCATAGCGGGCGTTGCGCAGCCCGTTCTCGATCAGGTCGATGGTGACCAGGTCGACATCCACGGAGCGAAGCGGTCCGGTAGCGGTCTCGATGAGGCGTGCCATGGTCAGTTCTCCCGGTGGGTGTCGGCGGGGCGGATGAGGAGGCTGCCGCTCGGGTGCACCGCAGCCGTGTGCCCGGGCAGCACGAGGGTGGTGGAGTCCATCTCGGTGATGATCGCCGGACCGGGCACGACGTTGCCCGCTCGCAGCAGGGCCCGGTCGTAGATTCCGGCTTCGACGTCGGCGCCCTCGACCCAGATGCGGTGCTGCGCCCGCAGTGCGGGGCCCGGGTCCGCGTCGCCGTGCTCCAGCGTCGGCGCGGCGACCTGGGGCCGGGGGCCGTGGGCGGTGGCCCGGACGGTCACCAGCTCGTGTTCGGCGTCGAGAACGAAGGAGAACAGTCGTTGGTGATCGGCGTCGAACGCCGACCGCAGGGCCGCGAGCCCACCGCCGGCCCCGTCGAAGGCGTCGATGTCGACTGCCACCGGGATTTCGAAACCCTGGCCGTGGTAGCGCAGGTCGGCGGAGTAGACGACGTGTTGCTCATCCTCGGGAACACCCTGTTCGCTGAGCGTGGCGCACGCCTTGCCCGCGAGTTCGGTGAGCACCGCGCGCAGGCTCTCGTCGGTCATCTCGGTGAAGCGGCGCACCAACGTCCGCACCGACTCGTCGCGCAGATTGGTCGTCGCGTCGCCGTAGGCGCACAGCACTCCCGGCGACGGCGGAATGATCACCGGCCAGGCACCGGTCAGTCTGCCGAGAGCGTTGGCGTGCAACGGGCCGGCGCCACCGAAGGCCACCAGCGCGTAGTCGCGCGGGTCGAAGCCCTGCTGCACCGACACCAGCCGCAACGCCCCGAACATGTTCTCGTTGACGATGTCGATGATGCCCGCGGCGGCGGCCTCGACCGACTCCAGCCCGGTGGCGTCGGCGATCGACTTCACCGCGGCTCGTGCCGCCGCACGGTCCAGGGTGATCTCGCCACCGGCCAGATCGGTGGGCAGGTAGCCGAGCACCACGTTCGCGTCGGTCACCGTCGGTTGCTCACCGCCCGCCGCGTACGCGGCGGGACCGGGTGCGGCACCGGCCGACTGCGGTCCTACCCGCAGCGCCTGGGTCAGCGGCGGTACGTGGGCGATGGATCCGCCGCCGGCACCCACGGTTCGTACGTCGACGGAGGTGGCGCGGACCTTGAGGTCCCCGACCGTGGTCTCCCGACCCACCCGCGGCGTGAGCCCCTGCACCAGGGCGACGTCGGTGGAGGTGCCGCCCATGTCGAAGGTCAGGAAGTCCGGGTAGCCGGCCTGCTCCGCCACCCAGGCCGCGCCGGTCACCCCGCCGGCAGGGCCGGACAGCAGCAGGTTCACCGGGTTGTCCGCGGCGACGGCAGCGGAGACCAGGCCACCGTCGCTGCGCAGAATGCACAGCCGGCCGTCCACCCCGGACTCGCGCAGCTGCGCCTCGAGGTTGGCCACGTAGCGCGCCACCTGCGGCTGAACGGCCGCGTTCGCGACGGTGGTGATGGTTCGCTCGTACTCCCGAAGCTCCGGCAACACCGAGGACGACACCGACACCGGTACGCCCGGAAGCTCCTCCGCGGACAACTCGGCCACCCGGCGCTCGTGCTGCGGGTTGGCGTAGGAGTTGATCAGGCTGACGCTCAACGCCTCGATGCCCTGCGCGCGGAGCTTGCGCAGCTTCGCACGGACGTCAGCCTCGTCGAGTTCGGTCACCACCGCGCCGTCGGCGCCGATCCTGCCGACGACCTCCACGGTGTCCTCCAGCGCCGCCAGCGGCTCCGGCTTGGGCCAGATGATCCAGCCGGCAAGGCCACCTGGCACGAAGGAACGGGCGATCTGGAGCACCTGCCGGAAGCCGTCGGTGGTGACCAGCCCAACCCGGGCGCCCTTGCCCTCGAGGATCGCGTTCGTGGCGACAGTGGTGCCGTGGAACACCTCAGTGATCTCCGACATGGGCACGCCGGCGGCCTCGCAGGCCCGCTCGATGCCGCGCAGCACTCCGATGGACTGATCCTCGGGGGTGGAGGAGGTCTTGGCCCGGTAGGTCTCTCCGGTCGCCTCGTCGATCAGCAGGATGTCGGTGAACGTTCCCCCCACGTCCACGCCGAGTCGGTAGGTCATGGTTCCTCCTCAGATGACGCCGGCGGAACGCAGCGACGCCATCGCGTCGTCGCCGAGCCCCAGCAGGTCGCGATAGATGTCCTCGTTGTGTTCGCCGAGCTCGGGGCCGACGTGCCGGACCCGGCCCGGGCTGTCAGAGAGCTTGGGTACGACGTTGTGCATGGCGAACTCCCCGAGACCGGGGTGGGTCAGTCGGACTATGGCCTCCCGCGAGGCGAAGTGCGGGTCCTCGAGCATGTCCCGGGCCCTGAAGATGCGGCCTGCCGGAACGCCCTGGGCGTGCAGCCGTTCGAGCAGATCGTCGGCCGCGAGCGTCGAGCTCCATTCGGCGACCAGGCCGTCCAGCTGCTCCATCCAGCGGCCTCGGGCGCCGTGGGTGGCGTACTTCTCGTCGGTGGCCAGCTCCACCCGCCCCATCGCCTCGGCGAGCCGGCGGAAGACCGTGTCCTGGTTCGCCGCGATCAGCACCATCTCGCCGTCGGCCGTCGGGTAGACGTTGCTCGGGGACACGTTCGGAAGGGTCGTTCCGGTCCGTTCCCGCTGGTAGCCAGCGATCTGGTACTCGGGGATGAGCGATTCCATCATCGCCAGCACGGCCTCGTAGATGGCCGAGTCCACCACCTGGCCTCGACCGGTACGTCCGCGCTGGTGCAGCGCCACCAGGGTGCCCAGGCAGGCGAACGTCGCCGCCAGCGAATCGCCGAGAGAGACGCCGGCCCGGGCTGGAGGGCGGTCGGGGTCGCCGGTCACGTAGCGGATGCCGCCCATCGCCTCGCCGATCGATCCGTATCCGGCACGCGACGAGTACGGGCCCGTCTGCCCGAAACCGGTCACGCGGGTGACGATCAGACCGGGGTTGATCTCCCACAGCCGCTCCGGGGCCAACCCCCAGCGCTCCAACGTGCCGGGCCGGAAGTTCTCGATCAACACGTCCGCTCGCGCGACGAGCTGGCGTACCAGATCCTGACCCTGCTCGGTCCGCAGGTTCGCGGTCACGGACTTCTTGTTCCGCGCCACCACCGGCCACCAGAGCGACTTGCCGTAGGGCTTCTCGCGTCCCCACTGCCGCATGGGGTCGCCCTGACCCGGGTCCTCGACCTTGATCACCTCGGCGCCGAAGTCACCCAGGAGTTGACCGCAGAACGGCCCCGCCAGCAGCTGTCCGAGCTCGATCACCCGGATGTCGTCAAGCGGCAGTGGAGTGCTCATGAGCCCCTCATCAGTGTCTCTTTGCATGCAATTCACAGGTATGTGACTGCCGTTACAGCAAGTTGTGCTGGGAAAGTAGGCCTGTGTTCCTCGGGTGTCAATGCCCTGGAGGGAGATTGCATACAACCTGCCGTGTTGCTACGGTCCGGGCATCATGAGTGACCACACGCCACTGCGGGAGGCCGACAACGGCCACGCCGCCGACGATGCCTATCGGCTGATCCGGGAACAGATCCTGTCCGGGCAACGGTCGGCCGGCGCGTGGCTCCGCGAGGGCGAGTTGGCCGAGTCGATCGGGGTGAGTCGGACCCCGGTCCGGGAGGCGCTCAGACGGCTGACGGCGGAGGGACTGGTCCGCCACGAACGCAACCGTGGCGTGCAGGTCCAGGCGTGGAGCATCCACGACCTCGACGAGATCTTCAGCCTGCGGGCCGTGCTCGAGCCCTGGGGCTGCCGACTGGCGGCGACCACGGGCACCATCGACGTGGACGCGCTCGACGCGCTGGCCCACCGGATGGACGAGGTGGCACCGGACGGACGACCGACCGATGTGGACGAGCTCACCGAGCTGAACAACCGGTTCCACCGGATGATCCTTGAGGCGTCCGACAACAGCCGACTGGCCGGCGTCGTCTCATCGGTGATCCAGATGCCGCTCGTCTGGCGTACCTTCTCCCGCTACAGCCCGGACGCGCTGCGCCGTAGCCTGGCTCACCATCACGAACTGGTGGCGGCGCTGGCCGCGCCCGACCCCGACTGGGCGGAGTCGGTCATGCGCAGCCACGTACGCGCGGCATGGCATTCCATCCGGCTGCGAGACGGCGGCGACCGGGCACCCGGCCCGGAACTGCCGGACCAGGTCAGCACCACCGCAGGTCAACCGCCACTCTGATCATGTGGTCGGGTTCAGCGACCGCGCGAATGGCGGGTCTGCTCTTGGGTTCGGCGGCCGTGCTGTCGGAAGCTGCGCATTCGTTGTGACGCACCACCATAGGCACCTGGTGACCGTATGGCAGCCAACGCTTCCACCGCGGCTGGGTCAGGCCGGCGGATCGTCTCCGAAGAGGGCTTCCTTCACGCCTGGGCCGCCCCAGCGGGTGGCGACGAGCTCGGACGAGGGCGGGCCGGCTCGGGCACCTCGCCGGCGCCGCCCGGCCGGCGCCGGCCGGGCGCGCGTTGACCACCGATGGTGCAATTGAGTCGGATGGATCCTTACCCGGGGAGGAACCTGATGGCTGACCACAGCGGGCTGCCGATCGCCGCGCTCCTGCGCGGGGGCGCGGAGGACGGACCTGGCGAGCTGGAACTCGGTGCCCGGCAGTTGGCCCTGGAACTGGCGCCGTACGGGGAACGGTTGCCCGCACCGACCGAGGTCGCGCCGGACGGCACCCGTGCCGGCGAGATCGAGATGATCGGTGCCGTCGCGCTGGCCATCGAACCCGCTCTCCCGTCGATCATCGCGGTGCTGGAACTCCTCCTCGCCTGGGCCGGCCAGCGCCAGGGGCGCGGCGTGCGGATCGTCGAGCCGGACGGCAGCGAACTCGACCTCACCGGAGTCTCCGCCGCCGACCAGCGCCGCATCGCCCAGACCTGGCTCGACCGGAAACTTCCCCGGTGACGCGCAGACGCGCCTTGTTGATCGCCTGTGACGAGTACGACGATCCCAAGCTGTCCCGCCTCCGGTCTCCGGCACACGACGTCCAGGTGCTGGCCCGGCTGCTCGGTGACCCGACGGTCGGCGCCTACGACGTACGGCTGCTGGTCAACCCGACCGAGCACGAGGCCCGGCTGGAGATCGCCCGACTGCTGCGGTCGGCCGGCCGGTCGGACCACCTGCTGCTCTTCTTCGCCTGCCACGGCCGACGCGACATCGACGGGCTGCTCTACCTCGCTCTCGCCGACACGGACGTCGACGACCTGCCGGCCACCGCGCTTCCCACTGAACTGATCAACCGCCTGCTCAACCGCTCGGCCTGCCAGCGGATGGTCCTGCTGCTGGACTGCTGCTTCAGCGGAGCGGTGTCGCGGGTGTTGACCCACCAGGGCGACGCGGGCGTCCGCGGCGGGGACCTGTTCCCGGGCGAGGGCACCGGCCGCGCCGTCCTGACCGCCACCACGGCCCACGAGTACGCCTGGGAGCCGGCCGGCGAGCCGCTGCCGCTGACCGACAACCCTCGGCACTCCGTCTTCGCCGGTGCGGTGATCGAGGGGCTGCGCACCGGTGACGCCGACCTGGACGGTGACGGACTGGTATCCGCCGACGAGCTCTACCGGTACGTCAGGGACTCGGTCGCGGTGGCCGGCGGGCAGACGCCCCGCCGCTGGATGTACGGCGAGGGCGACCTCTACGTCGCCCGGAGCTCACGGGGCCCGGCCCTGGCCACGGCGGCCGGCCGGACCGCGCCCCTGCCGCCGGCCGGGGTGGAGGTTCGGGACGGGCGCGGTGCCGACCGGTCGGACGGTCCGGTTCCGCCCCGCCAGCGGCCCGTCCCCTGGGCGGCGGAGCGCCTGCACTGGGAGGCGGGGTTGCCCGAACCGGTGGAGCGGATGCTGAGGGGTTCGGCCGACCGTACGGGTTGGCTGGCCCTGCGGGCGGGCAGCTGGGACGAGGCGACCACTGGGTTCGAGGCGGCGGTGCGCGTCGACGGGACGGCCGGTGCCTGGTGGGGACTCGGGATCAGCCACGCGATCGGCGGACGCTGGCGGGCCGCAGGCCACGCGTTCGCGGCGGCCGCCGGAGGGCTGCGGGAGGCCCCGCCCGACCACCCGGCGCCGACGGCCGCGCTGACCGCCGGGGCGCTGCTGCTCGCGGTCGTCACGCTGCGGGCGGGCGGCGACCAGCGCGCGGCCCAGGTGCTGACCGACTCCGTCGACGCGTTGCCGCTGTGCCCGCCGCTGCTGGTGCTCTCCGCGGCGTGGGCCGGTGACGGTGCGGCGCTGACCCGCGCGTTCCTGCTCGACCCGGAGATGGCGGTGGAGTGCGAGGCCGCGGGCATGGAGATCGGACCGGCCGTCCGGGAGGCCATCGCCTGCGGCGAGGCGCAGGTCCGCCGGCTCGACGTAGCCCGCACCCGGCTGCGCGCCACCGACCCGGCCTGGTCCGGCGGTCCGGCCGGCGACGGCGGGCCCGAGGGAGTATGGCGGCCGCCGCTGGCGCGGCTGCCGGAGGTCCGGCGGGCCGTGGAGGTACGCCGAGACGAGCTGATCTCCCTGCTGCACGCCCGCCAGCTCGGCGTACGGGACGCGTTGCGCGCACCGGTGCCGGACGGGGGCGGAGCGGTGGTGGCGGACATCCGCAACGCCATTCACACCGGTCACGAGGCGCTGCGGGCGACGGACCGGCCCGCACCGCTGGCTGCGGTCGGTATTCCACCGATCCGTCCGATGCGTTCAATTTAAGCTAATAGATTTCCTCCGTGCGAAGGGTTCTACCGCACGCGGTTGCCTCCGTACTATCTGTATACCCGCCGCAATGGGTGGTTCTCGGCATCGCATCGGAGGAGACATGGTCGATAGCGGTGTCCTCCGGCGCTGCCGAAGTGCGCTCGGATGGCGGCGCCGGTGACCCTCGAATCCCACGACCACCGCCGGCTGGTCGACGCGATGCTCGCGCTCACCGGTGCCGAGGTACGCACCCACCGCGACCGGTACGTACGGCAACTCGGCCACCTGATCGACGGCGAGCCGGTCTTCCGCCGCTCCGACGTGCCCTTCACCGACCTCTGGGGACTCGTCGCGGCCTGCGAGGAGGTGCCGGGGGCGCTTCGGCTGTTGCCCGAGGCGGTGGCGGCGGTGGACGGTGAGAGCCCGGAGCTGGACCGCTTCCGCGCACTCGTCGCCATCCACCTGCCGCCGGAGATCCTCACCGCCGACGAACGCGGCCAGATCGTCGAGCTGGCCGACGGCCTCGATCCGCCGGTGCTGCTGGACCTGTGCCGCGGCGCGGTGGCGCGGCTCGGTCCGCGGGTGCGCCCACCGGTCACCGACCTGGCGGCCGTCCTCCGGGAGCTGGAGGACGCGATCTCCGACCCCGACGTACGCCCGCCGCTGGTCGCCTTCCTGGACGACCTGGCGGGCCGGGTCGCCCTACCGGCCCGCCGGATCGCCGGCCGCCTCGCCGACGCGGTCGCGCGGCGGATGGGGGTCCCGCCGGGTCCGGCGGCGACCCCGCCGCCGGCCGGGTCGGCGGGCGGTCCCAGACCCTCGGACGGCGACCAGTACCGCTCCTACTTCGTGGTGCTGCTGGACGCGGACGGCATCGACGCCTCCCGGTACCTGTTCGAGGCCTGGTTGGTGACCCCGGGCGATCCCGGCCGGCTGCCGTGGCACTGGGAACGCGTCCCGGACGGGCCGGGGGATCGGTTCCGACTGGAGCAGATCCAGCTCAAGATCGATGAGGCGCTCACCGAACTGGCCAATCGCAGTACCGCCGAGATCGGTCAACTGACTGTCGAGTTCATCGTGCCCCGACGCCTGCTCGACTACGAGTTCGACAGGTGGCAGGTGGCGGCTCCGGGGCTCTACACGGCCCTCGGCGTGCACTACCCGGTGGTCGTCCGCGACCTCACCCGGATGCGCAACTCCCTGATGCGTCCCCGCTGGCGGACGCGGCACCGGCGGCTGCGCGAGCAGGGTTCCGCCGTGCAGGCCCGGGCGGTCGCCTTCGAGCGGCTCACCGAGCCGTACGTCGCGCAGCACCTGCACGCCCGACTGCTCGGCAACGACGACTACCCGGTCTGTCTCGTGCTGTTCGTCAGCGGCGCCGAACGGCACATCCAGGCGGCGATCGGCGCCGCGGTCACCGCCGGACTGCCGGTCGTCCTCTGGTGTCGCGATCGCGCGGCGGCGTCACGGTTCGATTCGTACATCCCCGAGGTGCTCATGGCGCGCAGCGTCGCAAACCTGCGCGAGCTGGTCTGGGAGCTGCGTCGCGACGCGGGCAGCGAGGGCGGCTCCCCCGAACACCTCGGTCTCCACCTCACCCTGCTGTGGGACGAGATCGACCGGGTGCCACCGGCCGACGCCCTCAGCGCGCCGGTCTAGGAAGGGACGACAGCGTGTTGGAATCACCACCGCAGCCGGAGGACTCCGCCACGGGCGACGGCGAGGACTGGCGGATCTACCTCGGCACCGGACGGCCGCACAACGGCGTCGAGCGGCTCCCCGAACCGCCCCAGTGGCGGCGGTTCGGCGGCGGGCCACTGATCACCTCGGCGCTGCCGGAGGACCGGCAGGGCGCCGAGCGGGCACGCGGCTACCAGATCACCGACGAGGCGATCGAGATGGTGAACGCCGCGCTCTACCTGCGCCGCCCGCTCCTGGTGACGGGCAAGCCGGGCACCGGAAAGTCCACCCTCGCCTACAGCGTCGCGTACGAGCTGGGCCTCGGGCCGGTGCTCTACTGGCCGGTGACCAGCCGCTCCACCGTGGACGACGGCCTCTACCGCTATGACGCGATCGGCCGGCTCCAGGAGACGAACCTCTTCCAGTCCACCGGGCGGACCGAGGAGATACCGGACATCGGCCGCTACCTGACGCTCGGCCCGCTGGGCACGGCACTCCTGCCCTGGGCACGTCCCCGGGTGGTGTTGATCGACGAGCTGGACAAGAGCGACCTGGGGCTCCCCAACGACCTGCTCAACGTCTTCGAGGAGGGCCGGTTCGAGATCCCGGAACTGGCCCGGCTGCCGGAGGACCAGAGCCTGGCGGAGGTGATGACCAGCGACGGCACCCTGCGGGCACCGGTACGGCGCGGCCAGGTCCGCTGCGCCGCCTTCCCGGTCGTCGTCATCACCAGCAACGCCGAGCGGGAGTTCCCACCCGCCTTCCTGCGCCGCTGCCTGCGACTGGACATCCAGCCCCCGGACGAGCAGGCCCTGACCCAGATCATCACCTCGATGCTCGGCGAGGAGGCGGTGGCCGCCAGCGCCGACCTGATCACGCACTTCCTCGACCTGCGCGACCGGGGTGCGGTGGCCACGGACCAGCTGCTGAACGCGATCTTCCTGGTCACCTCCGGGGTGCGACCGCCCGAGTCGACCCGCGCCCGGCTGCGGGCGAACCTGATCCGCGACCTCGAAGCGGCCGGCACCCTATGATCGATCGGCTGGTCACCGCCCTCGGCGGCGCTCCCTCAGCCCTGACGGCCGAGGAGTGCGCCGAGGCGATCTGGCTGGCCCGCTTCCTGCCCCGCCAGCCGGGGCCGCCCCGAGCCGGGCCAGCCGCGACGGCGAGCGACGCGCCGCCGGGGGCGCCACCCGAGCCACCGGCGTCGCCGCCGTCCACCTCCCCGGCCCGGCAGCCCACCCGGCCGGAGGCGCCCGCGGTGACCGAGGCGGAGCCGTCCGCCAAGCTCTACCTGCCGCCGCCCGCCAACGGGCCCCGCGACCCGTCCTCGCTGCCGCTACGCACTCCCGGGGTGCCCGCCCTGCCGCACGCCCGGGAGATCGCCCGGGCGCTGGCCCCGCTGCGCCGGTCCGTACCCGCCCGGCACGCCGTGCGGCTCGACGAGGCGGAGACGGCCCGCCGGTCGGCGGAGGCCCGGATGCTCCAACCGTGCCTCACCCCGGTCACCGAGCCGTGGCTGGATCTCGTACTGCTGGTCGACGGCAGCCCGTCGATGGTGGTCTGGGAGGCGACGGCGACCGAGATCCGGACCCTCGCCGACCGGATGCGGGTGCACACGTTCCGCCGCATCCAGGTGTGGTACCTGCGGCCGGATGCCAAGGGCCACCGGCCGATCCTGACCTCCGACGGCGGCAGCACCGCGCGGGACCCGCGCGAGCTGGTCGACCCGGAGGGCCGGCAGTTGACGATGGTGTTGAGCGACTGCACCGGCGCCATCTGGGACGCTCCCGAGCTGCGACGGTGGCTCGCGATCTGGGGCCGCTCCGGTCCGGTCGCCGTGGTCCAGCCGCTGCCCCAGCGGCTGTGGCACCGCTGCCGCCCGACGCTGCACCCCGTGCTGGTCCGGCCGACCCGGCCTGCGGCACCGGCGGCGCAGCTGCACCCTCGCCTGCGTGACGAGGTGCCGGACCACCTTCCGCGCGGTGCGGTCGCGATACCGGTGCTGGAACTGGCACCGCGATGGTTCGCCGCCGGGGCCGCCCTGGTCAGTGGCCGCACCCTCGGCCCGGTCGCGGCGGTCGCGCTGCTGACCACCGACCCTCGTCCGCTGCTCGTCGACCCGCTGCGGGAGCCACCGTCGCCGGAGCCGCTGGACCTGACGCCGGCCCAGCGGGTCGCCCGGTTCCGGGCGATGGCCTCGGACGAGGCCCGTCAACTCGCCGAGTTCCTTGCCGCCGCACCGCTGACACTGCCGGTGATGCGCCTGGTGCAGCGCCTCATGCTGCCACGCTCACAGCCGCAGGACCTCGCCGAGGTCTACCTGAGCGGGCTGCTGCGCCACGCGGCGAGCTGGGCCGAGGACACGCCGGTCGAACAGGCCCGCTACGAGTTCCTTCCCGGCGTACGGCAGGAACTACTCTCCGGACTGCGGGTCGGTGAGGCGCTGCGGATCCTCGACGTCGTTTCCCGCTACGTCAACGAGCACATGGGCGCGGCTCTGGACTTTCCGGCGCTGCTCGCCGGACAGGTCTCGGACCGGCTGGCGACCCGACTGGGCCGCCCGTTCGCCGAGGTGGCCTACACGGTGCTGCGCAGCCTGGGAGGCCGGTACTCGGAACTCGCGCGGCGGCTGGCTCCGGCCGCCCTCGGCCCGCCAGCCACGCCAACGCAGCGGACCGACCGGCGGCTACCGATCGCGGCGACACCCGAAGAGGGGGACGACATGACCGCACAGACCGCTCCAGGAGATCGGGGCCGTTCCAGCGTCGGGGAGCAGCCAGCGGTGTTCGGGAACGTGCCGCCCCGCAACCCCGACTTCACCGGGCGGGAAGAACTGCTCAACGTGCTGCGCCAGCGGTTGACCGACAACGTCACCGCGGTGCTGCCGCACACCGTGCACGGCCTCGGCGGAGTCGGCAAGAGCCAGCTCGCCGTGGAGTACGTCTACAAGTACGCCAGCGACTACGACCTGATCTGGTGGGTTCCGGCCGAACAACCGACCCGGATCCGGGAGTCGCTCGTCGCCCTGGCCCGCAAGCTCGATCTGGTCAGCGACGACGTCGACGTGTCGCAGGCCCTGGAGACCGTGTACGACGCATTGCGCACCGGACGGCCGTACGGCCGGTGGCTGCTGGTCTTCGACAACGCGACCCGGGCCGAGGACCTGATGCCGTTTCTCAGCAACCCCGGCGGGCATGTGCTCATCACCTCCCGCAACCACAACTGGGCCGGGGTGGCGGACAGCATCGAGGTGGATGTCTTCACCCGGGAGGAGAGCATCGAGCTGATCCGGCGGCGGCTGCCGGAGCTGGACGACGAGGACACCGACCGGCTGGCGGAGCAGCTGGGGGACCTGCCGCTGGCCCTGGAGCAGGCGGCGGCCTGGATGCTGGCGACCGGCACCCCGATCGACGAGTACCTCGGCCAGTTGGAGAAACGGGTCGGCCTGTTGCTGCGGGAGAGTTCACCCGCGTCGTACTCGACGCCGGTGGTGATCACCTGGGGGCTGGCATTCGACCAGCTGGCCGAGCAGACCCCTGCCGCGTTGCAGTTGCTGGAGCTGTGCGCCTTCCTCGGTTCGGAGCCCATCTCGATCAGACTGCTGCCGATGGGGCGCTACGCCGGGCTGCCCAGCCTGCTCGACGCCACCGTCCGGGACGACATCCAGTTGCGCCGGGCGGTGCGGGACATCGGCAAGTACGGCCTGGCGAAGGTGGACGCGACCCGCAACAGCATCCAGATCCACCGCCTGGTGCAGGCGACCCTGCGGGACCGGCTCACCCCGGCCGACCGGGAGACCTACCGCACCGCCGTGCAGAAGCTCCTCGCCGCCGCGAACCCCGGTGATCCGACGGAGGACCAGGAGATCTGGCCCCGGCACGCGGAACTCAACCCGCACGTGCTGGCCTCCGGGGCGATCGACGGCGAGTCCGACGACATCCGCAAGGTGGTGCTCGACCAGATCCGCTACCTCTACGTCAGCGGCGACTACGAGAGCAGCCGCGAGCTCGGCTCGATCGCGTACCGCCGGTGGCTGGAGAAGCTGGGGGCGGCCAACGAGCAGACCATCATCACCGCCCGGTTCCTCGCCAACGCGCTGCGCTCCACCGGCAATCCGCAGGAGGCGAGGCGGTTGAACGAACGGACGTACGAGATCGCCCGCGACACGCTCGGGCCCGACCACGAACACACGTTGGCGCTGGCCAACAGCTTCGGGGCGGACCTGAGGCTGTTCGGCGAGTGGCAGCGGGCCCGCGAACTGGACGAGGGGCTGCTCGAGGCGCACCGCAGGGTGTTCGGTGAGGACGCCCCGGACACCCTGCGCTGTGCGAACAACCTCGCCGTCGATTACCGGTTGCTCGGCGACTTCGAGCGGGCGCGGCGCACGGACGAGGACAACTGGGCGCGCTATCGGCGGGTGCTGGGCGACACGAACCCGTACACCCTGTTCACGGCCACCCTGCTCTCCCGGGATCTGGACGGGCTGGGCCGCTACCACGAGGCGCTGCGGTTGCAGCGGCAGTGGCTGCCGCTGCACCGGGGGAGCCTGCGGCCGGACCATTCGAACGTGCTGCGGGCGACCCGGCTGCACGCGGTCACGCTCCGCAAGACCGGCCTCTACAGCGAGGCGCTGACGGTGGCTCGTGAGGTGTACTCGCTGTGCCTGCGCCGGTTCCGGGAGAACCACGCCGACACGATCTCGGCGGCGATGACGCTGTTCAACATCCTGCCCCGCACCGAGCAGGAGCGGGTGGCGCGGGCCCGGGCCCTGGCCGAGGCCCGGGTGCTGGGCGAGGAGACGCTGACCGGCTACCAGCGGGTCCTGGGCGACGAACACCCCTTCACGTACGTCTGCATGACGAACCTGGCGATCGTGTTCCGCCTACTCGGGGACTACACCGAAGGGCGCCGGCTCGACGAGCGGGCGGTCGCCGGACTCCGTGCCGGGCTCGGGATGGAGCACCCGTACACCCTCTGTGCGACGGTCAACCTCGCCAACGATCTCGCTGCCAGCCGGGACCATGCCGGAGCGGCTTCGCTACTGCGGGAGACCCTGGCTGCGGCCCGGCAGGTGAACGGCCAAAATCACCCGGAGACGTTGATCTGCGCCGCGAACCTCTCGATCGAGCTGGCGGCGCTCGGCGACCGGCCGGCCGCCCGGGAGCTGCGCGACGCGGCCATCGCCGGGTACGAGCGGACCGTTGGCCTGGACCACCCGGACGCGGCCGAACTGCTGGCCAGCCATCGGGTGTCGATCCCGATCGACCCGCCTCCGACGTGAGCGCTGGCGGGTCCGGGAGGACGGCGGCTAGGCCCGGGCGGCGAGCGGGGCGCCCGCCGCCGGGCTGACCGCCTCGGGCGCCTCGGCCACGAGGGGGCGCAGCCAGCGGGTCAGCCGGAGCGGGTCCGGTGCGTCGGCGCCGCGACGCCGGATCTCGCGGTGCAACGCGGCGACGAGTTCCGGCATCTGGTGCAGCGCGGCGGTCTCCCCGTCCGCGCCGTCGCCGCTCAGCTCGGTGAGGATCGCCAGACCGATCCAGGATCGTGGCTCGTCCGGCTGGTCGAGGATCTGGCGGAGGTAGGCGGCGCGGGCGGTCGCGTCGTCGCCGAGGATCTGCGCGATGTCGCCGGCGGACGCCTGTGGTATCTGCGTGGTCACCTGCGCCGGGTCGGTGCAGAGCTGGTCGAAGCCCTCCGGATCTGCCATCTGGAGTCCGGCCAGGTCGAATCGGACGTTGTGGGTCGAGGTCCAGCCGACGTCGTGGGTCAGCACGGCGGAGATCGGCCCGGGTGAGGGCGCCGCCCCGGCCAGCCAGTCGTCCGCCAGCCGGCGCACCCGGTGCGGATCGGGCACCCGGTTGCGCAGGCGCCAGCCGAGCCGGTGTTCGGCGGTGACCTGCCGGGCCAGCGAGGCCGCAGCCGGGGAGACGGGTTCCGCGAGCCAGCGGCGCTGCCGTTCGGTCAGCGTGGCGAGGAACCGCCGGCCCTCCTCGGTCAGGTTCGGGACCCCGTGCAGCAGCTCGGTGGTCTGCCAGACCATGGAGCGCCAGCGGGCGAATTCGAAGTCGGCGAACCGGGCGGCGGCGTCTCGCTGGACCCTCCGTTGCACCCGCCAGAAGTCGGTGACCCCGAAGAAGGCGTAGACACCGTGCAACAGCCCGCCGAGCGGCCGGGGATCGTCGCGCCACGGCGCGTAGTGCCGGGGTTCCGAATCGGCGTGGTGCAGCGGGATCAGGTCGAGCAGCGCCCCGAGTTTGGCGTGCTGCCACTCGTGTACCAGCGCCGCCGCCAGGGCGAGTGGATCGGTGGGTGGGGTCAGGGACACGGCGCCGAACGACTCCATGGCGGTCGCGTTGACGCCGTAACTCTCCTCGGGGGCGACCAGCGGGACGATCGTGGTGAGTCCCGCGGCGATCCCCTCGGCGTAGCCGGGATGTGACCGCACGAGCACCGGCCACGCCTCGTCGAGGGCCGCCTGCCACCCGGCCAGCTCGGGGTCGGAGAGCCGGCCCGCCGCCCGGAGTTGGTGGATGTCGCGGCAGGGGTCGAGGTCGTCGACGATCAGCCGCAGCGTGCGGCCGGCGGCCTGGGCCGTGATCGTGCGCAGACCGGACCAGCCGGGCGCGTCCGCCGACGGGTCGCTGGGTACCAGGACCGGGCCGATCCGCAGCCGGCCGTCCTCGGCGGTGACGGTGACGCTGCCGGTTCCCGACTCGGCGCGTCCGTACGTCGGTAGCATGACCTGGCCGTCGGTGCTGGACAGCTCGATCGTGAAGTCCAGCCCGGCCCGGGCCGCCGCGGCCGCGGCGATCTCGCCCAGCCGACTGACGTCGCGGGAGGCCGCGACGGTGGCGCCGGAGCGGCGACTGCGGGGCGGCACCGTGGCGGGGCCGGCCCGCAGCCGCCGGAGTGTGACCGTCAGCCAGGAGCCGACGTGCGGAGCGAGCAGTACCTCGTCGACGGCCTCCGGCCGGTGGGCCTGGGCGCGGACGAGCAGCTCCAGCGAGGCCTCGGTGGCCGGGGACGAGTCGGCGTCCAGCAGTGCCCGCAGCAGGAACAGCCGTCGGCTGAGCTGGCCGCGGCGGAGCCGGGCGATCGTCTCGGCGTCGCCGTGGCCCGCGGCGAGCTGGCTGAAGGACCGGGCGGGAAGTCGGATCACGTCGGTCACGCGCGTTGCCTCATCACTCGGGCGACATCGGCCTGTACGCGGCCGGCGATGTGGTCGATCAGATATCGCAGGTCGGCGCAGTAGACCGAGGGATTGCGGAATCCTGAGCCCTTACGGTATCGGTGCGGATAGTACCCTCCACCACAGACCGGATGAACCGAACAATCAAGACACGCCGGAGCGAGTGCTTTCGCGCCGATCTGTCGGGCGATGACGGCCGGGTGCCGCAGGGCGGCGTCCAACGGGTGATCGGCCACGGTGAGGCCGGTGGCCGGGGCGCCCTCGTAGGCGGAGCGCAGCGTGTCGACCTGTTCGAGCGACCCGTCGACGTCGATGACGATCACCCCGACGGGGCTCAGTCCGATCTGCTCCGACCTGCTGTGGCCGCCCAGTACGCCCACGACGATCTCTTCGAAGAGGCGGAGGCGGGTCTCCCGCCGGGGCGCGTCGTACCACCGGTCGAAGACGGCGACGAGCCACTCTCCGTACCGGGTGCTGGCGTCGGGCGGACGACCCGGCGGTGGCTCGCTCCAGTTGCCGTGCGGCAGCAGGAAGTCCAGGGCCGGGGGCTGGTACGCCAGCAGCGTCTCGTACGTCTCAACCGGATCGTTGCGCAGGTCGATGACGCTGAGTATGCCGGCGAACAGGTCGGGCTGCTCGCGTAACAGCCGCAGCGCGCGGTCGACGGCGGGGAAGCTGCTCCGGCCGCCGAGGTGCCGGCGGTGCCGGTCGTTGGCCACCCGGCCACCGTCCACGCTGACCCCGACCCGCAGGCCGGCGGCGCTCAGCAGGCGCAGGCGTTGCTCGGTCAGGCGGGTGCCGTTGGTCTGCACGGTGAACTGTGCCGCCGTCCCGGACGACAGCGCCGCACGCAGCGTGCTGACCACCCGCTGCAACGTGGCGGGCGGGGCGAGCAGCGGCTCGCCGCCGTGCAGGATGACCCGGATCGTCGACAGGCGGTGGTCGCGGGCGTGTTCGGCGATGCGCCGGGTCGCCAGGTCGACGACCTCGTCGGGCATGAAGGCCGTCCGGCCTCGCCAGGAACGGTCGGCCAGCTCGTACATGTAGCAGTAGTCGCAGGCGAGGTCGCACCGACTGTGCAGCTTGACGACGAAGTCGTGGAACGGGGTGGGCCGCCAACCGGCCGGTGTGATGTCCAGCGGTGACTCGCCGAGAGGCCATTCAGACGGCAGAGGAAGTGACGGTGGCGCGCTGGTGACCACGACGGGGTTCAGATCGCGGAGGTGAAACCAGCGACGGGGTCCTGCGGTCGGTCCAGCTCGTCGAGAATCCGCTCCAGGCAGTGCACGAACGCGCCCTGCCTCGCCTCCCGGAGTTCGGCGAGGCTGATCTTGCTCACATCCAATTGGTGAGACAGATAATCATCGACCGTGGGTTCCATCGATTCCTCTATAGGACAATCGCATGCTAGTGATCCTGACCGGCTCCGAACGCGGCAGCTGGAGGCGGAGCAAATTTCCTAAACTAGCCCAAGGTACCAGTGGATGCCGGACAACCGGGTCAGTCTACGGCCGACG
The DNA here is from genome assembly GCF_000718515.1 of Micromonospora parva. GTDB lineage: Bacteria > Actinomycetota > Actinomycetes > Mycobacteriales > Micromonosporaceae > Micromonospora > Micromonospora parva. Next base: position 196,498 of record NZ_JNZS01000003.1, on the reverse strand, counting down.
CTCCGCCCCGGACAGTCCATAGCCGGCGCGCGTACCGTGGGCTGTCTGATTTCTGGCAGTGGTCGCGGAAGTCGCGGCGCCGCGCCCGCCGCCATCCGGCGGATCACCCACGGCAAACCTCCGCCACCGCGCCCGCTTGTGACGCCGTTGTTCGAGACGGCCGCTGGGAAGCCAGCCATCGTGGCAGATCACTGCTCCTCGCGAAACGGCTCGTCGCTCCACCGCCACCACGCCTCGTTGCCATCGATGTGAAGTAGGAATTCAGGAACCTCCTGGCCGTCCGGGTACCGAAGCGTCACGGTGTTCCGAACTGCCTCGTATGCGCGCTCCCAGGACTCCGCGTCCTCATCAACGCCATCGAGCAGCCGCAGCTCCTTGGCGAAGAGCGTCCGGACCTCCGCAAGCCCTTCCCTCGGATCGACACGAGCATTCAGCCACGGAAAGTCACCACCGGTCACCACGAGACCAGCGAGTACCCGGCCGTCGTCGCGCCGATGCAGCGTCCAAGTGCCGTCGTGATGATCGCTCACGATGGCGACCCTAGCGACTGCAAAGAATCCCCTGCTGACCGTGCCCGGCTTCGGCCTCGCCCTGGTCGCACCTCGGCCATGATCAGATGCACGCCTCAACCGCGTACCGCGCTGCATCGAGCGTGATGCCCAGGGGTGCTGCGCACGCCCGGCAGTCGGCGGCGAAGGTTTCGCCCTCGCGCCACTGTCGGGTCTCGTCGCCCACTCGCGGCGCGCAGTCCTGCGGCACGACGAGTCCGAGATGGGCGCGGTAAACGGTGGTAACCCATCCCTGATGGGCTTGATGTGGGTGCCAGGAGCCATCCGAGAAGTCCAGCCGTCGGGCGGACGAACACCGCCGGGAAGGGATCCCGTCCTGCCTTGGCCGCACCGTCTCCAAGCGTCCGGGCTCAGCTGCCGAGATCAATCCTCGCTGGGGTCGAGGAATAGCTCGGCCAGCCGGGGCAGCCGCCTCCGCATCTCGTCATCATCGTCGAAGTCGAAGTCCACACCCATGTCGGGTTCGCGGGCCTCGTCGATGCTGACCGCAACGTGTTGGCGGGTCTTCATCGCTTCGTAGAAGGCGTCGTCGTCACCACCCGTGACCTGTTCGTACGCCTCGCTGGCTGCGTAGTTCACCGACTCGGCGAACAGCGTGCCGTCCTCTTCCTCGGCCGCGGCTTGTCGTACCACGGGATGGCCAGCCAGTCCGTCGGGGGAGGCCAGGACACGTTCGTACCACTCGCGTCCCAGCGCGATAACTCCGGCCCGGAAATCTATGAAGCTGTCGTCCGAGCATCCACCGCCGATCAGGTACGCGGCCGCCCACACGTCCCAGCGGTAGAGCGCGTCATGGAGCTGATCGAACAGCTCCTGGAACTCGAGGATGCGCTTCGGTGATGTTGCGGCCAAGCGCGTCACCAGTGCCGCAGCAACGGCCTCACCGTCGTCGCCGGTCCGCCCGTCCAGACCCGCTCCGGCCGACTCCACGACCGCCCAAAACTCGTCAACATCCACAGCGCGAGAGTCTTCCACGGCCAACCGACACAACTCATGCCCTGCAACCCAGGCACCAGTCGCGAGCAGCCGCTCAAGCCTTCCTGACCCTGAGCATGCGCTCACGGACGCGAGCCGGTCGTCATGGGTAGCGGTTGTCTCGGCAGGCGTAGGGGTAACGGTGCAGACCGCCACCGCTGGAGACCGCCCGTCAACCGGGTGATGGGAGATGGAATCGACGCTGACGAGCGTGAGCGGCTCTTGAGTGCGCCTCGTAAGCAGTCCACTGTTCTGCGGATGTCCGGCCTGCCGCCGGCCGTGATCCGCGATCAGAAGGCGATGAAGTTCATCGCCGAGAAGATACGGCCGGGCGGTGGCGTGCCGCGCGCAGAGACCTGAGCGAGAATGGGCCAGTTCGAATCGCAACCCTGGAAGGACCCTCCCTTGGCCGGTGGACTCGTAGCCCTGCTGGATGACGTGGCGGTGCTGGCCCGGGCCGCTGCCGCGTCGATCGATGACATCGGGGCGGCCGCCGCGAAGGCCGGCGCCAAGGCTGCGGGTGTCGTCGTCGACGATGCTGCCGTCACGCCGCAGTACGTGCGGAGCCTGGCGGCCGAGCGCGAGGTGCCGATTATCAAGCGCATTGCCGTGGGGTCGCTGCGCAACAAGTTCTTCATCATCCTGCCGGCGGTGCTGCTGCTCAGTCAGTTCGTGCCTTGGCTGCTCACTCCGATCCTCATGCTCGGCGGCGCCTACCTCTGTTATGAAGGCGCGGAGAAGGTGTGGGCCAAGATCGCCCATCACGGTGCCTCCGGCGCGGGCGAAGAGAAGGTGCAGGACGAGACGACACTGGTGTCTGGGGCGGTGCGAACCGACCTGATCCTCTCGGCGGAGATCATGGTCATCAGCCTTAACGAGGTGATCGATGAGGCGTTCTGGTCCCGCCTGACGATCCTGGCTGTCGTCGCCGTCCTCATAACCGTCCTGGTGTACGGCGTGGTGGCCCTGATCGTCAAGATGGACGACGCCGGGCTGCGCCTGTCGCAAGGTTCCGGCGCCGTCGCCACGTTCGGCCGCGGTCTGGTGAGGGCGATGCCGGTGGTCCTCAGCGTGCTGACGGTAGTCGGCACCGCGGCGATGCTGTGGGTGGGTGGGCACATCCTGCTGCTAGGCACGAACGAGCTGAACCTGCACTTCCTGTACGAGGCCGTGCACCACGTGGAGGTCGCCGCCCACGACGCCACGGGTGTTCTCGGCGGGCTCGTCGGCTGGCTCGTCAACACGGTGGCCAGCGCGGTCCTCGGGCTGATCGTCGGAGCGCTGGTCGTGCTGGTCATGACTCTCACGCTGCACCGCCGCACATCCAAGGCTGCGGCTGCGACTGCGGCGGCCACGACTCGTACTGACGGCACCATCCCCGCGCCGCCGAGCCGTGCAGCTCGGCGCCGCGACGCCCCTGCGGACCAAGCGCCGCGCGGTTGACCGCGACATCATCGCAACTCGACCACGGGGGTCAGGCGTTCTGGTGCTGAAGCCCTCTGGCGCTCCAGCCGCACCCGGTGGAGTCGGAGTCTTCGCTGGTAGTGGGCCGTGTTGGCGCGGTATCGATGTCGTCGTCGCCATCGTGACCATCGATGGATGTGGCCGAAGGGTCGAATCGTGGTGATCTCATGGTCGAGACCGACTGCGATCATCGCGCTCACCGGTGCGCGAACCGCGCCAGCAGATCATGCAGACCCGTCCGCGACCCGACGATTTGATCGACCGACACAAGCGCGAAAGCTTGCCCTGGTAGCCGTGTACGGCATCAGGACCACTGGATGCGCCACACCACATTGACCTGGGTGGAACGGCACTGCCGGCACGTGGCCGCAGGTGAACCACGTCGCGTCGCCCCGTCCGAGCAGGGAACAGCAGCCGCGGGTGCGTGCGTTCCCGACTCACCGCCGATTCAGTCGTCGAGCGTCTTCAACAGCCCAAGCGTGCGCGACTCGATCAGCCGGTAACCGGCTTCGTTCGCCACGCGCAGCGCGGCCTTGGCGTGCTCGCGAGCGACGTCGGGCTGCCCGGTGGCCAGGCACACCGCCGCCAGCCCCACCAGCGCACTCGCCTCGCACCACACGAACCGGGTCTGCCGGGCCAGGTCGAGCGCCAGACGGTGTTCCTCGGCTGCCTCTGCTGGCCGTTCAGCGGCCAGTAGCACGCGACCGTAAGCCTCTCGTGCCCACGCCTCGGTGCCGGCGTCGCCGATCTCCTGCGTCAACGCCACTGCATGTCGCGCGTCGGCGCAGGCGCGTGGTGCGCGGTCGGTCATCGACCACAACAACGCACGTCCGCTGAGCGCCGTCGCCTCGCCGTACTGGTAGCCAAGATCGCGGTTGGCGACCAGCGCCCGGTCGTACAGCTCCTCGGCGGCTTCCCGGTCTCCACGGTCGCGGCGGATGCCCGCGAGGTCAACCAGAAGGACCGCTTCGTTGTACCGTGAGCCGCTTCGTTCCGCGCAGGCTAGGGCGTCCCGGATGTGCTGGTCCGCCTGCGACAGCGCACCGAGCTGCCAGTGCGCGAAGCCGAGGTTGGCGAGGGACATGGCCTCGCCGCCGTCGTTGCGGTATTGCCGGTTGAGCTCCAGGGATCGCTGGGCGCAGTCGATTGCGGCTCGGGGATTGCCGAGGCGCTGGTGCACCGCGCTGAGATTGTTCAACAGGGCCGTGCGTCCCTCCGGCCACCGGTCATGGGCGTTGATGCGGAGGCCGTCGAGGAGGTGTTGGCGGGCTTCCTCGTATCGGCCGGCGGTGACGTGGGCGAGGGCGATGCTCAAGTGCATGCTGGCCTGGGCTGTCAGGTCGTTCGCGGCCTCCGCGGCAGCCAACCCTCTGGTGGCTGCGGACAGCCACTCGGCGCGGCGTCCACGCTGGTGGAACCAGGCGCGTAGGGCGTCGGTGAGCTGCCAGACAAAGCGTGCATGCCCGTGGTCGGCGGCGTTGATCGCTGCGATGACATTGGCTGCCTCTGCGTCCAGCCACGCCAGCGCCTCGTCGGCATCGGGGAACGATTGTTGCGGGACCGGCCCGGGGAGCCTGAGGAAGTGGGGGATGAGTTGACGTCCGGCGGCGTCGGCCCTGCTGCGATAGTGCTCAAGCAGACGCTGCCGGGCGTCGTGACGGGTGGTGTCGTCGTCCTCCGTGACAAGCCGGTCCACGGCGTACTGGCGGAGCAGGTCGTGGAACCGGTATCTGTCGCCTCCCTGATGCTCGATCAGGTGTGCGGACGCGAGGGCGCGGAGTGTTCTCGTCGCGATGGGGGGCGCGACCCCCTCGAGCGCGGCGGCGACGTGGGCGGTGAAGCTGCCACCGGGGACCAGCCCGATGTGACGGAACATTCGTTGCTGAGCGGTGGGCAGGGCCCGATACGACATCGCGAAGGCCTTCGTGACCGCGCCCTCGTCGGCACCGTCGACGGTCAGGCTGGTGAGAGGACCGCCCTCATCGAGTTCCTCGGCCAGTCCGGCGATGTGGGGATGGCCGCTCGTCTGCAGGTTCGCTGCCGCTATCCGCAGTGCCAGTGGCAGGTGCCCGCAGAGGTGGGCGAGGCGGGCCGCGGCGCCGGCCTCGACCCGAACGGCCTCGTCCCCGAGCATCGCCGCCAGCAGCCGTACGGAGTCCGTCGGGCTGAGCACACCCAGCAGCAGAGATCGGGCGCCGGCCCGGACGACCAGCTCACCGAGCCGACGACGGCTGGTGATCAGGACAGTGCCGCTGGGCGGGATCAGCGGCATCACCTGGTCGGCGTCACGAGCATTGTCCAGCACCAGCAAAATCCTGCGGCCGGTCATCGTCGAGCGGAACAGCGAGACCCGGCCGTCCTGATCGTCCGGAACAACGCGGGGGTCGACACCAAGCCCACCAAGTAGCTGTCCGAGCGCGGCGGACGGTGTGACGGGTGGACGCTCGACGTCGAAGCCGCGCAGGTCGATGAACATCTGACCATCGGGGAAGGCGCCACGCACCCGATGCGCCCAGCGCACCGCCAGCGCCGTCTTTCCGACTCCCGGGATTCCGCTGACAACCCAGACCGTCGTGGCGCTGGACCCGCCCGATAGCTGGTCGAGATGGGTCATCTCGTCAGTTCTACCGATGAAACCTGGTACGTCCTGTGGCAGCTCCTCCGGACGGTGCGGGACGCTCGACAGTGCGTCGCCGCGTTCCGCCGGCAGCACCGGATCACCTCTGAGGATGAGCCGGTGCAGGCGGCTGAGCTCGCGTGACGGTTCCAGGCCGAGATCGTCGTGTAGCCGGGTGCGGAGATTGCGGTAGACCTCCGATGCTCGATCGGCCTGGCCCTCGAGATACAGGGCTGTCATGAGCTGACCGACGAGGCGATGCCGATAGGGCTGTCCGGCCACCTGGTCGGACACCTCGCGCACCACTCTCCTCGTGCGACCCAGGCGCAGCAGCGCGTCCGCCCGGTCCTCCGCAGCCGTCCAACGGGCCTCCATGAGACCGGAACAGAGCAGTCGGCGTCCGGAATCGTCGACGACGTCGAGCAGTGGTTCACCTCGCCACAGGTCCAACGCCTGGTCCAGCAACTCCACGGTGGTGGGATCGTCGGAGGAGCCTGCGGCCTGCTGCACGAGGGCGGAGAAGCGGTGTGCGTCGACGGTCGCGGGATCGGTGTGCAGCTGGTAGGCGCCGCGCTCGCTCAGCAACTGCGCGGATGCACCGGTCTGCCGGAAGGTGGCCCGTAGGCGCGAGACCATGGCCTGCACCGTCGCTCGTGCGCTGGGCGGGGGCGCCTGCGCCCAGATCAGGTCGATAAGCCGGTCCGCCGGTACCGGTCGATTGGCCTCCAGAACGAGCGCCGCCAGGAGCAGCCGGGGCTGTCGTCCTCCGATGGCGAGACGGACACCCTCGGACCAGATCTCCACCGGCCCGAGGACCCGAAACTCCATGTGCACATCCCTGCCGTCGCTGCCTGTGCGGGCCGGCGCGACTCCTCTGCAAGCATTTTGCAAGATCGCTGCATGCGCCGGCCCTGATTATGGTCGAGCCCGCTGACAGTGAGCGGGCGGTACGAGCGTGCGCTTCGCGCCGCGGCCAGCACGGGGGTGGCCGCGAACGACGAGGGGTGCGCACGGTCCGGTGCGCTTATCCGGGGGCGACGAGCGACGCATCGACTGGGCGACGGCCTTGGGGGAGAGGCAGTCGCCGATGACGTGGCGGGCTTCGAAGACCGGTGAACACCGTGTCGGACGACCCTGCCACCTCGCTTGCCACGGCGATGTTCTCCGCATCGCCGGTGTGATGGCTGCTGGCCGAGCACAACGATCCACCGGCCGGACGCGCCGTCCACCGGACGGCACCGGCACCGGCCGGTCAGCCAATAGAGGGAGTGCGATGAGAAACCCCCTGGCCCTGATCAGCGCGACAGTTGTGCTGGCAGCGGCAGTGTTGACCAGTGGCGTCGCGCAGGCGGCGCCCGATTCGGCCACGGCGCCAGCCGCCGTCGGAGCCGTCGCGCCGCCGCACACCGAACCGCCGGTCGCCGCCCCGCCGGTCCCGCGACCGACGCCGTTCAAGGAGGCGCCGCTCGGCACCGCCACCGGCAGGACGGCCGCCCCGCCCGACTTCGGCCCCGGGGAACGCGTGCTCTCGGCGTACCACCGGGGGAAGCTCTCCCGCGACGACGCCGTGCGGTATGGCCTGGCCGCGGTGCGTTCGCCCCGGTCGTTGCCGGTGCACCTTCGGCCGACCGGTGCCATCCACGACCCGCAGCGATATCTGACCTACCTGTCGATGTTGGCGGCGAGCGCCGATGCGGAGGCGGCGCGGGCCATCGCGCCAGATGTCGCGGTGCCTGCCGGCGCCGCCACGGCCGCCGACTACGACGACTGCGCCGCCGAACCGTACGACTACCTCGGGGTGACCTATCGCTGCCGGGCGTCGGCCGGCGAATTCCTCGTCCTCTACAACATCGCCGGTGGAGGCAGGCCGGGCATCCCGGCGGACGCCAACCCGAACGGCCGGGCGAAGGCGGTGCAGCATCTGCTGAACGCGCTCTCGATCGCCGTCGACGAGTATCGCGAGATGGGCTACCCGCTGCCCGTGCGGGACGGCAAGCCCTGGGTGCTGGTCTACGGCGTCGACGAGATTCCGATCGTCGGCGGGGCTGGCCTGCCCATCGACGCGCCGTTCGTCCTGCCGTTCGGCTTAAACCAGCAGGCGACCATGCTGGTGCCCAACGGGCAGGACGACTGGGACTACCTGCCGCGGCATGAGCTGTTCCACGTCATGCAGTACCAGTACTGGGATCGGTCCGACGTCGGCCTGGACTACCTGGCCCTCTTCGTGGGCGGCAAGGAGTTCGGCTCGATGAACTGGTGGATGGAGGCCACCGCGGAGTGGGCGACCCGCCAGACCTACGCCCGTGCGCCGTACGTGCCCATCCCCGGCGAGGAGAAGCTGTACGCCCGCAACGTCTACGACGTGCTCAGCAAGCCCGGGGCGGCACTCAACTCCTGGGGCGGGCTGGGCGGCGGTCCACAGTATGGCGCGTTCCTGCTGCCGACCTACCTCACCGAGCAGATCGATGCCTCCTTCGTGCGACGCACGTGGGAAAGCGTCCGGGACCACGACCATCTGCCGATCGAGGCGATCCGGCACACCGCTGCGGGCTACGGCCTGAACTTCGCGGACATGCTCCTCAACTACCACATCGCCAACTATCGGCTGGCCAAGGCGAACGCCGCGCCCGCACCGACGGTGGACGCCTGGCGCATCTACGGCTACTCCGACTCCGACGCGAGCCTGTGGCGCGGCAACCTCACCGGCGCGAGCGGGACGAGCGGCGACGCCCTCGGGGGTGCCAGACCGGCCCGCAAGAGTCACTCGACGCCCGCCGGCACCCAGGTGGAGTACCAGGACATCCTGCGTAAGGGCGGTGCTGTCTACCACGACTTCCGCGCGGTCAAGAACTCCGGCGACGCGAGCTGCGGATACTGCTCGACCCTGCTGGTGGACACCACCAGGGACACCAACCGCAGATCTGCCGTCGTCGTCTGGTCGCCGACGGGAAGCACCGGCACGCTGGCGAAGTACCCGAGCATCCACACCGTGCGCCATCCCGACGCGGGTGGACTGATCACGGTGCCGAACTTCGCGTACCCCATGGTGGCCACCCTGGTGACCACCTGGACCGAACTGGACATCCACTCCGCCGACGCGGACGGCAGCCCGAAGACGTTCACCACGAATGTGGAGAGCGTGCTGCCACTCACGGCCCGCTCGTGCGCGCTGCGCCCGCTCTCGGTGCGCAGCGTGGAGACCACCGTCGAGCCGGAGGGCACGTTCAACAGGTACGCCGCCAGCACGCCGGACGGCTGGACCGGTGGCGACTCCACGTACTCGGTGAAGTTGCCGGACGGCCGGATCGTGTGGCTGTTCTCCGACACCTGGATGGGCCCGCTCAACGGCGACGGCACCCGCCCGGTGAGCGCGCCGCTGGTCAACAACACCTTCGTCGTGCAGAACGGCGGCAGCCTCACCACCTACCAGGGTGGCACCGCCGGGGCCCCTCGGGCGTTGATGCCGCCGTCGGGGCCCGGCAAGTGGTACTGGGTCGGTGACGGCCACCTCTCGGGCGGACAACTTCAAGTGGTGTACCAGGAGTACGAGCGTTTCGGCTCCGGCGCCTGGGACTGGCGGTTCAACCGCAACGTGGTGGCGAACTTCGCCCTGTCCAACCTGCGGACCCCGGTCAGCGTCCGGGAGTTGCCCTCGGCCAGCGGGGTCGCCTGGGGCTCGGGGCTGCTGCCGGCCAGCCGCAGCGGCGACGGCTACACCTACGTGTACGGCGTCGACGACTCCCCGATCAACAAGCAGATGCGCATCGCCCGGGTGTACGGCAGCGACCTCGCCAACGGCACCTGGCAGTACCACACGCCGTGGGGTTGGACGCTTCGGGAGCAGAACTCCCGCAACCTGCTGACCGGCATCGCCAACGAGTACAGCGTCACCCCCTGGGGCGGACAGTTCCTCCTCCTCAGCCAGGACAGCACCGAGGCGTTCAGCGGGCAGATCAACGCCTGGACGTCCTGCTCACCGTACGGTCCGTTCACCCAGAAGACCCCGGTCTACCGGATGCCGGAACCCGGCCCCTACGGCAGCTACTGGAACCCCAACGTCATCTCCTACAACGCCCACGTGCACCCGGCGCTCAGCTCCGGTGACACCTTCATCGCCTCCTACAACGTCAACAGCATGGACACCCGCGTCTCGCCGGACGCGGATCACTACCGCGATCCGGGCATCTACCGCCCCCGCTTCTTCCGGTTCGTCCTCGGATAACTGCTGCGGTTCGGCCGGGCGTAGGACACGCCCGCCGAAACGATCGGGCATCACCGGCGCCGCTGCGTGGCGCCAAGAGCGCGACGCGACGTGGTCGCCGCCCATCGCCAGAGCTGGCGAAGGGCGGCGACCATTCGACATTCGCCCAGGTGACGGCAGACCCTCGCCCGTCCAATGTGGCTTCATGTGGCTCATCCCTTGACTTAACCGGAAAGCGGGCGTAAACAAAGCACAAGCAAAACGAAACGGCGGTGAAACAACACGATGTACGCCGAAGAACGACAGCAGGAGATCCTTCGCATCGCCCGGGACGTGGGCCGGGTTGAGGTGGCCGGCTTGGCCGACGGACTCAACGTGACGTCGGAGACCATCCGCCGCGACCTCACCATCCTGGAGCGGGCCGGGGTGCTGCGCCGCGTCCATGGTGGAGCGATCCCGGTTGAGCGACTCGGGTTCGAGCCCGCGCTGGCGGCGCGTGACGCGGTGCTCATCGAGGAGAAGGAGCGCATCGCCAAGCTCGCCCTGAGCGAGGTGCCCGAGGAGGGCGCGATCATCCTCGACGCCGGCACCACCACCGCCCGGTTGGCCCAGCTGCTGCCGGTCGACCGGGAGCTGACCGTCGTGGTCAACTCGCCGGTCATCGCCGCGACCCTCGGTACCTACGCCAACCTCAACGTCCTGCTGTTGGGTGGGCGGGTCCGCGGGAAGACCCTGGCGACCGTCGACGACTGGGCGCTGTCGCCGTTGGCGGACCTCTACGTCGACGTTGCGTTCGTCGGTACCAACGGCATTTCGGTCGAGCGCGGGTTGACCACCCCGGACCCGTCCGAGGCGGCGGTGAAGCGGGCGATGGTTCGTGCGGCCCGCCGCACTGTGGTGCTCGCCGATCACACCAAACTCGGCAACGACTATCTGGCCCGGTTCGCTGAGCTGGCCGACGTCGACCTGCTCATCACCGACAGCCGTGCCGACCGCGATCTGGTCGGTGACCTGGAGTCCGCAAACGTCCGGGTGGTACGCGGATGAGAGCGGGCCGGGCATGATCGTCACCGTCACCCTCAACCCCAGCCTCGACCGGGCCGTGGAGGTCGACTCACTCACCCGGGGCGAGGTCATCCGGGCTGCCACAGCTCACCTCGACCCCGGCGGCAAGGGCGTCAACGTGTCCCGTGCCCTGCTGGCCAACGGGGTGCCGTCGGTAGCGGTGTTGCCGTCCGGCGGCGACGAGGGCAACCAGCTCATCCGCCTACTTCAGACGGAGGGTGTCGAGGTCCTCGCCGTGTCGATCTCCGGAAGGACCCGTTCCAACATCACCCTGGCCGAGCCCGACGGCACGGTCACCAAAATCAACGAGCCTGGCCCGGCCATGTCCCGCGCTGAGTTCGACGAGGTGATCGACCGTGTGCTCGCCCGCGCCAGCAGCGCCGACTGGGTCGTGCTGTGCGGCAGCGTCCCGCCCGGCCTGCCCGCTGACGCCTACGCTCAGTTGTGCCGCAAGCTGCGCGCTGCCGGTGTCCGGGTCGCCGTCGACACCAGCGGTCCTGCCCTGCGCGAGGCCGCCCTCGCCGGGGCGACAGTGCTCAAGCCCAACCGTGACGAACTGGCCGACGTGGTCGGCACCCCGCTGACTGACCTCGACGACGTGGTCGATGCCGCTCAGTGCCTGCGGAAATGGGGAGCCGGCACCGTCGTGGCCAGCCTCGGCGCTGACGGCGCTGTCCTGGTCGACGCCGACGGCGTCCGCACCGGCACCTGTCCGGTCGCCCGGCCCCGCAGCACAGTCGGTGCCGGCGACGCGCTGCTCGCCGGGTTCCTCGCTGCGGGCGCCCAGGGTGCCACCGCTCTCGCTGAGGGCCTCGCCTGGGGTGCCGCCGCGGTGAGCCTGCCCGGCAGCCGGATGCCCGGCCCCGCAGACCTGTTCCGCCACCACGTCACCATCCACCCCTAGCCGGACGAGCTTCTTCCCCCGCGGCCGTCTGGTCCGCCCCTCGATGAAGGAGATACCCCCCGTGACCTCCTCCTCCTACACACCAGAGGTGAAGGGCCAGGGCCTCAGGGCCACTGTGCAACGCCTCGGCGGCTACCTGGCCGCGATGGTCATGCCCAACATCGGCGCGTTCATCGCCTGGGGCCTGATCACCGCGATGTTCATCCCGACCGGCTGGATCCCCAACAAGACCCTGGCCGAACTGGTCGGCCCGATGATCAGCATCCTGCTACCGGTGCTCATCGGCTACACCGGCGGACGGCTGGTCCACGGCCAGCGCGGTGCCGTCGTGGGTGCGGTGGCGACAATGGGCCTCGTCGTCGGCGCGGACGTGCCGATGATCCTCGGCGCGATGATCATCGGGCCACTCACGGCGTACGTCCTCAAACTGTTCGACGGCCTGGTCGAGAACCGGATTCGTCCCGGCTTCGAGATGCTCGTCGACAACTTCAGCGCCGGCATCATCGGCGCCGCGATGGCCATCGGCGGCGTCTACGGCATCGGCCCGGTGGTCGAATGGCTCACCAAGCAGGCCGGTTCGGGCGTCGACTGGCTCGTCGGCAGGGACCTGCTGCCGCTGACCTCGGTGCTCGTCGAACCCGCCAAGGTGCTCTTCCTCAACAACGCCATCAACCACGGCGTGTTCGGCCCGCTGGGCATCGCCGAGGCGGCCGACAAGGGCAAGTCGGTCCTGTTCATGATCGAGTCGAACCCCGGCCCCGGCCTCGGTCTGCTGCTCGCCTTCATGGTCTTCGGCCCCCGCGCACTGCGCCCCAGCGCCCCGGCCGCGATCATCGTGCAGTTCCTCGGCGGCATCCACGAGATCTACTTCCCGTACGTGCTGATGAAGCCGAAGCTGATCCTCGCCATGATCGCCGGGGGTGCGGCCGGCGTCGGCACCTTCGTCATCACCGGTGCGGGGCTGGTCGCCACCCCCTCGCCGGGCAGCATCTTCGCGTACCTCGCGGTGACCCCCAAGGGCGGCCACTTCGGGGTCATTCTCGGCGTCGTGGTCGCCGCCGCCGTCACCTTCGCTGTCGCCTCGGCCCTGCTCGGCTTCGGGCGCGGCGAGCCCGTCGCGGACGCTGTCGGCCCTGACGAGGAGACGGCAGTACGCCCGGAGCAGGAGAGGGCCGTCGACCCCGACGGGACCCTCGACAAGTCGGCGAAGCAGGAGGTCTGAACACATGTCCACCATCAACGGCACCGAGATCAAGAAGGTCGTCGTGGCCTGCGACGCCGGCATGGGCAGCAGCGTGATGCTGGCCAGCCAACTTCGGCGGCAACTGGCGAAGAACGCGGTGACCGTCGAGCACACGCCGGTCAACTCGATCCCCGCCGACGCGGACGTCATCATCTGCCACCAGGGGCTCGCCGCGCGGGCCCGGGTCAGCGCACCCGATACGGTGATCGTGCCGATCCAGGTGTTCATCGGCGACCCGGCCGTCACCAGGGTCGTGAACGCGGTGCAGCGCGGTGGTGAGCTCAGTGGCTGAGCTGCTGGCCCGTGACGCGATCCGGCTCGACGAGCGGGCCGGATCGCGGGACGAGGCGATCAGCCGCTGCGGCGCGGTACTGGTCGAGGTCGGCGCGGTGGCCCCGGCGTACGTGGACGCGATGCTCGCCCGCGAGCAGAGCGTCTCCACGTACATCGGGGAGGGCGTCGCCATCCCGCACGGCACGCTGAACAGCAAGGAGTCGGTCCAGCGCGACGCCCTCGCGGTGCTGCGCTTCCCCGACGGCGTCGACTGGGACGGCTTCGACGTGCGGGTCTGCGTCGCAATCGCGGCCGCCGGCGACGGGCACGTGGACATCCTCGCCCAGCTCGCCACTGTGCTGATGGACCCGGCGCAGGCGCAGCGGCTACGAGAGTCGACGAGTGTCGATGACGTGATCACCATCCTTGAGGGGAACCCATCGTGAAGGTCGTCCGATTCCACGCACCCGGTGACGTCCGCATCGAGGACGCGCCCGAGCCCACGCCGGGCCCCACCGACGTGAAGATCCGCGTCCGGGCATGCTCCACCTGCGGCACCGACGTGAAGATCTCCCGCTTCGGCCACCACCACATCGCCCCGCCGCGCGTCATGGGCCACGAGATCGCCGGTGAGATCACCGAGGTCGGTGCCGACGTCACCGGCTGGCGGCCGGGGGACCGGGTCCAGGTCATCGCCGCCATCCCCTGCGGTACGTGCGCGGAGTGCCGGCGCGGCCGGATGACCGTGTGCCCCAACCAGGTGTCGATGGGATACCACTTCGACGGCGGGTTCGCCGAACACATGGTCGTGCCGCACAACGTCCTCGCCGTCGACGGGCTCAACCGCATCCCCGAGGGACTCAGCTTCGCCGAGGCGTCCGTCGCCGAACCCCTCGCCTGCGTCCTCAACGGCCAGAACCTCGCCGGTGTGGGGAAGGGCGACGACGTGGTCGTCGTGGGCTCCGGGCCGATCGGCTGCCTGCACGTCCGCCTGGCCCGGGCACGCGGCGCGGCCCGGGTGTTCCTCGTCGACCTCAACCGCGAACGCCTCGACCTGGCCGCCAACCTGGTGCAGCCGGACGCGGCGATCTGCGGCGCCGAGACCGACGTCGTCGACGCGGTGCTCAAGCTCACCGAGGGCCGGGGTGCCGACGTCGTCATCACCGCCACGGCCGCCGGCGCCGCCCAGGAGCAGGCGGTGCAGATGACCGCACGGCAGGGCCGGATCAGCTTCTTCGGCGGCCTGCCGAAGGACAAGCCGGTCATCTCCCTGGACTCCAACCTCGTGCACTACCGCGAACTGACCATCGTCGGTGCCAACGGCTCCAGCCCGGAACACAACAAGGAGGCGCTGCGACTCATCGCCGACGGCTCCGTGCCGGTCGCCGATCTCATCACCCACCGCCTGCCGCTCGACCGCGCCCTCGACGCCTTCGGCATCGTGGCGCGGGGCGAAGCGATCAAGGTGACGATCGAACCGTAGGAGGATCCGTTGCCCACCAGAACAGTCCTCGTCGGCTCCGCCAGCGGGCTGCACGCCCGCCCGGCGGCGCTGTTCGTCGCCGAGGCGGCGAAGCAGCCGGTGCTGGTCACCATCCGCACCGGCGACAAGAAGCCCGTGCCGGCCCGCAGCATGCTCGGCGTGCTGTCGCTCGGCGCCAAGAAGGGCACCGAGGTCACGCTGGAGGCCGACGGCGACGGCGCGCAGGCCGCCGTCGACACCCTGGCCGACCTCCTCGAACGTGATCTGGACGCCGTCGATGCGTGAACTTCGGGGAATCGGGGCCAGCCCCGGTGGTGCGGCGGGGCCGGTCTACCGGCTGGCCCCGCCGCCGGCCCTGCCGCCGTCGGCGGAGACCGTTGATCCCGCTGCCGAGAAGGCGGCCGTGCGGGAAGCCGTCCTCGTCGTCGCCGCCGACCTGACCCGTCGCGCTGACACCGCACTGGACGCGACCGCCGCCGAGGTCCTGCGCGCCCAGGTCATGATGGCGCAGGACGAGACACTGATCGACGCGGCCGACATCGCGATCGACGGCGGCGCGGACGCGCCGCACGCGCTCACCGACGTGCTCGCCGGGCACCGGGCCGCCTTCGAAGCCGCGGGCGGGTACCTCGCCGAGCGGGTCAGCGACCTCGACGACCTGCGGGACCGCCTCGTCGCGGCGTGTCTCGGGCAGCCGATGCCGGGCGTGCCGGACCCCGGCCACCCGTACCTGCTCATCGCCAGCGACCTGGCGCCCGCCGACACCGCCGGTCTCGAACCGGACCTGGTGCTGGGCCTGGTCACGGCCGAGGGCGGGCCGACCAGCCACACCGCGATCCTGGCCCGGACCCTCGGCATCCCGGCCGTGGTCCGCTGCGCGGGCATCCTGGACGTGGCCGACGGCGCGTTGGCCAGTCTCGACGGCGCGAGCGGCGTCGTGGTGGCCGGCGTCTCCGCCGAGACGGTACGCACCGTCAACGCGGACCGGCTCGCGGAGATCGAACGCCGCGCCCGCTCCCAGGGCCCCGGGCGGACCAGGGACAGCCACCCCGTCGCGCTACTGGCCAACATCGGCTCGGCCCGCGACCTCACCGGCGAGGTGGAAGGCGTCGGCCTGTTCCGCACCGAGCTGCTCTACCTCGACCGCAGCGACCCGCCGTCGCACGAAGAGCAGGTCGCCGCGTACCGCGACGTCTTCGCCGCGTTGCCGGGCCGCAAGGTCGTCGTGCGTACCCTCGACGCCGGGGCCGACAAGCCGCTGCCGTTCCTGCGTCTGGCCGACGAACCCAACCCCGCGCTGGGTGTCCGCGGTCTGCGGGTCGCACGGCAGACACCTACCGTGCTCACCACGCAGCTGGCCGCGATCTCGGTGGCGGCCGCGGCGACGGACGCCGACGTGTGGGTGATGGCGCCGATGGTCGCCACCGCGGCGGAGGCGGCCGCGTTCACCGAGTCCTGCCGCGAGTACGGCCTGCCGACCGCCGGCGTGATGATCGAGGTGCCGGCCGCTGCCCTGCGCGCCGGCCAGGTGCTGCGCCACGTGGATTTCCTCAGCGTCGGCACCAACGACCTCAGCCAGTACACGTTCGCCGCTGACCGCATGTGCGGCGACCTCGCCGACCTGCTCGACCCGTGGCAGCCCGCGCTGATCGCCCTCCTCGCCACCTGCGCGGCGGCCGGCGTCGAGGCGGGCAAGCCAGTTGGCGTGTGTGGAGAGTCCGCAGCGGACCCCGATTTCGCTCTGGTGCTGGCAGGCCTGGGCATCACCAGCCTGTCCATGGCTCCCCGCAGCATCCCGGCGGTGCGCGAGTCCCTGGCCGCGCACACCCTGGACGAGTGCCGCCAGATCGCCGAGGCGGCCCTTGCCGCCCCCAGCCCGGAGGCAGCCCGGGCGGCGGTGGCGGTGCTCCGCTCCAGCTCCGGGTGGGCGACGGGTGCACCTGACGAGGACATCCGGATCCGCGGCTGACAAGGCGTGGCCGTTATCTGGGACGCCCTAGCGTCATCAACGGTAGGGCAATGAGTCTCGGACACATTGTTTCCCCACGAAGCGTGATGTCTCCTCGCGTTTCGAGCGATCCCCGTCCCATTGGGCGGGGATTTGCTGTTGTGGCGAGGATGCCCTCCGCAGAGGTGAGCGGGTAGATAGCGGGAAGGACACCAACCCGGACCGTCGGACGGCTGACGTAGGTGGTCGTTGTTCGCCGATGTTGGCCGCCTACTGCTGCTCAAGATGGGACGCTGGCACGTGGATTGGGCAGCGAGCCGGGGGAGGGTGGCATCGGGATCACGGTGAACGGCCTCTGATGCGTACCGCTTTGATCGTAGTAGCGGCGCTGGTGGCGGCGGTGGTCGTGGACCTGATCTCCGGCGTGCTGGTTCGCCGGGTAGACCGTGGCCGTTACCGGTGGTTGTTGGAGCCGTTGCGGCATACCTGCCGGCGTCCGGCGGCGGCGGTACTGCTGGTGGGGGCGCTGTACTACGCGTTGCCGTTGGAACCGGTCGGGTGGCAGCGTCATCTGCGGCACGCCGTCCTGGTGGCCCTGGTTCTGTCCGGGGCTTGGTTGGTGATCAGGGCGCTGCACGTCGCCGAGGCCGTCGCGTTCAACCGGCTGCCGGGTGACGCGGTCGCCAGCCGGCGGGTCCGGCGGGCTCGGACGCAGATCCGTCCCGTGCGGCGGCTCACCGTCGCCGTCGTCACGATCGTCGCCATCGGCCTGATACTGATCACCTTTCGGCCGGTACGCCTCTTCGGTGTCTCCGTGTTGACGTCAGCGGGGGTCGTCGGGGCATTGATCGGCCTGTCTGCCCGTACCGCGCTTGGCAACGCTTTCGCCGGTGTCCAGGTCGCCTTCGCCGACGGGCTGCATGTCGGCGACGTGCTGGTGGTGGACGGTGAGTGGGGCCGAGTCGAGGAGGTGAAGCTGACCAACGTGGTGATCCGGCTCTGGGACGAGCGGATGCTCATCCTGCCAACGACGTACTTCACTGAGCGGCCGTTCCAGAACTGGACCCGAAACGAGTCCCGGGTAATCGGCAAGATCCAGATTCATGTCGACCACACCGCCGACCTGGACGACCTGCGCCGGGAGACGCGTCGGCTGGTCGAGTCCTCATCGCTGTGGGATCGCGACCAGTGGGTGCTCCAAATGGTCGATTCCACGCCGCAGACGGTGGTCATCCAGGTGCAGGCTTCGGCCGCCGACGGCGCGAGCGCCTGGGACCTGCGCTGCGACCTGCGCGAGGGGCTGATCTGCTACCTGCGCAACCACCATCCGCAGTGGCTGCCCCGCACCCGTAGTCAGTATCAGCCCTGAACATTGCTTGAGGACTCGCGTCCGGCTACCACGGAGCGACGCCCGCTCACGTCGCGCTGGCCTGCGTGCTGAGGCAGGACATGGTTGGGCCACTCCCCGATCGTCCAGCCCGGAACACACCCGCGAGAACGGATGCAGTGACCTGCGCCTGACCGCTCAGCTCGCGCCGCTGGACCGCTCCCTGCCCTTCTCGTCCCGCCAGCCGCCGGG
Organism: Micromonospora parva; assembly: GCF_000718515.1. Taxonomy (GTDB): domain Bacteria; phylum Actinomycetota; class Actinomycetes; order Mycobacteriales; family Micromonosporaceae; genus Micromonospora; species Micromonospora parva. The sequence continues at coordinate 178,177 of NZ_JNZS01000003.1, read as the reverse complement.
TTGGGGATGGTAGCCGTAGGCGGCAGCCCGGACTGTTTCCTCGTTCTCCAGCCCTGAGCCAATCGCACCGCCAACAGTGGCCAGTGAGCTGGTGATCCAGGCGAGCCTCAGATAATCGCTGGCATTCACCTGCCGCTGCAGAATCTGCTCGAACACGGATGTGTCGATCAGCAGCGCCCCGACGAGCACCGTTCCCACGAACAGCACCACGTAGGACACCGCCGTGGCCAGACTGAGAGTGAGGATCGTACCCAGGTTGAACAGCCGTGCCAGCTCAGCCGGCGTCTCGCGGCTCGGCTTCTCCCACAGGTCGTGCGCAACGATCAACCAGGCCACCAACGCGCTCAACCCGAGCACCATGATCACAGCGAGCCGGAGTCCGCCGAGGGCATCGCCCATCTGCCAGATGGTGTCCGTGGTGAGCGCGAACGCGGCCGTGCCGAACGCGCCGACCAACAGCTTGGACAGGCCCAGCAGTGCCCGTCCCGGACGGTTGGCGCGAACCATGCCGGTCAACAGGCGCGCCCGGCCGATCAGCCCCGAGGCGAGGTAGCGCCGCTCACCAGCGTCGGCCCCGTCGACCACCCGACGGACGGCGGGAAGGTGCCGTGTCGTCTCGGCTGGTGCCCTGTCGGCCGGCGGCACCCGGTGGTCGGAGGCGTCGGCCAGCAGCTGGTTCACCAGATCCGGGACGGCTGTGCGGACCGAGCGCATTTGCCGCAGTCCCAGCGCGGGCAGGGAAATCATCCCGACTTGGCGTCGGCCGGAGGTCTGCGCGACCAGGGGCGCCCGCCCGACATGCAGTGGCAGGTCGGTCAGGCAGATGGCGACGTCCCACCGATCGTCCGTACGCCGCCTCGCAAGATCGTCAAGCAGCGCCTCCGCGCCGCCATCGCGACGCGGCGCCACCTCCCCCCAGCCTTGCCGGACGGTCCACCGCACGTCCGCGCTCACCCGCTCGGTGAGCCCGCTGACCAACTCCGCAGTGAGCCACCCAGCCACCCGGGCCGGCTGGTCCGGTGGGGTTGCCACCAGTCCCACGACTATTTCCGGGCGATGCCGTTCGCTGTGGGTCACCGCTGCTCCTCACCGGTAGCCGGGCACAGCCGGCGACGGCGAAAACCGGGGGCGTCACGCGCCGTCGCGACAGCTCCGGTGCCGATCGACATGCTGGTAGAGCCAGGTCGCCGAGGGGAACGTCTCGACCGTCGTACAGCGCCAACGCGACGCCTGCGTCGAACCGGTGGCCCGCCCAGGCAGCCTAAGAGACCACCGCGAAGGGTGTAGCTGATTCGCCGGGCTTAGGTCTTTTCGAAGGCGGACTACCACAAGACCATCAAGAAGACGACCGGCCGCAGGTCGGCAGGAAACCGCAGACATGCTCCCCGCCGACCTTCCCTCCGGACGCTACTCGTCGTTCACGGTGAACGCTCGAAGCCCGAGGTCTGGTGCCAGCGCTTCGGCAAGCCAGGTAACACGGTGATCACCAGCGGCCAGGCCGGCGCGAGCGACCGTGCACCAGTCGTCGCGATCGAGCAGGGAAAGGTAGCCGCTCAGTACGCGCTCGCGTCCGCCCTCGGGCCAAGCTATTCGGTCCGCCGCTGGGTGATGTAAATGCTCAGCCAGTTGCGCGGCGATGACGAAACGCTCTACCGACGGCTCTAGGCGGCCGGCGTGTTCGCAGTGGGCCTCTAGAACTGCGGAGGCGGGCGGGTAGTGCTCGAGCGTGATGCCCGTGCCGCCGCTGTCAGCCATGATGGTCAGCAGCAGGCCAGTGTGATCGACCAACTCACTGTCAGGATTCGCCGCGGTGATCGCCTCTTGCAGATGCGCCGTAGTGGCGACCAATCCGGCGAAGTAACGGTTGAGGTAGTCGCCATCACAGGCGCGTCGAAGCATCCACGGCCGCGCTGCGGTGCTGCCGATCGTGCACAGGGACTCCACGACATAGACCCGTCCCCAGCCCGTGACCCGCTCGGCCAGCCACAGCAATGCGTCCGAGCCACCGCACCACGACCGCCGTTCGAGCGCACGGGCAGCCAGTGGGCCGAAGCGGCCCGACAGCAATCCGATCGTTTTGATCAACTCGATGTCGTCGTCATCCCAGAGGGTGGTCAGCAACGCCAGACCAACAGTCGCAGCGCAGCGATCGGTCGCGTGCTGGACAAGCCATCGACCGGTCGCTCGAACACGTTCGGCGTCCACCCGACAGGCCGCAGCCATGATGTGTTCATTGGGATGGATCGGAACATCGATGTCATGGAACGCCCCGGCAAGGTCGCCCGGAACGGCGGACCGATCGGCGAAGTGCGCGTCCAGAACGGCGGCGACATCAGCACCGCTGCGGCGCCGATCCTCCGGCTCTCGAGGACGGGACTTCCGACCTCGGTGCTGCCTGTCATCTGGATACGGCTCACCGCCACGGAAAAGAGGCGCGTCTGGATCCTCGCGATGGATCCGCATCGCGTGATCAAATAACGACAAGTGGGGTCCGAGCAGGCCTGGCTCGGGTGTCACGCTCACCGGCGGACGGAGGACTCGATTCTTTCGATCATGCCCGGATCATGCCAGGCACTTCGACCGACCGGCAATCCCGCGCCGGACTGGTTGACCTCCCGGCCCCGTGCAAAGAAGAAGCATGTCCACAGAAGCCCGGTAGCAGCTGCGGCTGGACTCCCAGGCCCCGGCCCACTCAGCTGCATCCGCCCCTGCCTGCGGCTACACGTTCTCCCAGCCTGCCGACCTGCGCACTCGCTTGGCGGAAGTCGGCAATGAACGCTGACCCGGCCCGGACCGGGGTGCGCGGGCGGCGCCGGTGCCCGTCCCGGCTCAGCCCCGCCGGCCGGGAAAGTCGACGGTGAACGGCGAGGTGCCCACCCGGATGGAGCTGGGGTTTGCCGGCGGCGCCCAGTTGCAGCTTGAACAGCATGTCGGCGAGTTCCGTACCGGACTGCCGCTCAACGGTCCGTCGCAGGCGGACCAACGAACGCGAACAGAACTGGGTTCGCCTACTGCCGTTGGAGCATTAATCCTGCCCTCAGGTTGATCGGGGAGGATGAGCGCAAAAGCATCAACTGGAGGGGGCGGGCTGGCGTGCAGATCATGATCGCCGATGACGAGGCGGCCATCCGTGAGTCGCTGGAGCGGGTGCTCCAGGTCGAGGGTTACGGCACCAGCACCGCCGCCAACGGTCTCGCCGTGCTCGACGGGGTCGGCGCAGACGCGCCGGATCTGCTGATCCTCGACGTGATGATGCCCCGCCTCGGCGGGTTGGAGACCTGCCGGCGGTTGCGGGCGGCGGGTAGGGATCTGCCGGTTCTGATGCTGACCGCTCGGGATCAGGTCTCCGACCGGGTCGCGGGGCTGGACGCGGGCGCCGACGACTACCTACCCAAGCCGTTCGCCACCGAGGAGTTGCTGGCCCGGGTGAGGGCTCTGCTGCGCCGCCACGCGCCGGGCGACGACGAGTCGCAGATCCTGTCGTTCGCCGACGTCCGGCTCGATCCCGACAGGTTCGAGGCGTGGCGAGGTGGGCGACCGCTGTATCTGACCCGAACCGAGTTCTCCCTGCTACAGGTCCTCGTGCGCAACGCGACCCGGGTGTTGACCCGCGACGCGCTGTTCGAGGCGATCTGGGGCTTCGACATGAGCACCACCGCCAACAACCTTCAGGTGTACGTGAGCTACCTGCGCCGCAAGATGGAGGCCGCGGGTGAGCCGCGATTGATTTACACGCTGCGCGGCTTGGGGTACACGCTGCGGGAGACTCCTCCGTGAGCAGGTCCGCCGGTTGGGTACCGCGTCGGCTGACCCGATGGTGGCGCCAGCGGTCCCTGCGAACCAGGCTGACGGTGATCGCGGCCACGGCCATCGCGGTCAGCGTGTTCCTGGCTTTTCAGGTGGCCAGCGAACTGCTGGACTCGGAGCTGCGGGACAACGCCGAGAATCAGCTACGCGCGGACTCCCGCGTCCTGGCGACGACAGTGGAGCGCACCGGTCTGGCGCAGGTCCAGCTACCGCCGTATCCCGGATCCGGTCGGCTGGTGCGGGTCATCCTGCCCGATGGTTCGACCCGGACGCCGGCCGGCCAACCGGCGCTGCCGCCCGTCAGCGGGCACGCGTGGCGCGTGGCGCAGGGCGCGTCGGCCGACCTGATGGAGTCGAACGACAGCGACGACGACGGCTACCTCATCTACACGCTGCGGGTGGGCGACGGCGCGGTCCAGGTGGCCCGCAACAGCGACGACAGCCCGGTCAACCAGTTCGGGTTGGGCATGCTGCTGATCGGTCTGCTCTGCGTGGCCGGGGGCGCCCTTGTCGGGCGGACCGTGGCGCGGACCGGGCTGGCACCGATCGACCGGCTGACTGCCGCCGCGGTTCGTGTCGCGCAGACCCGGGACATCGACGCCGATATCCCGGACGAGGGCGGCGGGGAGATCCGGCGGCTGATCCAGTCGATCAACGACATGCTCGCCGCGCTCCGGGACTCCCGGCGGGCCCAGCGGCTACTCGCCGAGGACGCCGCCCACGAACTCAAGACCCCGCTCACCAGCCTGCGCCTCAACGTTGAGCTGCTGATCCGGCTCGATCGACGCGGCACGCTGGACAGCGCACTGCCGGCGGACAGCCGGACCCGACTGCTCAACGATCTCGGTGCCCAGGTGGCCGAGTTGAGCACCCTTGCCGCCGAGCTGACCGACCTGGCGCGCGGCGACGTCAGCGACGAGAGCACCGAGCTGCTCGATGTCGCCGACGTGGTGGTGGCCGCCGCGACCCGGGCTCGTTCCCGCGTACCCGACATCGAGGTCGCGCTCGACGTGACCACCGTGTGGGTGAGCGGGCGTCCCGCTGCGCTCCAGCGGGCGGTGCTCAACCTCATCGACAACGCCAGCAAGTGGTCTCCCGCTGAACAGCCGGTCCAGGTCCGGCTCCGTGCCGAGGGCGCGTCGGCGGTCCTCGAGGTCGACGACGCCGGGCCGGGCATCGACGCCGCCGACGTACCGCGGGTGTTCGACCGGTTCTACCGTGCCGAGAGCGCCCGGGCGCTGCCGGGATCGGGTCTGGGGCTGTCGATCGTGCAGCGGGTCGTCGACGCCCACGCCGGCCAGGTCACCGTCACCCGGTCCGCACGCGGTGGCGCGCTCCTGCGGATCATCCTTCCGGCCGCAGCCCCGCCCGCTCGGCTCACGCAGCTCACCGCAGGGGCGGACACGGTGACGGCCGCCGGTCCATGACAAAGATCCGGGACGGGCAGAAGCCCGCCCCGGATCTCGACTGTGCCGCCGCGCTCACCGTTGCGGCGCGGTTCCCTCCACGAGCGGCCGTTGATCGTCCGGCAGCTCCACCGGTCGGGACAACCGGCTCGGCCACCACATCCGCCGGCCGATCAGCAGCGTGAGGGCGGGCACCAGGACCGACCGCACCAGTAAGGCGTCGAGCAGCACGCCGAAGGCGACCAGGAACCCGACCTCGATCAGCATCACCAGCGGAAGTGAGGCGAGGACCGCGAACGTGGCCGCTAGGACCAACCCCGCCGAGGTGATGACGCCACCGGTGGCGGCGAGGGCTTTGAGCATGCCCTCTCCGGTGCCGAGACGCACAGTCTCCTCCCGAGCCCGGCTGGTCAGGAAAATGTTGTAGTCGATGCCGAGCGCCACCAGGAACAGGAACGCCAGCAGCGGCACCGAATAGTCGACGCCCTTGAACCCGAGGATCGTGTCGAAGACGAACACGCTGCCGCCGAAGGCTGCGGCGAATGAGACGATCACGGTCGCCATCAGGACCAGCGGGGCCACGATCGCTCGGAGCAGTAGCCCGAGGACGATCAGGACGACGATGAGCACCAGCGGGATCACCAGCTTCTCGTCGCGGGTGGTGGTGACCTCGGTGTCGAGGTTTTCCGCGCTCGGCCCGCCGACGATCGCCTCCGCCCCGTTCACCGCGTGCACGGCGGTACGCACCCGCTTGATCGTGTCGTACTCCGCGGCGGTGTCCGGCGCGTCGGTTGGGAACACGGAGATGTCGGCCCACCCTCCGCTGGTCTGCCCCGGGACGGCCAAGGCCACACCGCGAGTGCCCTGGACGACGTCGAGCACCCGCTCCTGGTACGCCGGCCGTGTGAAAATCGTCATCGGCTGGCCGCCGAGCTCCGGGAAGTGCTGGCGGAGGACGCTGAAGCCGGTGACCGACTCCGGCGCGGACAGGAACTGGTCCTGCTCCCGGAGGGCGCCGGTATTGCCCGCCAGCCCGATGGCGAGCACGCCGAGGACTCCGAGCGAGCCTAGCGTCGCCACCCACCGTCGGCGGCTGATGGCGGTGCCGAGCCGTCCCCACAGCCCCGGCTTCTCCTGGACGGCCGTGTCGAACCGCGGGATGGCCGGCCAGAAGATCCGCCTGCCGAGCACCACGAGCACCGCCGGGAACAGCGTCAGCATGGCCACCAGCGCGCACAGGATGCCGGCCGCGCCGATCGGGCCCAACCCGCTGGTGCTGTTCAGGTCGGCGACGAGCAGGCAGAGCAGGCCAGCGATCACGGTGGCCGCGGACGCGACGATGGCCGGCGCCGCGCCGCGTAGCGCGTGGACCATCGCGACCCGGACGTTCTCGTGGTGGTGCAGCGTCTCCCGGTACCGGGCGATGAGCAATAGCGCGTAGTCCGTGCCGACGCCGAATACCAGGATCGTCAGCAGCGCCGAGTTCTGGTCGTTGATCACGATGCCGAAGCCCTTGACGAGCAGGTAGACGGTCGCCATCGCGGTCAGTGCGGCCGCGCCCACAGCCATGAGCGGGATGAGCCATAACACCGGGCTGCGGTAGGTGAGAATCAGCAGGAGCGTGACGACGACGACGGTGGTGAGGAAGACCTGCAGGTCGATGCCGTCAAAGACGGCGTCCATGTCGCCGTCGACCGCGGCGGGTCCGGTCACGTCGAGTTCCAGGCCGGCGGGGCGGTCCTTCGCAGCCTCACGCAATGGGCCGACGATGGTCTCTGGTGCGCCGTAGGTCGTGCTCACGTCGAGGGTGAACATCATCGCCTTGCCGTCGGTGGAGGGTTTCGTCGCTGGGCCCTCGTCGTCCTCGCCGCCCGCCGCCGTCGCCTTCGGCGGGTACCGCTTGGCAAGGGTGTCGTGGTGGCGCTCGACCGACGCGCGGTCGGCGTCGGTCAAGCCGCTGGCACGGTGGTACACGAAGACGAACGTGTTGTCCTCACCGCCGGGGAGGCTGTCCTCCAGCACGGCCACCTTGGTGGACTCGGCGCTGGCCGGCAGGGTGTCCACGGCTCTGTCGGTGGTTACCGAGCTCAACTTCCCGCTCAGCGGCACCATGACCGCCGCCAGCGCCACCCACAACCCGATCACCAACCATGGCACCCACCGGCCTGCCAAGCGACCGGCCGGTGCTTCCCCGGGCGGTGCTGCATTGACTGCCATCACTAGTTTCCTCCATACGGGTCACATCGCTTATCTGATGCCGACTTCGTACCGAGCGAATCTGAGACGACCGTTAATGCGCCGGTCAGGCCGAATGGCCGAGCCAGATGCCGAGCGCACGCACCAGCGTGGCGGGGTCCAGATCCTGCGCGGTGGGCAAGGCCCGGGCGACGCAGCCGTCGGGCCGGATCAGCTAGGCGTCGACGTCGATCCGGTCCGTGCGGGTGGCGACGGTGTTGACCGTCCGGTCCACGCGGTCGCGCCGTCGCGGACATCTGCGCGGTCGGCGAGGCCGAGCAGAAGCACACGACCCTCACGCAGCAGGTCCGCGGACCGGATCACGTGCACAGGATCCGAATCGGCAGGTCGTCGTCTCTCACTCCTGCCCGAGATCATGCCGGCAGTGGAGATCGGTTGCCGGCTCGGCCGTACGCACTGGGGTCGGGGCCTGGCCACCGAGGCGGCCCAGGCGGTCGTCGCGCGCACTCGTGCCGAGCTCGACCTCCGGCGGCTGGTCAGCATTCACGTCGTCGGCAACGAGGCGTCCGCTCGGGTGATGGTCAAGCTGGGCATGTCGTTGGATCGCGAGACGGTGCAGCCGGGCACCGGCCGCCGGGTCCGGGTGTACGCGATGGACCTGTAGCGCGGCATTGAGGCATGAGCCTGGCGGTCAGCGTTGGCCGGGCCGGCCTGCGAAGCGCGTCACGATTTTCGAAGCGCGTTAGCGATCTCCTGCCGCAACAGTGCGGCCTCGTCATCGCTGTCGCACAGCAGCAGCACAGTGAACTCTGGCCGACCGACCGGAAACGCCCAGTGCCGCACGGCCTGCGACAGGATCCGGAACAGCGTGTTCCGATCGTCTGCACTGCTCGACAGCATCCGGGTCACGTTGTCGACGACGATCAGGTACCCGTCCGCGGGCAGCCAGTTCAGATCACGAAGACAGTCGGACAACGCGTCCCAGTTCCAACCGAAGTAACCGGGGAAGAGCAGCGCGTCGGAGAACTCGTAGAAGGCGAGGTCCGCGTCCGCCATCCTCGTTCCGTCAAGTCGGGCCACGACGAACCTGCCCGTTGCGGGTAACACCGCCGCCAGCTCGACCAGGGCAGTGCGTGAGCAGACCACGAGGTGATCGGCGGAGTCGTTCCGCCCACTGCTCGTCATTCAGCCCAAGCTACGCGACGGCGTTCGATGAGGCTCCGGCATGCCGGTCACGCCGACATCCTGCGGGAGCTGATCGACGGTTCCACCGGTCGACAGGGGCCCGCAGCTCCCGGGGCGATCGCGAGTCGATCGCCCCGGGGTGTCGTTCGGCGGTTTGCGGCGTACCCCTAGACCGGGGTTGCGGGAATGAGCTCGACGACGCTGCCGGTGGCGCGGGACTGCTCCGCCGCCCACACGACCCGGTGTGAGGAGATGCTCTCCTCGGGTCCGGAGGTGACCAGTGAGCGGTCACCGGTGGTGACCGCCGCGATGAACGCCTCGATGAGTGCCGCGTCGGCGCCGCCGTGCCCGTCGGCGGCCGAGGCGTCGCCGTCGGGATCCAGGTCGATGGTCTCGACGGTGTCGGTGAGGAAGTCGTGGACCCGCAGGGTGCGACCGTCGCCCTCGATGCTGCCGAGCGTGCCGAAGATTCGAGTCTTGCGGAAGTCGAGCGCCGTGAAGGCCGTCATCGTGAAAGCGACGGTGCTGCCGCCCTCATATTCGAGGTTGACCACCTGGTGGTCGACGACGTCGTTGCGACCTGTGTAGACGCAGACGCCGTACGGGCCGTCCTCCAGGGCTTTGCGGACGCCGTCCGCGCTGACATCGTCGGTGAGCACGCCCAGCGGCCATGCCTCGTGGACGGGGTCACCGAGGAACCGTTCGTAGATCCGGATCGCGGAGTAGGCACAGGATCGTTCGACCGGGCAGTCGACGCAGCGTTCGGTCGCTCCAGCCGGACGGTTCTCCGGCCGGAAGTGGGCGAGGCCGCCGAAGGAGGAGACCCGGCGGACCGGCCGGCCGATGAGGTGGCCGAGCCAGTCGATGTCGTGGCAGGACTTGGCGAGCAGCATCGAGGAGGATTCGGCCTCCACCGCCCAGTTGCCGCGCACGTAGCTGTGGGCGTGGTGCCACCAGCCGACAGGTTCCAGGTGGTCGATGCTGACGATCGCACCGATCCGCCCGGCGTCGATCAGCCGCTTGAGCGTCTGGGAGTAGGGCGTGTACCGGAGTACGTGACAAACGGCGAGGAGGACGTCGTTGTCGACGGCTGCGGCGACGATGCGTTCCGCCTGCTCGGGCAGCGGCGCCATCGGCTTCTCCAGCAGGATCGCGTAGCCGCGCTCGGCGAAGGCCACCACCGGCTCGACGTGCGCGCGATCGGGGGTCGCGACGATCACCGCGTCGGCGAGCCGGGGCTGTGCGGCGAGGTCTTCCCACGAGGCGAACCGGCGCTCGGCGGGTACGTCGAACTCGTCGGCCAGGGTGATGCGGCGGGCGGGGTCGGGATCGGCGACAGCCGCGATCGTGGCGTTTGCGGTGGCCACGGCGAGCCGCGCGTAGGCGGCGCCTCGCGCTCCGGCACCGACGATCGCCAGTGTGATGGACATCAGGTGTCTCCTATTTGATGGCGCCGGAAAGGATGCCTTTGACGAAGTGGCGCTGGAAGAAGAGGTAGAGGATGACCACTGGCACGATGACGATGATCGTTCCGGCGCTGAGCAGCGGGATGTTGCGGCCGTAGGCCTGGATGAACTTGCCGAGCCCGGACGGCGCCGTCCGCATCGCCGGGTCCTGGATCAGGATCAGCGCGAGCAGGAACTGGTTCCACGCCCACATGAAGTAGAGAAGGCCGAGGGTGGTGAGCGCCGGTCGGGCGGTGGGCAGCAGGACCTGGCGCAGGATCTGCCTGCTGGTCGCGCCGTCCATCTCGGCGGCCTCGGTGAGTTCCGGCGGCAGCGACTCGAAGTGGCTCCGCATCCAGAACACCCCGAACGGCATGAACGCCCCGATGAGCGGCAGGATGACCGCCCAGTAGGTGTTGAGGAGTCCGATCGACTTGAGGTCGTAGTAGAGCGGGATGACGATCGACTCGTACGGCAGGGCCAGACCCAGCATGAGCAACGCGAAGATCGGCCCCCGGACGGCTAGCCGCATCATCGCCAGCCCGTATCCGGCGAGCGTCGCGAGCACCAGCGCGAGGGGTACGACGCCGAGCGCGATGATCAGGCTGGACCGCATGAGGTCCGCGAAGCCGCCGGTCGACCAGGCGTCGACGTAGTTGTGCCACTGCGGATCCGACGGCCACGCGAGGCCCGGGCTGAGATTGTCCTGTGGTTGCAGCGACGCGGCGACGATCGCGTAGAAGGGGACCAGCACCGAGGCGGTGGCGGCCAGCAGCGACAACCGGGTCATCGACCGGATCATGTCTTCTCCCGGGTGAGGCGGTTCAGGGCGAACATGACCGCGCAGGTCAGCAGGGACAGGACGACGGCGAGCGCACAGGCGGTGCCGACCTGCCCCGCGGTGAAGGTCAGCCGGTAGATGGCGACACCGGGCACCAGTGTCGACTCGCCGGGGCCGCCGGCGGTCATCACGTAGACGACGTCGAAGCTGGCCAGGGCGGCGATCACGGTGACGGTCGCGGCCACCGACATCTCCCGGCGCAGACCCGGCACTGTGACGTGCCAGAACTCGTGGATCGCGCCGGCGCCGTCGAGCCGGGCGGCTTCGTACAGGGCCGGATCGATCTTGCCGATTCCGGAGTACAGCAGCAGGAAGCAGAGCCCGGTCGAGACCCAGGTCCCGACGACTCCGACCGCCGGATAGGCCCAGGTGAAGTCACCCAGCCAGGCCCGGGTGAGGTCGGACAGGCCGACCGCGCGCAGCAGCGCGTTGAACGGTCCGTCGTCGTCGAAGAACAGCTTCCAGACGCTGCCGACCGCGACCAGCGGAAGGATCTGCGGCAGGAAGATCACAGTACGGACGAAGGGCATGCCCTTCCAGGGCACGTTCGCGACGAGCGCCGCCAGCACCAGGCCGAAGCAGATCGGGATGACCGAGTAGAAGAGGATCAGCCCGAAGGCGTGGACCAGGGAGAGTCGTAGCGCCGGGTCGGCGAGGATCTCCCGGTAGTTGTCGAGCCCGGCCCAGGTGGCGACGCCGATCCCGTTCCAGTCCCAGAACGAGATCCAGAGGCTGTGCAGCCAGGGCGCGATCACGAAGGCCGCGTAGAAGAGCAGCGCCGGTGCGGTGTAGAGCAGCGGTACGAGTCGTGCCCGCGACCGCCGGGCCCGCACCGGCGTCGCGGGGGCGACGACGGTGCGGTCCCGGACGGCCACGCGATTCGCGAGGCTGTCAGCCATGCGTCTTGGCCCAGTCGGACTGGACGGCCCGGATGAACGTGGCCGGGTCGACCTTGCCGGCGATCAGCTTCTGAGTCTCGGCGACCAGCGTGTCGTTCATGGTCGCTGTGGCGTTGTTGTTGAACCCGATGAGCCCGTCATCGGCGTTGACCTTGTTCCAGGCGGCGATCAGGTCGGCGGAGATGGTGCCGGGCTCAGCGGTCACCGTCGAGGTGTCCGAGGGCAGGAAACCCTGCGCGAACGAGGCCTTGGCAGCCTCCGGGCCGCGCAGGAAGTCCAGGAAGGCGGCGGCGGCCTGCGCGTTCTTCGACTTCCGCGAGATCCCGTACGCGACCGAGGTGCCGATCGCGGTGGCCTTGGGGCCGGGGAACGGCACGAAGCCGGCATCGCCCTTCAGTGCGTCGCCGATCTTCTTCGAGTCCCAGGAACCGTCGACGAAGAAGACGCCGTCGCCCTTGGTGAACTTGTCCACGGCACCCTGCAGGTCGATGCCGTTGGCGTCCTTGGAGTAGTAGCCCTTCGTACCCCAGTCGGTGATGCTCTGGGCGCCCTTGGTGTTCCCGGCGGTGTCGAAGGTGGATCCACCCTCGCCGAAGACCCACTTGGCGTACGCGGCCGGGCCGTCCGTGGACTGACCGATGAGCTGGATCGGGAAGGAGGCGTGGCCCTCCTTGTTGCCGAGTTGCAGCGGGGTCTCACCGCCGGCCTTGGCCTTGGCCAGCGCGGCCTCCAGGTCCTCCAGTGAGGCCGGAGCGGCGTCGATGCCGAGCTTCTTCAACGTGGCCTTGTTGTAGTAGAGACCGACCTGGGAGAAGGACGCGGGTGCCGCGTACAGGTCGCCCGACCCGAGGGTGGTGCCGTCCTTGGCGACCCGCCACTGGTTGAGCTGCCCGGCCGGGTACGCCGACTCCCAGCCGTACGCCTTGGCGTAGGGCTGGAGGTTGAGGATCAGTTGGTCCTTGACCGTGGTGCCCACCGCATTGAGCAGCACGATGTCGGGCGAAGTGTCACTGGACAACGCGAGGTTGAGTGACTTGTTGTAGTCGTCGTACGTGGTGTCGACGTAATTGATCTTGACGTTGGGGTGCTTCGCCTGGAACGCCGGGATGATGTCCTTCATGGCGGCGCCCGACTCGGGGGTGGCGATCAGGTTGAGTTCCACAGGTCCGGCCGGCACACCGGTCTGGACCGCCGCGTTGGCGTCGGCGGCCGGCTCACCGTCCGACGAACTGCCCGGCGCGCACGCTCCGAGCGCGAGGAGCACGGCGGCCGCGCTGAGCGCACTCTTCGCTGATGTCATCGATTTCATGGGGGTCTCCCTGGGCAGGAGTAGTTTCGAAGGAAACTTGCGTTCGCTATAGTGAGCCGTCGACGAACGCACGTCAAGGGGCAGCGAATGACCGTGGGAGATGCTCTTCCAGGCGGGGACCAGAGCGCCTTACGGCACCTGAACACGCGTCGTGTGCTGCGGCTCCTCTACGAAGGGCCGTCGCTGACCATCAGCGGTGTCGCCCGCGAGACCGGGCTATCCCGCCCCACCGTGCAGGGCATCCTGACCTCACTGGTGGAGTCTCGACTCCTCGTCCTGGACGGATTCGACAACGCCCCGACCGGGGGGCGACCCGCGCAGCGGTACCGCTTCGCCGCGGACGCGGGCATCGTGGCCGGCCTCGACATCGGGGCGCACGCGGTGTCGGTGCGGATCGCCGACCTCGCCGGCGCGCAGGTGGCGGCCGCTCGGACCGCCATCGACCCGGCTCTGGACCCGGCCGGGCGCATCGACGCCGCTGTCAGTCTGCTGCGACGGACGATGCCGGCCGGCGCGCCGCGGTTGTGGGCGGCCTGCGCCGGTTCCCCAGGCATCATCGCCGACGGTGTCGTGCGGCTGAGCGTGGCCATTCCGGACTGGACCGGCACGGCGCTGGCCAAGGAACTCACCGCCCGTCTGGAGTGCCCGGTGAGCGCCGTCAAGGACGCCAACCTCGCGGTCCTCGCCGAGCACCGCGTCGGTGCCGCCCAGGGGGTCGACCACGTTCTGTACGTGCATGCGGGGCACCGCCTCGGCGTCGGCGTCCTGGTGGACGGCAGGCCGTTCGGCGGCGGCCGGGGGGCTGCCGGAGAAATCGGCCGGCACCCCGGCCTGGGCTGGGAGGCGGCACCCCGCAAGCTGCTCTCCGACGCGGGGGTCGCTCCCGGCATGAACTCCCGCGAGTGGGTCTTCGCGCAGGCTAGGCGGGGGGACAGGCGCGCGGTCGAGGCCGTCGACGACTACGCGCGAGCACTCGCCGAGGGAGTGGGCGCCATGGTTCTCGCCATGGACCCGCAGTTGGTCGTGGTGGGCGGGGGCGTCGCGCGTGCCGGCGAGACGGTGATGGAGCCGGTGCGGCGCCACCTCGCCGAGATCCTGTACGAGTTGCCAGGCCTGGCGATCTCCGCGCTGGGAGACGACGCGGTGGCCATCGGCGCGGTCGAAACCGCCCGGGACGCGGTCCGCGCGGAGCTCTTCACTGACGGCTCTTGACAGCGGTAGCGCTCAACGGCATATTCCGAAAGAACTTTTCTTTCGTTACCCCCCCGGGAGTGCCCTCATGGCGCATCGCTTTCGAAGAGTTCTAGCCGCAGCCAGCTCGATGATCCTCGGCGTCACCCTCGCCGGCATCGTCACCGCCCCGCCGGCGCAGGCCGGCGACACCCCGCCCAGCCCGCTCGCCAAGCCGGGCTACACGCTCGACTTCTCCGAAGAGTTCGACGTCAGCACCCTCGACACGAACCGCTGGCTGCCCTACTACCTGCCGCACTGGACTTCCCCCGCCAACCGCGAGTTGGGTGCCAAGGCGCGCTACACGATCGCCGACGGCGTGCTTACCCAGCGGCTCGACGCCGACACCCCGGCGTGGAACCCGCAGTACGACGGCACGGTCAAGATCTCCTCGATCCAGACCTACAACAAGGACTACTGGCACAAGTTCAACAGCTCGATGCCGTTGAACCACCACGAGCCCGACTTCAACGGCTACACGTTCCAGTACGGCTACGTCGAGCTGCGCGCCAAGAAGTCGAACGTCGGCGGCGGCGGCCACCAGGCCCTCTGGCTGGTCGGCACCGGGGACACCTCCAGCGCCTCGCGCAACCCCGAGGTCGACATGGTCGAGACGTTCTTCAACGAGCCGAACAACTGGCGGATCGCCGCCCACGGCTGGGGCGACCCGAACTTCCTGTCCAGCTCGTACGCGTCGATCGCCCCCGTCCCCAGCGGGTCACCCACCACCGAGTTCCACACGTACGGCATGGAGTGGACGCCCACCGACATCAAGTTCTACTACGACGGCCAGCTCTACCGGACGATCAACGACGCTCCCAACATGCCGATGGGGCTGATCATGGGCATCTACACCGATGCCGGCTCCGGTCGGCACAACGACGTCTGGCCCAAGACCTGGAGTGTCGACTACCTGCGCGTCTACAAGAAGGACGGCGGCTACCCGGTGTCCTATCAGCGGTTGAAGAACCGGCAGACCGGCCAGTACGTCAAGGACGACGGCAGCGGCACCGCCAGGTACGTCGCCGCTTCCGGCACCGACCAGTCCGCCCAGTGGGCAGTCGAGAACGTCGACGGTTACGTCCGGCTCAAGAACCGTGCCACCGGCAACTACCTGCACGTGGAGAACCAGACCGGCAACGTGCAGACCGGTGCGGTACCCGGCACCTACTGGTCGGCGCAGTGGGCCCAGGAGCCTGTCGACGGCCGCCTGCGCCTGAAGAACCGTTGGAAGGGCACCTACGCCCATACCGAAAACATGACCGGCAGCATCCAGTACGGCGCCGCGCCCGCCAACTGGTGGACCAGTCAGTGGAATCTCGAACCCGTCTCCTGACGAACCGTAACCCAACCGTCCGTCAGTGGGATCGACGAGGGCCGCACATCAGCCTCGCCCACTGTCAGGTCTCGTAGTTCACAGGCCGCCTCCAGGGTGTTGGAGGCGGCCTGTCGGCTGCCTGAGTGGTCTCGTCGGGTGATGGTTGGCGGCGAATGACGAGCAGGGCGATGTCGTCGTCCGGTGCTCCTCGGCGGTGGTGGCCATGACGTGGTCGCACAACGCGTCGGCCGGCCCGGACCGTACGCCGTCGGCGACGCGCTCGATGTCGGTGTCGATCAGTTCGTTGCGGCGTTGGACCAGTCCGTCGGTGTAGAGGACGAGCGCCGCGCCCGGAGGTGGGTCCAGGGGGAGCAGGGTGGGATCAGCGGGATGCCCTGAACGGCCGTGAATCTACGCCTGGTGCCGAACGTGAACCTGCAAGGAACGTGATCGATGAAGGTGAGGTCCCAGGTGGGACTTCAGGTGGGACGCCGGTCCGACAAGAGCCGGTGCGGCCATCACCAAGCGTAGCTGGGCTCCGTTCGGGAGACCTGCGTTGTTGAGGCGAGCACCTGGGTAAGGGGCTATGCCCAGGGTGGGATGTATCGGCCGATGTAGTCGCGGGCGCGGGGGCGCGGGTCATGGCGGTGCTGCATTGGGGTTTCTCCCGGAGACGGCTGCGGCGCCGGCAGTTCGGGCCGTGACCGCGCTGCTCGCCGAGGGGCGAGTGAGCTAGCTCAGACCCGGGTGATCCGTACCGCGTCGGCGACCACGAGTCCGGTGCCGCTGGTCCAGCGACTCACGCCGACCTTGTTGCCCGTGCCGGCCGCCAGCGTGAACACGCCGATCGAGACCCACCTACCGCCGTTGATCCGCTGATTGACGAGGACGGACCTGCTGCCTGTGGTTGTCTCCACAAGGTATGGCGTCTGGTTGTTGTAGCCCGCGTCGGCGGGGTACCAGACTGAGATCTCATAGCTTCCGGTCGCCGGGATGGTCGACCGGAACCAGGCGACGTCGCTGGACGACACCGGACTGGTAAACCGGTAGTCGGTGCCGAACCGTTGGCCGGAGTAGGCCGACGTGCCCCATTCGGTGCTCGCGGTGAAGCCGCCCGAGGTGCTGTTGTCGATGGTCGTGGTCCACTGCGGCGGCGGGGTCTGCGTAACCCTCACGTCGAGGTAGTTGCGGTCGATCTTCATCGTGACGCCGCCCCACGTCTCGGTGACCTCCCCGGCGTACTGGTGTATGCGCTGCTGGTCCGCGTAGTGGGCATCGGCGCAGTAGCTTCCGGCGTCGGTGTCAGCCACCCCGTTCCACCAGGCGATCCAGATCTGGTCGAGTCGCGTGTGGCTCGGGTTGTCGTATGCCTCGCAGACGTCCTTGATGCCGGACGAACCGCTGGAGTACATGCCGGCGAGGTAGCCCCGTACGTGCAACTGCTCGGTCCAACCGGACAGGAACGACAGCACGGCGGCCCGGCACGACGCGTTCGACGGGTATTGCTCGATGTCGTTGTAGAGGGTGCTCGCAGCGCCGATGCCCAGTGCCTGGGCGGCATTCGCGGCGCTGTTGGCCGCGGAGACGCCTTGTGACCGAGCGGTGGTGGGATCGGCGGACATCTTCGGCGTGCGGGTGCCGCATGGTGCCTGGTAACCCAGTTCGATGGGGATCAGCCGCCATCCGTTGCTGGTCTGGTTGGCCACCCAGCTTGCGGTGAGGTTGGGCTGGGAACAGGAGCGACTGGCCCCGCTGATGTAGATGCCGACCGCGCCGTAGGGCGAACTGGTCCGCCACGCGTTCATCGTGGTCTGGGACGGAGCGGCACAGGTGTCGAATCCCCGGCCGGTGAAGGTGCCGGGTTGCGGGCCGGTGGCCAGCGGCGTCACTGCAGTTGATGCTTGTGTGGGTGTCGCGGCCACAGCAATCGGCTCGGCGGGCGCCACGATCACCGCGGCAACGGTAAGACTCGCCAGCCACCCGGCAGTGACTCTCACGTCGCCTCCATCTGAAGAAATCCTTGCCTGGGAACTGGCCGTGCGAAAGATTTCTACCATGAATCGATGAGTAGCAATAGAGGGTCGCCGCCGACCCGGCGCCGAGCTCACGGGGACAGACCGCCCGACCGCGAAGTGCCGGCCCGGCGGCTCAGGCCGGGCTGAACTGGATGAGGACCGACGCGGTCGGCAGCTCGTCCGGAGCGGGTGGCGCCTCGGTGCGCCAGGCCAGCCGTACGCTCCATCGGCGGCCCGGCGGAAGGCGGTAGGCGTCGGCGATGCCGCCGGCCGTGCCGCTGGAGAACCCGAGGATGCCCGACTCGAAGACCACCTCGAGTACGTGGCTGCGGTCCCAGCCGGCCGGATCGAAGTCGGCCGGCCCGTCCCAGGTCTCCAGCCGGGTGTCGCTACCCAGCACCACGGCGTCGTCGATGTTCTCGACCACCACGTAGCCTGGCGCCGAGCTGACCCATTGATCGAGCTCGTGCGGTGAGGGTGGAGCGTTGCGCCGGTCGTTGCTGTCGTCGATCATCGCGAACAGTCGATAGTCGACATCGACGTACAGCTCGGTGTGTTCGACCAGCGCCGCCATGCTGGCCCCTCCCCGCTCGGTGGACTACGAGGCTAGCGATCTCCCGCCGACCGTGAGTGTCCGCATACCTACTCACCCTGAGCATCGCTGCCGCTACCTCCTCACTTCGAATCCCGGCCCTGGCCTGGGCCCCACGCTGACCGCACCGCGGCCGCTGAGAGGTCGCTACTGGGCGACCGCTTGCCGTCGGACCTCGGGGCCTGAACACTTTCCCGCCTGATCGGCAATGTCAGGGTGAAGCGCGGACTTTGCCGAGGAGGGCTATGGCTTCGGATGCGGATTTGATAGGCCGGTCGCTGGATGGCGATGTCGACGCCTTCGTGGAGGTGGTCGAGCGTCATGAGGCCGCCGTCGGTTCGTACCTCGTTCGCCGGGTTGGGCGGGATGCGGCTGAGGACCTCCTGGGCGAGGTGTGGGTTGCGGCGTTCGAGTCGCGGCGATCGTACGACCGGTCGTACAACGATGCGCGGCCGTGGCTGTACGGGGTGGCATTGAATCGCTTGCGGCGCTACTGGCGGTCCCGGCCGGCCGAGGACCTGGTCGCGGACGTGCCGGACGTGGCTACTGGATGGGATCCGTGGTCGGCGGTGGACCTCGGCGTGGACGCCCGGGCGGTGCTCCGGTCGGCCCTGACACGGCTCAAACCCGAAGAGCGGGAGGTCCTGAGGCTCGTCGCCTGGGAGGACCTGACCGCGGCCGACGCCGCGCGGGCACTCGGCATACCGGCCGGCACCGCGCGGCGGTTGCTGAGCCAGGCCAGGACGGCATTGCGCGACGCCCCGGGGGTGTCCGCGCTTCTGAAGGACCGCAACAGCGCGAAGGAGAGACACCGATGACCGACGAGCTCGATCTGGTCGGTGCGTTGGGCAGCGCGGAACCACTACGCCCGGAGGCGTATCAGCGGGCGCGGGCGGTGCTGCGGGCGGCTATGGCCGACCCCGGAACCGTGCGGCTTCTGCGCGCGAATTCAGCGGAGGACACGACTATGGAGGCGACTTCAACCATGGAAACGACGACAACCACGCGGGACCACGAATCCAGCCCGGCACTTCAGCCCCGCCGCCGGATCGGCATCGCGGGCCGATGGGGCATCGGCGCCGGGGTGGGGGTCGCCGCCGCGGCGGCAGTTGTCGCTGTGGTGCTCAACTCGCCGGCGACCGGGGGCGTGGAGGCCGGCAAGGATTCGTCAGCCGCCACCTCGGCCTCGACCGCAGCCGACGGGTCGGCCGAGCGTACGCCGCTGATGACCCTGGCCGGGTCCATCAAGACGGTCACCCCGGCGGCGGGCGACGCGTGGCTGGTGAAGGCGACGCAGGTCGACGGCACCAAGACCATGCAGGTCGTCTACACGCTGTACACCGATGGTCACGCGATCTACACGGGCAACAGCGTGAAGGACATCAAGCGTGCGATCGCCCGTCACCAGGACCAGATGACCGACGGGGGCTACGCTCCGCTCCTCAAGGCGGCCATCGCCGCGGCGGACAGCAGCCCGGCCGACGGCCGGACCCAGATGCTCAAGGCAGCCAACGATCCGCTGGTGGGCCTCGACCCCGCAGCGCAGAAGGCGGTGTGGGACAAGCAGCAGGCGGACGCCCAGGTGATCATCAAGCAGAAGGGCGGCAACGCCGAGCCGAAGCCGTACAGCCCTCAGGCCGTTCAGCGGCACTTCGACAACGCCCTGTGGACGTACAGCACCCAAGCGTTGTCCGCTGGCGACGGCAACACGCAGGTCCGGGCCGGTGTGCTGCGTCTGCTGTCCACCATCTCCGCGGTCAGCGTCAAGAACTCGACCACCCACGGCAAGGCCACGCTGACGATCACCGCCGGCCCCGAGGTGTTCGGCGGCGCGGGCAGCGAGGTGCTGACCATCGACGCCACGACCGGCATGCTCGTCAAGGACGTCTCCACCGTGCCGGGCCTCCCCACGGCCTCCACGACGTACGAATCCTCCCGCGTGACGAAGGCCGACCTGTAGGCCGGCAACTCCCACCCACCAGCGTTCCGGCAGACGGGGCACCGATCCCGCTGTATACGCCCTGACCAGCGCGCCCTGTGGTGGTGACCTCTTCGGAGGTCACCACCACAGCGAGGCTTGTGCGAGCTTCAGAGTCGCACTGAGCGTTATCGGCGGGATCGACGTCGCACAGCACGATGGGGGTGTCGCCGAGCGCGTTCACCACCTTTCGGCCGCGTCGACGGGACCGGGCGGGCCTAGCGTTCCATGGCGGCGACGTGCCTGGGCGGTAACGGCTGCGCGATCTGCCTCAACGAACGGCACCCACGCCGACACCCACACTCAGGTCACCAGGCACGTTTATGCCGCTGGTCGAGGTTCGGCCTGAGGAACTGATCCTGGGATGATGTTGGTGTGGTCGACCAACGCGCCAGTTTCGAGTTGCTTGGCAACGAGGCCTTGGAGCAGTCCGCGGTGGTGGCGAACTGCGTCATGAACCGGGAGCGGCAGCTCTCCGGGGTCAACAGCTACACCCGGGAGTTGGGGTTCAACCCTCTTGACGTTCTCGCCGCCGGCCCAGTTCGCGTCGGCGGAGCCGAGCCGTTGGCAGCCGCTGGCTGGTTGGATCTGTGCTGCGGCACCGGTCGAGCGCTTATCCAGGCTGCCGGGGAGCTGCGGCTGGCAGGGTTGACCGAGCGGACAGTCCTCGTCGGGGTGGACCTGGTTGACGCCTTCGATCCCGTCCCTACACCACCGCTGAACCTGGAGTTGATCTGTGCCTCGGTGGTCAACTGGGCACCAACGCGGACGTTCAATTTGATCACCTGTATGCACGGACTGCACTACGTCGGAGACAAACTCGCCGTCCTGACCCGCGCGGCCGGCTGGCTGACTCCCACCGGCCGCCTCGTGGCCGACCTGGACCTGTCCAGCATTCGGCTTCCTGACGGGCGACCCGCGGGGCGGCGCCTCACCGCCCAACTCCGCGCCGCCGGGTTCTCCTACGACTCCCGTCGCCGCCGGATCAGCTGCACCGGCCGCCGCGACGCCCGCCTCCCGTACCGCTACCTCGGTGCCGACGATCGCGCTGGTGCCAACTACACCGGACAACCCGCCGTGCATTCCTACTACACCGAAAACCACTGACCGCACCACCGGTAATGTCCGCACATGCCGCGATCCGCCCGCACAGGCGAGCGCGTCGCCACGGCCCCCGATTCGGTCGAAGCGTCCTACCGCCTCATCGACGCAGAGCGTCATGGGTGCGCGGGCTGAAGCCTGTTGCGAGTCCGTCGTCCGACACCGATTCCCTTGGCGAAGATCTGAGCAGGGCTTCCTGGACCAGGGCTCCGGCAAAGTCGTGAGGTGCTCGGCTTGAGGTGGTTGGCGTAGACGGGTCCTCCTTGGTGGTATCAGGTCGGGCGTGACCGGTTCAGAAGGTCATCGAGGTTCCTACGCCTGTTGATCTGTCCGAAGTGAGGCATGCCCGCGCTGAACGGTTCCGTCAACCGCCCACCGTGTTCGCGCCATCATGCTTGACACTCGACGTCAAGCACTTGACAATGGGTGTCAAGTAGCAGGAGGCAGCATGTCGCCAACCCACGAGGAACTGACCGAGCATCTCATCCGGTTGATCGACATCCGCCTGCTCGACCCCCTCGAAATCCTGGTCGACGGCCACGACGCCATCGACCCGCTGCGTGCCGTCATCCGGGAGCGGGCCCGATCCTGGGCCACCACGATCGTCAGCGGCGACGACCGGGCCGCCGTCGGCGTGGTGATGCGCGCGATCTCCACCCTCTACCCGGGGGACGGACCGTTCGACCCACCCATCGACTGGTGGCGCAGCCCTTTCGGCCAGGCCGTCGCGCGACGGGTTGGCCACCCGACCGCCGAATCCGTGTCGTACACAGTGGCCGGCGCCATGCTCGGCATCACCCGCCAGGGCGTCCACGACCTGGTCTCCCGCGACAAGCTCGCCCGCCACCCCGAAGGCGGCGTGCGCTCCGCCTCGGTACGCGACCGACTGCTCAAGGAAGGAACCCGACGTGTCTGAAACCATCATCGACTCCGGGACGGTGCCCATCGCGATCCGCGACGTCGGCGGACCCGGACAACCGCTGCTGCTCCTTCACGGCGCCGGCGGCAACCTCGCCCAGATGACCACCCTCGCCGAGCACCTGCACCCCACCCACCGGGTGGTCGCCGTCGACCTGCGCGGTCACGGCCGGTCCGGAGACGGCCCGTGGCGCTGGGACGACGTACTGGCCGACCTGGCCGCCGTCACCGACCATCTCGGCCTCACCTCACCCGCGGTGGTCGGCGTCTCCCTCGGCGGCATGCTCGCCACCCTCTGGGCGCAGCGTCACCCGGATTGCCCCGGTGCCGTCAGCTTCGACGGCAATCCGCCGTTGAACCGTCCGGACCAGCTCGCCGGGACGGACCCGGAGCAGGTCGAGACCGAGCTTGCCAAGTTGCGGACCGTCTTCGACGGGATGGCCGCGATGCTGGCCGAACCACTAACCGCCGAACAGGTGGCCGCCATGCTTGCGGGGCAGCGAGCCATGGCCCAGCGCTACGGCGCCGCACCCGACGACTGGGCGGCGGCCTTCGAACGCAACCTTGTGCCCGGCGACGACGGCCGCAGCCGGCTGCGGCCCGCCCCGGACCTCACCCGGCAGCTCCGGGATGCCATGGACTCCCTCGACCTGATGCCCGCCTACGGCGACGTCCGCTGCCCGCTGCTGCTCGTTCTCGCCACCGAGGACCTGCCCGAACAACAGCCGTTCCACGACCTGTACGAGGCGTATCGCAACGTCACCGCCGAACGGCTTGCCGCTGTGGACAACCCGTCTCTGCGGGTGTGGCACCTCGCCGGCGCCAGCCACGCGATGGTCGCCGAACGCCCACAGGAGCTCGCTACCCTCATCACCGACTTCCTCGGCCCTCACAGCTGAGGGTGACCCGCAGGAGCCCGCTTCCTGGCGAAGGTCGGACCCGCCTGCGGTCATGAGGGCCATGGGAGAGACCGAGGTTCGGCGCACCGTCGAGACGGCGTGGCGGATGGAAGCCGGGCATCGCCGAGACCGTCTACGCGATCACCGACCTCCACGTCCATGAGGCCAACCCGGCGAAACTCACCAGGTGGATCCGTGGCAACAGGTCCATCGAGAACAGGTCCACTGGGTGCGGGACGTCACCGACGACGAAGACCGCTCCCAGATCCGCACCGGCACCGGACCCCAAGTCATGGCCGTCCTCCGCAACGCCGCCATCGCGCACTACGCGCCGCAGGCATCACCAACATCGCCGCCGCCAACCGCCACCACGCCCGCGACAGCACCCGCCCACTCGTTCTACTCGGCATCACCTGACGACTTTGCCGGGGCCCTGCTTCCTGAACGGTGACCTCGGAGGCGTCAGGACCGACGGCCCGGGTTGTCCGTCGAGTGAGGAGCGGCGGACCCGAGGACGGCACGTGAAATGATGGCGCGTTTCTTTCAAGGGCCGTGGATGATGACCGGCGTGACTGAGAATGGCGGCGGGTTCGCGGAGCAGCGCCTGTACGACGCGGTGGCGCAATGGAACGTCGAGACCGGGTACGGCTTGGCGGACCTGATCCATTCCGCTTGTCAGGCGTTGGTCGACGGGCTGGACTCTCCGACGCTGCGTGAACTCGCCGGTGCTTCGGTAAATGATTCTTCCTGGGATATCCGTGATCTCGTGGGCAAGTCGTTTGAGGAACTTGGGATCCCCTGTCCGGGCACTGTTCCCCCGGGCTTCACCCTTGCCTCAGGTGGAGGAGTCGTGCGTCGACCAGGAGTCGACTCTCTCCGTCTGGAGGTATCGCCGGTGCCCGGCGACGCAGGCGGCGGCTTCCAAGTGCAGGTCTACGTCAACGGCACGGAGATGACCTCTGCCGGAGCAGGCCTCGGGATGGACCCGTACGACGTCCTTGTTCCCACCAATCGTCTCGCGGCCACCCCCGAGCCGAGGACCGTTGCCATCGCCCGATGCGAGTGCGGCGTGTACGGCTGTGGATCCACGGACGTCATCATCGTGCGTGACGGCGATCTGGTGCACTGGGACTGGTCGCTCGAGGTGCCCATGATGCGGGGTGTCTCCTTCGCAGCTGCGGAGTACGACGCTGAGGTCGCGCGGGTGGCTGCGGATCATTCGTGGGAGACGCCGGAGCGTACGGCCGGACGACATGTCCTGACGGACATGGACCGCGATCGGCTGCTCACCTACGGCCTGAGACCCAGTTGGGTCGCCAACGACTACGGCAATCAGGAGCTGTTCCGGGTCGCCTTGCAGCTCGACGGTGACTACCAGATCTTCGTCGACACCCCGTGGCATGGCCGCAGACCTGGGGAATTGGCGGGCGAAGTGTGTGCCACCTTGGCACTCCCTCCCAGCGGCTGGCACGCCACCTGGCACGCCATCATCCCCACGATCGCCAAACCGCCGAAGATTGCGGGGCCGTCCTGGCGACCCGCGCGGTTCTAGCAGCGGCAGGCCGGCACCCGGCGCCGGGCTTGCTGGGCCGACGCCGGCCTCACGCGGACCTTTGGAGGTACCGCCGATGACCACTCCCGAGCTCGACGATGGCCAGGCGCAGCTTTGGCGGATCACCATCCCCGTGATCGCTTCGGCCAGCGAGGTCGATGCCTTGACCGACCGTCTGGTCGAGACGCTCTGCCCGGACGGCGTCCACGAGGGCCCCTGACTGACTCGTCGCGGCTGTCAGTGGGATTCGGGATAAGCCTGATCGTCCATGGTCGGCTCGTACGAGACGATCTATTTCGCTGCCGGGTTCAGTCGAGCAGATAGTCGGCCGGGACCGCCTCGGTGAGCCAGACGCCGTTGGCGCTGCGGTGGAACACGTGCCCGGCGGCGGCCATCGCCGCAGCGTCGATGGTGAGGATCACGACCCGACCGGCCCGTCGGGCCCCGACCCGGTGGGCGGTCTCGGTGTCGGCGGAGAGATGGACATGGTGCCGGCCGCCCCGGTGCAGGCCGGTGGCCCGGATCGACTCCAGCGCACGGGCGCCGGTGCCGTGATAGAGCCGGTCCGGTGGGGTGACCGGGGGCAGCCCGAGGTCCACCGGAACCGAGTGGCCCTGGTTGGCTCGGATCCGCAGCACCCCGTCGGGGCCACGCGCGACAGCGAACCGCTGCTTGTCGTTGCCGGCGACGACCGCGTCCAGCTCGGCCCGCTCGATCCGTAGGGCGGCGAGCAGGGCGTCGACGGGAGTCCAACCGGCCGGGTCGAGCACCAGGCCGGCCCGCCCGGGATCGTGCCGCAGTGCCTTTGACATCCGTTTGCTCAACGTGACCATGCGCTCGCGTTCCACTGTGGCATTGTGGTCGATTTCCGTCGCGTGGATCGAGAGGTTTTCCGGCGGCACCGAACCCGGGCTTGGTGAGCACCTGGCTGGCTGCCGACGGCGACCCCACGGTCAGCGGCATCGCCCACGGCAACGCCGGGCTGCGGATCCGGTTCTCCCGGGCCGGCGCGTTCGTGCTGAAGGCCGACGAGGTGACCGTCCAGAGCCTGGCCAACCTCGCCGAGGTCGACCGGCGGATCCTCGCCCGGCACCAGGCCGGGAAGTGGGAGCGGGGCTGGGTGCTGGTGAGCGAGGTGGCCCGCGGCGGACCGGCAATCACTGTGGTCTCGGGCAGCTCCGACGGTGAGGCCTTCGTCGACCTCGGTGTGACGGCGGCGGCAGCCGGCCAGCCGCTGGCCGCCGCCGGCGCGGGGATCGCCCTCGGTACCCGCCGGGGCCTGGCCGGCTACTTCGTCAGCCCCACCGAGACGACAGTGCTGTGGCGGGGCCGCTGTGTACGGGATCCCTGGTGGTCGTCGAAGGCCTCGATGAGTGACCGGGGCGACCAGATCCACGCGGAGATGGCGGCCGACGACAGGGGCCTCCACGTCGTCGAGATCGAGCACCTTGAGGACATCCCGACCGACGACGCGTGATCAGGTGCCGTGTACGCCAAGGAGCGGTTCGGCGCCTCAGCTCCAGCCCCTTCCAGTCCGAGCCCACAGGTCCTGGTCCACCGGCCGAGGGTCTTGTCGCAGCCACGTGACGATGCTCTGTACGTGGTCCTCGGGTGACCCCGAGGACGATTCCATTCGAAGGGCGTCGTCGAAGTACGGGAACGCCTCAGCGCGCTCGCGGACGAGTGCTTCGTCAAGATCCGTGGCTTGGGTGCGCCCCCGGAAACGGCTCACGGCCTCGTCGGGAGTCACGAAGAACTCGACGACCCAGAGTGGCGCGGCGGATCCCGCCAACGCTTCCACCAGACTGGCGCGCTGGTCACGGCGGGCGTAGGTGCATTCGAGCACCACGGTCTCTCCACCATCGACGAACATTCGCGCGAGGAGGTGCGCACCGGCGTACGCGCGCAAGCGGTCGTCACGATTCCGATCGGACTCAGGGAACAGAAGCTCGAACAGAGCGTCGACCTCCAGGTAGATCCGGCAGTGACCTGAGGCGGTCAGCACCTCAGCCAGACCCCTTCCCGCAGTGGACTTGCCCGAGCAGGGAGGGCCCGACAACACGACAACCCCGCTGCTGGCCATGTCCCCTCCCGGTCTCATGATCGTCGTCCTCGTCGGAGGCGGCCCGAACTATTGCCCCAGTGCGCGCTGAGATCGGCTGAGGACCCCACGGACCTGCGAATCGGCGGTGACCACCCGGGTGGTGGTCACCGCCGATTGCGTGGTCGGACCGGTCAGGCGGCCGAGCAGGCCGTGTCCAGCTCCTTGATAGCGGCTTCCAGTGCCTTCTTGCTGGGCTTGGCGTCGGCGGACTTGTTGTACGCGTCGCTCAGGCCCATCATCTCGTTCTGGACCTTCTCGGAGGCGGCGGTGACTGCCTCGTTGGCACCCATCGAGTGCGCCAGGATCGCGACCGACCCGGCGGCCCACTGGGCACTGACCGCGAAGTGCCCGGCCGGCGGGCCGATCTTCTCGGCCTCGGCGATCTTGGTCGCGTTGTCCTTGATGTCCTTCTTGATGTCGGCGCAGGCCTTCGCTGTGGCCGCACCGTCGGCTGCGGGGCTGGCCGCGGTGGTGGCCGCACCGGCGGTCGGGGTGGCGCTCGTGGCCGCCGGGGATGAGGAGGTCGAGGTGTCCGTAGATTCGGGCTGCGGATCGCAGCCGGCCGTGGCGATCGCCGCCGCAACGGCCACGCCAGTCAGGACGAGTCGAGTTCGGTTCATCAATGTTTCCCCCGTGATCTTCATGTTCGGCGCACGCTACCAGCCATGGTCGATCCGGTGGGGTCAGTTAGTGGTCGACGAGCACCGAGCCCCAGGGCTGCAACTGGACGCGACGCGCGCCTCACCGAGGACCTGGTTGGCGCGGCGGCGCCGTTACTGTGAACGAAGGCAGCCGCGCAGTGCATTCTGTGGCCGTTCCACATACGTGCGCCAATGGCGGCCTCCGGCTCGGGCTGCCGTCTCAGGTCGGCAGAGGTCCGGCCGTTCTACCCGTTGCGAAGGGTCGTGATGATCCGGTCGCGGTCCCCGGACGCGATCGCGTCCAGGATGCCGGTGATCCTGGCATCTTTCTCGGCCGCCTTGATGACCTTCGTCAGGTTCGCGCGGTCGGTGTAGAGGGAGCGCGCGAGTTCGGCGATCGGCAACTCCTCACTCGGCACCCGCGCGTACCCCGCCAAGCCGAACTTGAGGGAGTGGCGGGCTTGCTGGAGCTGTGCCTCGCCCGCCTCGCGCATCAGCCATGCGCTGACGACCGGTCGTGCCATGCCGGGCGGTTGGGGCGTGTCCGAAGCTATTGCATCGTCACCGCTTCCGTACTCCAGGGCAAGGTCGGTGACCCATCGGGCGTAGGTGCCGTAGGCATCAAGAACGTTGTACGTGTGTACGACCTCGATGCCGCCGCCAGCCAACGTACGAATGATCTTTGACTCCTTGGGGCCGACTTCCTCGGGCACGATTGCCACAACCCGGTCCCGCCATCCACAGAACTGACTGGCGGCCCCGGTGCGCAGGCTGTGGGCCAAAAAGATGCGGGCGGCGTCGTCGTATACGTCCTCCTGAGGGGTGCCCGCTGCCACCCTCCACATGAGAGACGGGTCCCCGGGCGTCCAGTCCCCATCCTCATCCAGCGCGATGTCGCTTTCGTACAGGACGGTCTCACCCGACTGCACCACTTCACCGAGCACCCGGCCGGTCTGAGAGATGAAGCCGGCGATGTACTCGGACGTATCGGTGTCGACCTCTGCGGCAAGACGGTGCCGTTCGGCCGGGTCGTCGACCGGGGTGGCATGGCGTGGGGTGAGCGGGCTCGCGAGGTGCCGGAGATCAGCGAGTGTCATGAGTACACACTACACACCCCTTCGTCGTCCAGATCGGACTGCGCGTCGACGACCTGACGTGAGCGCTACCGGCGCTCCGGCCGCTGAGTCACCGATCAGTCAAGCCAGCAGATCACCGCGGCACTGTCCCGGGCGGCTGCGGCGAAGAAGGCCTGGACGTCTGGTAGATAGTGGGCCACCCGCGCAGCCAGTTGCCGTTCATGCTCACCGCGCGAGACGTTCATGCTCACCGCGCGAGACTAGTACTTCAACGTCAGCTGGGCTGTCTGCGCTGGCGGTGTCGTGCATGGCGGCGGCACCGCCGGCGTGGCTCGCCACATCCGACGGTGCCGCGTCCGGAGGCGGTTCGGTGCGAACGGAACCGCCCCACCAATGCGACAGTGAATCCTCGCTCAGGCCAGGGGAGATCCGGCGACCGGATCGAGCAGCAGTTCCTCGACGTCGACGATGTCGCTGACGTCGAAGCCCCGCATGTCCGCCGCCAGTTCGGGGCTCGCGACGTAAGCGGTGGTGAATTCGGCGGGGTGGGTGCCCTCCCGAAATGAGAGCAGGGCGATCAAACGGTGCGCGCCGGCCTGGTGATCGGTCCAGAAGCCGTGCACTGTGACACCGAATGCGGGCATGCTGGCGACATGCCGTGGCCAGTGCACTGTGGCGTACTGCTGGAGCGCTTCTGCCGTGCGCAGGGTGTAGGTCCGGATCTGATACATGATCGGACTCCGTCCGGGGTGTGGGGTCAGTTGATGGAGCTACGCCCCTGCGGCGGCTGCCTTGGCGGCCTTGATTGCCGAGTCGAAGTCGGGCTTCACGCCGATTTGTGCGAGCAGCACGTTCGCCGTGTTGTAGCAGTCGAACCTTTCGATTTTTCCGTCCCGGAGATGCCAGAGATCCGCCGTCGGCACGTCGATCCGGTTACCGGTCGGCGGGATTTCACCGGCCGGGGTGGGGAACCCGCCGAGATGCGTTCCCTGAATTCGGAGTTCGACGGCAACGACAGCACCGAGCGCATGCACGGCGAGTAGCTCGCGGTGGACGTCGGGAAAGACGCTGGCGAAGCCCATCAATGCCTGCGGAATCTCGTCCCCGCGGAAGCTCATCGAGTTCGGCATGTCGTTGAACGCCCCGTCCTCGGTGAACAGGGCGCGAAAGCCATCCCCGTCCAGGACGCTTCCTTCCGCCAGCCGGTATGCCTCGCGGACAACCTCTTCGTTGGTTCTCACGTCGCTCTTTCCTAAGCCCTGGTGTCGCTTCCGGAATTGAGGTGCCGACGCCCGCCAGGAGTCGAGTATTGACGGGCGCTCCAACCAAGCTAACAGGTTTTTGACCACATGGTCAATAACGTATGCTTGCTCACATGCCTCGTCCCCGTAAGTTCGTCGAGAGTGATGTCGTCAGCAGCGCCGGCGAGGTGTTCGCGGCGCACGGCCTCGCCGCTGCGACGCTGGACGACCTGGTGCGGGCCACCGGTCTGGGGAAGCAGAGCTTGTACAACGCGTTCGGCGGGAAGCGGGAATTGTTCCTCCGAGCGCTCTCCGAGGACCGCGAGGAAGCGACGCGCGCCGTCTCGGAAGCACTCGGACACGAGGACGCTTCGGCGCTGGAACAAATTCGAGGCCACATGCTCCGGCTGGCGATCGAGCTCAGCAGCAGTGATCGGCGGGTCTCGCTGACCACGCGGGCGCTTGTCGAATCGACAGGCGAGGATGACCCGCTGTCGACGGCCACGAAGGCCGGTATCGAGCAGCTCGCCGAGGTCTATGCCCAATGCCTGGAACATGCGCGGGAGGACGGGGATCTACCGGACGACGCGAACGTGCAATCGTTGGCGGTCTACTTCGTCGCCGTCACCCGAGGAATGGAGTTGCTCGGCCGTGCCGGTGTCGGCCGCGCCGTTCTCACCGCAGTCGCGCTCGACGCGCTTCGCGCGCTCCACGGTCAGCGGATGGAAGCTGCCGATGGTTCCCCGTCCCTGCGGGAATGACTGCCGCCGCCGGCGTCCGCTCAGGTCGTGATGGGCGCACCCGGTTGCCGGGCTCCGTCCTCTGGCTGTTGACTGCGTGGCACCATGGTGCGTTATGGATCATGAGGGGCAGTTTCGTCGGGCGGCGCTCGCGTTGGGCCTCCCGGACGACGAGGTCGGCCGGTTCGTCCAGCACCTGCGTCTGTCGATCCGGCTGAGCGGGGGAGTCGGCGGTGTTCCGGTCGGGCAGTTCGGTGGGTTGCCCCGACTGCCGGTGGGCATGGACTGGCCGTCCGACGGGGTCAGCCCGTTGCCGTTCATCTTCTCGGTCGATTGTGCGGCGCTGCCGAGAGTCGACGGTTTCGGCCTGCCGGCAGACG
Organism: Micromonospora parva; assembly: GCF_000718515.1. Taxonomy (GTDB): domain Bacteria; phylum Actinomycetota; class Actinomycetes; order Mycobacteriales; family Micromonosporaceae; genus Micromonospora; species Micromonospora parva. The sequence continues at coordinate 147,304 of NZ_JNZS01000003.1, read as the reverse complement.
GCTCGCTGCTGTTCTTTCTGAACCACGAGCAGGCCGCCGCCACCGGGGAGCGGCGGTACGGGCGAGTCGTGTATGTGCCGGCCGGTACCGATACCGAGGTGGCGACGGCATCCACCGACGAAGCGTTCGTCGGCGAGCAGTACGACGTCTCTGCCACGCTGCGCGCGGAGTTCCCCGGTTGGTTCGGGGTCGACGAGGACGACGAGGACGAAGATGAGGACGACCTGTCGCCCGTTCAGCAGCAGGTGGCCCGTGACCTCGAACGTGACCTGCCGCACCTGGACGAACTCTGTGCGCTGGCCAACGACCTCTGGCCGCCGAACAGCGAGTACGTCAGCGCCTGGATCGGCGGGTATGCCGACGAGAACGTCGTCCAGAGCTTTGCGGAGCAGACCCTCGCGTGGCGCGAGAAGACCGGCGAGATCGTCATCCCGGTCGCGAAATGGTATTCCCAGGTGGAGTTGGAGACGCACCGGCTGACGAGTGAGTGGGTGTCGCTCGCCCGCTTTCCCGTCGACAACGAGCTCTATTACCGCAGCGTCGGGAGTTTCGTGATCCGTCACGACGACCTGGCCGCTGGTCGGCTGGACGAGGCGCTTTCCGTGGCCGAGCTGGTCCCATAGAACACCGGCGGCGCCCGCCCGCCGGTGCCTGACGTCCTGCACCGTCGCCTCGCTTCGTCTCGCCGGGCTGGTTCAGAAGGGTCGTCGGGTGCCGACAGGAGCTGACGTGCCCAAGAAGCCGCGCGCCGGTTGGGCAGCGCTCAGGCGCGGGTCCTGCCGCCGCCGAGAGCGCGTAGCGCGTTGAGGATCACGGCCACGTCGATGCCCTCCTGCAGGAACGCGCCGGCCACCGGGGGCAGCAGGCCGAACGCGGCGGCGATCATCGCCACCACCGCCAATCCCATGCCCACGCCAGCACTCTGCGCCGCGATCGTCCGCGACCGGCGGGCGATCTCCACCGCGTCCGCCAACCGGTCCAGCCGATCCACCGACAGCACCGCATCCGCGACGTCCGCCGAGGCCGTCGCCCCGGTCGCCCCCAGTGCCACGCCCACTGCGGCGGTTGCCAGCGCTGGTGCGTCGTTGATCCCGTCGCCGACCATCACCGTCACCGCCCGGTCGGACTCGGTCCGTACCCGGGCCACCTTCTCGTGCGGGGAGCAGCGGGCGACCACGTCATCCACGCCCACCGCGCGGGCCACCCGCTCGGCGACCTCCGGCCGGTCCCCGGTCACCATGATCACCCGTTGGAAGCCGGCCTGCCGCAGCCGTCGTACGGTGTCCTTCGCGTCGGGCCGTACCGGGTCGCGGAGAAGCACCGCCCCGGCGAGGACGCCGTCCAGGCCCACCCAGACCGTCGACAGGCCGTCCTCCTCCGCCTGCTGCCGTGCGCGTGCGGCCCAGTCCGGTAGGTCACCGCCGTGTTGGCCGACCCGGACCAGCCGGCCGTCGACCCGGCCGCGCACCCCCTGTCCGGGCTCCTCCGTCACCTCGGTGGGCGCCACGAGCCGACTGCTCCGGTCCTTGGCGGCCCGCACTATCGCGGCGGCCAGCACATGGGAGGACAGCTGTTCGACCGAGGCGGCCATCCGCAGCAACTCGTCCCCGTCGCCGCCGGGCGCGGTCAGCACCCTGGCCATCTCCGGACGCCCCGCCGTCAGCGTCCCGGTCTTGTCCACGAGCAGCGTCCGCGCCCGGCCCAGCAGTTCCAACGAGCCGCCGTTGCGGACCAGCACACCGCGCCGGGCCGCCCGGGACAACCCCGCCACTATCGCGATCGGGGTGGCCAGCAGCAACGGGCATGGAGTCGCCACCACCAGTACCGCCACCGCCCGCACGAACTGCCCGGAGGCCGCCCACGCGATACCGGCCAGGATCAGGGTGAACGGCACGAACGCCGCAGAGTACCGGTCGGCCAGCCGCACCATTGGCGCCTTCTCCGCGTTCGCCTCCTCCGCGAGCCGGACGATTCCCGCGTAGGTGCTCTCGGCCGCCACCGAGGCGACCCGCAACCCGAACGCCGGGCCCGCGTTGACCACTCCACTGGCCAGCCGGTCCCCGGCCCGGCGCTCGACCGCCTGGGACTCGCCGGTCACCGCGGACTCGTCCAGCGTCGCCGCGTCCTCGGCGAAGCCGTCCACCGGCACGACCTCACCCGGGCCGACCAGCAGCCGATCGTCCTTCCGGATGTCGTTCACGTCGACGTCCTGGATGTCGCCGTTCGGACCGCGGCGCCGTGCCCGGCGGGGTGCTCGCGCCAGCAGCTCGTGCAGGTCCCGGGTGGCCCGCCCCTGGGCGTAGCGCTCCAACGTGTGCCCACTGGCCAGCATCAGCGCCACCACCGCCCCGGCCAGGTACTCACCGACCAGCAGCGAGGTGGCCAGAGCCAGAGTCGCGATCACGTCCACGCCGATCCGGTGCCGCCGCAACGACTGGACCAACCAGCGCAGCGTGACCAGCAGGGTGACCGAGGTCGTCGCCGCCCAGCACACGTCGGCGGCCCCGCGCTGGCCCGCGAACCACAACCCCGCGCCCGCCAGCACCGGCACCGTCAACACGACCAACGGCGCGACGTCACGCCACCGTTGCGCAGCAGACCCGCCAACCACGTCCCACCCCCACGTCGAGGGGCCATCGCGCACCCCTGGCCGGCGAAACCATGGCCGGCCGGGCCCGGCGCCGGCGAGTAACAAGGGTCTCAACAACGCGAGGCCGGCGTGGTCGAAACATCCTGATTTTCCGACGTCGGCCCCGACCGCGCGGGTGCCGGCCGACGCCCGCGCGGGCGGGGCCCCGGATCCGGTGCCGCGCTCGGGCGGGCGGGTGACCTCTCTTGACCGCCATCGTGCTGCTTTACTATGTTCCTAGTAAATCAGTAAGGGGTCATCGTGTTCGTCTTCCGGCTCGACACCCGCTCCGGCGTGCCGCCGTACCTGCAACTCGTCCAGCAGGTCCGCCAGGCGGTGCTGCTGGGCTTCCTCCAACCCGGTGACCGCCTCCCGCTCATCCGAGAGGTGGTCGAGGACCTGGCGATCAATCCGAACACCGTCGCCAAGGCGTACCGGCAGATGGAGCAGGAAAACCTGGTCACCGGCCGGCCCGGCCAGGGCACGTTCGTCAACGAACAGCAGTCGGCCGCGATGTCGCCATCGACGTACACGTCGCTGCGCCGCGGCCTGGCGACCTGGCTGCGCCGCGCCTACGACGCCGGCCTCGACGAGCAGGCGGTCAACGCGCTCTTCACCTCCGTGCACCAGCAGACGCGAAACGAGGACGTGGCGTGACAGCGACCGAGTTCGCGCTGCGCACCGACGCTGTGGGCAAGCGGTACCGGAAGGGCTGGGCGCTGCGTGACTGCACACTGGCCCTGCCGGCGGGCGGCGTGATCGCCCTGGTCGGGCCGAACGGCGCGGGCAAGACCACGCTGCTGCGCCTGGTCGTCGGGTTGCTGGCACCGAGCACCGGCACGGTGGAGGTCCTCGGCCACGACGTCACCGCCAGCACCCCGCAAACGCTGTCCCGGGTCGGGTTCCTGGCCCAGGACCACCCGCTGTACAAGCGCTTCACCGTCGCCGAGATGCTCCGCTTCGGCCGGGCCTGCAACCTGCGGTTCGACCAGGGGCTGGCGGAGCGCCGGCTGGCGAAGCTGGGCATCCCGCTCGACCGCAGGGCCGGCACGCTCTCCGGCGGCCAGCAGGCCCAGGTCGCGTTGGCGCTGGCCCTGGCGAAGCGGCCGGACCTGCTCGTCCTCGACGAGCCGGTGGCCAGCCTCGACCCGCTGGCCCGGCACGAGTTCCTTCAGGTCCTCATGGGCGCGGTGGCCGACGGCGAGGTGACCGTCCTGTTCTCCTCCCACGTCGTGCACGAGCTGGAGCGCGTCTGCGACCACCTGGTCGTGCTCAACAACGGCCGGGTCACGCTCACCGGTGACATCGACACCCTCCTCGTCGAGCACCGGCGGCTCGTCGGCCCGCGCACGCCCACCGACCTCGACCGATCCGGCGCCGTCGTGGAGGCCGTCCACAGCGACCGCCACACGAGCCTGCTGGTACGCGACGGCGGGCTCCCGCCCGCGCCCGGGTGGCAGGCGCAGCCGGTCGCGCTGGAGGAGCTGGTGCTGGCGTACCTGCGTCGGCCGTCCGAGCCGAGCACCACCGTCCCGTCCGGGGTGCCGGCATGACGTGGTTGATCTGGCGCCAGCACCGGGCCGAGGTCTGCGTCCTGGGTCTGTTCGTCGGCATGTTCGCCGTCGTCCTGCTCGTGCTCGGGACGCAGGCCCACGACCTGTTCCCCGGCGGTCCCGCCGGGTGCGCGGGAGACGCCGGTGTCAACGAGGCCTGCGCGGCGTCCTTCCGCCGGCTCGACGAGGAGTACGGGTACGTCGAGAACCTCCTGGCGGGCTTCTATCTGGTCCCCGTCGTCATCGGTGCGTTCCTCGGTGCGCCGCTGCTCGCGCGCGAACTGGAGGACGGCACCTGGCAGCTCGCCTGGACGCAGGCCGTCCCGCGGATGCGCTGGTTGGCGACCAAGCTCGCGGCACTCGCCGGCGTCACCGTCGCGCTCACCGGGATGTTCACCGCGGTGCTCACCTGGTTCCGTCAGCCGTTCGACGCCTGGGAGGGACGGTTCCAGTACGACGCCTTCGACCTGGAAGGACTTGTTCCGGTGGCGTACGCGCTGTTCGCGTTCGGCGTCGCCACCGCCGCCGGGGCGATCCTGCGGCGCAGCCTGCCCGCGTTCGGCGTCGCGTTCGGGGCGTTCCTCGCCGCCCGGATGGCGGTGGCGCTGCTGGCCCGTCCCGCGTACGCCACGCCGCTCACCACCACGGAGCCGGTCGGAGTCGGCGGCACGACGGACCAGGCGGGGCGCCGGGCCGTGCCCGGCTTCGCCGACTGGGTGATCGAACGCGGCTACGTGGACGCCAGCGGGCGCAGGCTGAGCGGGACCGAGTACCACGAGCTGGAGGGCGCCGCCAACCGGGCCGGCGAGAACCTCAACCAGTTCCTGCACGCGCGGGGCATCCAGCGATTCGGGGTCTATCACCCGGCCGACCGGTTCTGGACGTTCCAGCTCATCGAGGCGGCGGTGTTCGTCGCCGTCGCGGCGATCCTGATCGGTGTGGTGGTGTGGCGAATACGGCGCCGGCTGATCTAGCGGCACCGCTATGACATAGATGGGATTATATCTCTTGCGTCATCTCAGGTAGGAAGACCGAAGGCACGTCTCGGTGCTGATTCCTGAGAAGGAGCGACAGATGAAACATGCCCTGCACCGCCTACGAACGGGGGCGGTCGCGCTCGCTGCCTGCACACTCGGGCTGAGCCTACTGTCGGTACCCGCCGCCGAGGCGTACTCGGTTGCCCCTCTCGCGCCATCATCCGAGCGGGCACCGGAATCGAACCAGTTCTCGGCAGAGGGTGTGACCACGATCGGCGAACTCCGCACCGTCGGCAGCTCGCTGTCCTACGCCCCCAACGGCGGGACACAGGTCATCCAGCACCCCGGCGCCACCTACATCAAGGTGCACTTCAGCTCACTGCGACTGGCCGAGGGCGACTACGTCACCGTGTCGAGCCGCGACGGCAAGGAGAGCTACCGGTACGACCGCCACCTGAACCGGGCGACCGGTTCGGACTACACCACCGACGGACAGCCGGGCTTCTGGGCGATGTCGGTGGACGGCGACACCGCAGTGGTGACACTGCACAGCAGCCGCCCCGCACGGGGCAGCGCGGCCACCATCGACCGGTTCTGGCGCGGATACGACCGCACCGAGGTCGCCGCGCACAACTTCTCCACCCAGTCCGTGTGCAGCACCGACGCCCGCCGCGACGTGGTGTGCTACCAGAACAGCCACCCCACCGAGTACGCCCGCGGCAGGGCGGTGGCGCGGTTGCTGATCAGCGGCGGTGGAATGTGCACCACCTGGCGGGTCGGCAACACCAACCGGATGCTGACGAACAAGCACTGCTTCTCGACGCAGTCCGCCGTGAGCGGCAGCGAGATGCAGTTCAACTACCAGTGCGCCACCTGTGGCGGTGCCAATCCCAGCGCTGGCACCAAGGTCAGCGGTGCCACCCTCTACAAGGTGAGCAGCGGCGGCTCCAGCCAACTCGACTACACCCTGTTCTCGGTCAACAACTTCGCCGCCATCCAGGGCTTCGGCACGCTGTACCTGGCGACCACCGCCACCAGCAACGGCACCCGGATCTACATCCCCGGGCACGGCGACGGCAGCCCGAAGCGGCTGTCGATCTACGAGGACGCCCAGAACGGCGCGACCTGCGCCGTCCGGAACGCGAACTACAACACCTGGAACATCAGCTACAGCTGTGACACCTCCGGTGGCAACTCAGGTTCACCGGTGCTGAACGCCAGCCACCGCGTGATCGCCCTGCACCACCTCGGCGGTTGTCCGTCGAACCAGGGCGCGAAGGCGCACCTGATCTACAACGAGATCGCCAGCCTCATCGACAACGGCTGAGGGGGTGGGCCGCCGATGCGCGCTCGGCGCCTTGGCGGCCCATCGGCACCCGTGCTGCCGTCCCGCTGGTCGTCGACGACGGCGGCCAGCGGGTCGGGCGCTCGCCGTACCGAGACGCATGCTGGACGGGTCAGCTCAGGCCCTAGCCGAGCAGCGTCGCCGCCGCGGCCACTGTGGCCAGTGACAGCGTCGTGGTCACCAGCACCGCCCGGTTGGTCACCGCCTCGCCGACGCCGTACTCCTGGCTGTAGATGAACGTGTTCTGCGCCGTCGGCAGGCCCGCACACACCACCACGGCGAGCAACTGTGGCGCGGACAGGTGCAGGGCCAGCCCGGTCACGTACGCGACGACCGGCTGTGCGACGAGCTTCAGCACGGTGATCACGGCCAGCTCGGCCAGCCCGGCTGGCTCCGCCGGCTCCACCCGCTCCGCCGGCTCCACCCGCTCCGCCGGCTCCACCCGCTCCGCCGGCTCCACCCGCTCCGCCGGCTCTACCCGCTCTGTCGGCTCTACTCGTGTCGGCGCCGGAGCGTGCAGCGACGCGCCGAGCGCGACCAGCGCGGCCGGAACGGCGGCTGCCGAGAGCAGGGTGAGCGACGCGCCGGCCGCCGACGGCAGTCGCAGGCCGGCGGCCGAGCACGCGACGCCGAGCAGCGACGCCAGGATCACCGGGTTACGGATCGGCAGGGAGGCGATACGGCGGACGCGTACCCGCCCGGCCGGGTCGCTGTGCCGGTCCAGGGCGACCAGGATCACGGGCGTCACCACCAGCACCTGCAGCAGCACCACCTCCGCCAGGAACGACACGTTGCCGAGGACCTGCGTGGCGATCGGGATGCCGAGGTTCGCCGAGTTCACGTACCCGGCGGCCATGCCCCAGATCGGCCGTTCGCCGGGCCTGCGACCAAACAGCCAGCTCGCGCCGACCCACCCGAACCCGACGACCGCGACGGTGCTCACTGCGAAGGCGAGCAGCGAGCGGCCGTCGAACACGGACAGCGGCATTCGGGACAGGGCCAGGAACAGGGCGGCCGGCATCGCAAGCTGGAACACGAACCGGCCGAGCACCGACGCCGCCCCCTCGCCCAGCGGGCCCCAACGACAGGCCGCGTAGCCGACCGCGGTGAGAATCCAGATCGGTACGAACGCCGACACCAGGCTCATCCGGGCGTCACCGGTGGGCGGCCGTGGCGAGAATGTCGTCGGGCTGCCGCAGGGGGAGCGCGGTTCCGTCCAGGCCGCCGGACGGCCAAGGGTTGTTCACGTGTACGCCGATCGGGAGGCCACACGTTCAGCCTCGCATCCCGTTCGGACCGGGCAAACATCCCATCCGCGGCTGCGCGGGGCCATCACCAGCGCGTACGTCTGCCGCCGTCCGGTGCCACCCCCGCGTTACGCCCGCAGTTTCCTGGATGCCGTCCGGGCGTGCCGGTGAGAGGGCAGCAGATCGTGGCGGCATTAGGCGGCTGACAACGGTGGCGGCGGCCGGGGCCACGCAATTCCTGCGCCGCTGAATGATGTGAAACCGCAGCCAGTCGGGTGTCACACCACGACCGCCGCTTCGGCACCTTGTCGGGGCGGTGGCACCGCTGTCGGGGTGTCGTGGAGCGGACGCGACAGCACCGGTGGCGGTTGCCCGGTGGCCGTACCGGCCACCGTGTCCCGTGCCGCGCCGCCCGCCCGCACCTCTGGTCGGCAGGTCGCCTCACCACCGGATCCGGCCGGCTGTCAGCGGTGCCGGAGTGGGCCGCCCGGCCCCTAATTACGAAGCCTGCAAGAAGGTGGTGAAGGTGAACTATCGGAGCAACTTCCGGAAGCAAGCGACAGTGGACATGACGCGGCTGTACAGGCCAACGCCATTGTCACTAAGGTGTAATAGCGGCTAGTCTGTGCCGATCAGGCGATCGAACCTCGTCGAAACTTTCGACGAGGCTACCGTTACGGAGAAGCGAAATGACGACCGCAACAAAGAGTCCGGCAGCGGCCGGGCCCCACGGCGGCGAGGTGCCTGGCCGGCTGATCCGAAACCCGGTCCTTCCCGGCTTCAACCCCGACCCGTCGATCTTGCGCGTCGGCACTGACTACTACATCGCCACGTCAACCTTCGAGTGGTACCCGGGCGTCCGGCTGCACCACTCGACCGACCTGGTGCACTGGCGCCCGCTCGGTGGCGTCATCACCGAGCGGCGGCTTCTCGACCTGAGCGGAGCGGGCGACTCCAACGGCGTGTGGGCGCCCGATCTGTCCTATGTGGATGGTGAGTTTCATCTCCTGTACGCCGACGTGGCGAGTTTCGCCAGCGGATACTGGGATCCGCAGAACTATCTGGTGACCGCGAGCGACCTCGCCGGTCCCTGGTCCGACCCGGTCGTGCTGCACGGGCGCGGGTTCGACCCGTCGCTGTTCCACGACGAGGACGGCACCACCTGGATGCTGTCGATGGTCGCCGACTGGCGGCCGGGCCGGGATCGGTTCGCGGGCATTCAGATCCAGCAGTACGACCGCGAGGCCCGTCGCCTGGTCGGCACCGAGCGGACGATCTTCCAGGGAACCACCGCCGGCGTCACCGAGGCACCGCACGTGTACCAGAAGGACGGCTGGTACTACCTGCTGACCGCGGAGGGCGGCACCTCCTGGACGCACCAGGCGACGATGGCTCGCTCCCGTAGCCTGTTCGGGCCGTACGAGGCCCATCCGGACGGCCCGCTGCTCACCTCGCAGGGCCGTCCCGAGCTGGAGCTGCAGAAGTCCGGTCACGGCAGCCTGGTGTCCACGCCGGACGGGCGTTGGTACCTGGCGCACCTGACGGCCCGGCCGTACACCCCCCTCGGCCGGTGCGTGCTCGGCCGGGAGACCGCGATCCAGGAGGTGCACTGGCCGGAGGGGGAGTGGCCGCGCATCGAGGACGGGATACCGGCGGTGCTCGTGCCCGTGCCGGGCGAGGCTGAGCCTGCGGCGGATCTGCCGGAGGAGCGCGACGACTTCACCGAGCCGGTGCTCGGCCCCGAGTGGTCGACGCTGCGCCGTCCCGCCACCGCGGACTGGGTGGATCTCACCTCGCACCCCTCGATCCTGCGGATTCACGGCGGCCAGTCACCGGTCGGCCGGCACCGTCCGAGCCTGGTCGCGCGTCGCGTCACCGCGCAGCAGTGCGAGCTGACGGCCGCCATGCGCTTCGAGCCGGCCAACTACCGCCAGCTCGCCGGCGTCACCGCCTACTACAACACCCGCAACTGGCACTACGCCTACGTGACCGCCGACGACGACGGCCAGCCGGTGCTCGAGGTGATGTCGTGCGACAACGGCCGGCGGGTCATGCACGACGCGTGCCACGTCGACCTGCCGAGCGCGGGCGACATCACGTTGCGGGCCACCTTCGACGGCCCGAGTCTGACCTTCGCCTATCAACTGGCCGGCGAGGCGCGCTGGGTCGAGCTGCCGGCAGAGCTCGACGCCACCATCCTGTCCGACGAGTACGCCGCGACCCTGGTCGATGGTGAGCCGGAGGGCTGGGGCTTCACCGGCGCGTTCGTCGGCCTGTGGGTTCAGGACCTGGGTGCCGAGGGCGTCTACGCGGACTTCGACTGGGCGTCGTACCGCCACTGGTGAGCACCCGCCGACGCGAGCGCGCCCGCCGCGCCCGTCGCCCCGCACAGCCGGGCGTGCGCCGTCCAGCGGTGCCACGCCCGGCTGTCGTTGCGCGACCGACCGGCGGGGCGTCGGTTGGTGCCGACCTCTTGCCTGCTGGCGACGGCGACAGTGGCAACCATCGCTGCCGGCTGCCGGGATTCTGTGCTGAAAAAGGGGTACGGCGCGTGGAAATATAGTCGACGTCCGTCGATCGACTGAACGGGGATCACCGTGACGACACAGTTGTCCAAGGCCACCGCCCTACCGGGTCCGACCGGTCATCCGCTCCTCGGCATGTTGCCGGAACTCCGCCAGGACCTGCTGGGATCGATCCTGAACGGCTTCCACAGGTACGGCGACGTGGTGGCCTACCACGTCGGGCTGCCACGGGGGCCACGCGCCGTCAGCGTCGACGTGGTGAACGTGCACCACCCGGACGGCATCCACCAGGTCCTCACCACGCCCCAGGTCTTCAGCCGTCGCGCGAGCGCGTACGAAATCCTTCGGGAGTTCATCGGTGAGGGCCTGCTGACCAGCGACGGAGACCGCTGGCTGCATCAGCGGCGGACGCTGCAACCGCTGTTCACGCCGCGCCGGGTGGCCCGCTACACCGAGCTGATGGCCGAGGAGGCGGCCCGCGTCGTCGACGACATGGCGGTCACCGCCGGGTCCGTCGTGGACCTCTACCAGGTCATGCAGCGCTACACGATGCGGGTGGTCGGCCGGGCGCTGTTCGGTGACGACATCGACGAGGTCGTTCCCCGGCTACAGGAGCTCATGCCCATCCTTGGCGACCTGGCGCTGGCACGCGCCCTACAGGTCGTCAAGCTGCCGCTGAGCTGGCCGACTCCACGATCGCGCCGGATCACGCAGGTCCGCGCGACCCAGTACGACATCATCGACCGCATCATCGCCGCCCGGCAGCGAACCGGCGGCGAGGAGACCGAGGACATGCTCAGCCGGCTGTTCGCGGCCAAGGATCCGGAGACCGGGCAGACCCTGTCCATGGAGGAGATCCGCGACCAGATGCTCGTGTTCCTGCTCGCCGGGCACGAGACGACCTCGGCCGGGTTGGCCTTCACCATGCATCTGCTGGGTCAGCACCAGGAGGTGCAGGAACGGGTCGCGGCAGCGGCCGGCACCGGCGACCAGGAGCTGGTGCGGGCCGCGATCATGGAAGGCATGCGGCTGTACCCGCCCGTGTACAGCATGGAGCGGATGGCCGAAACCGACGTCGTGGTTTCCGGACACCGCATTCCGGCCAATACCAAGGTGGTGGTCGCCCCCTGGGTCACGCACCGGCATCCGGAATTCTGGCCCGACCCGGAGCGCTTCGCGCCGGACCGGTTCCTCGGGCAGCAGGACCGACCGCGCTACGCCTACTTCCCATTCGGTGGCGGCCCGCGCAGTTGCATCGGCGAACACTTCGCGCTGCTGGAGATGACCGTCCTGCTGAGCGCGTTGCTCACCCGATACCGGGTCGACACGCGTGGCGAGCGGCTGGAGGTCGTACCAATGGTCACGCTGCGTCCGGCCGGCGCGGTCCGGGCCACGCTGACCGTCAGGTGACCTGATGCCCTGGCTGATCCGGACCGGATCAGCCAGGGCGCCGTTCGGTTCCGGGTCCGACTGTCGCTACGTGACCCGCGTCCCGTCACCCGTCGCGACGGGCAGCGGTTCAGCGGCCGGCGTCGCGGCGGCCGCAGGGGCAGCCGCCGGTTTGCGGGGCTTGGCGAACCGGCGCATCATCGGCCGTTCCACGCCGACGTGAAGCAGCGAGGCCAGGCCGAGGGTCACCAGGTAGGCACCGATCATCACGCCGAGCGCGGCGGCGACGCCGAAGCCGTTCGGAGCCATGTTGGCGGCGCCGTACAACACCAGGATGTGCAGGAGGTAGAAGGCGAAGGACGTGTCGCCCAGCCAGCCGGTGACCCGCCCGCGCAGCGGTGAGCGGTGGCCCTCGACGTCCGCCCGGGCCGCAGCGGCCACCAGCAACGCGAGCGGGATGACCATCGCCGCGACGACCGAGTAGAGCAGCGGAACGACCTCGGAGAGGCCGTAGAAGGCCAGCGTGACAAGTGCGGCGCCGGGAAGGCTCAGTCTGATCCACAGCCCCCGCATGACGAGCTGGGCGATGACGATTCCGAGGACGAAGTCCAGCATCCGGATCATCGGAAACTGTTGGACGAACCAGAACTGCGGAAATGCCGCGTCCGCGTAGGTGTACGTCGGCTCGGCCGGAAGAAACGCCAGGGAGAAGGCGGGCGCGACGAGTATCGCGGCGACGATGCCACCCGCGAGCGACCAGAGCCAGGTGGCGTTGAGCCGTCGGATGCCGGCGAGCACCCACGGGAACGACGCGTAGAAGAAGATTTCACAACTCAGCGACCAGCTCGGCGGGTTGACCCCGTTGAAGATGAACTCGTTCGGGATCCAGCTCTGCACCAAGGCCAGGTTCGCCACCGTCGGCCACAGCGGCGCGCCGCCCCGTACCAGGATCAGTAGGAGGATGAACACGGCGCAGACGACCAGGTGGTTCGGCAGGATCCGGGCGGCCCGGCGGCGCCAGAACCGGCGATTCGGCTCGTGGTCGGGAGCCGACCAGGTCAGGACGAAACCGCTGAGGATGAAGAAGAAGCCGAGCGCGGCGGAGCCGGTACGGCTGAGAACGAGGTACCACCAGTCGTCGATCCGCTCGTCGGCGAAGAAGCCGAACAACGTCGTGTGCGAGAAGAAGACAGTGACCGCGGCGAGCCCCCGCAGACCGTTGAGGGTCGGCAGTTGCCGGGCCATCCGTCCCGCCTGCGGGGTCATCGGCGGCCACCTTCCGTCGTTTCGGACATCTCTCGGCGTACCGGCCGGCGTGTCCGGAACGCCTCCTCGGCGATGTCGGCCGCCCGTCGTACGCCGTCCAACTCCGCGATCCGGCGCTTGTAGTGCTGCGCCTTCGCCCGGTAGGCGGGGTCGCCGCTCACCGTGTCGATGGCCGCCCGCAGCCGCGCCGGAGTCACCTTGTGCACCGGGATGAACTCGCCGGCGCCGAGGTACGTGAGTCGGGCGGCCACGCCCGGTTGGTCGTTGCCCACGGGCAGCGCGACCATCGGCACGCCATGGGCGAGCGCTTCCAGTGTGGTGTTGATGCCGGCGTGCGTGATGACGAGAGACGCCCGTGCCAGCAGATCGAGCTGGGGCGCGTACCGGACCACTATCGGGTTTCCGGCAAGGCCGGTCGGGGGTTCGACGTCGGTGCTGCCGAGGGAGATGACCAGTTGCGCGTCGAGTCCGGCACAGGCCGTGGCGATCGCCTCGAATATGTGCGGGAGGCGGTTCTGGAGGGTGCCCATCGACGCGTAGATCAACGGGCGGTCGTCGAGCTGCTCCCACGGGAACGACACCGGCTCGGTGCTGTCCTCGTCGTGGAACGGCCCGGTGTAGTGGAACGAGTCCGGCAGGCGGGTGCGGGGGAAGTCGAAGAACGGCGGTTGTTGGGTGATCTGGGCCAGATCCGAGCCGTCGTTCACACTTTTGATCAGCGGCAGGCCCCACGCGGCACGACGGTCGTTGATCCGTTGCAGCACCGGCCGGATGACCCAGGCAATCACCTGGTCGCCCACCATGTTGCGCACCCGCGCGAGCGGCGAGGGATGGTACGGCCACGCCGTCATGAACGGCGGCACACCGGGCTCGGTGTTCAGCGCCAGCGCGTTGCACACGTTCACGACCGGAATGTCGAGGTGGTCCCCGACGGTGTTGCCGGCGCCGTAGACCTGGTCCACCAGCAGCGCGTCGATGCCGTGCCGCTGCACCAGGACCGGCAGGTCCCGCAGCAGAACCTCGACCTCGCGCACGTACCCTCGGACGATGAAACGCACCGCGGCCAGGCCGGTCAGCCGACCCTGCTCCTCGGAGAAGCGCGCCAGTGAGCCCACCGGAAACTCGCGCTCGCCGATCGGTGCGAAGGCGAACCTGGCCGTGAACGACTTCGTTCCGGCGTCCGGCAGGGAGATCAGGGTGACCCGGTGGCCCCGCCGGAGCAGTTCTCTGCCGAGCGTGGCCATCGGGCTGAGTTGGCCGGTGTAGTCGGGAACCACGAGTCCGATGTGGAACATGGTCGGGGCACTCACGTGTCGCTCCCTCGCTGGGTTCATACCACCGTCGTCAGGCAGGACGGATGTATCGAAAACTCGGCCGGGGTGTATCCGACGATCTCGCCGTCGACCTCTACCGGCAGCGGGCTGTCCGCGTCGACGCACACGGTGCGGACCTCCTGCCGGTGGATCGCCGGATGTCCCGCTGCGGCCCCGCGGAACACCTGCCACATCAGCCCGGCCACGCCGAGGCGGCCGACACCCGACACCCGCACCGCGTCCAGGTAGCCCGCTGGCGGGGGTTGCGTGCGGCCGAAGGTCAGCCCACCGGCGAAGTACGGCACCTTGAGCACGGCGAGATTGCTGATGCTCTGGTGCGACGGTTCGCCGTCGAGTTCCAACCGCACCGCCACCGGCCGCCAGCGGGCCAGCGTCCGGATGCTCGACGCCGTCTCGGCGAGCTGGAGGTTGAGTCGCTTGAGCACCCGGTTGACAGGTGTCTTCTCGGTGAACCGCTGGCCGATCACGCTGATCAGCCCGACCGTGCAGCTGACCAGGAAGTACCGCTGGTCCCGGGTGCCGTCGGGCCGGGTGAAGGTCACCGTTCCGACGTCGGTCTCCCGGTCGCGGGTGCGGTCGAGCAGGTCACCGAGGTCGGTGACCGGCCGCAGGCCACGAGCGAAGTCGTTGCAGGTGCCAGCCGGCACGTACGCCAGCCGCACCTTCTCCCCGCCCGCCTCCAGCACCCCGTTGGCCACCTCGGACAGCGTGCCGTCGCCGCCGATCGCCACCACTGTGGCGTACCCGTCCTCGACCGCCTGCCGCCCGAGGGCGATGCCGTGCCCGGGATAGCGCGTGGACCAGCACCGCGCCTCGGGCAGTTCCGTGGCGATCCGCCGCATGATGGTGTCCCTGCGCTGGACACCGGACGCGGGGTTGGTGATGCAGACGACCGGGTCGTTCTCATCGGCTGCCATGCGCCTGCTCCAATTCCAGTTCCGCCATGGCGAGGCTCAGCGCCTCCTCGAAGCCGTACCGGGGTGAATAGCCGATCGACCGGATCCGGCCGACGTCGTACCGCATGCCTCCGGCGACGGACCGAACCGCGTAACGGGTGAGCAGCGGCCGGCCGGATCTGATGCCGATGCCGGCCATCCCGGCGAGTTCGGACACGGCCCCCGCGGCCAGGGCAGCGCCGAAGGGGACCGAGGTGGTCGGCGGCCGTGCCCCGATCCGTTCGGCCACCGAGGCGAACAGCTGCCCCAACGTCAGGCCGTACGAGTCACCGACGATGAACCGGCCGCCGGCGCAGCTGGCAGTGGTGCCGGCCAGCACGATCGCGTCGGCCAGGTTCGCGCTGTACGTCAACTCGATCGGCGGTAGCCCACGGTCGAACTGGACGAGCTGGTTGGCGCGCAGCCCGCGCACGAGCTCGGGCAGGAAGGTGCGGTCGCCGGGGCCGAAGACCCAGGCGGGGTACACCACAGTGACATCGAGACCATTCCCGTGGTACGACCACGCCAGGTCTTCGCCGGCAGCTTTCGACAGCGGGTACGGGTAGCGCGGCACCCGCCGTGGCGACGCCTCGTCGATGACCTTCCTGGCGTGGAAACCGAAGACGTCGACGGTGCTCAGGTAGACGAATCGGGAGACGCCGCAGCGCCGCGCCTCGTCCAGCACCGCCCGGGTGCCGTCCCGGTTCACCTGCCAGATGCGTGGGCCGGGTCGCCAGTCGGTCAGATCGGCGGCCGCGTGCACCACCAGGTCGACGTCCGTGCAGGAGCCGCGCAGCGACTCCGGGTCGGTCAGGTCACCACGGTGGGCCGAGTACGTCGCGTCGTCCGGCGCGGGTGCCCGCACCAGCCCGCGTACCGACCAGCCCTGTTCCCGCAGGGCTGCGGCGACCGCGCGGCCGACGCAGCCGGTGACGCCGGTCACCAGAGCGAGACCCGACCCCATCACGAACCCTCCGCCAGCAGGGCCCGCAGGTCGGTGAGCAGCGACCCGGCCGGGTCGAGTGCGCGCATGCGCGTCAGCAGGTTTCGCAGTTCACGGCGCTGGCCTGACTCGTCGACCATCAGCAGCTCCGGACCGGCGACGAGGTGTCCGACATGAAACGGACGCAGTCCCTGTTGCGTGAGCGCCTGGGAGCACGCCTGGGCGTCGGCGGGATCGATCGCGTACAGCAGCTCGAACTCACCCCACTCGGCGGCAGCCGAACACCACCGGGGGAGGCCCGCCGAGTCGGCGACGGCGGAGACGATCGGCGCGTACACCTCGTCGTGCAGCATCACCTCGGCCCCCAGCCCGTTGACCTCGGCGAGGCTGACCGCCGCGCTCAACAGACCGTCGCTGGTGTCGATGCACGCCCGGGCGTAGCGGCGCAGCGGTTCGCACGCGGTCACCCGCGCCTCAGGTAGCCACGGTTCGCCCGCGCCCGTACCGCCCAGTGCCAGCGCGCGGAACCCGACCGCGTTGCCGGCTCCGATCGGGCCGGTCACGTACAGCGCGTCGCCGGGCCGGGCACCCATCCGGTTCAGGATGGATTCGCGAGGGACGGTTCCCAGGGCGCACGAGGTGAAGCTCTCCTCGTTGGCCCAGTTGGTGTCGCCACCCACGATGTGACAGCCGTACCGCTCGGCGGCCTCGGATGCGCCGCGCCCGAATTCACGGGCCTCCTCGAGGGTCCAGCTGTCCGGGCGCAGCGAGCAGGAGATCAGCACGGCGACCGGGTCGGCGGCCACCGCGGCGAGGTCGCTCACGCTGACGGTGGTGGTCAACCAGCCCTTCGCGTACGGCGTGGTGGCGGTGGCCAGTTCGGCTCCGTCGTTCAAGGTGTCGACGGTGACCGCCAGGAGCCCGGCGGCGCCCAGGTCGAGGAGTTCGGCGTCGGCCTCGAAGGCGTTGTTGAGTTGCCGTGGCGACCGGGTCATGCGCTCGCGGATCGCCATGATCAGGCTGCTCTCGGCCGCGCTCAGCGGCAACCGTTCGCGGGCGGTGGAGGTCATGTCACGCCTGCCGGGAGGACTGGGTCGCCCGCAGCGTCAGCTCCAGGTAGACCATCATCGGAACGCCGACGATGAGGAAGAGCGTCGGTCGGTGCAGCGCGCCGAGCGACAGGAAGAACAGTGTGGTCGCCCTGATGAACCAGACCAGTGCCTCGTACGCCCGGGTCTCTGGCGCCCGGTTGATTGTCACGAGGCTCTGCGTGAACCCGAGCGCGGACGCGATGAGCAGCACCCAGCAGACGATCTCGGCGTAGGCACTCGCGCTGTCGGCCTCCGCCACGGCGGCGGTGCCCGCCGCTATCACCGCCACGACCGGAAATATCACGGCAATCCGGCTGGAGGCCCTGGTGCCGATGGCCACCGGCAGCGTGCGGTAGCCGGCGACCCGGTCGCCCTCGATGTCCTTGAAGTACCCGACGAGGCAGAAGCCGCTGAACGTGACAGCGACCAGTGCCGTCTGGAACCACGTCACCGCCGGGATCTCGAGCCATCCCGCGTCGGGTCGGACGGCCACGGCGCCGAGCACCGTGAACAGCGCCATGTCGACGCCGTTGACGAGATTGCCCAGCATGGGGATGCGCTTGGTCCACGAGTAGACCAGGTGCCCGCCGATCGCGATGACGCTCCACAGCGCCAGCGTCGGTGCGACCACGATCGCCACCACCATCAGCGCAGCGGACAGCGTGAGCGTCAACGCCAAGCCGATGTGGGGGTTGATCAGCCCGGTGACGAACGGACGGTCCGGAGCGTTGACCGCGTCGGCCTCGCGGTCGAACCAGTCGTTGATGACCACGCCGACGCCGTATCCCAGGGTGCAGAACAGCAGCCCGATCACGATGCTCGCGGCGTTGGCCCCGGCCGGCGGTGCGGTCATGCCGACCAGACCTGCCGACAGCGAGAAGGGCACGAAGTGCAGGCGCCACATCCGCGCCCAGGCAACCACCAGGTCCCAGGTCCTGACTGCGGGTTCGAGCTGGTTGACGGTCATTGGTCCTCCACTGACATCAGGTCGCCGACCTCGGCGAACGCGGCGACGACGCGCTTGAGCTGCTCCGGTGTGTGCGTGGTGGAGAAGCTCGCTCGCAGCCGGGGCGAGGCGGCCGGGGGGATGACCGCGTTGACGTAGACGCCCCGGTCCAGCAGGTTGCGCCACGCGAGCAGGGTCTGCGGTACGCCGTCGAGCCGTACCGACACGATCGGCGTTTCGCTCGGGACCGGGTCGTAGCCAAGGGCCATCAGCTCGCGACGCACGTACGACGCGTTCTCCACCGCCTGCTGGCACAGCCCCGGCTCCGCCTTCAGGATGCGCAGCGCGGCGTACGCGGCGGCCAGGCTGGCCGGCGGGGCGGACGCGCTGAAGATGAGGCTGCGCGCGTGGTGGCGCAGGTACTCGATCACATCCGCCGGGCCGGCCACGGCACCGCCGATCGACGCCAGCGACTTGCTGAAGGTGACGGTGATGAGGTCGACCTGGTCGGTGACGCCGAAGTGCGCGCTGGTGCCCCGGCCGTCGGCCAGTACGCCGATGCCGTGTGCGTCGTCGACGAGCAGGCGGGCCCCGTACTGCCGGCACAGCCGTACGACCTCGGTCAACGGGCACAGGTCGCCGGCCATCGAGTACACCCCGTCCACGACGACCAGCCGGCCGGCGTCCGAGGGGCTGGCTGCCAACTGCCGCTCCAGGTCGTCCATGTCGTTGTGGGCGAACCGTCGCGTCTTGGCCCGGCTCATGCCGCAGCCGTCGTAGACCGAGGCGTGCGCCTCACGGTCGAGGATGACCACGTCGTGACGCGACAGCAGGGATGCGATGACGCCGACGTTCGCCTGGTAGCCGGTCGGAAACACCAGTGCCGCCGGCATACCGAGGAAGTCGGCCAGCTCCTGCTCCAGTGCGTCGTGCAGCGGCGTGTTGCCGTTGAGCAGGCGCGAGCCCGTGCGCGATGTGCCGTACTCCTCGATCGCCGCCTGCGCCGCGGCCTTCACGCGCGGGTCGGAGGTCAGCCCGAGGTAGTTGTTCGAGCCGCACATGAGGATGTCGCCGTCGAGTGTCTGCGCGACTGTCGCGTCGTGCCCCTCGAAGGGAATGAAGTACGGGTAAACGTTGGCTGCGCGAGCCTCCTGGCTCTCGGTGTATGACTGGCAGCGACCGAAGATATCCACTGTCACCACGGTTCGCGAAACCCCTCTCATCTGGTGCCCCGTGTGCATCGGGCCGTTCAACGGACCTGCTGCTCCAGTAGTCGGCACAATCGCTCCGGACAGTGGCGCGCCGGCGATCGGGATCGGCCAGCACGTAGCCACTGTGCGGAGGGAGGTGGCCGGTCGTCTCACACCCGCTGGTGCCGCCGGCTCGCAGGCTGAGCCAGCGCGGGGACGCCGCGGCGCGGCTCGGTGAACCGCAGCGCGAGGGCGTTCCTCGTCCCCGGCGGAGTGAGGGCGACGTGTGTGCAGAAGACGGTCGAAGGTGCTGCTGATGCGCCTGGCCCGGCCGGCCGGCCCGACGAGCGACGGAACCGACGCGGGCTCCCGGCCTTGGACACGCCGCCGGGTGCGATGCCGGCGGCGTTGCTGGTATCGCCGTCCGACCGCCGTGAAGGCGGGAATGCCTGCCGGGCCGTCGCGGCCTGCAGTGCGGTCCGAGGCTGGCGCGCACCAGCCGACATCACGCCAATAGGCTCGTGAAGGTCGGCACTGGCCTTGTCATCGTGTTTCGCCGCATTCCTCTGGCGCAGTGGCAAGAATCCAGGGATGTGGCGCTATGGCAGCGCAGGAAAAGTGGTATTGCAGCGGCAGCGCATAGTTCATTACTCCCCCCGATCCGCTGGCTGCATTCACCAGCGGCGATCGCTTGACGATCTCTCTGGAGCAGGATGCTACGCCGGATCCGCAGCGCACGTCCAGCCCAATGTGGTCGTCGGATCCGCCCGGACACCGCGCCTCAGCTGCCTTGCGGGAGTATTGCGCCAGGTGACAAGCGAGTGGGCGGGATCGAGCGCCATCTCCGCCCGTTGGGCAAGATCAACGAATAGGCGTCAGTGAAAGTGGCGGCCCACCGCGAGGCGTCGCCGCTGTGCGCCAGTGCCGCTACGGATCGACGGTTACTACGGGTAGTCGCTGGCGGCGACCGGCTGCCGCGGGTCGTCGAATCCGGCATGGACGGCATTGAGCTGGTTCGCTTGCTTCCTGACCTGGTCGGGGCGGTCGCGACGGCTCCTCTTTGCCCCATTTGGCCGTCATGCGATGGCGGCGAATCTCCGCATGGATGTGGATAATGATTGATCGTGGCGCATCGCAGCAGACTCTCGACGATCCTGATTGACGTACCCCGAGGTGAGGCACCGGCAGCTGCCGCCTTCTGGTCGGAGGCCCTCGGCGTGCCTGCCCGTACGGTCCCCGACGAGCAGCAGTTCACCTCCCTGCACGGCGCACTGCCCGGGCTGGTGCTGGCGGTGCAGGCAGTGGATGACCAGGCTCGCTACCACGTCGACATCGAGACCGACGACGTCGAGGCGGAGGCCCGCCGACTGATCGCCCACGGCGCCGTCGAGGTCGGTCGCTGGCTGGAGTGCGTAACCCTGCGGGCCCCGGGTGGCCATCTCGTCTGCGTAATTCCGTGTCACACTGATCCGGAGACCTTCGAGTCTCTTTCCCAGGCGTGGGAGTAGGCGCGGACCACGATTTTATCGCGGCGTCGTTAATGCACAGCACCGTGAGGTCCGGGCCGAGCGAAGGAACTGTTCTGCGCATTTCTCGGCGGGCGGCCACCTGAACCGACGCGGCCCACCTCTCGTGCTGTTCGTAACAGTCGCAGGGATCTGATTGCGCCGCGAATCTGCTGGGGGAATCGCCATCCACCTGGTGGGCCCGCTGCGGTTTGGGGGAGTAGGTAGGCGACGGTCGCCGTCATTTCGTCAATACCTCCGACGCAACCGATCGACGTCGCCCATTAATGCGTTCCGGGCGTGTGCCACGCGAAGGCGCTGGTCATTTTGGTACCACTGCGCTCCTCGTCAGGCCGCGTGGTCCCACGTCGTGGGCCAGCTAATGAGTGAATACCTCCCGCCCGGGAGTCGTCACCCGGTGCGCGATCAAGCGGTGGAAGCCCATTGCGGCGACGATCGAGGAGATGGTGACGACGCGTCCCCGCTCGATCATCGCCAGGGACGACCTGTCCGCCACATATTCACCGCCAGTCGCCGGGCACGTCCGCCAGGGTCGTGATTACCGGCCGGGTCGCTGCCGCTCCGGGTGTGCCCCGCCCGGGATCTTCAGAACAGCGAGAAAGGCGTTTACCGCAGGGGTCCGGCCCAGGCGACTCCAGACGAGGTGCTCGACCCGGGCCGGCGCGTCGGCGACCGCAATGGTGGTCACGCCATTGAGTCGTGGCACGTAGGCGGAGGGGAGCATGGCGACGCCGAGACCGGCAGCGACGAGGTCGGCCATCAGGTCGGCGGCGGTCACTTCGAACGCGACGTCGCGGGCGAGGCCGGCGGCGGAGAACGCCTGATCGGTCTGGGCCCGCCCGGCGCTGCCCACCGGAAAGTCGACGAAGACCTCGGCGGCGAGCCGGTCGAGGTCGACTGCCGGTTCCTCCGCGAGCGGATGGTCCGGGGCGACCACGGCGACGAGCCGGTCCCGGGCCAATTCGTGCACGTCGACGCCCTTTGGTTGCACCGTTTCCGGCAGCCCCAGGAACGCCACGTCGATGACGCCCTGCCTGACCTGCTCCACGAGTGCGTCGCTCCCGCCGACACGGAGGCCGACGCGAACGTACGGGTACCGCTGGCGGAACGCGCGGAGGGTGGCCGGAATGTCGACGGCCGCAACCGTGGGGATCAGACCCACCCTCAGTCGTCCCCGTACCTCTCCCACCGCCGCCGCGACCTCGGCGGCCGCGCGTTCGGCGGCGTCCAGACACTGGCGGGCGGCGGGGAGGAACGCCGCGCCCGCCGGGGTCAGCCGCACCCGGCGGCTGGTCCGCTCGAAGAGCCGCGCACCGAGTTCCCGTTCCAGCCGCGCGATCTGGTGACTCAACGCGGACTGGACGACCAGGCACCGTTCGGCGGCCCTGGTGAAACTGCTCGTCTCGGCCACGGCGAGGACGTAGCGCAGTTGGTGAAGCTCCACCGATCCATCTTCTCTGTAGATCGGTCGGATGACAAACATGCATTGGACTCATCAATGAGCGCGCGACGAGACTTCTGACATGACACGTTCCGGAGCGGAGAGACCCGTCGGCGGAGCCGGCTTCTCCAACAACCTGCCGCGTACCGCACTGACCGCGCTCGCGCCGCTGGCGTGGGGCACCACCTACGTCGTCACCACCGAGCTTCTTCCGCCCGGCCACCCGTTGTTCGCCGGACTCCTGCGCGCGTTGCCCGCCGGACTGGTGGCGCTGGCGTTCGCCCGTACGCTGCCGAGCGGCGCGTGGTGGGGGAAAGCGGCGACGCTCGGCGTACTGAACATCGGGCTCTTCTTCCCGCTGCTCTTCGTCGCGGCCGAGCGGCTGCCGGGAGGCGTCGCGGCGACCCTGGGGGCGGTGCAGCCGCTCGTCGTCGCCGTCCTGGCCGCGACGCTCCTGCGGGAGGGGTTCTCCGTCTGGCGTGCCGTCTGGGGCGTCACCGGGGTGCTGGGCGTCGGCCTGGTGGTGATCGGACCGAATGCCACGTTCGACGCCGTGGGGATCGTGGCCGGTCTCCTCGGCGCGGCCACGATGGCGCTCGGGGTGACCCTCACCAAGCGTTGGCAACGTCCCGCCGGGGTGAGCCCGATGGCCTTCGCCGGTTGGCAGCTCAGCGCGGGCGGTCTCTTCCTGGTGCCCGTCACCTTCCTCGTCGAAGGACCACCACCAGCGATCGACCCGCCCGCTGTTCTCGGCTACCTCTGGCTGGGCCTGGTCGGCGGCCTGTGCGCGTATGTGCTGTGGTTCCGTGGCGTCATCGCGCTGCCGGTGACCTCCGTCGCCGTCCTCGGTCTGCTGTCGCCGCTGGTCGCCGCACTGCTCGGTGCCGTCCTGCTCGATCAGACGCTCGGCCCGATCGAGCTTCTCGGCTTCGGGCTCGCACTGGCCGCAATCGTCGCGGGGCAGCTACCCGCGCCGACCCGCCCGCGCCACCCGGGCGCCCAACTCGTACCGGAAGGGGCAACTCGATGAAGATCGCCGTGGTCGGAGCCGCCGGAATGGTCGGTTCGCGCGTCGTCGACGAGGCCGCACGCAGGGGACACGACCCGATCGCCATCTTCCGAAGGCGGAGGCCGGCGGCACTGCCGCGCGGCGTGACCGCCGTCGCCGGCGACACTGACGATCCCGGCCGGCTCAGCCGCCTCTTCGACGGCACGGACGCGATAGTGGCGGCGATCCGTCCCGCCCCCGGGTACGAACACACCGTCGCCGCGACCACCACGACGCTGCTCGACGCGGCCGAGGCGGCCCGGACGCGCATCGTCGTCGTCGGCGGTGCCGCCCCGCTGCGGACCCCCGGGCATCCCGACCGCCTCGTCCTCGACAGCCCGGAGTACGTGCCGCGGGCCTGGCGAAGCATCGCCGCCGCCAGCATCGCGCAACTCGACGCCTGCCGGGCGCACCGGGCCGACTGGGTCTACCTGAGCCCGCCCGCCATCCTCGAACCCGGAACCCGCACCGGTACGTACCGACGGGGCACCGCGACGCTCATCACCGGTGCCGACGGCGCGTCCCGAATCTCGGCGGAGGACCTTGCCGTCGCCGTCCTCGACGAACTCGAGAGCCCGGGCGGGGACAAACACTTCACCGTGGGATGAGTTCCCCGTACGGGCGCGGACCGGCCGCCATGGCGATCATCCCCATCTATCGCTACGATCCGACATCGACATGTCACCGAGCGTTGATGTGTGTGCTGTCGTGAGGTTCTGGACGCTGGCAGTCCGGCGCCGCCACCACACGGCGCCGGCCTGAGGATCACGCCGCCTCGACGAAGGGAATCCGGATGACGGAGAGCGCGCCGACCACCGAGAGCCGAACCGTTCCACCCGCGCGGGCGTACCCGTTCAGCGTTCCTGACCGCCTCGTCGTCGACCCGACCTACGGCCAGCTGCGCGAGAGCGAGCCGATGACCCGGGTGCAGCTCCCCTACGGTGAGGAGGCGTGGCTCGCCACCCGGTACGAGGACGTCCGTACGGTCCTCGGCGACGTCCGGTTCGGCCGCGCCCCGGCCGTCCAGCGCGACGAGCCCAGGCTCACCCCGCGCCAGCAGTACAGCGGCATGCTGACCATGGACCCACCCGATCACACTCGGCTGCGCCGGTTGGTGGCGAAGGCGTTCACGGCCCGCCGGGTGGAGGCGTTGCGCCCCCGCACCCAGGAGATCGCCGACACGCTGGTCGACGACATGGTCCGCCTCGGTCCTCCGGCCGACCTGGTGGAGCACGTCGCCACACCGTTGCCGATCCAGGTGATCTGCGAGCTGCTCGGCGTCCCGTACTCCGACCGCGACCGCTTCCACACCTGGTCCGAGGCGATCGTCTCGACCACCTCGCTGCCCATGGAGACGATCCAGGAGTACCTGAACAATCTCTGGGGCTACATCGGTGATCTGGTCGCCGAGCGCCGCCGCGAGCCGGGGATCGACGACCTGCTCGGCGCGTTGGTGCGCGCCCGCGACGAGAACGAGGATCGGCTCAGCGAGACCGAGCTGGTGGAGCTGGCCGGAGGGCTGCTCGCGGCCGGCCACGAAACCACAGTGACCCAGATCCCCAACTTCGTGTACGTCCTGCTGCACAATCCGGACCAGCTCGCTCGGCTACGGGCCGACCCGTCGCTGGTGCCGGCCGCGGTCGAGGAGTTGTTGCGGTACGTGCCGCTGGGCGTCGGTTCCTCCTTCGCCCGGTACGCCAAGGAGGACGTCGAGGTCGGCGGGGTGCTGGTCCGGGCCGGTGAGCCGGTCCTCGGCTCACTGTCGTCGGCGAACCGGGACGCTACCGTCTTCGCCGACCCGGACCGGCTGGACCTCGGCCGCGAGCAGAACCCGCACCTGGGCTTCGGGCACGGCGTTCACCACTGCGTCGGCGCGCAGCTGGCCCGCATGGAGTTGCAGGTCGCCGTCGCCACACTCGTGACCCGCCTGCCCGGATTGCGGCTCGCCGTACCCGAGGAGGAGTTGCAGTGGAAGCGGGGCATGTTGGTCCGGGGCCTGCTCGGCATGCCGGTGGCCTGGTGAGTGCCGCCTGGCGGATCGGGGTGGACTCGCGCCGCTGCATCGGCACGAGCATCTGCGCCGGTACCGCACCCGAGCACTTCCGCCTGGTCGGCGGCCAGTCCGCGCCGCTTGCCGACGTCGTCGCCCCGGCCGAGGTCATCCTCGACGCCGCCGACTCCTGCCCGGTGGAGGCGATCACGGTCCGCGACGCCACCGACGACACGCTGATCGCACCGCAGGAGTGACCCGACGTCGAGCCCGGCCGTCCGCACTATGAGCGGAGCAGCTGTGGAGGCCGGCAGACCAGCGACGAGGCGGTCATGGCGGTGCACCGGATCGGCGGAAGCTCAGGTCGAGGTGATCTGGAGTCGGCAGGGGACCATGGGGGCGAGCCCAAGGTCGCCGAGTATGGCCGCGCCCCGCCGGGCATGGCCGCCACCGGCGAACACCAGGGTCCGTGCGGACTGGTATCGGCAGCCGGCGGCGTCGAACGTACCTGCCGCAGCGAGCAGCGCCTGTTGATCGCCGTCGAGCAGCGCTTCCGCTCGTTGCACCATGGCCTCCGCGACGACGTTGCCGGCCACGACGGTCCTGGCCTCGGCCAGATGGTCACGAGCGCCCGGGCCCCCGGCGAGCACCGCGGCCTCGGCGCGCAGCGCGACATACCAGTGCAACCAGATCCAGGTGACTGACTTCCACACGTCGCCCGGTTCGGGAGCCATCCGTTCCAGCGCCTCTGGCGCCTGCCCCCGGTGCAGCAGCAGCATCGCGTCGAAGACCGGTCCGTAGCCATAGGTCTGTTCGTGTGAGACGCCGAGCTGTTTCAGGACCGCGGTCCAGACGCTCTGGGCCTCCCGATCGTCACGGAGACCATGGATCATCGCAACGCCGGCTGCCGCGGGACCGAGGACTGACCTGGCGGGGCTGCCGGCCCGCTGCCACGCGTCGAGGAACCGCACACTGCCGGCCAGTACGTCGTCGGTGTTACCCGCGAGCGCGTCGGCCACCAGCAGCCAACTGGTGGCACGATGACCAACCTCCACGAGCAGCGGGTGGTCGGCGATCTGCCGTGCCAATCGGCGGGCGGCTGGCAGATCGCCCGCGCCAAGGCTGGCCTCGGTGGCGTTGCCGAGGGCGTCGAGCAGTTCATGGGTGTTGGCCGGGGCAGCTGGTAGGGACGAGAGCAGCGCGACCCGGCGTCGCGCCGTGGCTGCGCTGGTGAACGTCTCGCCGGCCCAGCACTGGGCACCGGTGAGCGCATCGAGCGCCGCGGCCTCGGCGAGCGGGTCGCGCGTTCGGTGTGCGAGTGTGACGGCCCGCTCGGCGCGCGCGATCGTCTCGGGTACCGCGTTGTCGGGTGGGCCCTGGGCTGCGCCGAACGCGTCGCTGAGCACCCCAGCCTCGGCCAGCGCCACCGCGGCCTGGGCGGCCGGGTCGTCGCCGGCCAGCTCTCGTGCCTCGCGGATGAGCGCGATCGACTCCTCCGGCGGCGGAAGTAGTTCGAACCTGCTCCAGAACCGGTAGGTGTTGGTGGCAGCGGTCGCCAGGTCGGAGGCGGCACCGGCGGCATCTCCCGCTCGGCGGGCGGCCTGCGCGGCCGCCTGCCAAAGACGGTGCATGTCGTCACCGCGCATGCGGCATCCAGCCACGGCAGCGGCGTGCCGGAGCATCGACGCCTCGGCAGCGGGCTCGACAGCGAGCGCGGCCGCCTGCTCATACCGCAGCTGAGACTCGCCGACCAGGTTACGAATGAAGGCCATCTCCGCCAGCTGGCGGGCAAGGTGATAGGCGTCCATGCGTTGCTCCGGCCGGTCGACCGCCCACGACAGCGCGGCGCGAAGCTCGTCCGCCACCGGGTCGAACCGGGCACGCCAATCCGCCCGCACCACCGCAAGGTCAGCGGCAGTGGCCAGACACCAGCGAAGGTGCCGGTGACGGGACTCCACCAGCTCGCCGGCCTCGGCGAGCCGCTCCGTCCCGTACTGGCGGATGGGTTCCAGCGCCCGGTACTCGGTTCCACCAGGGAACGTCCTCACCACCAGCAGGCTCTGTTCAGCGAGCCGGGCCAGCCCGTCGGCGACGATGCCCTCCTCCGTCTCGGCCACCTCCGCCGCCGCCGAAGTGGTGAACGGCGCCACGAAGACCGACACCCGGCGCAGCAGCGCCCGGTCGGCAGGCTCCAGCAGGGCGTGGCTCCAGTCCAGTGTGGCGCGCACCGACCGGTGCCGGTCATCGGTACGGGCACCGCCGGTGAGCATTCGGAGCGGATGGGACAGGGCGGCGGTGATGCCATCCAGACCCAGCATCGGATAGCGTGCGGCAGCCAACTCGATCGCCAACGCCATTCCGTCGAGGCGCTCACAGATCGAGGCGACCTGGTCGCGCAGCGGAGGATCCAGCGGCCAGCCCACCGCTGCCGCCCGTTGCATGAACAACGCGACCGCGTCCGACTCGCCGTCGACACCCAGCGACAGCGGCGGCACCGGATACACCCGCTCGAACGGCACCATGAGCCGTGCCCGACTGGTAGCCAGCACCGTCACTGCCGGACACGCCGCCAAGAGCCGCTCGAGAAGGACCGCGACCCCGTCCAGTACGTGTTCGCAGTTGTCGAGCACCAGCAACGCCTGGCGGTCGGCCAACGCGGCGAGAACGGACTCGGTCATGTCCCGACCGGGCTGCTCGCCCAGACCGAGCGCCACGGCGACCGCAGCCGCGATCATGTCGGGGTCGGCGACCGGAACCAGATCGACGAACCACACACCGTCGGGGTAGTCACCACCTGCGTGCGAGGCCACCGCCAGCGCGAGGCGGGTCTTGCCCACTCCGCCCGGCCCGACCGCACTCACCTGACGGTGAGCCCGGATCAGCTCGCTCAGCTCAGCTCGCTCGCTCACCCGACCGACGAACGAGGTCAGCGGGGCCGGCAGAACCGGCGCCTGGGGCGCGGCACCACCGCCGGCCACCTCACGCGCCCGCTGGGCGAGCGCACGGCGATCCGGGACCTCCAGCTTGCGCAGCAGCGAGGAGACGTGTGTCTCCACGGTACGGACCGAGATGAAGAGTCGTGCGCCGATCTCCGCGTTGCTGAGATGGTCTCCGAGCAGGGCAAGCACCTCGGCTTCCCGAGGGGAGACGTCAACCACCACCCCATTCTGTCGTACGCCTCTCCGTGTGCCGGTTCCGTGGTCGACTCCGTGGTCGCCACGGATCCGCGCCGGGCATGCCGGAGGACATGCTGTGGACACGCAACCGACCGGGCCGGCAGCGGCCCGCGACCTAGGGAGTGACCATGGCGAACTCGTCCACGCAGGGCATCCGGACCGTGCTGCACCCGGTGTCGGATCTGGCCAGCGCCACGGCGGTGTACGAGGCGCTGCTCGGCGTACCGCCGACGGACGAATCGGTCTACTACGTCGGCTTCAACGCGGCAGGCCAGCACATCGGCCTGGTGCCGGGCGGTGGACCGCAGGGCCTGACCGCGCCCCTGACCTACTGGCACGTCACGGACATCGAAGCGAAGCTGGCCGAGCTGAGCGCCGTCGGCGCCACGGTGACCGAAGCGGCACACGATGTCGGCGGCGGCCGCCTCGTGGCTACCGTCGCCGATCCCGACGGCAACCTGTTGGGACTGCTTCAGGACAGGTGAGCGGCAGGGCTCGTCCGAGCCGCCGTCGCGATCAGCACCGCCAGATCCCCGATCCGCCTTCACTCCTTCGCGGTCCGGCAACCGAGAACCGCACAGCCCGAAAGGAACCACTCATGCTCACCATCGATTCCGTCACGCTCGAAGTGCCGGCCCCGGCGCCCGCCCAGGACTTCTACACCGCGGCCTTCGGCCTCGGTCCCCGTCTGCGCGTCGGCGCGTCGGACGCACCCACCACCGGTTTCCGTGGCTTCGCCGTCTCGCTCGTGGTGTCCCAGCCGGGCACCGTCAACAGCCTCTTCGGCGATGCCCTTGCCGGCGGAGCGACGACACTGAAGCCGGCCGCGAAGAGTTTCTGGGGCTACGGCGGGGTACTGCGTGACCCGTACGGCACGATCTGGAAGATCGCGACATCGGCGAAGAAGGACACCGGACCGGCCAACCGGCACATCGACGAGATGGTGCTCCTGCTGGGAGTGGACGACGTCGCCGCGACCAAACGGTTCTACGTCGACCACGGTCTCACCGTGGCCAAGAGCTTCGGCCGCAAGTACGTCGAGTTCGCCACGTCGAACATCAAGCTGGCGTTGTACGGCCGTCGTGCCGCCGCCAAGGACGCGGGCGTCTCGCCCGACGGCACCGGATCACACCGGCTCGTCATCGGCAGCAGCGGCGCCGGAACCTTCACCGACCCTGACGGTTTCGAGTGGAAGGCCGGCGAATGAAACCGCCGCCCACGTCGGCGTGCCGGGAATCGCCGACGCCGCGCTGCTCACGACGTGTGCCGGGGGCTGACGGTACGGGCCCCCGGGACGGTCGTCGTCAGGGGAAAGGCAGGTCGCTGGCTGTGCTCGGGGTCAGGACGTGTCGGGTCCGGTCCCCGGTCCAGGCCGCTTCGAGGATCGCGGTCAGGCTGGCGGTGTCGGTCGGGCCCGGATGGTTCTGGATCAACCGGGTGACGCCACTGGCCATCTCCGCGAAGCGCGGCAGGTCCGCGCGGGCCACGCCGATGTCGGCCAGGGTGCGGGGGATGCCGATGTCGGCAAGGAGCCCGTCGAGCCAGGTGAGGAACACCTCCGCGGCCTCGGCGTCGGAGGCGTCGGCGACGTCGAGCCCGCACACCCGGGCGAGGACGGCCAACCGGTCGGCGATGGCGTCCCTCGCCGCGTCCAGCGCGTAGGGCAGCAGCAGCCCGACGCCCAGGCCGTGCGGCGTGTGCGTGGCCGCGCCGATGGGGTACTGGAGAGCGTGCGGGGCCGCGTTGCCCGCGTGGGAGAAGGCGATCCCGGCGAGCATGGACCCGTAGGACATGTCCGCGCGGGCGTCCGTGTCGCCTCCGTTGCTGACGGCACGACGCAGGCTACGGGCGATCCGTTCCGCGGCCAGCAGCGCGTAGTGGTCGGTGACCGGGTTACGACCGAGGAAGACCTGCTCCACCGGGTCGCGCGGTCCGTGGGCGCGGGGCCGCGCGGTGTAGCTCTCCACCGCGTGGCAGAACGCGTCGATGCCCGAGTGGGCGGTGACGCTCGCCGGGCAGGAGTAGGTGAGTTCGGGGTCGACGATGGCGAAGTCGGGCACGATGTGGACGCTGGAGACGCCCACCTTCAGTTCGCGGTCCGGGTCGGTCAACACCGAGACGGGGGTGAGCTCCGAGCCGGTGCCCGACGTCGTCGGGACAGCCACGAGAGGGATCGTCGGCCCCGGCACCTTCGACTCGCCGTAGAAGTCGCGTGGCGTCCCACCGTGGCACCGGATGACGCCGACGATCTTGGCGAGGTCGATCACCGTGCCGCCCCCGATGGCGAGGATCACGTCGGCGTCCACCTTGGCGGCGGCCGAGACGGCGAGTGCGACATCGGTCAGCGGCACGTCGGGAGTCGCGTCGGCGAACACCTCGACGGCCTCGACCTTCTCCCGCACGGCGGCCACGATCTCGGCCACCCCCGGCTGCCGGAGAAGAACCTGGTCGGTCACGACGAGGACTCGCGAGCCACTCTCGGCCACCACTCGTGGGATGTTCTGCGCGACCCCTTCGCCCACTATCAGTTGGCGTGGTCCGCGGACGGTCTCAAGCATGTCGGTGCCTCTCCGGAACGTCGGCGGCGATGGGCGGGGCGGGTGCCCGGGGTGGCAGGTCGGTCACGGCAGGTCGATCGCCGCGTAGGTGACGTCGAGATACTCGAGGATTCCCTCGTGTGATCCCTCCTTGCCGATCCCGGACTGCTTCACGCCACCGAACGGAGCTGACGGATCCGATATCAGGCCACGGTTGATGCCGAGCATCCCGGTGTCCAGCCCTTCGGCGAACCGCAGCGCCCGCTGAAGGTCACGGGTGAAGATGTACCCGACCAGGCCGTACTCGGTGTCGTTGGCCTTCGCCATCACCTCGTCGTCGGACGTGAACGAGATGATCGGCGCGACCGGGCCGAAGATCTCCTCCTGCAGCATCCGCGCATCGTCGGGCACGTCGGCGAGGACCGTGGGCGGGTAGAAGTGGCCCGGCCCATCCGGACGCTCACCGCCCACCAGGACCCGGGCGCCGCGGTCGACCGCGTCGGCGACGAGCTCGTCAATCTTGGCGACCGAGACCTCGTCGATCAACGCCCCGACGGTCACGCCGTCGTCGAGACCATGGCCCATCGACAGCGCGCCCATCCGCTCGGCGAAGCGCGCCGTGAACTCCTCGCGCACCGGCTCCTCGACGTAGATCCGGTTGGCCGCGATGCAGGACTCCCCGATGTTGCGCATCTTGGCCACCATGGCGCCGTCGAGCGCGACGTCCAGGTCCGCGTCGGCACACACGATCAGGGCCGCGTTGCCGCCCAGTTCCATTGAGGTACGCAGCACGTTGTCCGCTGCCTGTCGCAGCAGCACGCGGCCGACCTCGGTCGACCCGGTGAACGAGAGCTTGCGGGTCCGACCGTCGGCCAGCAGCGCGGAGACCACCGCGCCGGAACGCTTGGTGGTCACCACGTTGACCACCCCCGGGGGTACGCCGACCTCCTCCATGATGCGGGCCAGCAACAGCATGGTGAGTGGCGTCTGGGCCGCCGGCTTGGTGATCGTCGTGCAGCCCGCCGCCAGGGCGGGAGCGATCTTGCGGGCACCCATGGCCAACGGGAAGTTCCAGGGCGTCACGAAGACGCACGGCCCGACCGGCTTCGGCACGGTGAGGATGCGATATCCACCTGCGGGAGCGGTGTTGTACCGGCCCTCGACGCGCACCGCCTCCTCGGCGAACCAGCGGAAGAACTCGGCGCCGTAGGCCACCTCCGCCCGAGCCTCGGCGAGCGGCTTGCCCATCTCGAGCGTGATCAGCCGGGCGACCTCCTCGGATCGCCCGGTCAGCGCCCGGTACGTCGCTGTCAACAACTCTGACCGTTTCCGCGGTGGGGTCGCCGCCCACTCCGCCATCGCCGCGCTCGCCGCGTCCAGCGCGGCGAGTCCGTCACCGACGTCGGCGTCCGCCACCTCGGCGATGGTCTTGCCGGTTGCGGGGTCCTCGACGGCGAACGTGGCTCCGCTTGCGGCGTCGCGCCAGGCGTCGCCGATCCGGAGCCGCCGGTGCTCCGGGGCCAGGACGTTCATCGGATCACTCATTCCGTCGCCTCCTGTGATCTTCCTGGTGATGTCCGTCGTGGCTCAGCGACCGCGGCTGTGCGCACGGACCGACGCCACCGGTCGTCTTCTCGGGCCGCGCCCGGCCGGGCGTCGTCAGGCCGTACGCACTGCTGACGGTCCGCCGGCGCCCGGCTGCCACTCGTTGGCGCGTGGTGCCGTCGCCGCCGGCCGCGGTTACCGCCCCGCCTCGGACAACGACAGCCCGGAGCCCGCGTCGAACAGGTGCGCACGGTCCAGGTCGACGGTGACCGACAGTCGCTCGCCCGGCGTACCGCTGACGGTGGGTCGTGCCTTGACCTTGACGATCTCCGTCCCCACCCGGACGTCGACCACCGTTCGGTCACCGAGCGGCTCAAGCCCGTAGAGCTCGCCCGACAACGACGCGTCCCCACGCTGCTCGACGGAGAGGTCCTCCGCGCGCAGGCCCAGCAGCAGCGCCTGACCGTCCTCAGCCGTGGCCCAGCGGGGTCGCGGCAGCGTCCAGCCGTCGGCGCCGACCAGACGATCTCCCTCGGCGCGGCAGGTGAGCAGGCTGATCGGCGGGCTCCCGACGAATCCGGCGACCCACTGGTTGGCGGGACGCTCGTACACCTCGGTCGGCGTTCCGACCTGTTGCACCTTGCCCTCCTTGAGGACCGCGACCTGGTCGGCCATGGACAGCGCCTCGACCTGGTCGTTGGTCACGTAGACGAAGGTGGCGCCGAGGCTGCGGTGGATGCGGGTGAGCTCGGTGCGCATCTCGACCCGGAGCTTGAGGTCGAGGTTCGTCAGCGGCTCGTCCATCAGGAACGCGCGCGGGCTACGGACCAGTGCCCGGGCCAGTGCGACACGCTGCATCTCACCGCCGGACAGTTGGGCGGGACGACGCTGCAGGAGGCGTTCGATGTGCAGCAGGCTCGACATCTTCTGCACGGCGGCGGCGATCTCGCTCGACGAGCAGCGGCGTGCCCGCAACGGCGAGGCGATGTTCTCGTACACCGTGTGTCGCGGGTAGAGGGCGTAGCTCTGGAAGACCATGGCCAGGTCGCGTGCGGCCGGGGCGTCGCCGGTCGCGTCCCTGCCGTCCAGATGTACCGTGCCCGCGTCGAGCTTCTCCAGGCCGGCGATCGCTCGCAGGGTCGTCGTCTTGCCTGCCCCGGAGGGCCCGAGTACGACGAAGAACGAGCCGTCCGGCACGTCCAGCGTCACCCCGTCCAGCGCCTGGACCTTGCCGAAGGACTTGCGCAGCCCTTGTGCTGCAACGGTTCCCATCAGGCCACCAGCTCTTCCGTGCTCACGTCGTAGACCGCCGGGGTTCCGCCGGTGTGCCGCAGCCCGACCTTCGCGTCAGCGGCGAAACGAACAGTTGGTGGCATCCGGACCCGGACGTCACGTTGGCCGCCGTGGTCGACCACGTAGATGATTTCGTCGCCCAGCCACTCCACCGAGACCACCCGGGCCGGGATCGAGCCTTCCGCCCCCGGTGCGGTGACCTCCAGCGCCTCCGGCCGGACGCCGGCGACCAGGCGACGATCGCGTGGCAGGCCCGACGGTGGCGTCAGGACCAACCCGCCCTGAGCGTGCAGCCGCCCGTCGGCGATCTCCACCTCGATCAGGTTCATCGGCGGGGAGCCGATGAACGCGGCGCAGAAGAGACTCGCCGGACGGTCGTAGACCTCCAGCGGGGTGCCGATCTGCTCGACGCGGCCCTTGTTGAGGATGGCGATCCGGTGACCGAGCGACATCGCCTCGACCTGGTCGTGGGTGACGTAGACCATCGTCGCCCCCAGCTCTCCCTGCAGGTGCTTGATCTCCGTGCGCATGTCCGCCCGCAGCTCCGCGTCCAGGTTGGTGAGCGGTTCGTCCATCAGGAACGCGCGCGGTCGGCGTACCAGGGCGCGAGCCAGCGCCACACGCTGCTGCTCCCCGCCGGACAGCTGGCGCGGTCGTCGGTTCAGGAGCGGACCGAGCCGCATCAGCCGGGCGGCCTCCTCGACCCGCGCGTTCACCTCCTGCTTGGGCAGGCCCTCGGCCCGCAGTGGGAACGCCAGGTTGTCGCGGGTTCGCAGATGCGGGTAGAGAGCGTAGAACTGGAACACCATGGCGATGTCGCGCTCGGCCGGCCGCAGGTCGTTGACCAGCGTGTCGCCGATGCGGATGTCGCCCGCCGTCTGCCTCTCCAGGCCGGCGATGGCGCGCAGCGTGGTCGTCTTGCCGCAACCCGAAGGGCCGAGCATCACGAACAGCTCGCCGTGGCCGATGGACAGGTCGACGTGCTCGACCGCTACCGTTCCGTCGGGGTAGCGCTTGTGCAGCGCGGTCACCTCGATGCCCGCCATCAGCGTCGCACCGCCCCGAGCGTCACACCGGCGATGAGGTGCTTGCGCACCAGGTACGCGAAGACGAGCACCGGTAGGGCGAACACCACGGAGGCGGCGGCCACGAGACCCCAGTCCGTGGTGGTACCGCCGATCAGGCCGGCGATGGCCGGGGGAGCCGTCCGCACGCTGTCGCTGGAGGTGAGGAAGGTGGCGAACACGAACTCGTTCCACGAGAAGATGAGGGCGAAGACCGCCGTCGCGGCGATGCCGGGCACGAGCAGCGGCAGGGTGTACCGCCAGAACGCCTGCAGGCGCGTGTACCCGTCGAGCATGGCGGCGTCCTCGTACTCGGCGGGCACCTCGTCGACGAACCCCTTCATCATCCAGATCGTGAACGGGACGTTGAACGCGGTGTAGATGAGGATCAGGCCGAGCTTGTTGTCGTAGAGGCCGATCTGCCGGTACATCAGGAAGATCGGGATCACGACCACCACGGGCGGCATGAAGCGGGTGGACAGGATGAAGAACAG
Source organism: Micromonospora parva (assembly GCF_000718515.1). Taxonomy (GTDB): domain Bacteria; phylum Actinomycetota; class Actinomycetes; order Mycobacteriales; family Micromonosporaceae; genus Micromonospora; species Micromonospora parva. Next base: position 111,820 of record NZ_JNZS01000003.1, on the reverse strand, counting down.
TTGGTCCTTCTTGGCCTTCACCGCGAAGCGCGAGTAGGCCCAGGCCGCCGGGACCCCCAGCACGGTGGCCAGCACCGTGGAAGCTCCGGCGACCACCACCGAGTTGAGGAAGTTGACGGACACCGGCGTGCGGCCGTCGCCCTGAGCGACGAACACATCCTTGTAATGCTGCAGAGTGACGGCGAAGTCGAAGAACTTGGCCGGGATGGCGTAGACGTCCCGGTTCTCCTTGATCGACGTCTCGAGCATCCACAGCACCGGAAAGAGCATCACCACGGCCAGGACGGTCAGCAGCGCGATCTCCACCACGGAGCGGCCCCGACCGCCGAGGCGGCGCGCGGGGGGCCCGTGGTCCGGGGCTGGACCGGTGGACACGGCCTCGTCAACGGAGACGGCCATCAGTCCTCCTTGAGCTTGTTCAGGTAGCGCAGGTAGAACTGCGTGAGGACGATGACGACGAGGACCATGAGGATCCCGTACGCCGAGGCGGTTCCGGAGTTGAAGCCCAGGAACGCGACTTTGTAGATGTGGAACGACAACGTCTCGGTGGAGACACCCGGACCTCCGCTGGTCAGGATGTAGACGAGGTCGAACAGCCGGAACGCCTCGATCGCCCGGAACATCACGGCGATGAGGAGCAGCGGCCACACCAGCGGAAGAGTGATCGTGCGAAACCGGAACCACTCGGAGGCCCGGTCGATCGAGGCGGCCTCGTAGAGGTACTTGGGCACCGCGGTGAGGCCCGCGAGCGCGATGAGCATGATGAACGGCGTCCACTGCCAGGTGTCGACGACGATCAGGGAGACCAGTGCCGTCCGCTGCCGGGTGAGCCACTCCACCTGCCCCAGGCCGACCGAGCCGAGCATGCTGTTGACCACGCCGAACTGCGCGTCGAGCATGAACCGCCAGAACAGCCCGACCACGACCGGCGACAGCATCATCGGAACCAGGAACAGGGTGGTCAGCGCTCCCCGCCCGCGCGTGCGCCGGGAGATCAGGTAGGCGATGCCGAAGCCGAGCACCGTCTGCAGGCCGACCGCGCCGACCACGTAGATCAGCGTGGTCAGGGCCCTCGTGTGGACCTGCGCCGACGTCAGGATGGCGGTGTAGTTGCCGAACCCGATGAAGTTGGCGGGCCCGCCGCGGGTGGCCGAGTAGTCGGTGAAGGACAGGTACAACGCCCACAGCAGCGGGAACACCGACATGCCGAGCAACAGCAGCATCGCGGGGGAGATGAACGTGACGGCGAGCCAGCGGTCGCTCAGCCGCCGGGACCGCCCCGGTGCAGGTGGCGTCACAGACACCACCTGCCCGGGGTGGTCGGTGGTCAGCGGTGCGGGGTCTTTCACAGTCCGCCGCCGCCCTTGCGGTTGCTGGAGTCGAGCACGTTCTGCTGCTCCTTGGCGATGTCGTCGAGCGCGTCCTTCGGCTTCTTCGCGCCGTTGAGCGCCGCGTTCACGTTGGTGTTCTCGATGTCGACGAGGCGCGCGTACTCGGGCACGTTCCACATGTCCCGCATCCGCGGCACCGAGTCGGCGTACACCTTGTTGAACGGCCCGGCGTTGAGGAACTCCGGCGACGCCAGGGCGTCCGTACGCGCTGGCACGCCACCGGCCGCGGCCCACTTCTTCTGGACGTCAGCCTGCTCGAACCACTTCATGAAGTTGAGGGCTTCCGCCTGGTTCGCCTTCGAGGAGTAGGCCGAGATGTGCATCCCCATACCGCCGAGCGGGACCAGGTTCGTCTTCTGGCTCGGCAGGGTGGCGAAGCCCAGCTTGTCGAGAATCTGCTCCCGGCTGGTGCCGAGCGTCGACTGCTTCGGGTCGAGCAGGCCGCCGCTCGCGGCGATCCAGTTGAACGCGATGCAGGCCTTGCCCTGAGCGACAGCCGCGTTCACCTCGTCGATGAACCAGTTGCCGGAGCCCTTCGCGGTCAGCGGCTTCATCTTGTTGACCAGGACGTCCATCGCCTCCTGGCCGGCGGCGTCGTTGAGGACACCGTCGATCTTGCGCGTCTTGGGGTCCCAGAGGTTGCCGCCGTAGACGCCGTTGACGGTGTTGTAGGTGACGGCCGCGGCGTCGGAGCCGTTGGCCTGGTGGAAGGCCAGCCCGCTGACACCGGGGTTGTCCGCCTGGCACTTCTCGGCGGCTGAGATCATCTCGTCCCAGGTCTGCGGTGGCTTGTCGCCGATCAGGTCCTTGCGGTAGATCATCGTCCAGGTGTCGCCGAGCAGCGGCAGCCCGTACAGGCTGGCGTTCTCGTCGCGTTTGCCGGTCTCCGCCTGGGGGAACTGACCGTACGCCGCCAGGAGGTAGGGGTTGTAGGCGTTGACGTCGATGTTCTCTTTGACGAAGTCGGTGAGGTCGAGGATGTTGCCGTTCGTCACGGCCTCGCCGATGTGTTGCGAGTCCAGGATCGCGATGTCGAAGTCGGTCTTGCGCGCGGCGAACTGGGTGAACATCGCGTCGTGCCAGTTGGCGTTCGGCACGGTGTTGACCTTGATGGTGGCGTTCGGCCGCTCTTTCTTGTACTCCGCGTTCGCGAAGGCTTCCAGTGCCTGGGCGGGGGGCCAGTCGAACCAGATGAAGCTGAGGGTCAGCGGGTCCTTGGTGAGCTCCGGGATGGCCGCCGGCGCCTTCGGGGCGCTCGCCTTCGCGCCGTCGTCCTTGCTGTCGCCGCCGCACGCCGCCACGGTCGTGGCCATCAGCAGCATGGCTGCCGTCGCCAGCTGCACCTTCCGGGCGGGAACGGACAATCGTCCTGTTCGCTTCTGATATCGCATCTTCGGGCCTGCTTTCTGGGGTGGGGACTTCTAAGGCCTCGCTATGTGCTTCGCCGTGCAGTTGCGGGGTTGCTCAGGCGTGTCGCCGCCGGGCTGTCGCGGGGTGCCGACCCGCGGGCTGGCGTCACAGGTGCGATGGCGGGCGGTTCCGCGATGGCGCAGAATGAAGATCATCCAGCGCTTTTCCTATACGATCCGGTGTGGGGCGTCAGCATGTCGCAGCGTTGTGACTGATGTCAACAGGTTCCCGAAGGCGCAAGAAAGGACCTCACGTCACGATGGACGACGAAGCGATGATCGCGCGGGGCCGTAGGGCCGTCGCGGGCGGAACGCCGCCGGGAAGATCCGGCGGCCGGCTTGCCGACGAGGTGTACGACACGCTGCTCGGACAGCTGATGTCGCTACGGATCGAGGCCGGCTCCCGCGTCACGATCGACGTCCTGGCGCGAGAGCTGGGGGTCTCGCAGACGCCGATCCGGGACGCGCTGAACCGCATGGAGGCCGAGGGCCTGGTCGTGCGGGTGCCCCATGCCGGCTACCGCATCCCTCCGCACATCACCCGCCAGCGATTCGAGGACATGCTCGAGGTCCGCCTGCTCCTCGAACCGGCGGCGGCGCGCAGATCCGCCGAACGCGCGACCTCGGAGCAGGTGGCCGGTCTGCGACGAATGCTGGAGGAGATGGCGGAGCTGGAAGGGGGCAACGGGCCCACGGCGTACGGCGCCTTCGGGCTACGCGACGCCGCCTTCCACGATCTCGTCGCCCTGAGCGCGGAGAACCAGGTCATCCGTGAAGCGCTCGCTCGCCTGCACAGCCACGTGCACCTCTTCCGGCTCCACCACGACACCCAGGTCACGCACCTGGCGATGGCCGAGCACGAGGACGTGGTAACCGCGATCGCCGCGCGTGACCCGGACGCCGCCGCGTACGCGATGCGTCGGCACATCCTGCGCTCCGGCGAGCGTTTCCGGCGACTGTTCGACGGCGTCAGGGACGCGGACGGGATGGCGGCAGACGCTTGACGGGCGGGCCGGGCCGGGGAATGCTAGCGCAATCAGATCGGATTGGATTCGATCGGATCCACCACCTCACCCGCCCCCAGACGCGAGGAGAAGCAGGTGCCCAGAGCGCTGCTGCTGACCGGCGACGCCGCCGAGGAACTCGACACCATGTATCCCTACTACCGCGTGCAGGAGGGCGGCTGGGACGTGGACGTCTCGTCACGGACGATGCGTGACGTGCAACTGGTCATCCACGAGTTCGACCCCAACTCCGACGCCTACGTGGAGAAGAACGGCCGGAAGCTGCCGGTCGACGTGCCCTGGGCCGACGTGGACGTCGAGCGCTACGACGCCCTCATCATCCCCGGCGGCCGCGCCCCCGAATGGATCCGGGTCGACGCCGACGTCAGGCGCATCACCGAGCACTTCTTCGCCCGCAACCTCCCCATCGCGCTGGTGTGCCACGGAGCGCAGGTGCCAGCGGTGTACGGGCTGCTGAAGGGCCGCAGGACGGCCTGCTTCCCGCCCATCACCGGTGACATGGAGAACGCCGGCGCGACCGTCATCGACGCTCCCGACGTCGTGGACGGCAACCTCGTCTCCTGCCGGGGCTGGCCCGACATGCCGCAGTTCGGCCGGGCGATGATGGAGGTCTTCTCGAAGTCCGTCAACCCCGCATCCGCATGAGCACAGCTGGCCTGTGCCGGTGACGGCACTTCGGACCGTCACGGTCGACGGCTCCCCGGTTCACGTCCTGGAAAGCGGCACCGGACCCGCGGTGCTGATGCTGCACGGCTCCGGACCCGGCACGACCGGGTCCGGCGCCTGGGCAGCGACGGCGCAGGCGCTCGGCACGTCCTGGCACGTCGTGGCTCCCGACCAGGCGGGGTTCGGCCGTACGCCCGTCCCGGCGGGCTCCACGGGCGGGCTTCGGCTGTGGACGGAGCAGGCCGCGGGCCTGATGGACGCTCTCGGTATCGAGCACTACGCCGTGGTGGGTCACTCCATGGGCGGTGCCGTGGCGCTGGCGTTGGCGGCCGCACGCCCCCGACAGGTCACCCGGGTCGTGGCGGTCGCGACGATGGGCGCCCCCGGCGCGCCCCTGTCCGCCGGGCTCGACGCGATCTGGGCCGCCCCCGCCGGCAAGCTCGGGGCACGAGACATGCTGAGTCGCCTCGTGCTCGACCAGGCGCTCGTGACCGAATCGGCAGTCGACGCCCGGGCGGCCGCGATGCGAGCGGGGGAGGCGGCCTTCGCGTCGTTGTTTCCTCCACCCCGGGCACGATGGGTCGACGACCTCACCCTCTCGGCGCGAACGCTGGCAGCGATCAGCGCGCCCGTGCTGCTCGTGCACGGCGCCGAGGACCGCATCACTCCGCTCGAAACGGCAACCCGGCCCCTGCTCGAACACCTGACCGACGTCCGTCTGCACGTGTTCGGCCGATGCGGGCACGTGCCGGCGATCGAACACCCGCAGGAGTTCAGGCAACTGTTGTCGTGCTTCCTCAGTCAGCGCTCTCGGCAGGGTGCTGACGAGGGAGCGCACCCATACGGCCAAGGAGATGAGCGACCGTCTGTCCCAAGTCCGTAAGCCGGTAGTTCGTCGGCAACCGTGGTTCAGGCTCGCCCATCGTCTGTTGCGCGTCCCGCAACTCATCTCTCTCCTCGCCGGACAGGTGTTGTTGACTACGTGGGGCCGCTTCGATGAAGGTCAACTTTGCCAACTTCTGGACGAGGATCGGCGCAACATGGGCGATGCCTCTGTCTCGCTTGGCGATATCTTCTACGCGGAACTGCTCAGGTGCCTTGTTTATCACTGACAAGCATCGCGCGTCGACCCCTTCAAAATCCTCCAAGAGTGCAATCAGCATGCGCATCTCGTCAGCTCTGGACTTGTCTTTTGCGCCCACGACAAAGGCCCGAGCGAGCACCCTGATCTTCCACTCGTCGGCTGTGGTGGTTGAGGCCCCGACGGCCTCGCCCAGCAACTGCCGGGTCTTACGATCGGATTGCTCTCCCGCAGCGAGGTCATCGACAGTTGATCCGCTCTCCGACTCAACGGCCTCGCTAAAGCGCTGTGCACCTTCCGCAGCCCAGAGACGGTAAACCAACGACACCGACTCCTCCACGACGGAGCCCGCAAGTGCGCTGGCGGGAACGGCTGCGACGCCGAGTTCTGGTCTGTTGAGCACCGCCGCTGCCACCGTCAGGAGAGCTGCAACCGCAGGTGCCACTGTGTTTCCGGCGGCACGTTGGACGATAGCGACTGCTCGATCTTGCGCTTCTCCCATGCCGTCCATTCTGCTCTGCCTGCGCCAGCCGATTCGCCCTGCGCTCACGTTGTGGAAGGCCGCCTTTGGGCAGGGAGACGCCAATTCCGCCTTTCGCTCAGGCTCGGCTGGTGACCAAGGGGTCGTGGACCCGGCCGAGGAACAGCGGTACGCCGGTGAGGCGGTCGTGGATGACGTACAGGAATGGTCGGTCCACAAAGAACTGCGGCCCTTGCGGAATCGACGGCGGCCGGACGACGACGGCCGTCGCGGCCGCGGCTTCGGTGCCCTTCTCGTCCACCGCGATGAACGTCTCGTGCACCACGTCGTCGATGCACAGGGACGGGTCAGTGCTCATGCCGGTGAAGTCGGCCTGTGCGGTGAATGCCGTGGGCATGCCGAGGCTGCCCAGCGCGGCTCCCAGCTCGGCTGGCAGACGGAACCTCCATCGGGGCAGGCGTAGTTGGACGTCGGTGACCTGGAACCCGGTCAGCAACGCGCCCAGCCAGGTGGCGTCGAGGTTCGCCTCGACCGCGGCGAGGTCGCCCCGGGTCGGCATGACGATGGCCATGGCAAGCCCGTCGCCCGCGTACGGCACGTCGACCGCGCGCCAACCGTCGCCCTCGAGGTAGCCCATCCGGTCGAACGGCCCGCGCATGATGGAGACGTCGACGACGCTGCCGTCATCCCGGGTGAACGGCCCCAGCGCCGTGGCGGTGGGGGTGAACGGGTACTTCCACGCCGCCATGAGGTAGATCGCGTTGGTGAGGATCAGGCGGGTGTCGGGGCTGACGCCGTCGGGCTGCAACAGCTCCGGAATCTTCGCGTTGGTCCGATCGGACACCCAGGTGTTGATCTCCTGGCGGGCTCCCTCCGGGTTGCCGCCGAAGTCGACCGGATGCGGCGCGGCGCCGTAGTAGCCGGCCAGAGTGTCCCGGAACCCGGGCCGCAGGCACAGGTCGCGTCGTGTCCACAACGCGTTGGCAGTGGTCAGCCGAGGCTGCTTGGTTCCGTCCCCGTTCTGGTAGCGCTCGGCGAGCGTCTGATCGACGGTGTTGAGCCCGCTGTCGAGCGCGCTGGGACGCGGGTGCGGCGCGTGGAGCACGGCGTCCATCTCGTCGGCCGTCGTCGAGCGGGCGCCCGCCCGGGTCATCGCGAGCGCGAGCCCGACCGAGTACGGTGCGCACACCACATTTCCGCCTGCCTCAGTCGAGGCCAGTGTGCGGTAGAGGTCGGCCGTGAAGCCACGAACCGCGGTGGCGGCGGCCTGCATCGTGGCCGGGTCCGGTGGTACGCGGGCCGCATCCGTCGAGGTCGACGACGAGCCGAGCCAACGGGAGTGACCTGGGGCGGCGGTGAGGGCAGCGGCGGCAAGCGGCACCGCCCGCAGAACAGATCGACGCGAGACCATGTGTCGACGGTAGAGCAGTCCTACGGAAACCCACCAGACACAGAGCCGAATTAATCGAAGTTCGGCGATGTCTATCGTGGAGTGCGCCGGTTGTGGTGCCCGGGGCGTGGTGGTGAATCGGAGCCCGCCGGACGCTAACCGTCTTCGTCGTGGCGGGCCAGCAGGCCGACCTCCGGCAGCGATCGAAGCAATGCCGGCAGGGCGTCGAACACGAGCGGAAGCTCGGCCATCTGGCTGAGCGTGGCCCAGGCGATGTCGTCATGCTCCTCGGGTGCCCGGTTGGTGGGGGAGCCGACCCAGTCAGCGATGTGCCAGACGCCCACGTTGACGGCGTCCTCGCCGCTGCCGGCACGCAGGTCGCCCAACCGTGACGAGGACCGCGCCACGATGTGCACCCCGAGCTCCTCGTGCATCTCACGCGCGAGGGCCTGGAGCTCCGACTCGCCGGCGTCGACGTGCCCTCCGGGCAGGTCCCACAGATCCGGGTACGCCCGGCGGGCCGGGCTGCGATGGACCAGCAGGACCGCGCCGTTGGTGACGAGCGCGCCGCAGACGACGACATGCATGACGGGATTAGAGCACGGGGATGGGACAAGCCCGTCCCGGCTCGACACCGTGGGCGGCTGGCCGCAGATGACGTCGCCTCATCCGGGAGTCGCCGTGCTGGGCACGGCACCCTCGGCGAGCTTGAGTCGCGTCCAGACGTTCATGTTGATGACAACGCCCACGATCTCCAGGATCTCGTCCTCGGTGAAGTGTGCGGCCATCCTGTCGTGCGCCTCCTGGAGCCGGGTGTTGACGGTGGCGTCGGCGGCCCGGGTCAACGCCTCGGCGTAGGCCAGCGCGGCCTGCTCCTCTTCGGTGAACAGGTGCGTCTCCCACCACGCGGTGAGGGTTTCGACCTTGGCGGACGGGATGTCGGCGGTACGGGCGGCGGCGTGGTGCACCAGCAGGCAGTAGCTGCAATTGTTGAGCTGCGCGACGCGTAACCGCAGAAGCTGGGCCAGGGCCCGGTCCACCCGCAGGGTGGCGGTGTGGCCGAACGCTGCGGCCCCGGCATTCGCCAGCGCCATGAGGTGTTCGTTTGTGGCGTTCAGCCGTACGTTCTGAAAACCGGTATCCACGCGGTGACCTCCTCCACGTCCCAACGACAACACCAGTGCCGGGGATGTCCATATCGGTGCGGCGGGACCCGAGGTATTAACCGCCTGCTCCGGGTCGTACCTCTGCTTCTGGGGTTTGCGGAGCGGCCTCGGTCAAGGCCGTGATGTCGTAGGCGCCGTAGTGGCGGCGGCCGTTGATGAAGAACGTCGGGGTGCCGGACACGCCGCTGCTGTCGGCGGAGTCGATGTCACTGTCGATCCGCCCGGCGTGGGCCTGGCTGGTCAGATTCGCAGGAATGCCCGCAGCGGTGACCTCAGGTGCCGCTTCCGGAGCGTTCGGCTGGTGCTGGTCTCGGTCACCCGTCACCTTTCGACGTGCTGACCGAGCCAGCACGGATAGCTGGAGCCCTCCCCGGCGACATCCACGAGAGGGCTTGCCCGCGGCCGTAGCCGTCGCCGGGAGTGTTCTCAGCGCGGTCCGACGAACTCGGTCCGCACGCTCCACGCGAACTGGATCAGCAGGGTCACCGGGGACCTCTCGGCGATCTCGTGCATCACCGCCAGGTCGTCGGGGTCAGGGTCCTCGCTGAGCGTGATGGTGCGCTGCAGGTAGCGCTCCGCGCCTTCCTGCTCGGGTTCGTGGTAGTTGATCTCGACGGTGATATCGCCGGCGGTGTCGTACTTGTAGTCGACGTACTGCCGCAGCGTCTGGGCGGTGCACGAGGCGAGCGCCATCAACAGGTACTCGGTCGGGGTGGGGCCGTCACCGATCGCGCCGTTGTGCGGTTCGTCGGCGACGAGGGTGAAGCCGCGGGTGGTCATGTCCGTGCGTCGGCGCTCGGTGGCCGGAAGGACAACGCGGGCCGATGCGACGACATGATCATGGGTGGTTTCCATCAGCCGTGCCTTCCTCTACATCCGGTGGTGAGGGTCCAGGGATACCGGGCCGGCAGCAGCCGCGCCGCAGTCTGTGCGGGGCCGTGGCCAGGCAGGTCAGCCCGGGGTCGGTACGTCCGGAGGTTAGCCTTCGCGGACTAGATAGTCCAATCGACTAGTCAGCTCAGAGCCGCCTTCGGCGGGTGAATCTCGACAGCTGGCAGCCCAAGCTGGGTCAACTGGTGGCACGCGACATCATGTCCCGAGCTGGCTTGAGCGATGCCAAGGCTTTAATTGGACCTACAGGTCCCTTTGGTGTGGCGGCTGCAACTGGATGCCCGCCGGGCGGGAGTCAGCGTCGATCGACGGCGGAATCAATCATGCCGGCGGCGGTTGCGCGAGCTGGGGCGCCTCGCTCTCACGATGACGCCCTCATCGACCTCCGGCTGCTCGCACCCACCGCGAGCAGCCTCATCACCACCAATGGGGCCAATTAACGGGTCGGTTCACCGGACGGCTGCACGAGGAGCGATTTGATGTGGTCCAGCGCCATGTCCAGTGCGACTTCCATCGGGGCGACGTCGTGCGCGGCGTTCGCCAGCAGGTAGCCGCCTTGTAGTGCGCCCATCAACCCCGTGGCCAATTTCTCCGGGTCGGCGTCCGGGCGCAGGAGACCACTGTCCCGCATCCGGTGCAGACCATCACTGATCAACTTTTCCCATGCCGCGAACGTCTCCGACAGCGACGATCGAGCCTGCTCATCTTGATCGGACAGCTCAAGGGCCATCGACCCGAGGCCGCACCCGTATTTGCCGTTGTTGAGTGAGTTGGCCTGGACCAGCGCGTTGCGCCACCGAACCAGCCCGGAGAACGATCTCAGTCGTTCGAGCCCCGCGCGCTCGCGCTGAAGCACGAGCGCGCCTCGATACTTGACCAAGGCGCGCACGAGTTCCTGCTTGTCGGCGAAGTGGTGGTAGAGCTGGGACTTGCTCGTCTGGCTTGCCTCGCGGATGTCGTCGAGGGTCGTCGCGTTCACTCCGCGCACGAGCATCAGCCGGTTCGCTGCGTCGAGGATCCGCTCGCGGGTCGCGATGCCCCGTTGACTGATCCTCCGCCTATTCGTCGGCGCAGCCACCTGCTCGTCGCTCATCTGTCAAGTGTATCCAGCGCGCCAGATGATCTCGTGCGAATGGGACGGTTGAGTCCATCTCGTGTCACGTCCCATTCACCCAATGCGTCGCCCCAATGACCGTGTTTCCGCACCGCCAGACATCTTTAGAGGCGGCTCTTATGGACTATTTGGTCCTATTGAAAATGGGGTTTCCGGTGTTGTACCGCGACGCCTCGGGCGCCGCACTCCGGCGAGAGCCGAGGTGGGAGACCCGGATGGGTACGGACCGGCGCGCGGACCCTGGGTCCGCGCGCCGGGGGTGTCAGGCAGTCGCCCGCTTCGGCAGCTTCCATCCCGGGCGGGGGAAGTGGCAGGTGTATCCGTTGGGGTACGTCTGCAGGTAGTTCTGGTGCTCCGGCTCGGCCTCCCAGAAGTCTCCTGCCGCGGTGACCTCGGTGACGACCTTGCCGGGCCACAGGCCCGAGGCGTCGACATCGGCGATCGTGTCCTCGGCGACCCGCTTCTGCTCGTCGCTGGTGTAGAAGATCGCCGAGCGGTAACTGAGGCCGATGTCGTTACCCTGGCGGTTCTTCGTCGACGGGTCGTGGATCTGGAAGAAGAACTCGAGCAGCGCCCGGAAGTCGGTCTTGTCGGTGTCGTAGACGACCTCGATGGACTCCGCGTGGGTGCCGTGGTTGCGGTAGGTGGCGTTCGGGACGTCGCCGCCGCTGTACCCGACGCGCGTCGACACGACGCCGGGCTGGCGGCGGAACAACTCCTCCATGCCCCAGAAGCAGCCGCCGGCGAGGATTGCCTTCTCGGTGTTCACATCGTCTCCTTGGCTGATGTCGTGCCCGTGTTGGTGTCACTCGTGAACAGGGTGCGGTACTCGCCGTACCCAGCGTTTTCCAGGTCGTCGCGGTGGATGAACCGCAGCGACGCCGAGTTGATGCAGTAACGCAGTCCGCCCTCCTCGGGGGGACCGTCAGTGAAGACGTGGCCGAGGTGGCTGTTTCCGTGCAACGAGCGGGCCTCGGTCCGGATCATTCCGTGGCTCGAGTCTTGGCGCTCCACGACGTTCGTCCTGGCGATCGGCCTGGTGAAGCTCGGCCAGCCGGAGTTGCTGTCGTACTTGTCGACAGACGCGAACAGCGGCTCGCCGGACACGACGTCGACGTAGATGCCGGGCTCATGGTTGTCCCAGTAGGCGTTGGCGAACGGTCGCTCGGTGCCGTCCTGCTGGGTTACCCGGTACTGCTCCGGGTTGAGCCGCGAAACGGCCTCCGGGTTCCTGTGGTACTGGGTCTGCTGGTGCACAGCTCTCCCTTCGTGGCCTCAGCTGCGGAGCCAGGCGGAGCGCACCTGGACTCGCAGGTACAGACAATCTCCGGGCCGGCCGTATTCCCGCAGCCGTCGTCACACTTGGACGCCAAAGTCCAAGCAGAATTCCCTCCTCGCCCGAAGAGGTCTCGTTATAACGGTCCTGAACTGCAATTACTGCGGCTGCGGCGATGACTGGACGGTCGCATACTGGACTTGACAGACCACTTTTGCCATGGCTAGGTTCGGGACGGCCGACGAGCTGGCCGACTCGCCCGTCGGCATCGAGGTCGACAGGCGTTCCCGCCGACACCCCATCGCACTCCGGTCGCTACCGGTCGGCGTGGTGTGGCACGGCGCCGAGGCGTGGCGCCGCCGGTGTTGGGAACGAACAGTGCTTCTCGTGGCAGTGCGGCGAGGGCGGAATCCAGGAGGTATCTGATGAAGGCGATCGTGGTGACCGACGAGGCCGCCGGAACGGCCGGAATGACGTTGGTGGACCGGCCTGCGCCGGAACCTGCCATCAACGACGTCGTTGTCCAGGTTCACGCGTCGGGATTTGTGCCGACCGAGCTGACGTGGCCCTCGACCTGGACCGATCGCCTCGGTCGGGACCGAACGCCGTCGGTACCCGGGCACGAACTGGCCGGAGTGGTCAGCGCACTCGGGTACGGCACGACGGGGCTGTCAGTGGGGCAGCGGGTCTTCGGCCTCACTGACTGGAGCCGAGACGGCACCCTGGCGGAGTACGTGGCGGTCGAGGCGCGCAACCTCGCACCGCTGCCCGGCGACGTCGACTTCACGGTGGGCGCGAGCCTGCCGATCTCTGGCCTGACCGCCTGGCAGGGACTCTTCGAGCACGGCCGCCTCCGGGCGGGGCAGAGCGTCCTCGTGCACGGCGCGGCCGGCGCTGTCGGTTCGATGGTGACGCAGCTCGCCCATGAGTTCGGCGCCTACGTCATCGGTACCGGGCGCGCCGCCGACCGGCAGCGGGCGCTCGACTTCGGCGCGCAGGAGTTCGTCGACCTCGAGAACGACGTCCTGGAAGACGTCGGTGGAATCGATCTGGTTTTCGACGTCATCGGCGGTGACATCGGAAAGCGGTCGGCAGGCCTGATTCGCGCCGGCGGAAGCCTGGTGTCCGTCGTCGGGCCGCCCGATGTGCGACCCGCGGACGCCCTGACGATCGACTTCGTCGTGACGTCTGATCGCGCCCAACTGGGTGAAATCGTCCAGCGGGTACGGGACGGGCGACTGCTGACGAACATCGCCAAGGTCGCGGACCTCGACGACGCCGTCGCCGCCCTCAACCCGACCGAACGGGCCACCGGCAAGACGATCATCCGCGTTCGCTCGTAAGGACTCGGGGGACAGCGGTCGGGGCGCGTTCAGGCGTGCCGACGGGTGCTCAGTGCCCTCGCTGGCCGGGGTGTGACCGGAATGTCGGGTCCAGCACGTCGGCGTACTCGGGATGAGCATCAACGAACGCTGCCGCGAACGGACACGTCACGGCAGCGGTCTTTCCCTGCCCGCGCAGCTCGTCGAGGACGCCGCCGAGAAGCCTGCTCGCCACTCCCTTCCCCCGGAACTCGGGGAACACGGATGTCGCCGACAGGATGACGCGGTCCCCGGCCGTGCTGTAGACGAGCCCTGCCGCTGTCCGGCCCCGTACCGTGGCCTCGTAGATGCCGTCCGCGCTGTTGTTGGTGATGACGAAGTCCTCCGCGTCAGCCGGGCCGGCGGGCGGCAGGGTCGAGTCGCCCGAGTCCTGCTCGGCGCTGGTCAACGCGATCATGTCTTCGGCGTTGTTCGCCACAATGTCTCCTGAATCCCGCTTCGTCGCGATTGTTCGAATCTCGTGCTCAGACCCGCGGCAGCGGGAGGCTGACCACGAGCGATCCACGCAGGTCTACCAGGGCCCGCGCGGTCGTGCGTACCAGGCGCATGACGACGTCCCCGCAGCCGGGGCAGCGGGCCACCAGGCCGGGCGCCCGGTCGAAGACGCGCATCGCGGCCAGCGGACGGGTCATCCGGCAGCCGGCGCAGGTGAGGTCGGCAACGGTGAGGTCGGCCCCCATGATCTCGCCGAGCGGGCCGGCGAGGGCGTTACCGTCCACCCAGTGTGGGTCGTCTGCTCCGACGGTGGTGGTCGACATGATCATCCTTTGGTGGGTCCGAAGCGTTCGGTGCGGATGGTCGCCGGGTTGTGGCCGATGGTGACGAGAAGGTCGGCCACGGTCTCGACGAATCCGGTGGGCCCGCAGACGAACGCGACGGCGTGGGCGTCGTGGGGCCACGCGACGCGGGCCAGGGTGTCCGCGTCCAGTCGTCGAGGTGGGGCCGGCCAGCCGGCGGGCGCCACCCGGGTGTAGACGTGGGTGACGGCGACAAGATCGCCTCCTGCGGCTTCTGCACTCGCGAGATCAGCCGTGAACAGCGCATCCGACGGGGACCGGGTCGAGTAGAGCAGCCTGGTCGGAGCCGTCGCCGCCCGCACCATCGACATCAGCGGCGCCACGCCGGATCCGCCGCCGATCAACAACGCCGGGCGCGGATCGGTGGGTCGGCGCACGAACCAGCCGCCGACCGGCCCACGGATCTCGAGTTGGTCACCCGGTTCCGCGACGTCGACGAGGTGCGGCGAGACCTCACCGTCGGCCACCGTCTGAACTGTCACCTCAAACCGGTCGGGCAGCGGGGCGGATGAGATCGAGTAGCTGCGCTGCGCCGTGTAACCGTCGGGAGCCGTCAACCGGACGTCGACGTGCTGGCCCGGCACGTGACCCACCCAGCCGTCGACGTCGAGGACCACCGTCCGCGCCGTCGCGGTCTCCGCCCTGGCGCCCGCGACGGTCGCCGGCCGCCAGGTCAGTCCGCCAGGTAGCGTTGCTCGCGCCACGGGTCACCGTAGTTGTGGTAGCCGGCCGTCTCCCAGAACCCAGGCTCATCGTCGTGACGTAGTTCCAGGGCGCGCAGCCACTTCGCGCTCTTCCAGAAGTACAGGTGCGGAACGAGGAGGCGGGCCGGACCGCCGTGCACCGCAGCCAGCGGCTCGCCGTCGAACTCGTACGCCACCCAGGCCTGGCCGTCGAGAAGGTCCTCGAGCGGAATGTTCGTGGTGTAGCCGCCGTAGGAGTGGGCGACGACGTACTCGGCCGAGGATTCGACATCGGCCAGCAACGTGTCCACCGAGACGCCCCGCCAGCGCGTGCCGAGCTTCGACCAGTGCGTGACGCAGTGGATGTCGACGGTTGTCTCGTCGGCAGGAAGGGCGGTGAACTCCGCCCATGACCACGTGCTCCGCTCGCCAATCTCGGTGATGACGGCGAGCTCCCACGTGTCGAGCCCGATGCGGGGCGTGGGCCCCGCCGACAGCACCGGAAAGTCGTCAGTGTGGTACTGGCCGGGCGGAAGATCGGTGTCATCGCGTCGGCGGCCACCGAAACCGCGTGAAATCACTGCCATGCGCCCCTCCCAGAGCAGCGGCCGCATGATCGCGACATCAGTAATTGGACCATCTCGTCCATGGTAAGCCGACGTGCTGGCTGGCGGCAAACGCTGCTCACCGTCGGCGAGTGCGCCCAACAGTGATTGCCGTCCGACACGGCGGCGCAGGTGGTCCGACGGGCCTCGCCGCACTGGCGACTTGATGGACCAGATCGTCCATGTGCTCGCGGCCGGTCGGCAGAAGAAGTCAAGCGGCGGCGGGGGTGCGCGGAATGCTCGCACCAGGGACGACAACGCCCGCCGATCAGGATTCCTCTCTGCTGCCCAACTGGCGCTGCGCCCGCTCGGCGATCTCGCCGGAGGCCCTGCCCATCATCGACCTGGCCCGGCCGAAGGCCGCCACACCGAACCGGCTGGCGACGCCCACACCCTCCGCCCCGGTCTCCAGAACCTTCTCTCCCACCCCGGTTCCGGTGTCGAGGACCTTGTCGCGTACCTCGGTCCCCGTTTCGAGGACCTTGTCACGCACTTCCACGGCGGCGTCCAGCCACCGCCTGGCATCCCACGACCGTCGGTCGCGTTCGAGGCCGAGCCGCCCGTGAAAGTCGACGACGGTGGTCGCCACGTGGTTGGTCGAGTGCACCACGGCACGGGATGTGCTCGGGTTCAGCAGCACCTTCGCGTTGGCGGTGCCGGCGGCAGCGTCCATCCGGGACAACAGGCGCGAGGTGCTGCGCGAGATGAGGTCGAGGCGGTTGCGGCGGGCGGCCCGGATGGCGACGCGATGCTCCTCCAGCTCTCCCGGGGACGTGTCCAGCACCCGGTCGAGTTCGAGCACGGCGACCGCGTCCTGGAGTTGGAAGCAGCGGGCCAAAACGGCGAGCCACTCCTGAACCTTGCTCTCGGCCTCCTTGGCCGTCTTGGCCAGGTCGCCAACCTTGGTCTGGGTCTCCAGCTTCTCGGCGATGGCGTCGAGCTGCCGCAACGCGTACACCTGGGTCCGGGCCAGCGGCACCGGCGTGGCCTGCACCTTCGACCAGGTGACCTCGGAGACCCGGCCCACCTGCTCGCGGATGGTCAGGGCTTCGTCGATGACGAACTCCACCCCGATCATGTCCGCCACCACGGCGTCGGTCTGCGCGCGCAGCACGGCGTCGACCTTCGCGTCGATCACGGCGAGATAGTCGGTGATCTCCTCCATGGTCTGTTGCATCGCGAGCTGCGCCATGAGTCCGGCGGCGCCGGTCAGGATCGCCGGGTTGGTCAGCATCGCGCTGGGGGTCCGAACCACTTCGAGCAGACCGGTGATCTTGCCGTGGTCGGTCAGTACGGCCCGGCTGACACCGCTCTCCGAGCCCGTCATGAGGTTGTACTTCTTCATCGCCTCGGTGGACTCCGCGGTCAACCGGACCCAGCGGCCGGAATGGTCGGCGATCTCGGCGCCGCCCTTGGCGATGGTGGATCCGGTACGGAGGGTGGAGCTGAGTCGCTGCAGCCCGAGGTCTTTCGACGGCAGTCGCTCCGCGGTGAGGAAACGATCGACAGCCGCCGGATGCCCGATGACCGCCAGGCCATCGCCGTCGCTGATCAGTTGGATGGCGTTGTCCACCGTCGGCTCCTTGAGGCGTGGCACGGATTGGCCTCACGCTACCGCCGGCGTCGTCGGCCTCACCATGGTCCGCTCGTCTCGATGATCTCGGGATCGGAGGATGTCGTACCGCCGCCCGTCCGGTGGCCAGTTCGTTCAGCGGCGGTGAAGGTGGCGCAGTGAAGAGGTGCGCGGTGCGTTTTTCGTGGGCGGGATCGCCTGCGACTTTCCCTCCGTTCGTGCCGCGTCTGCATGTTGCGGATCGCATGTTGAACGCCGACGACCGCCGGTCAATTCTGGGCGCGGCATTGCGGCCATTTGTCCGCAGTGGGAACCCGCGCCGATGGTTCACCAAGTGGGACGGGCGTCAGGGTGAAGGCGAAGGCAGGAATATGACCGCTTAGGGTGATTCACCATAGCCGGCCATGATCGTGGTGATATCAGATTAGACGTGGCCGTACGCGGGATTGACCAGGTGCCCGGGTGGTCACAGCGCAGTCCGGCAGCCGTCGCGGGTCGTTGACGGTCGTAGCCCGAGACCGGCAGGTCGCGGGCGATGTAGGGGTTTCCGGGATATTGTTCCGCGCTTCTGGCCACCGGTCCTTTTCTGCGGCTTGTGAGGTGATGTCGGAAAGAACCTGCACCGCGACGCCAACTGTTGGAATGGGAGTGGCTGGCATCGGTATGTCTCGACATTCGGCGGTGCTTCGGTATAGTGCGATCAATTCCCCTTGAGTGTGCCGGAAGGCGTCTGGTCTGCGTGATGACACCTGGGCTGGAAAGCGCATCATTGAGCCCGCGCTTCGTTGGGCGGCGGCCACAGTTGGCGCGTATCGGGAGAGCCAAGGCGACTGTGCTGAGCCGACGGTGGCAAATGGTGTGCGAGGTGGTCGGAGAGCCGGGCATCGGCAAGACCCGGTTCGTCCACGAGGCTCTGCAGCGGTGCGGGCCCACCATCCCCTGGGCCGTCGGGACCTGTTCGCCGGACGAACGAGGAGTTCCGTTCCATGTGTTCCGACACGCCTTCACCGAGGGGCAGTCACTTCGCCACGAGGTGCGTGCCGGGCAGCCCACCGAGGCGACCTGGGCGGAGTCGGTCGCGGCGGTGCCGGCCGCGCCGGCGCGGGCGTCGGACGCCCGGCGGTTCCGGACGTACCAGCTGGCCCGCCGGCTGATCGGTCTGGCGGCCCGGGACGGTCTGGTGCTGGTCCTCGACGACCTGCACTGGGCGGACGCCTCCTCCACCGGTCTGATCGCCCACCTGCTGCGATACCCGGTGCCCGCGCCGCTGCTGCTCGTCCTGGTCTACCGACCGCGGCAGATGGCGACGCCGATGCCTTTCGGGCCACCGGTTCCCGCCGAGCACGCCGACGCGGAACCGACGTCACACGATCGGATCGAACTGCACCCGCTCAGCGTCGCCGAGGTCGGGCTCCTGCACCCCCACGTCGACCAGGTGGAGCTGCGCGCCCGGTACGACCTGAGCGGTGGCAACCCCGGTTACCTCGCGGTGCTGCCCAGCGGCCCCACCTCGACCAGCGCGGACCCGATCCGGGAAGCACAGGGCGCCCGGCTGGCCGACGCGGCGGTGGCCGTGCTGCGCCGCGAGTGGGTGGACCTGCCCCCCGCCGAGCTGGCCTGCCTGCGGGCCGGGGCGATCGTCGACGCGCCCTTCACCACGGACCTGCTCGCCGAGGTCGCGCAGGTCCCGCCGCCAGTGGCGGTCGAGGCCAGCTGGCGGTTGGCCCGGCTGGACCTGATCCGCCGCGTACCCGGAACGGGACGGTTCGCCTTCCGACACCCGGTGCTGCGGATGGCGGTCGCTCAGGACACCGACCCGGCGTGGCAGGTGAAGGCGTGTGTGCGCGCGCTCACCGCGCTCGTCGAACTGGGCGCGCCACCAACGGACCGGGCCCGCTACGCGGAACGCCTGCTCTCCCTGCCGAACGGTGGCTGGGTCGACCGCTGCGTCACCGTGCTCTGCCGGGCCGCGCAGGAGGTCCGGCGCGAGACGCCGGACCTGGCCATCCGCTGGCTGCGGCTGGCGCTGTGTGCGTTACGGCCGACGGCCGGGCTCACCCAACGTCGCCAGGACGTGTCGCTCGCGCTGGCCCAGATCACCGGGGAGGCGGGCGATCTGGCCGAGAGCAGGGCCCTGCTCCAGGAGATCGTGCCGCTGTTCCCCGTCGACGCGGACGGGCGGCGGGCGCGGGCGGTGGCTCTCTGGGCGCGGGTGGAACGTCTGCTCGGCAACTACGCGGAGGCGTCGGCCATCAGTCGGCGGGAACTGGCCGCCCTGCCAGCGGGTGCCAGACCCGCCGGCGGTTACCGACTCGCCACCGAGATCGGCGTCGCCGGCATCCTGGCCGGGCACCCCGTGACCGGGGTGCCCGACATGCTCAGTGGAGACCTCGGCGGTTCCGGAGCGGACCGGGCCAGCCTGCTGGCCGTCAGCAGTCTGGCCGCCGCCCACGACGGCGCGCTCGACGACGCCCGGGGCCTGCTCGATGCCGGTGCCCGGATCGTCGACGCGCTGCCGGACCGGGACATGCGCGACCACCCCGACTGCTTCACCGCGCTCGGTCTGAGCGAGCTGTACCTCGAACGGCAGGCCGATGCCGCACGACACCTCGACCGCGGGCTGACGCTCGTCCGCGCCTCGCACCGCGACGACGGGCTGTGCCAGCTGCTGCTCGGACGTAGCCAGGTGGCCTACCACGGCGGGCAGCTGACCACCGCCATCGCACTGGCCACCGAGGCCGGCATCGTTGCCCGGCGCATCGGCAGTCACCACCTGCTGAGCTTCGCCCTGGCGTTCGAGGCCGAGGCGACGGCGTGGCGGGGTGGGCTTCGGGACGACGACCGGGCGGTGGCGCTGGCCCGAAGCGCCGTCGGCATCGCCACCGACCTCAGCACCTGGTGTGGTCGTACCGCCGCGACGGCGTTGGCGACCGCGGCGCTGCTGTCGGGAGATCCGGCGACCTGTGCCGAGCTGGTGCTCTCGGCCGGCGGCGACAGCCGACTCAGCCGGCTCCAGACGTCCCTGCGGCCCCGGTGGTACGAACTGCTGTGCGCCGCCGCGCTCGCCGCCGGCGAGATGGCCGACGCCGAGCGGCAGGCGCGGCTGGCAATGACAGAGGCGGACCAGGTGGGTCTGCGTGGGCAGCGGGGCTTCGCCGAGTCGGCGTACGGCGAGGTGCTGCTCGCCCGCGGCGAGTTCCGGGCGGCGCTGCCGCACCTGCAGACCGCTGCCGACCTGTTCCGTACCGGCGGGATGGTGCTGCGGCGCAGCCTTGCGCTGGCCTCCCTGGCCCGGGCGGCGGAAGCCGCCGACCAGACCGGCCTGGCGGCGCGGGCCCGCCGCCGGGCGTTGGAACTGGCCGGGTGGTGCGCAACGGAACGGGTCGGCCTGCGACTGGCCCGTCCGGTCGGTCCGCGCGAGGTCGCCGCCCTGACCGACCGGGAGTGGCACATCGCCCGGCTGGCGGCGACCGGGGCCACCAGCCGACTGATCGGTCGGCAGCTGAACATCAGCCCCCGCACGGTGGAGGCGCACCTGACCCGCATCTACCGCAAGGCGGGCGTCGCCTCCCGATCGGCTCTGGTCGCCTGGGTCGCTCGGCTCGATGACACCGATCGGTGACCACGGCCCGGGCCGGATGACGTCGTTTCGTGCAACGTCGACAGGCCGGGCAGCACGAGGCAGCGCCGCCGCCGTCGTAGCCCGACAGCCGCTCACATACTCGACTGCATCCGGTGCGATTCCCGTGCGCCGGTGGTGGATGGAGGACGAGATGCTGCGCAGAAGGTCCGTCAGGAACCCGCGTACCCTCGCCGCGCCGGTGCCGGCGATCCCGTTCGCCGCCGCCACGGTGGCGCTGCTGGTGCTGACCGGCTGTGGTGGCGAGCCGGTGGACGCGGCCACCCCGGCGCCCCACGGCTCGGCCGCGTTCGGTCGGGACCGGGCCGCGCTGCTGCTCACCGCCTTCGACCAGGCAGACTCGGCCGCCTCGGTGGCCGGTGACGTCGAGGCGCTGCGGACCCAGGAGGTGTCGCCCTCGCTGGACCTCAGCATCGCCGCGGTGCGGCGGGCCGAGTACAACCAGCGTCCGCAACCGTCCTTTCAGCACATCAACCCGGCCTTCGCGGTGCCACCCGGCGAACCGTCCTGTTTCCTCGCCACCGCCACGCTGCGGCTGACCGGATCGGAGCTGGCTCCCACCGATGTGAGCCAGTTCGTGCGCGGTGCCGATGGCCAGTGGAAGCTCAGCCACAACGTTCAGGTCACCCAACCCTCGCTGGTGGTGGCCCGCAGCCTTGACGGCCGACCGGCCACCGCGGGCGGCGCCGCCCTGGACGAGACCAGTCGCCGGGCCCTCGCCGCCGAGGTGTTCGCCCGCAGCATCGGGTCCACGACGGGCAACCGTTCCCTCGTCGCGTCGAGTCCGCTGCTCGACGGCCAGTTCGCCGGCGGTTGGGAGGTGTACGGGCAGCAGCTCGCCGGTGTCGGCGGAGCGGTGCGACGGACGATGGACCGGGCCGAGTGGTCCGACTGCGCGGTCGCCGTGCCGACCGGCACGCTCACCTTTCTGACGATCCACGCCACCGACACGCTGCGTCCGGCGCCGGGCGGCCCGGCGACCGTCCGACTGGAGGCGCAGAGCCCGGACCTGATCGCCACCGGTCATCGCACGGCGGTCAGCGGAAAGTCGATCCGGGTCACCCGGGTGGAGACCTTCGCGCTGCTCGTGCCGGCGCAGACCGTCGGCACCTCGGTGCTGGGGCTCAACGACACCGCGTTGACAGTCACCGCCGGCTGACCCCGCCGCCCCGCAGCCACGGCACCGGCGACGGCAGAAACCGGTGGCATCGCTCGGATCGGGGCGCACCGGACCGCGACGATGGCAGCAGCCGTGATCAGAGCGGGCCCCGCTCGGTCCGGTCACCAGGCCCGGGAGGAACCCAGATGTGGCGTCCGCGCTTCCGAACGGACTACGTGCCGGTGCGGCTGCCCGACGGCCCGCTGGTGGTGCTGGGGGAGACTCGCAGCCTGCTCATCGACGACCCGGTCGCCGCGGACCTGGCGGACCAGCTCGACGGTGCCGCGCCGCTGGCCGACGTGGTGGCCCGGTTGGCCACCCGGCACCCGGTCGCCGCCGTCGCCGCGGCCCTCGCCCGGCTGCGCGACCACGGCCTGCTGGTGTCCGGTCCGGCGCACACCACGCCGGCCGAGGCCGCAGGCTGGGACGCCCGGGGTGTCCCGCCCGACGCCGCACGACGGTGGATGGCCGGGGGAGCGGTCACCATCGTGGACCTGGGCGCGCCCCGGGTGGCCGAGACCGCCGACGCCCTGCGCGCCCTCGGGCTCGCCCCGACGGTCGTCGGGCCGGACGCGCCGGACCCCGGCGCGGCCACCGACCAGGTGTTGGTGCTGCCGTCGTCGATGCTCGACCCGCGGCTGGCGCTGATCAACGACCGGCACCTCGCCGCCGGTCGCGCGTGGACCCTGGCCCGGCCACACGGCAACGTCGTCTTCCTCGGCCCGCACCTCGTGCCGGGCCGCACCGGCTGCTGGGCCTGCCTGCGGCAACGCTGGCAGGAGAACGAACAGGTGAACGCCTTCCTCGACGGGCAGGACCTGGCCGGTCCGCTGCCGCAGCCCGGCCGTGCGGTACTGCCCGGTCTGGCCACCATGGCGGCCGGGCTGCTCGCCGCCGAACTCGCGGTGCTCGCCGTCCGGGGCGCGTCGCCCCGCCTCACCGGCCGGATGGTCGCCCTGGACACCCGGGACCTGAGCACGGAGAGCCACCAACTGGTACGCCAGCCGCAGTGCCCCGCCTGCGGCGACCCGGACCTCGTCCGCAAGGCCGATGCGCGGATCGACCTGCCACCGAGCGGCGCCCAGCCCAGCCGGACCGTCGACTCCCGCACCGGGCAACCCGCCGAGGCGTACGCCGCGCTCGTCCACCACGTCAGCCGGTACCTGGGCGTGGTCAGCCGGCTGACCCCGCTGGAGGCGACCGACAACGGCGTCACCCACACCTACTCGGCCGGGCACAACTTCGCCCAGCCCCGCCAGCTCGCCGCGTTGCGCCGCAACCTGCGCGGGCAGAGCGGCGGCAAGGGCCGGACCGACCTGCAGGCCCGGATGAGCGCGCTCGGGGAGGCGGTGGAGCGCTACTGCGGGGTGTGGCGCGGCGACCGGCCCGTACACCGGGCGACCTACCGGCAGCTCGGCCCGGACCGCGCGGTGCACCTGCGGGAGCTGCTGCTGTTCTCGGAACGCCAGTACGCCGACCGGGAGCGGCTCAACCGCGACCTGGGGCACCTGCACCGTGTTCCCCGCCCGCTGCCCGACGAGGTGGAGCTGGACTGGACCACGGGTTGGTCGCTGACCCGTCAGACACCGCGCGAGCTGCCCGCAGCGCACTGCTGGTACGGGCATCCGGAGCTGACCGGGCTGGGGGTGTGCTCGGCCGACTCGAACGGCTGCGCGGCCGGCGGCAACCTGTCCGACGCGATCCTGCAGGGCTTCTGCGAACTCGTGGAGCGAGACAGCGTGGCCCTGTGGTGGTACCACCGCTCCCGGATGCCCGGGGTGGACCTGACCTCGTTCGCCGACCCGTGGACGGCCGCCTGCGTCGACCATCACGCCACCGCCCTCGGCCGCGAACTGTGGGCCCTCGACCTGACCGCCGACCTGGGCGTACCCACGTTCGCGGCGGTGTCCCGTCGCGTCGACCGGGGGCCGGAGGACGTCCTGGTCGGCTTCGGCGCGCACCTGGACGCGCGGGTCGCGCTGACTCGGGCGCTGACCGAGGTGAACCAGTTCCTGCCCGCCGTCGCCGGCCCCGGGCGCAACCGGTACGGGGTCGACGACCCGGACACCGCGCGCTGGTTCGGCACCGTGCGGGTGGCCGAGCAGCAGTGGCTGGCCCCGGATCCCAGCCGGCCGCCGCGCACCGCGGCGGACCACCCGCCGCTGACCACCGGCGACGTCGGGGACGACGTGCGGTGGTGCGTACGCCGGGCCGAGCAGGCCGGCCTGGAGGTGATCGTCGTCGACCAGTCCCGACCGGACGTCGATCTGGCGGTGGTGAAAGTCGTCGTTCCGGGCCTGCGGCACTTCTGGCGTCGACTCGGTCCCGGCCGGCTGTGGGACGTGCCGGCCCACCTTGCCCGGAGCCCACTGGCCGTCGACGAGACGTCGGCCAATCCGCTGAACGTCTTCTTCTAGCCGGTGATCCCGGGCCCACCGGGACCGCGGGAAGGATGTGGGGATGACCACCGTCATGGACCCGGTCGGTCGGCGACCGTCATGAGCGGCTCCGTCGGCGGTCCGCCGATACAGGAGTCGTACCGGCTGCGCCGTGACGCGGAGCTGCGGATCGGTGCGGACGGCGCGCTGACGCTGCGGCAGACCCGTTTCCAGCTCAGCCTGGAGCAACCGGGCATGGGCCGGCGGGCGCTGCTGCTGCGGCTCGCCGCCGACTGGGTCAACGACGTCGAGGTCGGCCGGCTGATCAGCGGCCTGGAGGGGGAGAACCGGGTGTTGCCCGCGCAGCTGCTGCTGCGCCGGTTGCTCGCCCACTCCTGGTTGGAGCGCCGCGTCCAGGTCGACGATCGGCCGCTGCTCGACCTGGTGCCCACCGGCCTGGGCCGGGGCAGTCTGCCGGAGACGCGCCCGCACACCCCGGGGGTCCGCTACCGGCTCTCCCGCTTCGCCACCCTCCAGCACGACCGGGACATGCTGGTGGCCGCGTCGGCGCTGAGCACCCTCGTCGTCGGCTGCGCCGACGCCGCCCTCGGCGCGGTGCTGGCCGCCGCCGCGCCGGGCGTCGGACCCGACGTGGTGGCCCGCACGCTCGGCGTGCCGCCGGATGTCGCCGGCCGGGTGCTCGACGAGTTGACCACCGCCCGGGTCCTGGTCACCGACGCCGAGTTCGAGGCGGAATGCGACGAGGCGCCGCTGGCCTACTGGTCGCCGGAGGAGCTGCGGCTGCACCACCGCTCCCGCGCCGGCCGGCACGCGCTGCCGGTGGGCGGCACCTACCGGATGCGGGAGCGCTTCACCCCGCAACCGCTGCGCCGCCCGTACGACGGGAGTCGGGCGGTCGAGCTGCCGCTGCCGGACCTGGCGACGATCGCCAAGGAGGAACCCTCGTTCAGTCAGGTCGTCGCGGACCGGCGCAGCGTGCGCGAACACGACGACGCGGCACCGCTGCCGCTGGAACGGCTGGCGGAGTTCCTGTACCGGTCGCAGCACACCACCGCCGTCGGCGAGGCCGGCGGGCAGGAGGTCGGCCACCGGCCCTACCCGGGTGGTGGCGGCGTCTACGAACTGGAGATCTATCCGCTGGTGGCGCGCTGCGCCGGGCTCGATCCCGGGCTCTACCACTACGACCCGGTGGGGCACCGGCTGGAGCCGGTCGCCGCCTGGGGGACGGCCGCCGACCGGCTGCTGGCGTACGCCCGGGCGTCCGGGGCCCTGCCCCGGCCGCCGCAGACGGTCCTGGTCGTCACCGCCCGCGTGCAGCGGCTCATGTGGAAGTACGAAGGGATGAGCTACGCCATGATTCTCAAGGACGCGGGTGTGCTGACCCAGCAGATGTATCTCGTCGCCACCGCCATGGGGCTGGCGCCGTGCGCCCTCGGCGCCGGGGACTCGCAGGCCTTCGCCGAGCTGTCCGGGCTCGACCCGCTGGTCGAGCCCAGCGTGGCCGACTTCCTGCTCGGCTCGCGTCGCGCCACCGGCCCGGCCGCCGGGGAGGGCCGGCCATGAAGTTCCGGCGGCAGGCGCTGCGCCAGTTGGAGGCGCCCGAGCAACTGGACCGGGCGGTCCGGCTGACCACGGTGCCGAACTGGCTGGCCACCACCGCTCTGGTCATCGTCGTGGTCGCCGCGGGTGTCTGGTCGGTACGCACTGTGGTGCCCCGGACCGTCGAGGCGGCCGGGGTGCTGATCCACTCGAACGGGATCTCCGCGCTCGATGCGCTCGACGCCGGCCAGGTGACCAAGGTGTGGGCGGCACCGCACCAGCGGGTGCCGAAGGGCACGCCTCTCTACAGCCTGCGCACGGCCGACGGCAAGGTACGGGTGGAGACGGCGCCGGGTGACGCGTACGTCGTCGCCTGGCTGGTCTCCGAAGGCGAGATCGTCACCCCCGGGACTCACCTGGCCGACCTGGAACGGCTCGACGCCGCCGGGGACGCGTTGCAGGCCGTCGTCTACGCCCCCGCCGTCGCCGCGCCGCTGCTGCAACCCGGCGTCTCCGTCGAGGTGGCCGCCGCGGCCGCGCCGCGCAACGTGTTCGGCACCCTGGCCGGCCAGGTCACCACTGTCGGTGCCTTCCCGGAGACCGAGGCCTCGCTGCGCGCCTTTCTGGGCACCGGGCCGGACGTCCGGCGACTGCTCGCCCGCGGCAGCGTGGTACGGGTGACGGTGGCCCTGGAACCGGACCCGGCCGCCCCGGGCGGCCTGCGCTGGACCAAGTCCCCACCGCCGTTCCAGCTCAACTCGGCCAGCGAGGTCACCGCCTGGTTCACAGTGGACCGGGAACACCCGATCGACTGGTTGCTGCGGCGATGAGCGCGCCGACGACAGCCGCCAGCGGCACACCGCAGCTGCCCAGGATCCGGCGTCGCCGGGTCCGCACGCCCGCCCTGATCCAGATGGAGGCGGTGGAGTGCGGTGCCGCCGCGCTGGGGATCCTGCTCGCGCACCACGGTCGGCACGTGCCCCTGGAGGAGCTGCGCCGGGTGTGCGGGGTCAGCCGGGACGGCTCCACCGCGGCCACCGTGCTCAAGGGGGCCCGCCGGTACGGGATGGTGGCCAAGGGTTTCCAGATGGACCTGGCCGGCCTGGCCACCGTGGCGCTGCCGGCGGTGCTGTTCTGGCGGTTCGAGCACTTCGTGGTGCTGGAAGGGCTCGGCCGTAAGGTCCACATCAACGATCCGGCCACCGGCCCCCGTGCGGTGAGCTGGGAGGAGTTCGACGCCGCCTTCACCGGCATCGTGCTCACCATGGAGCCCGGCCCGCAGTTCCAGCCCGGCGGCACCCGCTACCGGCTGGTGCGGGCGCTGGCGCAGCGGTGGCGCGGCCCGGGCTCGGCGATCGCGCAGATGCTGCTGCTGGGCCTGCTGATCGCCGTGGTCGGTCTGACCATCCCGGTGATGGCCAAGGTCTTCGTCGACCGGGTGCTGCTGCAGGAGGATCGGGCCGCGTTCGCCGGCCTGGTGGCGGCGGTGGCGGTGGCCACCGTGCTGACCTTCCTGGCCAGCCTGCTGCAGCAACGCCTGACCGTACGCGCGGAGACGGCGCTCGCCCTCGCCAGCGCCGCCAGGTTCTTCCGACATCTGCTGCGGCTGCCGCCGACCTTCTTCGACCAGCGGCAGGCCGCCGACCTCAGCCAGCGGGTCCGCGGCAACGAGGTGGTCGCCGAGGTGCTCACCCGCCGGACGGCCACCACCGTGGTGGACACCGGCCTGGTGCTGGCGTACGGGGCTCTGCTCTGCCAGTACGACCTGCTGCTCGGACTGTGCGCGGTGGTCCTCGCCGGGCTGAACGTCAGCGTGCTGCGCTACGTCGCCTCGACCCGGTCCACCGCCGTCGTCGGCCTGCAGGCGGACCGCAGCAAGTTGGTCACCACCGTGTACACCACGGTTCAGATGATCGAGACGGTGAAGGCCGGCGGCGAGGAGGAACGGGCGGTGGCCCGGTTCGCCGCGCGCCATGCCACCGTCGCCACCCGTCAGCAACGGCTGGGGGTGCCCACCGCGGTGCTCTCGGTCCTGCCGGCGCTGCTCGCCTCGGCGACCACGGCGGTGCTGTTGGGGTTGGGCAGCCGGCAGGTGGTGGCCGAGTCGATGAGCGTCGGTGTGCTGGTCGGCATGCAGAGCCTGGCGGCGGCGATGAACCGCCCGCTGGGCAATCTGACCGCGCTGGGTTCCCGGTTGCAGGACATGAGCGCCGACCTCAACCGGCTGCGTGACGTGGAGCGCTACCCACTGCCCACGGTCCAGGACCGACCCGCCGGTCCGGTGGCCCCGATGGAGGGGCACCTGCGCATCGACGGGGTCACCTTCGGCTACAACCCGTTGGGCCGTCCACTGCTGGAGAACTTCAGCCTGGACCTGCCGCCGGGTGCCCGGGTGGCGCTCGTCGGGCGGTCGGGCAGCGGCAAGTCGACGGTCGGCAGGCTGGTCGCCGGGCTCTACCGGCCCTGGACCGGGCGGGTCACGGTGGACGGTCTGGAGCGGGCCGCCGCCGACGACGGTCTCTGGGCGGCCACCGTCGCCATGGTGGACCAGGACCAACGCCTGTTCGAGGGGACGGTGCGGGACAACGTCACCATGTGGGACCTCACTGTCGCCGATGACGACGTCGTCACCGCGCTGACCGACGCGTGCCTCTACGACGAGGTTGCGGCCCGCCCGGGTGGTCTCGGCAGCCCGGTGCGGGAGAACGCCCGCAACTTCTCGGGTGGGCAGCGGCAGCGGCTGGAGATCGCCCGAGCGCTCGTACGCAACCCCCGGGTGCTGGTGCTGGACGAGGCCACCAGCGCGCTGGACGCCGAGACCGAACGCCGGATCGACCTGCACCTGCGTCGGCGCGGGGCCACCTGCCTGATCGTGGCCCACCGCCTGTCCACGGTCCGCGACTGCGACCTGATCGTCGTGCTGGACGGCGGCCGGGAAGTGGAGCGCGGCACCCACGAGCAGCTCGTCGCCCAGGACGGGGCGTACGCGCGCCTCGTCCGCGACCACTGACCACGACGATCCGAGGAGACGCTGATGAGTGGCGCGGTGGAGGATGCCCCGGCCGGTGGCCTGAGCGCTTTCTGCTCGGACGGCGTACGCCAGGTGTGTCGCCTGGACGGCCCGGCGGCGGGCTGGCTGGTCACCGGCGGTGAGGCCGACCTCTTCGCGGTACGCCGGGCCGGGATGAGCCCCTCGCGTCGGCACCACGTGGCCCGGCTGCCGGCGGGTGGCCTGGTGCCGACGTCCACCGCGATCGGTGCGTGGCAGTTGATCCTGGTGCCGTTGCCCGGAACGGAGCTGCGCGGGTTGTCCCGGCGTCACCTGTCGGTGCTGGAACGGCATGTTCGGCTCGGTCGGGTGGCGGACGAGGGGGCGTCGCTGCGGGCGCGGGTCGCCGCGACGGAGCTGGTGGCGGCGGTGGATCTGGTGCTGGTCGCCGTCGCTGACGCGCTGCGTCGCGGGCAGGCGCCCCGGCAGGCGTCCACCCTCCAGGGACGCGAGATCATTTCGTTGGCGCAGGGGAGTGCTGTCACCTCCACCGGCGGGGCGTGGTGGCTGCGCAGCGCCGGTGGGCAACTGCGACGCAACGACGGTGGTCCGGCGGAGATGTCGGGGGAGCGGGAGCTGCTGCTGGTCGCCGAGCGGGACTGGGTGGTGGCCGAGTCGGCGTGCGCGGTGGAGAGCCACGGCAGCTGGGACCTGCTGGTCAACGGTCAGCTCCGGTCGGCGGTGGACCAGCATGTGGCCCGGTTGCTGCGAATGGTGGAGATCCGGATCGAGGAGGCCGACGCGGCGGTGCTGGGTGCCGTGCATCGGCGTCGGGAGGCCGACGCCGCGGTGCTCGCCGCGGCGGCCCGCCGGTCGATCGGGGTGATCGGCGCCGGCGGTGCGGGCGGTGTGGTTCCGCTTCCCGACGGCGAGGCCGGCTTCGACCGGTACGGACGGGCGGCCTCGGTGCTCCGGGTGGTCACCGAGGGGATGGGCAGCCCGATCAACGAGCCGGCCGACCGCAGCCGTGCGCCGCTGGACGACCGGGCGGCGGTGCACGCGGTGACCCGCGCGTCCAGCCTGTTCCTGCGGGAGGTGCGGCTGCCGGAGCGGTGGTGGCGGCGGGACCTGGGGCCGCTGGTGGGGTGGCGGCCCGGCGACGACCCGCAGCGCGCGGTCGCGGTGCCGCTGGTGTTCCGCCGTGGCCGCTACCACCACGTCGACCCGGACACGAGGGCGTACGGCCCGGTCGACGCGACGGTGGCCGCCACGTTCGCCGCGGAGGCCACCGAGGTGCAGGCGCCGCTGCCGTCGACCGCTCGGATGCGCCACCTGCTTCGGGCCGGGCTGGTCGGTGCGTCCGGCGACGTACGGGGCCTGGTGTTCGCCGCCACCTGCGTGGCGGTGCTGGGCCTGGGCGTGCCGCTGGCCACCGGCGAGGTGCTCGGTCAACTGGCCCGGCAGGGCGAGGTGACCGGCCTTGTCGGTTTCCTCGCGCTGATGCTCAGCGCCGCGGTGGTCGCGGGGCTGGTGGGTGTGGTGCAGAACCTGCGTCTGCTGCGGTTGGACGGCCGGATGCAGTCGGGGGCGCAGCTGGCGATCTGGGACCGGCTGATGCGGCTACCGGCCCGGTTCTTCGCCGGTCGCAGCAGCGGCGAGATCGCCAACTCGATGCTGGGGATCTCGTTCGTCGGTGAGGCGTTGAGCGCGTTGCTGCCGCAGCTCGTCACGGCGGCGGCGACAGTCGCGGTGACCCTCGGCATGCTCCTGGTGGTCGAGCCGGTGCTCGGGCTCTGGGCAGCGGGGATCGTCGCCGTCACCATGCTGACCTTCGGCGGGTTCGCCGTGTTGATCGTCCACCAGCAACGGTCCGCGCTGCCGGCCGAGCACCGGGCGGCGGCGATGACCAACCAACTGCTCGGCGGCATCGTCAAGATCAAACTGGCGGCCGCCGAAACCCGCGCCCACGCGCGCTGGTCGGAGGTGGCCGCGACGGCCCGAGCGGCGCTGCAACGGGTCCGGCAGAGTCAGGCGGGCCTGGTCGCCTTCGGCACCGTGCTGCCGGTCGCCGGTCAACTGGTCCTGTTCGCCGTGCTGATGGGGCCGCTCGCCGGCCGGGTCGCGCCGGCCGACTTCTTCATCCTCAACGTCGGCTTCGCGATGCTGCTGGGCGGGCTGCTGGTGCTGGTGTCGGCCGGGGTCGAGGTGATCGCGGCGGTGCCCCGGCTGGGCAGCCTGCGGGAGATCCTGCGCGCTGACCCCGAGGCGCGGCCGGACCGGGTGGACCCGGGCGAGTTGCGCGGCGAGATCGCGCTGCGCCGGCTCACCTTCGCCTACCAGCCGGACGAGCCGCCGGTGCTCGTCGACATCGACCTGCACATCCGCCCGGGCGAGTTCGTCGCCATCGTCGGGCCGAGTGGCTGCGGGAAGTCCACACTGCTGCGGTTACTGCTCGGCTTCGAACGCCAGCAGCAGGGCGCCGTGCTCTACGACGGGCAGGACCTCTCCGAACTCGACGTGCACGCGGTCCGCAGGCAGTGCGGAGTGGTCCTGCAGGACGGTCAGCTCTTCGCCGGTTCGGTACGCGACAACATCTGCGGCGCCGGCAGCTTCGGACTCGACCAGGTCTGGGAGGCGGCGCGGATGGCCGGCCTCGCCGACGACCTGGAGGCGCTGCCGATGGGGATGAGCACGATGGTGCCGTTCGGCGGCGGGACGCTCTCCGTCGGGCAACGTCAGCGGGTGCTGATCGCCCGCGCGCTGGCCCCGCTACCCCGGATCATCTTCCTCGACGAGGCGACGAGCGCCCTCGACAACCGCACCCAGGAGGTGGTCAGCCGCAGCACCGCGGCGCTGGCCGCGACCCGGGTGGTCATCGCCCACCGGTTGTCCACGGTCCGCGCGGCGGACACCATAGTGGTCCTCGAAGCGGGGCGGATCGTCCAGCGGGGCACCTTCGACGAGTTGATGGGCGACAGTGACGGGCTGTTCCACCGGTTGGCGCGGCGGCAACTGCTCACCGAACCGGAACGCTCCGACGCCGTGCCGGAGAGCCGACAGGCGGACGGTCAGCCCGCGACCGGCTGACGGTCCGGTCAGCCGTTGTCGATGACGGTGCTGTCCTCCAGGCACACGTCCGCGTCGAGGTGGTTCTCCAGCAGTTCGGCGATGTGTGCCTCCGACTGGTTCTCCACCGCCAGTCGGAACGCCTCGGTGAGCACGTTGACCACGCCCTGGGTGAGCAACAGGGTCTCCCGGTCGAGATCGGCCCAGGACGACCGGGCGTCGCTGCGTACCAGCTCCGGAGCGAGAGTCAGCAGCCGGGCGGTGACGGCGGCGACCAGCTCGTCGGCCACCGGTCGGAGGCTGTCCAGCACCTCGCTGAGGGTCTGCAGTGCCGGTACCGTGCCCACCCGTACCCGGTGCAGGTCCAGGGCGGCGCGCAGCGGACGCGGCCGGACGGTGCGGACGGTGCCGTCGGTGGTCCGGCCGATCACGCCGTGCCGGGTCAACGCGTGGGCCAACGCGGGACGGTCGGCGGTCAGCCGTTGCAGCATCGCGGTGAGCCCGTCGGGCGCGTCGTCACTGGCCCGGACCCCGAGCATCGCCTCGATGGACACCAGGTTGAAACCCTGTCGTTGCAGGGCCAGGATCGCGTCCAGCCGGCGGACGTGGGTGTCGTCGTAGAGCGCGGCCCGACCGCGGCGCACCGGCGGGGGCAGCAGCCGCCGGGCCTGGTGGGCTCGGATGTTGCGCGGCGACATCCCCACCTTGCGGGCCAGCTCCTCCACGCTGTACCCGACCGGAGCGCCGGACGTCGTCGTCACCTCGTCGATGGTCACGGTGGCCTCCGGCAGCACTCGGTGACGGAACACGGCAACCCCGTCGAACCGCTGTCACGCTGGGCGGTCCGCCGCTCGCAGCGTAAGTGCGGGCACCGGGCGGGTGAAAGGCGAGGAATTACTACTTGTCCACAGTGGTGACAATCATTAGGATCACCATCCGCCGCAACTCGCTGATTCCCAATTACCCGGCTTTCGCCGCAGCGCGACCTTTTCGCGGCCACATTCGGTGAAATTCCCGCTCGCTGAGCCGACCGGATCCACCGGTGACCCACGATGAAGCGAAACCGGCGGCCCGGACCCTCCCGCGCTGCCTGTCGCCGCCATCGGCGGCCGACCATCGAAGGGAGCAGGGTGTGACACCTGTCGATCGAGCGGTCTTCGTGGCCGCGTACAGCCGGCTGGTCGCCGACGTCTGGGCCGACCCGGCCAAGGAGCAGGCGCTCGACCGCGACCCGCGCGGCTTCCTCGCCGGCTACGGGCTCCAACTGTCCGAGGACGTGCAGGTCCGGGTCGTCCGGGACATCACCGACGCCGATCCGGACCTGGAGGTGCAGGTCGAGTCCTGGCAACAGGCCGGCAGCACCGGCACGTTCGTGCTCTTCGTGCCGTCGCTGTTGCCGGTGGCTCAGGCGGAATTGGCCGAGGACGAACTGGACAGCGTCGTCGCCGGCCTGGACCCCAGCTGCGCCTGCTGTTGCCCGTGCTGCTGCACCTGACACCGAAGTCTGCCGCCCATTCTCCGCCACGGCAGATTCTGATGGCAGACAGCCGAGAAACATTGATTGTCGAAGCTCGATCTTCGTAGCGTTCTCGCCACGACGATCACACCCCGTCTTGCAGCCACCCGAGGAAAGGACCGAACGATGAGCAACGACGAACAGGAATATGGCGCGAGGTTCGTGACCAAATACTCGGAACTGGTCACCGCAGTGTGGCGCAGCGACGAGGAACTGCAGCGCCTGCTCGCCGACCCGACCGGCTACGCGACCGCGGCCGGCCTGCCGGTCACCCCCGGCGCCCGGGTCGAGGTCGACCGCGCCCAGCCCGCCACGCTCTACACCAAGGACCAGATCGTCGCCGACTGGGCCGGCACGCCCGGCCTGCACATCCTGCACGTGCCCGAGGTGCCGCTGGTCGACCTCAACGAGCTCACCGAGGCCGAGCTGGAGACGGTCGCCGGCGGCGTGGCCCCCATCGCCGACAACAACGTCAACATTATCGCCGTCCTCATCCTCTGAGTTCCCTACCCCCCGCCGGGAGCCTCGATGACTGACACGACCGAGACCATCGCCTTTCGATCCGGCACCTACCGGACGGCCACCGTGGAGCAGACCTGGGAGCGGGTCGGACACCTGCTCGACCGGTTCCGGATCACCCGGGTCGCCGACATCACCCGGCTCGACGAGATCGGCCTACCGGTGCACGTCGCCTACCGGCCGGTGGGAGCCACCATGGCGGTGAGCGTCGGCACCGGCGCCACGGCGATGCAGGCCCGGGTCAGCGCGGTCATGGAGAGCATCGAGTCCTGGCATGCCGAGAACCTCCGGCCGGGGACCGTCGTCCGGTCCCCGGCCGAGGCGCTCGACCTGCCCTACGACGTCCGGTGGCTGCACCTGGCGGAACGGTCACCAGTGACCCCCGCCGTCGAACTCGACTGGGTGGCCGGCCGTGGGCTGGTGACCGGGGCGCACTGCCTGGTGCCGCGCGCCACCATCGAACTGGACTTCACCATCCGGCGTGGCTGGGACCGCGCCCTGTTCACCCCCAGCAGCAACGGGCTGGCCACCGGGAACACCTTCGCCGAGGCCAGCCTGCACGCCCTGCTGGAGGTCGTCGAACGCGACTGCATCGCCCCGTACTGCACCGCGCCGCTGGCCGAGCGCACCTACGCCGACCCGGGCACCGCCACCAACGCGATGACCCGCACGGTGCACGACGCGCTGGTACGCGCCGGTTGCTGGGTGGAGGTCTGCGACATCACCAACGCCGTCGACGTGCCCTGCTACGCCGCCTCGATCTGGTCGGAGGACCTGCCGGTCACCTTCGGCGGCTTCGGCTGCCACGTGGACCCGGAGATCGCCGTCGGTCGAGCCATGGCGGAGGCGGCACAGTCGCGCCTCGTCATGGTCTCCGGAGCCCGCGACGACATCGACGCCACCGCGTACCACGATGTCGGCGCGCCGCCGGTGCCGCCGCCCACCGTCGACCGGCCAGTCCGGCCGGTCCGCCGGAATCCACCACCGGTCGGGGACGTGACCCAGGTGCTGCGCGAGCTGGCGTCCCGGGTGCAGCGGGTCACCGGCGTCGAGCCGTTCAGCGTCGACCTGACCCACGACGACATCGGCATCGCGGTGAGCAAGGTGTTCGCCCCCGGCCTACGGATGTTCGACGAGCGGGCGCTGAGTACCCGACCGGGGGTGCCCCGTGACTGACGTCGTCTTCATCGGCCCGAGCCTGCCCGCCGACGAGGTCGGTCGGCTGCTGCCCGACGCGGTGGTGCTGCCCCCCGTCGCGCACGGCGACCTGCTCCGCCTGGACGTCGCCCCGGGCGACCGGGTCCTCGTCATCGACGGGTTCTTCCTGCAACACCCGCCGGTCCGCCACCGGGAGATCCTCGACCTGCTCGACCGTGGCGTGACAGTGGCCGGCGCGGCCAGCATGGGCGCACTGCGCGCCGCCGAGCTGTGGCCGTTCGGCATGCGTGGCGTGGGCGAGGTCTTCCAGCTCTACCGCGACGGGGTCGTCACGGGCGACGACGAGGTGGCCGTAGTGCACGGCCCCGCCGAGGACGGCCACCGCGCCCTGAGCGTTCCGCTGGTGAACATCCGGGTCGCGCTGCGCCGCGCCGTCGCGGCCGGCGTGCTCAGCGACACCGAGGCGGTGCTGCTGCTGAACATCGGCCGGGACCTGCCCTTCCGCCGACGGTCGTACCGAGCGCTGGAACGCAGCGCGCCACCCGAGGCGAAAGACGTGGTGGACCGGTTCCTCACATGGCACCGGCAGGACCCCAGCGACGCCAAGGGCGCCGACGCGCGGCTGCTGCTGTCGATGGCGGCGGACAACGCCCCCGAGCTGTGCCCGGCGCACCCCGGCGACCAACCGATCGACAACCTGCACACCCGCTTTCTCGACAGCTGGCGCTCCCGGTTCGCCGGCGAATCGGTCGGCGGTCACTGGACCAGCGACCGGGAGGCCGCCGCGGTACTGATGCTGCTGCATCCCGAGTCGCCGACCTGGCACCGGCGGGGAGTGCTGGCCGGGCTGGCCGAGGTCGACATCACCGACCCGGCGGTCGAGGAACGCGCCAGCGAGGTGGCCCGCCGACGCGGGCTGACCGGTGCCCCGGCGAGCGGGTGGGACTGGTTGACCGACCGGGAACGGGATCTCGACGACCGCGAGGCGGTGCTGCGGGTGCTGGTGCGCGCGTTCGGCACCACGCCGTACCGCAGCCTGGCGCTGTGGATGGTCGCGGCGCCGCTGCGTACCCCCGCGTTGCTCACCGCGGCGCGGCAGGTCGCGGCAACCGCGGCGTCGCTGAACGAGACGCTCGTCCCGCGGACCACGGGGCGTCGCCGCCCGGGTGGTCGGCTGCACTTCCGCACCGAGATCGTCGACGCGTGTTTCGCCCGGCTGTGGGGCTGTGCCGTCGACGAGATGGAAGCGGCGGCGTGGGACCGGGGCTTCGTCGACCTCGCGGCGTTCCGGTACGCCGCCGAACCGTTGGTCGCGTACGTCAAGGCGTTCGGTTCCCCGCGACTGCCCACCGTGGGCACGCGGGCGCAGGAGGGCACCCTGGCCGGTCCAGCGGCCCGGGTCGGCTGAGGAGGCGTCGATGAGCGGCACGGTGAAGGCGGCACTGATCTACCCCCCGCTGACCGATCCCACCTCGGGATACCACTCCCTGAACTACCTCGACTCGTACGCCCGGGCCCAGGGGCACCAGCCGGCGGAGATCATCGACGCCAACATCGAGGCGTTCCACCACTCGTACACACCGTCGGCGTACGACTGGCTGCGGCGGGAACTGTCCCGGCTCTCGATCGACGACCTGAGCGGCCCGGACGCGCTGATGGCCCGGGCCAACCAGCTCGGCCTGCCCGACCCGGATCCGGAGCGGCTGCGTCGGTCGATCGGCGTGCTGCAGGATCCGACCCTGTTCTACGACTACCGGCACTACCAGGACGCCGTCGAGGGCGTGATCTCCTGGATGGACGCGCTCGGCTCGGTCGGGTTTCCCGGGCAGTTCCACGCCGGCTTCCGGCTGCACCCACCGCCGATGATCTCGATCGGTTCGGTGGCCGCGCTGACCGACGAAGCGCTGCTCGCCCGGCTCAACCGGCCCTTCCTGCCGTACTACGAGGACGTGCTGATTCCACGGCTCGCCGCGGGCGGGCACCAGGTGATCGGCATCAGCGCCACCTACCAGTGGCAGCTGCCGTTCGCGCTGTGGATCGCCCGACTCGTCCGGCAGGCCTGCCCGGACGTCTTCCTCATCGCGGGGGGCACGGAGATCTCCGACGTCTGGAAGTGCGCCAGCAAACCCGAGTACGTCTTCCAGGTGCTCGCCGACTTCGACGCGATAGTGGTCGGCGAGGGGGAGAGCGCGTACACGGAGATCCTGGACGCGGTGGCGGCCGGCACCCTGCCGGCCGGGCACCCCAACGTCCGGCTGCACCCCAAGTACGGCCGCCAACGTCACCTGCCGCTGCGCTACGAACGCCTGGCGCAGGTGCCGGTGCCGGACTTCTCCGGCCTGCCCTGGGACCTCTACCTCAGCCCGGAGCGGTTCGTCTACTACTCGCCGACCCGGGGCTGCTACTGGAACAAGTGCACGTTCTGCGACTACGGACTGAACACCGACGGCCCCACCAGCCCATGGCGGCAGGACACGGTGGCCACCATGGTCGCGGACGTCACCGAGCTGTCGAAGTTCGCCAAGTTCATCTACTTCTCCGTCGACGTGCTCGCCCCCGCGACCATCCTGCGCTTCGCCGAGCAGGTCGTCGAGCGAGGGCTGGACTTCCGCTGGGGTGCTGAGATCCGGCTGGAGAAGTACTGGTCCGACGAGCGCTGCGAACTGCTGCGGCGCAGCGGCTGCGTGGCCATCTCGGTCGGCTTCGAGTCCGGTAACCAACGCATCCTCGACCTGATCGACAAGGGCACCAAACCCGAACAGGTACGCCGCACCATGACCGCGATGACCAAGGCCAACATCGGCGTGCAGATGATGGGCTTCACCGGTTTCCCCACCGAGACCCGCGAAGAGGCGCTGGACAGCGTCACCTTCCTGCGCGACAACCCGGACCTGTGGACCCTCGGCGGGCTCGGTGACTTCATGCTCACCCCGGGCGCCATCGTCGCCAAGGAACCCGAACGGTTCGGCATCACCAACGTGCGGCCGGTGGAAGGCTCCGACATCGTCCGGATGCTCAAGTACGACGAGCCGGTGACCGAGGCGGCCCAGGCCGAGGTCGCCCAGGCCAAGGCGGGCCTGAACCCGGGGCACTACCACCGCCCGTGGCTGGGCAGCACCGACACCCCGCACACGTTCTTCTACCACGACCGGTACGGCACTGCGGTGCGTGGCGTCCTCGCCAACGACCGGGTC
Source organism: Micromonospora parva (assembly GCF_000718515.1). Taxonomy (GTDB): domain Bacteria; phylum Actinomycetota; class Actinomycetes; order Mycobacteriales; family Micromonosporaceae; genus Micromonospora; species Micromonospora parva. The sequence goes on along the minus strand of NZ_JNZS01000003.1, from coordinate 73,711 downwards.
CGGCACGACACCGACGACCAGACCGAGTTCCTCGCCAACGGCTCCTTCGTCGACCGCGACGACGAACAGGTCTGGGAGGCGTACCGGCGGATCCGCTCCGACGAGCAGGACGGCGTCCCCGGCGAGCTGCCGGCCGACCGGCACCTGTTCCGCCGGATCGACGGTCAGGTGTTCGCACTCAACCGCAGCAGCCGGCTGTTCCTGGACCTCTTCAGCGCGCCGCTCACCCTCGCCGAGGCGCAGCGTCGGCTCTGGATCGTCGAACCGACAGTCGCGGACCGGGTCTGGCGCACCTTCATCGGGCAGCGGCTGATCCGCCGGCATCGGCTCCCCGCCGAGCCGGCGCGGTGAGCCGACCGCCCGGCCGGGGATTCCCGCTAGGCGCCCGGCCGGTCGTCAGCCAGGTAGTTCAGGTCGTACGTCGTGATCCGTCCCGACCCCGACGCCAGCAGGCGCAAGCGGCCAGTCGGCTCGGGGAAGAGCGCGACATGTGACGGCTTGTAGCCCTGCCACACCCGCCACAACAGCTGCTTGGACTCCCAGTGCCAGACCCCGACCCAGCCCGCGTCGTTGCCGATCACGATGAGAATTTCACCCGCCACCTCGGCGAGATTGACGGCGGTGGGATAGCCGGCGTCGTACGGAAGAGCCCTGACGTGTCTGATCTCCAGGCCGGTCTGGGTCGCCTCGATTTCGATCAACTCGAACGCCGTGACAAGCCTCGCCCCCCTGGGTGTCTCGTATGTCGCTACCGCGCCAACGCGTCGAAAGTCGTGGTAGTCGGAAGCGGGGCTGTGCAGCTTGAGCACTTCACCGCTCCTGCCGTCCCAGAAGTGCAGGATCCCTTCCGTGCTGGCCGCGACGACCACCGTTCGCTGGCCCACTCGGATGAGCTGCGTCAGCCGGGCACCCGCCGGCCCGTACCTGGGCTGCGTCTGACTTATCGGCAGCAGCGTGACCGACGGCCGGAACGTCCGGGAGTTGGGCTTGCCCGTCCACACTTCCACGACCGGCTCGGTCGGTGATCCGGCGGCCATGACCAGCTCGTCGCCGAACTCGTCGAGCGCCAGGTTCGCGACGGTCATTCGGGGCAGGGGAAAGCTGATGGCGGGTCGCCGGCCGTCGACGTCCACCACGTGGACGTGCCCACTTTCGACCAGGCCGAGAAGGCTACGTCGGCGGTCAGAACGTACGGTGACCGCGTCGAAGGGGCCCGCCGGGATCGTGGCCAGCGGTTCACCGGTGGCCACCTCGCCGACGGTGGTTACGCCGGTGCCGTCCTGCCACACGATCAGCGATCGACCACCGTTGGGCGGGAGCGCGCGGATCACCACCCCAGCCGTCTCGGCGTGGGTAGCCGTCATGGCATCGGTCAACCAATCGCAGTCCCACAGCCTGGTGAAACCGGTGCGCCCACCGCTCGCGAGCACCGATCGGCCGGCGACCTGGGCGGTGGCCAGGACGGTCGTGTCGGAGTAGTGGCCGATCAGAGCACCGGAACTGGTGCCGTCTTGGGGGTCGAAAAGGGGGATCGTGAGGCCCTCGCGCGCCAGTGCGAGCCGGTTGACGCCGCGCACCTTGACGAACGTCAGATCGTGGATCCAGCCGCGGATCTGTTGCCGCCATCGAAGCTGCCCACTGCTGACGTCGAACAGCTGAACAACCCCCTTGCTGTCACCGCTCGCGACCACGACTGTGTGTCCGTGCCTGCCGAGCACCACCGAGTTCACCCAGTCTCGGTGCCCCTTGATCACCCGGGTGCACGCCCCGGTCGCCAGATCCCACAGCCGCACGGTCAGGTCACTACCGCCGGCTGAGGCCAGGATCGGGCCGTCGGTCAGGTCCAGCACGGCCAGACCGCGGACCCCACCCGTGTGTCCCGGCAACTCTCTGATCCGGGTGGACGAGGCGGGATCCCAGATCCACAGGCGACCCTCGGCACCACCGGTGATCAGCCGGGTCTGACCCTGAAGTGTGCAGAACGCCAGGCTGCTGACGCCAGCGGAGTTCACGCTGATCGTGTGGAGGCGTTCCCCGGTCGCCGGGTTCCAGAGTCGTACCGTGCCGTCAGCGCTTCCGGAGGCCAGCACCGCCTGCCCGGCGATGGATCCGAAGGCCAGTTGTTCCACGCCTCGGCTGTGGCCGGGGAGCGTCCTCAGGTACTGCCCGGTGGCCGACTCGGCGATGCGGATGGTCGCGTCAGTGCCACCGGTAGCCACAATCTGCCGGCCGTCGGCCTCCCCGAAGGCGATGGCCTGCACCCGGCCTCGGTGGCCCGGCAGCCGGCGGTGAAAGTGCGCACTCGGTCCCTTGCTCCACAGTCCCTTCCAGGGCAGCCCCGCGGGTGAGTCCAGGAGCGACACGGCGGTTGGCTCGTCACGCAGGGCGACGGCCTGCAGGAGCGCGGCCCGCTGGACCGGGGAGGCGTTGGCCATCTCGTCGGCCGCCCGCCAGTACAGCCGGCACAGCACATGGTCGGTGAAGTCGACGGTGCCCAGCACCTGCAGCAGGCGCAGCGGCTCGGCGTGGTAGAGAAAGTGCGGGTCGGCGACCAACTCGCCGAGTCGTCCGGCGGCAGCGGCATGGGCCGCGAGGTGACGACGCAGGTAGGGGCTCGCCTCGTCCCAGCGGCGTCCGCCAGCGTGCACGAGCGCGACGAGAGACGACGTGATCGTGCTCTGCACGGCCGTGACGTCGGCATGGCTCCGCAGGTGGTCGTTGTACGACTGGTGGTACAGCCGGTAGACGGTCTGTTCGTCCTCGCCGGACTCGATGATGTGGGCGCCCGCATGAGCGAGAATCCAGGAAATGTCGGCCGCCCGATAGTCCGCCCCTCGGCTCCGGTCGCGGAGCGCGTTGGCCAAGGTCAGCCAGATCTGCCGCCGCGGCAGACCGTGACCCTGCGCCCACGCGAGCGGAAGCAGTAACTCCCGCACCCTCCTGGCATCGTCACCGTAACGCTGCAGGTCGGCGGCGAAGGCCTCGCCCACGCCACCGGTGAGCAGCTGCTTCCCGCCGGCACTCGTGAAATCGACGATCCGGCCGCTGTGCGCCACCGCACTGCTGATCAGACGTCCGAAAAGGAAGACACCGCCGCTGTGTTCGGCGATCGTCTGAGCCGCGATGCCGGCGGCGGGCGTGTCCTGCCGGTAGGCGGAACCGGGCTCAAGCAGCAGCCGTCGTCGCACGTACTCGGCAACGGCGTCGACGGCCCCGGGATCGTCGTCGAGCTGAACGACGGTCTCCGGTGCGAGGACCTCAACGAGCCCTCGCGCCTGAAGCGCTTCCCGCTCCTCGGCCTCGTCCCGATTCGCCCGGTGCGGCCGCGTGCCGACCATGACTTTCACGAACGGCAGCTCGGACAGCGGCCGTAGCAGGTCGGTGACGATCAGCCACTGGTCGACGGCCTGGGCCTCATCGAGCGCGTCAAGCATGATCGTCAGCGGGGTCCGGAGCCGGCCGACCGCGGCGACGAGTCGGCCGGGGAAACTCCAGCCTCCGATCGGACTCGGGAGGTCCAGGGCGTCGGCCAGGTCCTGAAGGCAGTCGAGCAGGGTCTTGTTCTTGGCGTGCAGGCCGACGTCTATGGCACCGACACCCGGGTCGGTGTCATCCTGGCACTCCGGATCAAACGCCTTGGCCCTGACGGCCACACCCCGCCAGTACGGGTCCGACAGCACCGCCAACCGGCCCAGGAGTGCAGACTTGCCCGAGCCGGGCGAGCCCGTCACCACGAGCATCCCGTTCGGCCTGGTCCGCAGCCAGCCGACGATCGCCAGCAGGGGATCGCGTCGGCCGGCGAAGTGCCAGCCATCGTCGGCGGGCAGGTCGATTCCCCGGTACTTGAGGACGAAGTGCTGGGCGGCACGGCTCGACAGCGCTCTCCGCCGCCACTGTTTGGTCGGCACGCTGCCGTCCAGGGACACGGCGTTGTAGTGCGGGTTCGGCAACCGCACTGATCCCACCATGTCGTGCTGCGGCGCCTGGCTCAGGCCCAACTCGTCGAACCGGGCGGTGACCGCGTCGACGATGTCCATCGTGTAGACGTACCGGTCGTTCTCAGTCCACCAGGTGTCGTCGCGGAGCACCAGGGCGAGCGCGGTGGTGAATGCCGCCTCTCTGGCCGGCTGGTCGTGATCGGCTGATCCGATCACCGCCAGGCTGGGCTTGCTGCGCGGGTCCGCGAAGGTGTACCGCTGGAGTTCCGCACGGAACGCCGCGGCGATGTCCTGCACGCCACCGGCCGCGCTGCACGCGTCGATGAGCAGGAGGATCTGTTTCACCTTCTTCGCGGCGAGCAACTGTCCCAGCGTCCGGCCGGCCACCGCGTTGTCGTCGCGCGGACGCATCGGCGTTTCCCGCGACCAGAGGTAGAGATGGTCGCCGTGCGTGCTGCCATGACCCGCCCAGTACAGCACCACAAGCGCGTCCGAACTGGGTATCCATTCGCCCAACGCTCGCCGGATCGCCGGCTCGGAACCATCACGGGCCAGGTCGAACGGGTCGACGGTCAGACCGAATCTGCCGAACTCGGCGACCACCGCCGCGACGGCGGGGCGCAGAATCCGCAGCGGAGCCACATGATCGAACTCGTCGATGACGACCGAGGCGATGCATCCGTTCCCCGTCGCAGCGACTTCCTTCGCGGACATGCGCCGTCCTCGACAGATGATGGTGGGACAGGCGGCCAGAATAGTTGAGTGCGGTGGGGGCGTGCATCGCGCGAAAGGCGACAGGTCGGCATAATCGGTCGATGGGACATGACCTCGTGGTCGTCGTGCCCGGGCTGATGGGCAGCGTGTTACGCGACGATCAGCGAGAGGTGTGGAACAGGTCGGCCCCGAGTGTGTGGGCCGGTCTCACGCACCACCGCGAGATGCTGCACCTGCTGCGGTTGCCGGAGGGCATAGGCGACGGTGAGCCTGAGGGCCCGCACCGGCTGGAACCCTGTGGCCTGGTGCAGGGGTGGCACGTCCTGCCAGGGTTGTGGGCCGGCGCCGGCTACCACCGGCTGCTGCGTCGCCTGTCCCGCCTGCCCGCGCCGCAGCGTGTGGTCGCCTTCGCGTACGACTGGCGCCTGTCTGTTGCCCACAACGCTGCCAAGCTCGCGGTGCGGGTGCAGCGTGAGCTGGAACGGTGGCGCTCCGAGCCGGGAGAACACGAGGCCAAGGTGACTCTCGTCTGCCACTCGATGGGTGGCCTCATCGCCGCCACCTTCGCCGCCGGGGTGGGCCGAGAGATCACTCGTCGGGTGATCACCATCGGCACCCCGTTCAGCGGTTCGGTCAAGGCGGTACGCGCCTTCACGGGCCACCTCGCGCCCGCTGTGCCGCGACTCAACGACACTCTCGCCGAGCTGGCGTCGAGCTTTCCGTCGGTCGCCGACCTGTTGCCGACGTACCGCTGTGTGCGTGGCGACGACGGACGGAAGCGCCTGGACCAGGTGGATGTCCCGACACTGACCGGCAGAGTGAGGTGGCGGCCCCGCCCGTGGCAGGGCGAGGGACCGGCGAGCGGCGGGCCGACGATGATTCACTTCGGCGGGCGCCGGCAGCCGACGGATCTGAGTCTTACCTTCGACGCGACCGGCGTCACCTACCACCCGGACCTCCCCGACCTCGATGTGTCGGCGTTGGCCGGGGATGGCACCGTCGCCCCGTTCTCCTGCCTGCCGGCCGGGCATGATTCGACTGACAAGGCGACGTACTGGCCGGTGCGGCACTCCGGCTTGCAGAGCGACCCTCGCGTGCTGGATCATCTCGTCGATGCCGTCAACGGGATAGACCTCGGCGCCGCGCTCGGCCCCGAACCGGAGCTGAGCCTGACACTCCCCGAGGTGGTGCGGCCGGGCGTGCCCTGCCCCATCCATGTCACCGCCGATGTCGAGGACCTGCCGTTGCGGCTGCACATCGAAGACCTGCACGGCCGGCCACTCGGTCCGCCGACGGCACTGCGGCTGGCCGGGGACGGTTACCACGCCGCCCCGGTGTTGCCGGGCGGGGTCTGGCACGTGTCGGTCCGGACCTCGGGGATCTCACCAGCGACCGAGGTCGGCGACATCGTCGTGGCGGCCGGCTAGCTCAGCTTCGTCCATCGAGCCGGCGTGACGCTGGAACAAAACTCCAGCACTCGTGCGCCTTCCGGGGCGCGAGAGCCCGCGCCTTCCGGAACTGGTCCTTGGTCATACCGGGCTCCCTGTCCTGCCACCGCGACAGGTGGAGTATCTATTTCCGCTCTTCCCGGACGGTGTCAACAACGGCCGCGACATCGTCGCGTTCTTCTCGCACGACGGAATGCCTCTGTCGTAAACAAGACACACGAACATCGGCCCCGGCGAGCTGAGCGGAAATCGGTTGGCCGACGTATTGATTGGCGTACCGGAGCAGCGCGATGCCGGCCTGGCGGAAGGCGTCATCTTCCCATCGGGCGCCTCGGCCGGTCACTGAGGACAGACGCCGGAAGCATCCGGGCCGAGCTGGGCTTCGTCGTCCACAAGGGCCGTCCAGGCCACCATCGTCGATCGGCGTACGTCATGCCCGAAGCGTCGGATGAAGCTCCTACCACCCATCCGTCCGATGTGGTAACTCGGCTCGGACGCGACGACCGTGCGTTGATTGACGGTGAACGTTCGGGTGTCTTTGCCGACTGTCCATCTTGGTATGGTCGAGCCCAATCCTGGGGGGAACGATGCCGGAAACCGAACTTGTCAGATTTGTTGTCCGTGACGGCACCTCGGTCATTGTCGAGGTGGAGGAGGAGCGCCGGGGCTCGACTCCCGCCGGCAGGCGGGTGAATGGCGTCCGGGAGGCGCGGGAATTCTTCGAGGTGAATCTGACCCATATCCGCGATGCGGCCGAAGCCGTCCTCGCCGACCTGCGCAGAGCGTCCAGCCCCGACGAGATCAAGATCGGATTCGGGGTGAAGTTGACGACCGAGGTGGGCGCGGTGATCGCCCGTTCCGCGGTGGAGGGCAACATCTCGGTTGAGCTGCTCTGGCGCCGCGACGACTCCACGGACACCCGCACGCCATGACCGGTGTGGATGAGGCGTGGCGCTTGGAGGTGACCGGCGCCAGCACGGGGTGCGGCTTCGCCGTCACACCCACCCGCGCGCTCACCTGCGCCCACCTCATCGCACCCGGCCAACGGCAGTGCCGGGTCGCCTCGCTGCCCGGCATCCGTGCGGTGGACGTGCCCAGTGCCTTTGACAGCGGCGTCAACCCGGTTCCGGACGTTGCCACGATCGACATCACTGGTCATCCGGCGGACGCCGTCGCGCCGATGGGGCCGGCAACCCGACCCGCTCCGGGAACGATCCTCGACCTCTTCGGGCTTCCGGACCGCGGCCAGGAAGGCCGCCGCAGTCAGGCGCGCGTCTCAGGCCCGAGTCGCACCGGCGAATGGCTCCAGATCGACGCCGTCCACGGCCACACGGCATGGGTCGAGCCCGGGTTCAGTGGCGGTGCCGCCACGGACGCTGCCACGGGACTCGTCGTCGGCATGGTCGTCAGCGCGGACAGGTCGCTCGCGGAGCGATCCGCCTGGATCATTCCCAACGACACCATCGTCGGGAGCGCGCCGTGGCTCGCCGCTGTGCTCGCCGACCCGCTCGCCGGAGACCCCGACCACGTCGCCGTGCTGCGGTCCCTCGACGCCCGGCGCTACACCGCGGCTCTCGACCGCCTCCCCGATCTGCACAGCAGGCACCGCCGCAGCTCGGATCTGTACTACTACTGGGCACTCGTGCTGCTCCAAGGTGTCCGCCCGGCGAACCACTCCGGCGAGGTCATCGACGGCATCGAGCGGCTGCTGGGCGAGGCGTGCCGCCTCGACCCGGGCTCGGCACACGCGAAGGCGCTCCTGGCGCTGGTCCGTGAGGACTACTACGGCCTGCGCAGCCTGCCGGTGTCAGGTCGCGACGGCCACTACGACCCGGCCACAAGCCACGTGTCGACCGGCCACGCGATCGAAATCGTCAGCCACGTCCCGGCGACGGAGTGTCTGACCTGGCGCAACCTCTATCGGCGATCCATGGGATGAGTGGCATGACACAGAACCACACGACGCAGAACCCCACTCGGCAAGAGTTGGTACACAAGTACTTCAACCTGGTGCCGCAGAAGCCCTCGTACGTCGGGGCCCTGATCGCGCTCGGCGGCGGCGGCCTGCTCCTGGTCGTCGGCCTGTTGTCGCTCGTCGGTGCCTCCGCCGACAGCGGCCTGGCTGGTCTGGCATGCCTTGGCTGCCTGGGCATCCTCGGCGGTGGTGCCGCCGTCGTCTTCGGTGGGATCAAGCTCGCCGGGACGTACTCGGCCTACAACTCGGCGGTCGCCGCGGCCTATCCCCGCGCCACCGACAGCCAGATGGACGGCTGGCTGCAGGAGGGTGAGAACTACGCGGCGGACGCCGGTCGTCGGCGGTTGAACCGGCACCCGGGCGAAGTCACCCTCAAGTGGGGCGAGAACCTCCTGGTCTTCCACGGTCTGCCGCCGGAGATCCCGTACCAGATCGCTCGTGGTGCTGACGGCGTCCTGCGCGCCTCGCTCTACAAGATCCTGGTGGTCTACCTGTCGAACTATCGGCTCCTGACCTACGAGTCCATCCTCGACATGCGGACCGGCGCGACGGTCAGCGACGCGACGAAGGAATACCACCTGCAGAGTGTGGACGGCCTGGAGACCGCCAGTGACCGGGTGAACTTCTTCCTCCCGCCGGCGAACCAGGCGCCGCCCCCCGGCCAGCCGATGCCGCAGAACCCGACGGCGATCCCGATCGCCACCGCCACCGGGAGCATCGTGCACGTGACCGGCAGGCAGACGCTGCGGCTCATGGTCGCCGGACGACCCGCCATCGAGCTGGTGATGGGTATCTCCGCCACCGACCAGCTCCACATCGAGGGTGTCTCGGGCTCGACCACCGAGGGCATGATCCATACCCTTCGGGAATACCTACGCCGTCACAACGGCGGCATCTCGGGGCAGACGAGCATGCCCAGCAGCCTCCCGCCGCTGCCACCGCTCGGCCCGGAGTGACGCCGACGACGTCGGCGCGGTGACCACGAAGGTCGACGACGCTGGGGTCAGCCGTGCCGGTGGCGCGCTGGTCCCGGTGTCGTGTGGGCATCGCCCGATGCACCGTGGGTCGCGGGAGACACCACCTGACGCAGCGCGGACACGGTGAGCTGACCGAGGCTCGGCACCTGGACCGCCCCGAGCTGCCCCTGGTCACCGACCAGCACCACCGGGCATCCGGCGGCGACCGCGCTGGCAACACCCGTGGGGGAGTCCTCGACGACGGCGCAACGGCCGGGCGGCAGACCCAGCCGCCGTGCCGCCAACAGGTACGGGTCGGGGGCGGGCTTCGTCCGCTTCACGTCGTCGCCGCAGACCACCACGTCGAAGCGGGGAGCACCGGGATGACCAAGCAGAGCGTCGAGGATGTACCGGCTGCTCGACGTGACGAGCCCGACGGGCACACCGTCCGCCCGCAGCGCCGTGATCAGGCGTACGCCGTCGGCCTGCCAGCTCGTCGCCCGGTCACGGTAGAGCTGCCGCACCGCCGCCTCGACCTCCGCCACATCTGCCGCCGGGTCCCACCCGGACCAGCCGATCCGGCGGTGGATCGTCGTGACGGCCTCCAGCGCGGTGAGGCCGAGCAGGCCGTCAGTCGCCCCGGCCGGAACGGGCTGTCGCCCGTTGATCAGGGCTACGAAAGCGGACCGCCAGATTGGCGCGGTATCGACCAGGGTGCCGTCGAGGTCGAACAGCACTGCCCACTCATCCATGCCGGTCATGGTGCTCCTCGGTAGGCCACGAATCAACGCGCCATCCTGGCTGGGCCAGGATGCTGGCCGATACGATCGGCGAACCGCTTTCCCGACGGAGGATGTGCTGATGTACCGGGTCGAGCAAGCGATCGCCTTCGTTCTCGACCGGGCGAAGGCCGACCCCGTCGGACTTGCCTTCCTGGTCGGGGAGCGGTTGATGCTGACCTGCGCGCACGTGGTGAATGTGGCGCTGGGCCGTCCCGCCCGACAGGTGGAAAGAGTTCCGAAGAACAGCCGCGTCTCGCTGCATTTCGCTCTGCTGGGGGCGTCGAACAGTTGGATCGAACGCAGCGCCGAGGTGGTGGCGTGGTTGCCGACCGGTGACGACTTCGACGTCGCTGACGTCGCGGTGCTCAGGCTCGGCGAGGGCCTTGCCGGCAGTGGCGCGGAACCGCTTCGCATCCGGGCGGACCTGAAGGACCGTTACAACGTGCCGGTGCAGATGTGGGGGCCCGGCCAGGGGCGTGACCTGGGCAGGCATGTGCAGGGTCGGTTGCTCGGCGCGGTCGGCAGACACCGGTTGCAGGTCGACGAGGTGGTGCACCGGGTCTTTCGGGTTCAGCGCGGGTTCAGCGGAGGGCCGGTCTGGGATCCCGCCACCTCCGCTGTGTTCGGCATGCTCCAGGCGATCACCACCGACGACTCGGCCGAGGTGCTCGTGCTCGACGGCGCCTTGCTGGAGCGGGCGTTGGCAGCGGTCGCCACCGCGCGACCCGGTCTGGTGCTGATACACGACCACGGCGAGGTCCATTACGACGGCACGCAATACACCCTGCGCCAACGGCGTGTGCTGCACCACGGCGGCACCGCCCCGCGCGCGAAGTACGAGATGAAAGTGTCAGTGCAGCGCTTTCTCAACGACGAGGCCGTGCGTAATCTGCGCCACCACGCGCAACACCCACTCAGTGTTGACGACCCTGTTCGTGACATCGGCCTGCGAGCCTGGTGCGTTTTCGACGGTGAATCCCATCCGATGGATGCCAAGCCGACAAAGGTGCGGCACGAGGAGATCAACTTCGACCTCTGTTTTCCGGCGTCGAAACTGCTGACCCCGGGGCAGCAGGTTGTCGTCGAGTACACGTACCGCGTCAGTGACGAGATCTGGGGGCAGTGGTACAAGCGCAACATCAAGCCGAACACCGACCGGCTGTCGGTGGAGGCGCACCTGCCGAGCGAGTTGGAGCCGGAGTGCTGGGGCGTGACCTCGCTGCCGTCGGAGACGGACCTCGAACCGTTGCCGGACGTCCAGATACGGGTCGAGGATGACCACACCATCTACTCCTGGGATCGAACCGCAGAGGAGGACGACCTCGCCGAGGAGCGTCGCATCCGGCTGGACTGGTTCTTCTGGAAGCGCATCCCGGACAGCAGTGTCTGCGCCGACGCGCCGAGCGTCCTTCGGCAGTTCGGCATCAGGCAGCTGCGGGGCGCGGCACGCGGGCGACGGGCGTCGGAGCTGCCGGTCAAGACGCGGGAGATCAACTTCGACTCACCGAGCGACCGGCTACTGGCCGGGCGGGTGCTCGCGCACCTGCGCCGCGTCGCCGGATGGGTCAACCGGTACCACTCGTTCAAGCCCGAGGTGAGTATGGGGATCGCCGCCCCTCAGCTCGGCATGGCCTACGCCATCGCGATCGTCAAGGTGCCAGGTTCACGGGACTACATCGAGCTGATCAACCCGAGCGTGCTGGAGCGGACCGACGAGGAGGTCCGCGACTATGAGGGATGCCTGAGCTTCTTCGACGTCCGCGGCATCGTTCAACGGCCCTACGGTCTTCGCGTACGCCATCGGACCGCAGCGGGCGACCTGCGAGACGTCGTACTCACGGGAGGGCTCGCCCGCAGCGTCGCTCACGAGATCGACCACCTGAACGGCAAGGTCTACACCGACGCTGACCGCATGCCCGAGGGCGAGGAGCCTGTCGACGTCCCCCGTTACCGTCGGCTGCGGGAGGAGGGCGCGTTCACCGCGCCGGTGCCCCCGACGCAGTTGAGGTGGCAGCAGCCAGGGGCTCACTCCGCCGCCAGGTGACGTTCACGGTGAACGTCGCCTCGGTGGTTCCCTTGGTGAAGATGAGACCGGTCTCTCCGCCGATGGCCAGGCCGAGTTCGACGGAGATCTCATCCGGCGCCGCCGCCGACCGCAGCCGGCCGATGACGGTACGCAACGCGGGCAGCACCCTCTCCAGCGACGCGGTCAACGTGGTCGCCGCCCACTGGCCCCGGCCGTCGTCCGCCGCGGCGAGTTCGATCCCCGCGAGGTCGCGGCGGTCCACCTCCACCTCCACGTATTCATCGCTACCCTCGGCGACCGGAACCTTGAGCAGCACAGTGCTCATGCACTCTCCCCGGGTTTGATGTCACGAACCGTGTCTGTCGTCTGAGCAATGTGTAGCAGTTGATCGCCCGTCAGCGGAAGGCGAACGGGTCGCGGCCGGTGCGCCGGGGGCGATCCCGGTCCACGGTGCTGGCGCGGACGCACCGCGTTGGTCAGACTTGAGCTCGATGGGGGGACGGGCGATGGACACCTCCGCTCAGGACGAGGCCGCTGCGGCGTTCGTCCGCGAGCTCGCGTACTGGCGCCGCTACCGCGCGATGTCCAAGAAGACGCTCGCCGGCCGGATCGGGTTCGACCCCTCGTACGTCAGCCACATGGAGAGCGGGCGGCATCAGCCCACAGAGGAGTTCGCCCGCCGTGTCGAGGCGGTGTTGGAGACCGGGAACCGCGTGTGGCAGCGGTACGTCGTCTTCGCCGGCACCAGACGGCAGCGTGGTCTGAGCCTGGCTCCCGCTCCTACCGCGATCGCGCCGCCGGCTGGCCCGCACCTGGTGATCGAGGAAGAGTTGGCCTCCCTCGCCCTCGTCGACGGCTGGTACGAGTGCCGGATCTGGCGGCACCTGCACAGCGTCGGCACCGAGCCGATCACCCGGCACACGGTGCAGATCGACATCGACCGGTTCCCCGACGACCCCGAACGATCCATGGCGTTTCACGCCCGCCATCCGCTCAGCACCGACGAGGTCGACTTCCGGGCCTCGATCGGCGTCGACCAGCCGGAACCCATGAAGTGGAAGGTCACCCGCAGCCGAAACGCCTTCCTGAAGATCGTTCTTCTGTTCGGCAGCGACGGGGTTCCCTACCCGCTCTATCCTGGTCAGCGCACGTTGATCCACTACGCCTACCGGGTGCCGGAGTGGAAGTTCGGCGACTGGCTCCAGCGCGACATCCGGCTGCCCACGCGGCGACTGAACATCAGGCTCTCGTTCCCCTCCTCCAGCCATCCTGCGGTCTGGGGCAGCGAGACATCCTTCACCACCGATGTGACGACCGACGTGACTCCGTCTTCCCGAAAGCGCGACGGTCTGGTCGAGTACGAGTGGGAGGTGCCCCGGCCCCGGCTACGCGCCCAGTACCGGCTGAACTGGCGCTACCCCGACCTGAGTCTGCGGTGACCGGAGCGACGCGCCCGCGCGCAATGCGCGGGGTCAGCCCTCGCCGGGGCGGACCAACCCGCTCTCGTACGCGATGACCACGAGCTGGGCGCGGTCACGGGCGTTCAGCTTGTGCAGCAGGCGACTCACGTAGGTGCGGGCGGTGTCCGGGCTGAGGTGCAGGGCCGCCCCGATCTCCACATTCGACCGGCCGCTGCCGACCTGTGCCAGCACGTCGCGTTCCCGCCCGGTGAGCCCGGTCAGCCGGGCCGGGTCCGCGACGGGGGTGCGGGCCGCCGCGGCGATCACCCGCCGGGTCACCGCCGGTGACAGCAGCGCGTCCCCGCCGGCCACCACGCGGACCGCGTCCCGCAGGGCGTCGGGCGGGGTGTCCTTGAGCAGGAAGCCGGCCGCGCCGGCGCGAATGGCCTCGAAGAGGTACTCGTCGTCGTCGAAGGTGGTCAACATGACCACCCGGACGTCGGCCAGCGTCGGGTCGGTGAGGATGCGCCGGGTTGCCTCGATACCGTCGCCGCCGGGCATCCGGACGTCCATCAGCACCACGTCGGGCCGGTGCTCGCGAACGACCGCCAGGCCCGCTCGGCCGTCGCCGGCTTCGCCGACCACGGTGATGTCCGCGGCGCGTTCCAGCAACGCGCGGAGCCCGGTGCGCACCAGGTGCTGGTCATCGACGAGGACGACGCGTACGTCGCTCATGCGGGGACCCCGGCCAGCGGTAGGTGGACCGAGACGCGGAAGCCGCCCTCGGCGGTCTCGCCGGCGGCGAAGGTTCCGCCGAGCAGGGCAACCCGCTCCGACATGCCGCGCAGCCCCTGACCCGTCTCCACCCCGGCGGCGCCGGGAGATCCCCGGCCGTCGTCGACGACCTCCGCCGACAGCCGGGCCGGGGTGGCCCGGATCGTCACCGTGGCGCGGGTGGCGTGGGCGTGGCGCAGCACATTGGTCAGGGCCTCCTGCACGATCCGGTAGACGGTGCTGCCGACCACCGTGGGCAGGGCGTCGACAGGACCGTCGAGACGCAGCTCGACCGCCAGCCCACCACTGCGCACGCCCTCGACGAGCGGGCCCAACTGGGTGAGACCGGGGGCCGGCTCGCGCGGTCCGGGTTCGCGGCGCAGCGTGCCCAGCGTGGCCCGCAGCTCGGCCATGGCGCTGCCACTCACCGCGTGGATCGCGGCCAGAGCGGCCTCGGCCTGTCCGGGCTCGGCATCGGCAAGGGCCTCCCGGGCCACCGCCGACTGCAGGGTGACCACCGACATCGTGTGTCCGAGCGTGTCGTGCACCTCCCGGGCGATGCGCAGCCGCTCGGCCTCGACCTGCCGGGCGGCCTCCCGACGGCGTTCCTCGGCCGCCGAGGCGGCCTGCCGGGCCAATGCGGCCCGTAGCGAACGCCGGTTGCGCACGGCGTCACCGAGAGCGATGACGGCGAGCATCAGGGCCGCCTCGGAGCCGAGACCAGCACCGATCACGACGGAGATGTCGTCTCCCTCGATGAGCCGGGCGGCCACCGAGACGGCCAGCAGGCCCCCGCCGACAGCGGCGGCCGGCTGCACCCGACCCCGCTGGGCGGCCAGGTAGAGGATGGCGGCGGCCGGGGCGGCCACGCCGACCGGCGGCAGCTCCAGCGCGTAGTAGCCGAGGATGCCGGCTGCGGTCGCCAGCAGCGCCGGAACCGTCCAACGCCGGGCCACCAGCAGCAGGGCGGCCCACCCGGCCCCGAATCCGCCGGCCAACGCCGCCTGGGCGGCGGACGCGTCCTCGGTCACCACCGCCGCCGTCACCAGGCTCAGGATGGCGACAGCGAGCAGCGCCTCGGTTCGGGTGGGTGAGGTGGCCGGCACGTCCGTGAGCCTAAGTCGGTGCGGACCCGCGCCGCTGCCGTCCGCAGGCAACACCCCCACCCCGCCAGGTACGTCGAGAAGCGATGCCAGCTCGCGCGGCCGCGCGGCAGACGGTGCCGAGTCGGCGACCTAGCGTCGACGGCGACATCACCGATCGTGCCCACCAGGGCCCGGAAATGACGGAGAAGTGCCGCTGTGTCCCGTATCAAGCTGACGTGGATCGTGCTCATCGTGCTCGTCTGGGCGGCGATGATGTCCTTTGGTGGGGTCGCGGCCGAGACCGTGATGCTCTACCCGAACATCTTCGGTGACGCGCCGGCCTCGCTGGACCGGGCCCGCGAGTTCCTGGTCGCCGGCGGCCCGAGCGACTACTTCCCACCGCTGGGCGCCTCGGTCGTGCTGACCAGCCTCGCCGCGACCGCCCTCACCTGGCGCAATCGGCGACTGCGGTGGTACGTCGCGGCAGCCGCGGTGGTCTTCATCGCCTGCGAGTTCCTGTTCTCCGTGGTGTTCTTCTGGCCGCGCAACGAGATCATGTTCGTCGACCCGGTCGGCACGCACTCCCCGGAGTATCTGCGCCAGGTCGCCGAGGAGTTCGTCGCCGGCCACTGGGTACGCCTCGCCGGCGGCGCGGTGACCTCCGCGCTGGCGTTCACCGCCCTGCTGCGTTTCGCCCGGGAGACCGCACCGGTACGGGGCGAGCGATGAGCGCCGCGCGGCGTACTCTCGGGTTCTCGTGGCCGGCCCTGGTCGGGCTCGCCGCGTTGGCCGTACCGCGGGTGATCCTGCACGACCTGCGCGTCGTGGAGGGAGGGCAGCCAGCCGCCGTGCTGCTCGCGGTCGTACCCCTGATCTGTTGGGTGGCCGCCGTGCTGTGGCGGCGTCCGCCGCGTCCGTTCCTGACGGTGGTGGTGATCGGGGCGGTCCACGGTGTTCTTCTCGCGGTTGGTCACCAGGTGCTGTGGGACGAGGCATTCGGCGCGACCGAGCCGAGACTCGGCACCGTCGACCCTCGGGCGCAGGAAGCGATCCTTCGGGTGGCGGCGGTGTTCTCTAGTCTCGTCACCGGGGTGCTCACCGGGGTGGTGGCCGGGGCGGTGGCGGCGGCGCTGAGTCGCTTCGTCATGGGGTCGCGGCGAGCCGCCGAGCAGCCGGTCGAGCAGACGTGGGGCGGGCCGGACGACGCGCGGGGGACTCGGCCACCGCACTGCTGACCGGTCAGAGCATCTCGGTGCGGTATTCGGGAGCCAGGTCGGCCGCGCGTCGCCGGCGCTCTGCCAGCTCGTCATCGGTGAGCTGCGGCGGCGGTGCGTCTTTACCGGCAACCACGTCGCCGACGCGGAGGAAGTATTCGTCCTGTCCCGCAGGGGTGCAGACGCACAACATGCGGGCGGGCGCGCCGGAGCTGTTGCGGAAGTTGTGCGGCGCGTTGGCCGGGATGTTCACTGTGGAACCGGCGCGGACGAGGTGCCTCTCCCCGCGGAAGGTGAACTCGATCTCGCCTTCGAGGATGGTGAACATCTCCTCGAAGTCGTGCCGGTGCGGTGGCGGTCCTCCGCCGTCGGGGATCCGCATGTCGATGAGGCAGTACTGCCCGTGGGTCTGCTCGCCGGTGACCAGCATGGCGTAGGTGCCTCCGGCGAGGGAGAGGTAGGTGGTCGCGGGGTCGTCGGGGTCGGCCACCGTCAGCGTTCGGTTCGGATCGTCGTCCGGGATGGTCGGGGTGGCCCGGTTGCGGTCGGTCATGCGGCTGTCCCTCCTGCTGTGGCTGCGCGAGGTGAACGGCGCATGTTCCCTCGTCGCCGCGCTGCCTGGCCCTTACCCCGGATCCGGGGACTTCTCTCCTCACGAGGTGATGAATGAACCGGCCTCGCGGCGACGGCTCGTTCGATTGTCGGGGGTGAGGCCAATCCGGTGCGCGTCCGCTGACGCAACTCCTTCCGCTGCCGCGTCGTTGGTGCGACCAGGGGCGGATGGAGGCGGTCGATGGCGGCGGGGCGGGGTGCCGGGCTGCTGCGTCCGCCGACGAGTTCGGGCCGTGCGACGTTCCTGGAGCTGTTCTTCGATCTGGCGTTCGTGGTGGCCCTCACCCGAGTCTCGCAACGGTTCGCCGGACTCGGCGAGGACACCGGCTGGACGCTGGTGCTGGGGTTCGGGCGGACGCTCCTGCTCTTTCTGGCGCTCTGGCTGATCTGGTCGCACACCGCCTGGATCACCAGCCGTTACGAACCGGAGCAACCGGTCATTCAGGCCGTCGTGGTCGGCACCATGTTCGCCGGTCTGATCATGGCAGTGACGTTGCCGAGGGCGATGGAGGAGCGGGCGCTGCCGTTCGCTGCCGCGTACCTGATGGTGATGGTGGTACGGCCGTTGGTGATCGCCGCCGCGCTGCGTGGCCATCCGCGACGGCTGGTGCCGTTCCGGCTTGCCGTGTGGGCATCGGCGAGCGCGCCACTGTGGTTGGCCGGCGCGCTGGGTCCGGACGACCTCCGCCTGCCGCTGTGGGTTGCCGCTGTCGCTGTCGACTACGTCGCGTGGGCCCTGGGTTGGCCGCTGCCCTGGCTCGGGGCCTCGAAGGTGGCCCGGTGGCGGATCGCCGGGACGCACCTCGCTGACCGGTATCAGCAGATGTTCCTCATCGCACTCGGTGAGTCGATTCTGGTCATCGGCGTGGTTTTCAGTGGCACGGACTATGCGGCGGACCGGGCAGCCGCCTTCGCTGTCGCGTTCGCGACCAGCGCGCTGCTCTGGCGAATCTATTTCCACTGCGCGGGTCTGCTCCTGACCGATGCGTTGGACCGGGTGGCCATGCCCGCTCGGCTGGGCACGGCGTTGGAACGGACGCACCTGTTGCTCGTGCTCAGCGTGCTCGTCACGGCGGTCGGCTACGAGTTGGTGATCGATGATCCGTTCGGGCGGCCGAGGCCGAATTGGCTGCCGTTCGTGGTCGGCGGTCCGATGCTCTTCCTCGTCTCCCGTGTCCGGTTGGAGTACGAGATCTTCGGGAGGGTGTCCCGGTCCCAGCCGATCGGACTGGTCGCTCTGCTGCTGTGCACGCCGGCGCTGGCCCACTGGGCGCCGATGGTCGGGCTGAGCGTGGTGGCCGGGGTGCTGGCCCTGGTCGCGCTTGTCGACGCGTGGTGGCGGCGGGGGCGACCGATGGAGGCTCCCGGGTCACCGACCGGAGGGGAGAAGCCCGACGTCGGCGATTCCGAGGCGTGACGCGGCAGCGGGCCCCCGCCGGGCCCCGGCAGCTGTCCTAGTACTATTAGGCAGCAACCTGATAGTGCTAGGCAGCTGGGGGAGGGGTCATGGAGAAGCGAGGGCTCACGCCGGAGCGTCTGACCCGAGCGGGGGCGGAGCTGGCCGACGAGGTCGGCTTCGACGAGGTCACCGTCTCGGCGCTCGCCCGGCGGTGCGGCGTCAAGCTCCCCAGCCTGTACTCGCACCTGAAGAACTCACATGACCTCAGGGTCCGCATCGCGCTGTTCGCGCTGGACGAACTCGCCGACCGGGTGGCCGATGCCGTCGCCGGTCGTGCCGGCCGGGATGCCCTGGCCGCGTTCGCCGAGGCCTACCGCGACTACGCCAGGGAACACCCGGGCCGTTATGCCGCCGCTCGGCTCCGGCTCGATCCGAAGACGGCAGCCGCGAGCGCCGGCGTCCGGCACGCGCAGATGGCCCGGGCGATCCTGCGGGGCTACGGGTTGAACGAGCCGGACGCGACGCACGCGGTCCGCCTGCTGGGCAGCGTCTTCCACGGCTTCGTCAGCTTGGAACTGGCCGGCGGTTTCGCGCACAGCGCCCCCGACGAGCGGGAATCCTGGGACTGGATCGTGGATTCACTCGACGCGCTGCTGCGCAGCCGCAGCGGTTCCTGACGGGGTGAAGGGCCGCCCGTCCGCGCGTGGTTCGCGGCGCGGCGCGCCGACGAACACCGACATCCCTCGAAAGGCTTGAGGCAATGACCACCGATCATCGATGGACCACCCCGATCACTGCGGACCTGCTGCGCGGCGCCGTCGACCTGGAGACCACCACGCGCGGTCTGCTGCCGCATCGGCTGACCGCGCGGGCGCGCCGGCAGATCCCCGACGACCAGTTGGCCATGGCCGAGGCCCAGCCCTCCGGTGTGCGACTGGTCTTCCGGACCCGGGCCACCACCATCGAACTGGACACGCTGCCCACCAAACGGGTCTACCAGGGCTTCCCGCCGCCCGCGGACGGCGTCTACGACCTGCTGATCGACGGCCGTCTGGCCGCGCAGGCCTCGGTGTCCGGCGGCAACGTCCGGACCGTCACCGACATGTTCACCCAGACGTCGGTGCTCGCCGAAGGACCGGCCGGCACCGCTCGCTTCGCCGATCTGCCCGCAGGTGAGAAGGACGTCGAGATCTGGCTCCCGCACACGGAGATCACCGAGTTGATCGCGCTGCGCACCGACGCGCCCGTCGAGCAGAGCCCGCCCAGCCGCCGCAGGACGTGGCTGCACCACGGCAGTTCCATCAGCCACGGCTCGAACGCCGGTCATCCCAGCGCCATCTGGCCGGCGCTGGCCGCCGCAGCGGGCGGCGTGGAGCTGGTCAACCTGGGGTTCGGGGGGAGCGCGCTGCTCGACCCGTTCACCGCCCGCGCCATGCGGGACATCCCCGCGGACCTGATCAGCGTCAAGATCGGCATCAACATCGTCAACAGCGACGCGATGCGGCTGCGCGCCTTCACCCCCGCGGTCCACGGTTTCCTCGACACCATCCGGGAGGGGCACCCGAGCACGCCACTGCTGGTCGTGTCCGCCATCCTGTGCCCGGTCCAGGAAGACACGCCCGGCCCTCTCGCACCGGACCTCGACGGCGGGAGGCTGCGGTTCACGGCCACCGGAGATCCGGCCGAACGCAGCGCCGGGCGGCTGACCCTCACCATCATCCGGGACGAACTCGCCAAGATCGTTCAACAGCGGGCCGCCGACGACCCGAACCTGCACTACCTCGACGGACGTGACCTCTACGGCGAGGCCGACTACGCCGAATTTCCCCTCCCCGACGAGGTCCACCCCGACGGTGCCGGACATCGCCGCATCGCGGAGAACTTCGCGCGGCTCGCGTTCGGCGACGGCGGGCCCTTCGCCACGAAGACCCGATAAACCCTTCGAGTACGCGGACAGCAGCCGGCCCAGGCCCGCGACGTGCCGGCCCGGACGCGGGTCGGCTCTGGGTGAACAGAACGATCGGTCTTGACGATCGGGGCGCCGTTCGCTACCGTTCCCAGAGACAGAACGTTCGTTCCGCCTATCGGCAGTTGACTGTGCGGCGGTGACCGAAGGAGAGCGCCATGCCCACCAAGATCACTCTGATCATCGGGAATCCCGCCAACCCGGACGAGTTCGAGAAGGTCTACGCCGACGTACGCCGGGCCGCGGAGACGTTCCCGAAGCTTCAGCGGGTCGAGTCGGCCAAGGTGTGGCCGAAGGAGGACGGCACGCCCACCCCCGCGTACCGGACGCTCGACCTCTACTTCGCCAGCTACGAGGACGCCTCCGCCGCGGTCGCGACGCCCGCCGCCGGCGCCGTCTTCGGTGGGCTCCAGGGCGCTCAGGTGGAGATCACGGGGCTGTTCTCGGACGTCGAATAGCCCCGCCCCTCCAGGGGCCCCGCACCCCGCTGAACGTCAGTTCGCTCCGGAATCCTCGAGAGGATGACATGACCACCGTTGCCGTTCCCGGCATCTCGACGACGGCCGCCGCCCTGCGGCGGCTGTACTTCGGCCGCTTCGCCTTCGCCATCGTCTGGGCTGCCGTGACCTTCCCCCTCGCGAAGCACCTCAACCCCCTCACCGCCACGCTGCTCGTGCTCTACCCGCTGTTCGACGTGGCTGCCGCCATCGTCGACGTCCGCGCGTCGCGGGCCACCGGATCGCCCACCCTGCTGTACGTGAACGTCGCGATCAGCCTGCTCGCCGCGGTCGGCCTGGGCATCGCCGGTACGTCCGGCGTCCCGGCGGTCCTGCGGGTCTGGGGTGCCTGGGCGGTCGTGGCCGGGCTGGTGCAGCTGATCGTCGGCGTCACCCGCCGTAAGATGGGCGGCCAGTGGCCGATGATCATCAGCGGTGGTCTCTCCGTACTCGCCGGTGGATCGTTCATCGCGGCGGCCTCGGCGGACAACCCGGCCCTGACCAACGCGATCGGCTACGCCATCCCCGGCGCCATCTTCTTCCTCATCGCAGCCATCCGCCTCGGCCGCACCGCGAAGGGCAACTGACATGGAGAGCGCCACCTACGACGTCGTTGTCATCGGCGCGGGACCGGTGGGGGAGAACGTCGCCGACCGCGTCGTGCAGGGCGGCCTGACCGCCGCGATCGTCGAGCGGGAACTGGTGGGTGGCGAATGCTCCTACTGGGCCTGCATGCCGACCAAGGCGTTGCTGCGCAGCCAGACCGCGCTGCGGGCGGCCCGCCAGCTGCCGGGTGCGCGCGAGGCGGTGACCGGCGAACTGGACGCGGCGGCCGTGCTGCGCCGCCGGGACTCCATCGTGTCGCACTGGACGGACGACGGGCAGGTGTCCTGGCTGAACTCGGCGGGGATCACGCTGTATCGCGGCCAGGGACGGATCAGCTCCGACCGGACCGTCGAGGTGACCGGCGCGGACACCGCCCCGACCTTGCTCACCGCCCGACACGCTGTGGTCATCGCGACCGGCAGTAGCGCCCTGCTGCCGGACGTCTCCGGTCTGGGCGAGGCGGCACCGTGGACCAGCCGGGAGGCAGCCGCCGCGAGCCAGGTGCCCGGGCGGCTCGCCATCATCGGTGGTGGCGTGGTGGCCACGGAGATGGCGACCGCGTACGCGGGCCTCGGCTCGGCGGTGACGGTGCTCGCCCGGGACGGACTGCTCACGCGGGCGGAGCCGTTCGTCGGCGAGCGGGTCACGCAGTCCCTGCGGGAAGCCGGCGTGTCGGTGCGTCTGGCTGCCGAGGCCGCGTCGGTGAGCCGCGACGGCGACGGCACCGTGCACATCACGCTCACCGACGGCGAACAGGTCGACGCCGACGAGGTCCTCGTCGCGATCGGCCGTACGCCGAACACCCAGGACGTCGGCCTCGACCGGATCGGCCTGAAGCCGGGTGCCTGGCTCACTGTCGACGACACCCTGCGGGTGCTCGACGACGCCGGGGCGTTGATCGGCGACGGGTGGCTGTACGCGGCCGGCGACGTCAACCGGCGGGTGCTGCTGACCCACCAGGGCAAGTACCAGGCTCGCGCGGTGGGTGACGTCATCGTGGCGCGGGCCACCGGCGAGGCGGTGGACGACCGCCCGTGGGGTCGGCACGTCGCCACGGCCGACGCGCGCGCCGTGCCGCAGGTCGTCTTCACCGACCCGGAGGTCGCGTCGGTGGGGCTGACCGCGGCCGCCGCCAAGGCGGCCGGGCTGCGGATCCGGGTCGTCGACTACGACCTGGCCGCCGTCGCCGGGTCCACGCTGCATGCCGAGGGCTACCAGGGGCACGCCCGCATGGTCGTGGACGAGGAGCGGCGGGTGATCGTCGGCTTCACCCTCGTCGGCCCGGACGTCGCGGAACTGCTGCATGCCGCGACGATCGCCATCGTCGGCGAGGTCCCACTGGACCGGCTGTGGCACGCCGTGCCCGCGTACCCGACCGTCAGCGAGGTCTGGCTGCGCCTGCTGGAGGCGTACGGCCGCTGAGCTGAGCCGTCGCGGTCGTGCGCGCCGTCACCGGCCGCGCACGACCGCGGCGGACTCTTGGCGGCTACCGTGCCGCCTGACGCTGCGCGTTGATCCTGAGGAGCCCTTGGATGCCACTCAGGAACGTCTCGGACACCATCGTCGGGTCGGAGAGGCATCCGGCCGCCATGGCGCCGTCGCGGAGCATGACGAAGTGACGCGCCGCGGGATCCGCCGTTTCTTTGTCGACCTGCGCCATGAGCATGGTGATGGTGTCCAGGAACCACTGCCGGTGGGCCATGAGTTCCTGGTGCACGGGATGGTTCGCGTCGGGATATTCCGCCGCGGCGTTCAGGAACGCGCACCCCCGGAACCCGGGGGACTGGATGTTCTGCGCGATGGAACCGGCGATGGCCAGCAGCGGATCGACCGGCGACCGGTTGGCGGCGAGAGCCTCGTCCACCATGCCGCGCTCCATCTGCTGCACCTCACGCAGGTAGGCCAGAATGAGGTCGTCCTTGCTGGGAAAATGCCGATAGAAGGTGGCCCTGGTCACCTTCGCCTCGGCGATGATCCGGTCGACGCCGACGGAGTGGATGCCCTCCGTGTAGAAGATCCTGGTCGCCGTGCGGAGCAGCCTGAGTCGTGCCTCAGAGGGCCGGGCCTCGGGTTCTTCGCGCGTCATCCACCCATCTTAGCGAATAGAACGTTCGGTCGCGCCGCGTGACGTGTAGACCGACGTCGCTCAATTCCTCGATCTCGGCGACAGTCGCCGGACAATGCTGGATTCTGAATGCGGCAATCCGCCGGATCCGGGATGCGCGGCTGATGCGCGCGGCCCGGTCGATTCGGCTCTTCGCGCCAGCCCTGGCGAACGGCGAGGCACCTCGAAAGGAATCCCAGATGAGCATTGCTCCTGACATGTCTGCCCAGGGTGCGGGGATGCCGACAGTGGTGCTGGTCCACGGGGCATTCGCCGGCTCGTCGAGTTGGAACGGGGTGATCGCCGACCTCAAGCGTCGGGGCTATCCGGTCATCGCCGTCGCCAACCCGCTGCGCGGTGTGCAGAAGGACGCCGCGTACGTTCGGGCTCTCCTGGACAGCTTGCCCGGTCCGGTCGTGATGGCCGCCCACTCCTACGGCGGGCTGGTCATGACCGAGGCCGCGGACGGTGCCGCCAACGTCAAGGCTCTGGTGTACGTCGCCAGCGTGAGCCCTGAGGTGGGCGAGAGTGTGATCGGGTTGCTCGGCAAGTACCCCGGAAGTCAGCTCGCAACGAGCATCGCGATGGTCGAGATCCCCGCCGACGGGGGCGGCACGACGATGGACCAGTACATCCTGCAGGACAAGTTCCCGGAGGTGTTCGCCGCCGACGTCGACCGTGGCACCGCCGAGATCATGGCGGCGACGCAGCGACCGGCCTCGGCGAGCGCCCAGGAGGAGAGCGTCACCAGGGCCGCCTGGAAGACCATCCCCTCGTGGACCATGGTCACCACCGAGGATCAGGGCATCCCGCCGGACCTGCAGCGTTTTCTCGCCGATCGGGCGGGGTCCACGACAGTGGAGATCGCCGCCTCCCACGCTGTGGCGGTCTCCCGACCCGGCGCGGTCGCCGACCTCATCGACAGCGCCGCCCGCGCCACCATGAGTTAGGGGTGGACGGCGTCGGTAGCCAGTTGCCGGATACCGACGCCGTCCGCGCCCGTGCCACTCAGGGACCGCCGACCACGCCCTGCCGTCAGCGGGCGGCTGGCTGGACCCGCTCGAACCGCACCCGGCTCAGCCAGCCGGGAAGGTCACTGAGCACGTACAGTTCGCCGTTCACGTCGGTGCCGATCGCGGTGGGTTGAATGGGGAAGTTGCCGATCGTCGCGGACTCGTACCCGCCGGTGGGCTTGGGACGCACGGCGAACGCGAGGGTCGAGCAGTAGTCGCTCGCCACGTAGACACCCCGCGCCTCCGGGGTGGCGGACCCTCGGTACACCACGCCGCCGGTCACCGAACAGTTCTCCGTGAGGTAGTGCTCGTACTCGAAGACCGGGTCGGTGTACCGCGTGCCCGGCCGGCACTGCGTCTGGTCGAAGACCGGAGTGCCCTCTCGGCAGGACCAGCCGAGGTTCGCCCCACGCTGCCACGGCCGGATGTGGTTGATCTCCTCGACCAGGCCCTGGCCGACATCACCGATCCACAGCGAGTTGTCGACCGGGTCGATGGAGAACCGCCACGGGTTGCGCAGCCCGAAGACCCAGATCTCCGGCCGTGCACCTGGCGTGCGGACGAACGGGTTGTCGGAGGGCACGCAGTACGGCTTCCCGCCGCAGGCGCGGTTGACGTCGATCCGCACGATCTTGCCGAGCAGGGTGCCGAGGTTCTGACCGGACTTGAACGGGTCGTTCGCGTGACCGCCGTCGCCGAGTGACCAGTAGAGGTAGCCGTCGCGGTCGAACGCCACCTGTCCGCCGTTGTGGTTGCCGTATTCGGCGTGCTCCTGGGTGAGCAGCACCTGCACCCGGTCAGGGGCCCCGATGGGCACTCGCGCCAGGGTCAACGCCCCGGCCGGCAGGCTCGTGTAGGCCACGTAGAGGATCCCGGTCCGCGCGAAGTTCGGTGCCGGCGTGATGCCGAGCAGGCCGCGCTCGTTGTCCGAGGTGTCGATCCGGGAGGTCAGGTCGAGCACCGGCTCGGCCGCCAGGCCCGTGTCGGGGTGATAGGCGCGGACGGTGCCGTTCTTCTCCGCGATCAGCATCCGGCCGTCCGGCAGCCCGGTGATCGCGATTGGCCGTTGCAGACCGAAGGCCACCTGTTCGGAGACCACGGTCAACTCGGCGAGGGGTACCGCGCGGGTGCGGGACGGGCCGGCGGCGCCGGCTACCGGCGCCGGCGGTAACAACAACGCACACAGGGCCAGAATGAGCAGCCCGGCCAGCATGGTGGCCGGGCGACGACGCCGTCGCGACATGTTTCAGCTCCTCAAGCAGGGTGGAGGTACGGGACGCAATCTGGGAGCGTTCCCACGATACATCGATTCGCACCAATCTCAAGCCCGTGCTCGCGCCGCAGCAGGCTGGGTGGCCGGACGAGTCCACGTTGAATACCGTCGATGTTGCACGAGCGGATCAGACGTGTTGGAATGGCTCATATCGCCGCAGCGCGGGGGCAACCGCGCTGGGAACGGCCAGCACGGGAGCATCGCAGTGCCAGCAGGGCGTCGCTTGTGGCGGGCGCTCGCATGGCGCATCGCCGGGCCATCTCCCTGTCGACGGGCACGTGCCGGGCAGGCACTCCTCGCCCGCCCGTGCCCATCTCCGGTCCCTGTCCCCGGCGGTTGACGTGCTCGACGTCTGACCTGCCAGGGGCGTCCGATGTGGTCTGCCAGCGCACCAGAAGCGGCGACGAGGTGAGAAGCAATCATGATTTCCCGAGAGAGTTTCGCGGGTTGGTACCGGAACCGCTTCGTGTGGGTGGCGGTGATCGTGCTGGCGGTGTCGGTCGGCGCGGTCGTACTGGTCAACCGGGCCGAGTCGACGACGGAGCCGGTGGATCTGCAGGGGCAGATCACGGCCCGGATGCGTACCACGCTCGAACAGGCGGACCCGGGGCAGCACAACCACGCGGGGCACGGTGCCCAGCAGGCGGCCACCACGGAGAAGCCGCCGGTGATCTGCGGGGTCCGCGTCTACGGCTACGAGCCGTCCGACGTCACGGCGCTCGCCGACGTGCGCACGGTGTACGGCTTCCACCTCTGCGGCGTCGCCGAGCAGAAGCGGCCCTGGGACGTGGCGGTCAAGCTGGCCGGGCCCGTGATCATGGACATGTCCACCCAGCCTCCCGGGATCCAGGTGGTCGAGGCGACCGCCGACGTCATGTTCGTCGACCGGCTGCGGGAGATGTTCCCGGACAAGTACGAGGAGGTGGCGCTCAAGGAGGCGCTCACCGAATCGGAGATGGCCGAGCAGCGCCGCCGGTACGACGCCGCGGCCGGGCTGTGACCATGCCGGACTGTCGGGCGGGGTGGTCGTACCCGCGGGGCCGCCGGTTCCGAACCTGCGGCTGGATGTCTCCTTCGCGGGTCCTGCGGTAGCGGCGAGCCGAGGGGGCGCCGTCGCGCGCGATCCGTTCGACGGTGCTGCGGATCTCGGGGTGCCGGACCGTCGTTGGCGCGTCGTCGGGTCAGCGGTCAGTGCCACAGTGCACGGCGGGTGGCGGTGATCGGGCCCTGGTGGGGCGGCTTGTCCTTCAGCGTGCCCGACCGGTGGGCCCCGCCAGCTTGATCCACATTCGACCATTTATGGATCCGTATTGATATTTACGGTCATAGATGTAACAGTTGGTTTGGGAGCGTTCCCATTGTGATCTCTCGTACCGAAGAGCGGAGGATGAACAGTGCGTTCACACAAGCCCGATCAATCCGGTGGGCGATCTCGGTCACCCGTCCGTCAGTCCATCCGGGCGGTCGTCCTGCTGTTCGCCATGGTGGTCGGCACACTGCCCTGGGCCGGCGCGGCCCAGGCCCACGGCACCATCATCAACCCGGCCAGCCGGGCCTATCAGTGCTGGAAGACCTGGGGCAACCAGCACATGAACCCAGCCATGCAGCAGCAGGACCCGATGTGCTGGCGGGCGTTCCAGGCCAACCCCGACACCATGTGGAACTGGATGAGCCAGCTGCGGGACGGCCTCGGCGGCCAGTACCAGGCCCGTACCCCGGACGGGCAACTGTGCAGCAACGGCCTCTCCCGGAACGACTCGGTGAACCAGCCCGGAGCGTGGAAGGCGACCAACGTCAGCTCCAACTTCACGGTCCAGCTGTACGACCAGGCCAGCCACGGTGCTGACTTCTTCCGGGTCTACATCACCAAGCAGGGGTTCAACCCGAGCACCCAGAAGGTCGGGTGGGGCAACCTCGACCTGATCGCGACGACCGGGCGCTACGCGCCAGCGCAGAACATCTCGTTCAACGTTTCGGCCTCCGGGCGCTCCGGAAGCCACGTGCTGTTCGTGATCTGGCAGGCGTCGCACCTGGACCAGGCCTACATGTGGTGCAGCGACATCAACATCACCTGATCGGCGAGATCGGCAACCGCAACACAATCCGGCCCAGGACGGTGACGTCCTGGGCCGGATTGTTCCTGGGCCAGAGTCCGGCGCCGACGATCGAACGTGCGGCGTGAAGACGTCGACCCGGCCGGTGTTCAGCCGCAGATCGGCGGCGCGGGCGACTACGGCGTGAGGACCAGTTGGCCGAGTTCCTGGGTGCACCGGGTGAGCGCGACGTACAGGCCGTTCCAGCCGCGCGGTTCAGCGGCGATGCCCTGCGGGTCGACCAGTAGAGTCGCGTCCCATTCCAATCCCTTGGACTGGGTTGCGGTGAGCACCGGCACATCGCTGACCACGGCGAGGAGTTCGGCGACGCGGTCCGCTGGGGCGATGACGCCGACAGTGCCGCCCTGCCACCGTTGCCGTAACCGCCGCACTGCCTCGACGACGGCACCGGAGAGCTCGGCAGGTGTGATCGTGAGTTCCCAGGGGGCGATGCCGGAGGAGCGGACCGCTCGGGGTGGCGTGCCGTGGCTGCCAGCCTTCGCCAGGACCGGTCCGGTGAGGTCCATGACCTCGCGCGGGGTCCGGTAGCAGATGGTGAGTTCGGCAGCGGTCCAGCGGTCTCCGAAGACGGCCCGCACCGCTTGTGCCCAACTGGTGTGCCGGTGCGCTGCCTCGGCCTGGTCGATGTCGCCCACGGCGGTGATGGAGCGGCTGGGGCACCGCCGCAGAACCATCTGCCACTGCATCTCGGACAGCTCCTGCGCCTCGTCGACGACGACGTGGCCGTACACCCAGCCACGCTGTCGCCGGGCGCGGTCGGCGACGAACTCGCCCTGCGGTTGCGGGGTGTCGACCTCGCCGAGCAGTTCAGCGAGGGCGTCGAGCAGAGGGATGTCGCTTGGTGCCCATCCGGCCGGCTCGGCCGAGACGGCGGCGATCTCCTCGGGGGACAGCTGTGGGGCGAACCGGGCCAGCAGGGCGGGATCGGTCAGCAGACCAGCCAGCAGGGTCTCGGCATCGAGGGTGGGCCACCATGCCTCGATGAACCGGGCGACAGCGGCGTTCTCGGCGATGCGGGACCGCAGATGCTCGACCTCCTCCTCGGAGAGCAGCCCGTCGACGTCGCTGCCGGTGGACGTCCGGGGGGCGTGGTGCTCATGCTCCATGCTCTTGTCGACGCGGGCGAGGATGTCCTCGAAGCCCTCCTCCATCTCGTCCATCAGCGCCTCGCGCTGCTCGGCGACGACATCGGCGAGGAGGTGATGCACCTGCTCGGCGAACGCCGCGCGGGCGCGGTGGTACGGGCGTCCCTGTGTCGCCGAGGCGAGCGCCTGTGCCACCGTCGCGGCCGCGATGACGTAGAACTCGCCATCCCAGCGCAACGTCAGCTCGCGGGGCCGGGGGAGTAGTGACGCGACGTAGCTTTCGAGCGTGGCCTGCCAGAGCGCGCGGCCCTTGATCTCGGCGAGAAGCCGGCTCTCGTCGCGACCCACCTGGACGTCGGCCAGCAGGGTGTCGCAGGTCGCCGAGACGACGGCGGTCTCACCGAGCGCGGGCAGCACCTGGGCGATGTACTGGAGGAACCGCGGCGAGGGGCCCAGGACCAGGACCGCCTGTTCGGCCATCTTCCGGTACGTGAACAGCAGGTACGCGACGCGGTGCAGGGCAACCACCGTCTTGCCCGTGCCGGGGCCACCCTGAACGATCAGCGGGCCGGTCGCCTCAGCCCGGATGATGTCGTCCTGTTCCCGTTGCAGTGTGGAGATCGCCGTCGACATACGGCCCGTGCGCCGCTGGTCGAGAGCGGCCAGGAGGGCGCCTTCGCCGACGAGTTCGCCGGTCATGCTCCCGTCCAGCGGCTCGTCGTCCACGCCGACGACTGTTGATCCCGTGGTGCGGATGTGCCGGCGCCGTGCCTGACCCTGTGGGTCGCCGGCCGTCGCGGTGTAGAACGGCCGAGCCGCCGGGGCGCGCCAGTCCACCAGCAGTGGCTCACCGCCCTCGCCCTCGTCGCGGAGACCGATCCGGCCGACGTGCCGCACCGTGCCGTCAAGGCTGTCGAGGCGACCGAAGACCAGCCCGTCCTCTGCTCGCCGTAGCTCGTCGTACTGCCGGCGGAGCATGCGCTGCCGGGCCTGCTCCATCGGGTCCACTGCCGCTGTCGAAAGCTCGACCCGCAGGTGTTCGGCCAGCCTGTCCCGCCGGGCCGTGGCCACATCCAGAAACGCCTGTTCCTCGGCGACCGCGGATCGCAGCGCGGCACCCTCCGCGGTGGCGGTCAGGTGGCCGTCCGACGTTTCGGCACTGACGCCGGCGGTGCTGTTGCTCGGAGCAGAACTGTGGCGCATTCGCGAATCCCCGTATCGGTTCCCCCTCGGCCCGGACGGGCCGCCGTGCATTCGGCGGCAAGCATAGAGTCGGTTGCCATCACCGCCCAGGAAGTCCGCCCGCAGAGACGGTAATCTCAATCCCTTGCAGGTCCCGGGGCTCAGGTGGCCTTTATCCGCTGTGGTCAGCCCAACGTGAAGGTCACGTCGTCGACGTCGAAGGCGGTGACGCCGTTGCCGGCCGTCTCGCTGCCGAGGAAGCTGACCGTCGCGGTGCGCTCGGTCGTCGCCGTCCCACTCGACATGGTGTACTGCCGCCACAGCGCCCCGCCGTCGAAGGCCAGCGAGAACCTCGTCTTCGGCGGTATTCCGGTGACCGCCATTCCGACGTTCAGGTAGTCGCCCCGGCTGATCTCCGTGGTGGTGGTCCGCACCCAGAAGCTGACCGTCAGGTCGCAGTTGGCCGGCACGGTGACGGTGGTACGCAGCAGGTCGCTGCGCGTCACGTCCAGCCCCGCGAAGGTGGCGTACCCGCGCCCGGTGTGTGCGGGCCGGGTCGCGTCGCCGAAGACGACGATGCGGGGGCCGGCGGTCCAGCCTGTCGCGCCGCGCTCGAACCCCGGGTTCGGGTGGATCTGCCCGGCGCAGGGCGGGTCGGCGACCGGCTGGCCGTGGGATGCGCTGCCCGTGGTCAGGAGCAGGGCCGCGGCCACTGCGGTGGTGACGAAGGCTTTCATCAGGTCTCCCCGCGTCAATACATTCGAGATGGTCGATATGTATCGACGATGCGCGATGGACGTGGGCGCGTCAAGCCCTTCCCGAGGTGGGCTCGCACGCGGGGTGACGGGCGACCGGCGCTACCGGCGGCGGCGGGCGTCAGCCTCGGTGTCGAGCAGGTCGTTGAGGGTCAGCGCGGAGTTGATCAGGGAGAGGTGGCTGAACGCCTGCGGATAGTTGCCGATCTGCTCCCCGGTGGCGGCGATCTCCTCGGCATAGAGGCCGAGGTGGTTGCTGAAGGTGAACATCTTCTCGAAGGTGAGTCGGGCGTCGTCGAGGCGGCCGGAACGGGCCAGCGCCTCGACGTACCAGAAGGTGCACATGTTGAAGGTGCCCTCGTGGCCGGGGAGGCCGTCGGGGGAGTGGACCGGGTCGTACCGGTGGACCAGGCTGTCGGAGACCAGCTCGCGTTCGATCGCCAGCAGGGTGGACTGCCACAGGGGGTCGCTCGGCGTCACGAAACCGACCGCCGGCATGGCGAGCAGCGCCGCGTCCAGCACGCTTTCGTCGTACGCCTGCACGAACGTGCCCCGGCCCCGGTGGTATCCGCGGGCCATGACCTGGTCGTAGATGCGGTTGCGTTGTTCGGTCCAGCAGGCCATGTCCCCGGGGCGGCCGGTGCGGGTGGCCAGTCGGATCGCCCGGTCCAGTGCCACCCAGGACATCACCCGGCCGAAGGTGTAGTTGCGGGGGTGGTGCCGGCTCTCCCAGATGCCGGCGTCGGGCTGGTCCCAGTTGCGGCAGAGCCAGTCGACCAGCCGGACGGTGCTCTTCCACACCTGGTGCGAGACACGGATGCCCTGCTCGTCGGCGAGGTGCATGGCGTAGAGCGCCTCGCCGTGGATGTCGAGCTGGAGCTGGTCGGCGGCGCCGTTGCCGATCCGCACCGGGCGTGATCCGCGGTAGCCCTCCAGATGGTCCAGCACCTCCTCGTGCAGGTCCGAGGATCCGTCCACCCGATACATGATCTTCAGTGGATCCTGGTGGTCGCCGGCCTCGCGGATCCGCTCGTCCAGCCAGTTCATGTACCGGCTGACCTCCTCGGTGAAGCCGAGGCCGAGCAGCGCGTGCACGGAGAAGGACGTGTCGCGTACCCAGGTGTAGCGGTAGTCCCAGTTACGGGTTCCGCCGACCAGCTCGGGCAGCGCGGCGGTGGGCGCGGCGATCATCGCGCCGGTCGGCGCGTACGTCATGAGTTTCAGCGTGATGGCCGAGCGCTCGACCATCTCCCGCCAGCGGCCGGTGTAGCGGGAACGCTCGAGCCAGCGCCGCCAGTAGTCCTGGGTCCACTCGAACATCCCCTGGATCTCTTCGGGCGGGAAAATGCGCGGTTCGCTGCCGCCCGTCTCCAGGACCACCCCTCCCGTGTCACCTTCGTTCAGCGTGCCGTACGCGACCAGGTCGCCGCCCTCAAGGTGGATGTCACCCTGCTCGGAGATCAACCGCCGCACGGGGTCGACCGGGTTGAACGTCAACGTCGCCGACCGGCTGCGGAAGACGTAGCCGTCGTGGTGGCGCTCCAGTTGATGCTCGTCGCGGGCGTAGTTGAACCGCGGTCGGCACTCCACCCGGAAGCGCATGCTGCCCCGGACCATGGTGACGAGGCGGACCAGGCGGTGCGCGTCGGTGACCCGCTCGCCGGTGACCGGCATGAAGTCCATCACCTCGGCCACACCGTCGGCGCTGATGAACCGGGTGATCAGGATGGGCGTGCCGGGGAGGTAGAGCTGCTTGGTCACGTACCGCACGTCGTGCGGCGCGATCTGGAAGTAGCCGCCCTTCTCCTTGTCCAGCAGCGCGGCGAAGATGCTCGGCGAGTCGAATCGCGGCGCGCAGAACCAGTCGACAGTTCCGTCACACGTCACCAGCGCGGCGGTCTGCAGATCGCCGATGAGCCCGTGATCCTCGATCGCCGGATAGCTGTCCACGTCTCTCCCCGGTTCGGCGGCGTCCTGCGCATCGAACCTAGGGAAAAGATTGTCGACTTAGGTGAGATTCACGTTCTGCCACCCTGTCGCGTGCGCCGGCGTGCGCCGGCCGTCCGGGCGGCCCGTGACGATCATCGGAGCGCAGGCTCTTACGGAGTGCCCGGGCTCGCCGGGGAGTCGGCGAACCTGGTGACGAGGAGGTCGATTCGTTCCTCCTGGCCGGCTGGGGGGATGCGACCGCTCTCCGACAGGACGGCGATGCCGTGCAGGGCGCCCCAGAGGACTTCGGCGAACAGCTCGCGGCGCTCGTTGGCCGGGGGAAAGCAGCTGACGAACTCGTCGAAGCAGGCTCGCAGCGGGGCCGGTGTCTCGGCGCTCGCGAACGTCAGTTCGGTGGGCAGGATGAACATGGCCTGGTAGAGGGCGGGGCGTTCGGTCGCGAAGTCAAGGTAGGCGCGGCAGACGGCGCGCAGGGCGTGCGCGGGCCCGGGGGCGGCCTGCCGTGCGCGGCGCAGGTGGGTGGCGAGTTCGCCGAACCCGTCCAGGGCGACGGCGCTGACGATGGCGTCCTTGCCGTTGAAGTGGCTGTACAGCACCGGCTGGCTGTACTCGACCCGGTCCGCCAGCCGTCGTGTCGTCACCGCCTCCCAGCCTTCGGTCTCGGCGAGCTCCCGCGCGGCCGTGATGATCAGCTGGTGGCGGTGCGCGCGTTCACGTTCACGGCGCTCGCTGATGGCGGACATGAGCGAATTCTAGCAACGCTAGACATCCTGCCGAAGGCAAACTATCTTCGCTATCGAATCTAGCGACGCTAGATATCCGTCCAGGAGGAGATGCTCATGCTCACCACCATCGCCACCGTGCTCGCCGGCCTGATCGGCGCGGGCATCATCGTCATCGGGGTGCGCGCCTTCTGGGCGCCACAGGCCGCAGTCGGCTTCGGCATCCCCGGCACGCCCACCGAGGACCGCAGCTTCCAGGCATGGCTGACCGTCAAGGCCGTGCGTGACATAGCGTCCGGGCTCTTCGTCTTCATCCTGGTGGCGGGAGCGACACCCGAGCTGCTGGGCTGGTTCATGCTGGCCGCCGCCGGCATACCTGTCGGCGACGCCCTGATCGTGTGGCGCAGCAACGGCCCCAAGGCGATCGTCTTCGGCGTCCACGGGGCCACGGCCGTGGTGATGCTGGCGGTCAGCGTTCTTCTGCTCGTCGCCTGACCACTGCCTGGCGACGGGTCCGCGCGCCCCGCGCCGGCTCGCCCCCCGCGTGGCGCAGGACGAAGCGCCGGCCGTCTGGCCGACTGGGCGTCAGCGGTGCGGGCGGCAGGAGGAGCGGATGACCAGCTCCGTCGGGAGCCGGATGTGGGTGTCGCGCTCGACGCCGGCGATCAGGTCGACGAGCAGGCGCAACGCCTCGGCGCCCATCCGCTGCAGCGGCTGCATGATGGTCGTCAGCGGCGGGTTGACGAGCGCCGACTCCGGCACGTTGTCGAAGCCGATCACCGAGAGGTCGTCGGGCACGCACAGGCCCATGTCGCGGGCCACGGCCATCGTGGATATCGCCGAGAGGTCGTTACCCGCGAAGATCGCGGTCGGCCGGTCCGCGAGGCCGAGAAGCTCCGCGGCCGGGCCGGCCGCGGTCTCGATCCGGAACCCACCGGGGCGGACGAGCCGCTCGTCCACCGGCACGCCGGCTTCGGCCATCGCACTGCGAAAGCCGGCCTCGCGCAGCTGCGCCGACATCAGGTCGGTGCGTCCGCTGATGTGCCCGATCCGGGTGTGGCCGAGGGAGAGCAGGTAGTTGGTCGCCAGCACCGCACCGGCGAAGTTGTCCGAGTCGACGGTGGGTAGGTGGGACGGACCGGTGTGCGGGTCGACGGCCACGACGTGGAAGTTGTTCTCGGTCTCGACCACTGTCGGCGTGACGATCACGGCGCCGTCGATGAGAGTGCCGGAGAGCCGGGCGAGCGAGCGCCGCTCCCATCCGACTGCCGCGCCCTCGCCGTCCCCGCTGGAGTAGGCCAGTAGCTGGTACCCACTGCCCGCGACCTCCTGGGACGCGCCCTTGAGAAGCTCGGTCGAGAACGGCTCGAACTCGGCCAACAGGATGCCGAGCACGTTGGTCCGGTGGCTGCGCAGGCTCTGCGCCCCCAGGCTCGCCTCGTAGCCGAGGTCGTGGATGACCTGCTGGACGCGCTCCACCGTCGCTCGGGCCACGCCGTATCTGCCATTGACGACCTTCGATACGGTCGCGACCGAGACGCCGGCAGTGCGTGCGACATCGGACATCTTGACGCGCTGCTGAAACACCACGTCGATGATGATAGGGCCGCAGTCGACGAGGTGTCGCCGCCGATTCGAAAACGTTATCGATACCGATTGACATCAAGTTACATGACTGTAAAACTTCGCCGCAGGCCGAGTACCGCGACTGAGTAGTCGAGGAGACATCGATGGCAACTAAGCGACGTAGAAGTGCCGTCCTGGCACTGTTGATGACAGGTGTTCTCGTTGCCGCCGGGTGCAGCGGCGGCGGCGAAGAGGCAGCCCCTCAGGGGGAGCTCTACAAGGACCCGGTGACCCTGACCTGGTGGCACAACGCCTCGCAGGACGGGCCCGGCAAGACCTACTGGGAGAAGGTCGCCAAGGACTTCTCCGCACTCCACCCCACGGTCAAGATCGAGATTGAGGCGATCGAGACCAACCAGCTGCAGCGCACCAGGATCCCCGCCGCGCTGCTGAGCAGCGACCCGCCGGACATCTTCATGACCTGGGGCGGCGGTGAGATGACCGAGCAGGTGGAGGCCGACTACCTCAAGGAGGTCACCGACCAGGTCAAGGCCGAGGTCGCCAACATCGGCAGCGCCGCAGAGATCTGGCAGGTGAAGGGCAAGCAGTACGGCCTGCCGTTCCGGATGGGCATCGAGGGCATCTGGTACAACAAGGACATGTTCGCGCAGGCGGGCATCTCGGCTCCGCCGACCACGTTCGAGGAGCTCAACGCAGCTGTCACCAAGCTCAAGGCGATCAACGTCGTTCCGATCGCCGTGGGTGCCGGTGACAAGTGGCCGGCCGCGCACTGGTGGTACAACATGGCGCTGCGCGCCTGCTCGGTCGACACCCTCAAGAAGGCGGCCGCGGAGAAGACCTTCGACGATCCGTGCTTCGTGAAGGCCGGCCAGGACCTGAAGGCGTTCATCGACACCAAGCCGTTCCAGCCCAACTTCATCGCCACGCCGGGCCAGAACGACCCGACCAGCGCCAACGGCATGCTCGCCAACGGCAAGGCCGCGATGGAGCTGATGGGTGACTGGAACCGCGGCACGCTGGACACCGTCGCCACGGACAAGACCAAGCTCGCCTCGTTCCTCGGCTGGTTCCCGGTGCCGGCGATCTCCGGTTCGCCGGGTGACCCGAAGGCGGCCCTCGGTGGTGGCGACGGGTTCTCCTGCTCCAAGAACGCGCCCGCCGAGTGCGTCGAGTTCCTCAAGTACATCGTGAGCCCCGAGGTGCAGAAGGGCTATGCCGAGACCGGCACCGGCCTGCCGGTGGCCAAGGGCGCAGAGGGCGCCGTGAAGGATCCCGCGCTGACGTCCATCCTGCAGGCCACCTCCGGATCGAGTTACGTCCAGCTCTGGTTGGACACGGCCTACGGCAGCACCGTCGGGACCGCGATGAACGACGCGGTCGTCGCCATCTTCGCCGGCAACGGGACGCCTGAGAAGGTCGTCTCGGCGATGAAGGCGGCCGCAAGCAAGTGACCTCCGCCAACCAGATCCGTATGCCCGCCGGCGGCGCTTCCGCGTCGCCGGCGGGCCCCCGCCAGGCTGGGCGCGCGTCCGCCCGCCGCGCCGACAACCGCCGCAAGTGGTACGAGATCATCGGCCTCACCACGCCAGCGATCCTCATCTACGTGATGTTCGTGCTGGTGCCGATGGGCTTCGCGGTCTACTACAGCCTGTTCCGCTGGCGCGGGGTCGGGCCGCCCACCGAGTTCGTCGGCCTGAGGAACTACACCCTCGCCTTCCAGGATCCGATCTTCCTCGACGCGTTGCGCAACAACGCCATCATCGTGTTCGGGTCGCTGCTGATCCAGGGCCCGATCGCCCTGGGCGTCGCCCTGCTGCTCAACCGTCGCTTCCGTGGGCGCGCCGTGTTCCGCCTGCTGGTGTTCGTGCCGTACGTGCTCGCCGAAGTCACCGTCGGCATCATGTGGAAACTGCTCCTGACCGGCGACGGCACCGTTGACGCGCTGCTGCGGTCCCTGGGCATGGGCGGGCTGGTGCAGGCCTGGCTCGCGGACCTGGACGTGGTCATCTGGACCCTGCTGGCCGTCCTCACCTGGAAGTACGTCGGCTTCGCCATCATCCTGCTCCTCGCCGGTCTGTCCAATGTGCCCGACGAGCTGACCGAGGCGGCGTCCATCGACGGCGCGAGCTGGTGGCAGATCCAACGGCACGTCACGATCCCGCTGCTCGGCCCGACGATCCGGATCTGGATGTTCCTGTCCATGATCGGTTCACTGCAGATCTTCGACATGATCTGGGTGACCTCGGTGCCCGCGGTGCGGTCCCTCGGCGCATCGGCCACCATGGCGACCTACATGGTCGACAACGGCTTCTTCGCCCGGCTGTGGGGCTACGGCAACGCCGTGGCGGTAATCCTATTCGTCATCTCCTTCGTGGCGGCGCTGCTGTTCCAGCGGTTCCTGCTCCGCCGCGACATCGAGGGCGCCATCACCGGAAGGGCGAAGTGACGATGGCCGTGAACAGCGTTCTCCCCCAGTCCAACGGGCGTCGTCAGATTTCCTGGGGCACGCCGCTCACCTACGCGATAGCCCTCGCGATCGCTGCGGTGTCGATCGCCCCGGTCATCTACGTGGTCATCGGCGGTTTCCGCACCACCCCGCAGATCGTCGCGGACCCGGCCGGCCTGCCCGACCCGTTCGTCTGGGACAACTACGCCCGGGTGCTGACCCAGAGCAACTTCTGGCGGCAGGCGTTCAACAGTGCAGTCATCGCCCTCGGCACCACGCTGGCCGTGGTCGTGTTCGGCCTGGCCGCCGCGTTCGTGCTCGCCCGCTACCGCTTCCGCGGGCGGGAAGGGCTCTACACCTTCTTCACCCTCGGTCTGCTGTTTCCGGCCGGGGCGGCGATCCTGCCGCTCTACCTCATGCTGCGGGACCTGAACCTGATCAACTCCTACTACGCGGTGATCCTTCCGCAGGTCGCCTTCTCGCTACCACTGACGATCGTGATCCTGCGTCCCTTCCTCTCGGCCATCCCGAGAGAGCTGGAGGACGCCGCCGCCATCGACGGTGCGAGTCGGCTCGGTTTCCTCTGGCGTGTCGCGATGCCGCTGTCGCGGCCCGCGCTCGTCACCGTTGGCGTGCTGGCGTTCGTGGCGAGCTGGAACTCGTTCCTGCTGCCGCTGCTCGTCCTCAGCGACGTCGACCTGCACACCCTGCCGCTGGGCGTGCAGAACTTCTCCAGCCAGTACACCACCGACACGGCAGGCGTCCTCGCCTTCACCTCGCTGGCGATGCTGCCGGCACTGCTGTTCTTCACGCTCGCGGAGAAGCAGATCGTCGGTGGCCTGCAAGGTGCGGTCAAGGGCTGAGCGGCAGCGGTACGAGCACAACCAGAGAGGCACAGCATGACTGAGGTCCACGAGGTGGTGGGCGGGCCGGCGCCGGCTCAGGCAGATCCGAACCACAGCCGACAGGGCGGGCGCGACGGAGGGGATCGCCTCCACGACCTCCTCGGCCGGATGACGATCGAGGAGAAGATCGCCCAGCTCGTCGGCTTCTGGGAGAAGGAGGACGGCGAGGCGGTCGCACCACTGCAGGGGGAGTTCGGCGACAACTCCAAGCTTGAGGACTTCTCCCGGCACGGGCTCGGTCATCTCACCCGCGCCTACGGCACCCGTCCCCAGGATCCGGCGCAACGCGCGTCCTGGCTGTGGAAGTTCCAGCGGGACCTGGTCACCGGGACCCGGCTGGGCATCCCGGCAATCGTCCACGAGGAGTGTCTCACCGGGCTGTCGGTGTGGAAGGCCGCCACCTTCCCCACCCCGCTGGCCTGGGGTGCCGCGTTCAACCCCGAACTGGTCACCGAGATGGCCGCGGCGATCGGCGCCTCGATGCGGACTCTCGGCGTCCACCAGGGGCTCTCCCCGGTGCTCGACGTGATCCGCGACCCCCGCTGGGGTCGGGTGGACGAGTGCATCGCTGAAGACCCGTACCTGGTCGGCACCATCGGCACGTCGTACGTGCGCGGCCTGCAGTCGCAGGGGGTGCACGCCACCCTCAAGCACTTCGTCGGCTACTCCGCCTCGCGCGCCGGGCGCAACTTCGCCCCGGTGCACGCCGGCCGACGGGAACTGGCCGACGTGCTGATGCTGCCGTTCGAGATGGCGATCATCGACGGCGACGCGCGGAGCGTCATGCACTCCTACACCGACATCGACGGGGTGCCCGTCGCCGCCGACCCGACGATGCTGACCGGCATCCTGCGCGACCAGTGGGGCTTCGACGGCACCGTGGTCGCCGACTACTACGGGGTCGCGTTCCTGAACCTGCTGCATCACGTGGCGAGCGACCACGCGGAGGCGGCCGGGCAGGCGTTGACGGCCGGTCTCGACGTCGAGCTGCCGACCGGCGACGCCTATCTGACCCTGCGGGAGTCGGTACGGACCGGCAGGATCGACGAGGCGATCATCGATCGCGCGGTGCTGCGGGTGCTGCGCCAGAAGCTGGACCTGGGCCTGCTCGACGCGACCTTCAGCGACGAGCCGCCGCAGGCTATCGACCTCGACTCACCCGAGCACCGGTCGATCGCCCGCCGGCTCGCCGAGGAATCGATCGTGCTGGTCGCCAACCGGGACGCGCTGCCACTGCCGGCGGGTCGGCGGATGGCCGTCATCGGCCCCAACGCCGATCGGCAGAGTGCGCTCTTCGGGTGCTACTCGTTCCTCAACCACGTCCTCGTCCAGCATCCCGGCGTGGAGACCGGCATCGAGGTGCCGACAGTGCTCGACGCCGTGCGGGTCGAGTTCGGCGACGACCTCGTCACCTGGGCCCGGGGCTGCGACGTGGACAGTGACGACCGGTCCGGCTTCGACGAGGCGGTCGCCACGGCGTCCGCCGCGGACGTCGCCGTCCTGGTCGTCGGCGACCACGCCGGCCTCTTCGGACGCGGCACGGTCGGCGAAGGGTGCGACCGGGACGACCTGGAACTGCCCGGCGTCCAGCGCGAACTGGTCGAGGCGGTGCTGGCCACCGGCACGCCGGTGGTCCTGGTGCTGCTCACCGGGCGGCCGTACACGATCGGTTGGGCGCTGACGCGCTGTGCGGCGGTGGTGCAGGCGTTCTTCCCGGGCGAGGAGGGCGCCGGGGCGATCGCGGGAGTGCTCTCCGGGCGGGTCAACCCGTCGGGCAAGCTGCCGATCACCATGCCCGGGCCGGCCGGGGCGCAGCCCTACTCGTACCTGCACCCCACCCTCGGTCAGGGCAACGAGGTGACCAGCCTGCCGGCGATACCCGTGGCGCCGTTCGGCCACGGGCTGTCCTACACGACGTTCGCGCACACCGATCTCACCGTGTCCGGCACGGTGCCGACCGACGGGGCGATCGGGGTGAGCGTGCGGGTGACGAACACCGGCGCTGTCGCCGGCGACGACGTGGTCCAGCTCTACGGTCGCGACGTGGTCGCCTCGGTGACCAGGCCGTTGGCGCAGCTGCTCGGCTACCAGCGGGTCCACCTGGAGCCGGGTCAGTCCGTCACTGTCGAGCTGACCGTCCCCACCACCCGTCTGGCCTTCTCCGACCGCACGTACACCCGGGTCGTGGAGCCCGGCGAGGTCGAGCTCTGGGTCGGCACCAGCGTGCAGCGCGACACCCAGGCGGTGACCACACTGGTCGGTGACACCGTCCCGGTCACCAACGCCTCCCCACGCTGGACCGTCACCACCATCCGCTGAGACCGGTCCGCCGGCCGTCCCTCCAGGTCGGCCGGCGGACCGCGGTCACTCGGGTGCCGGCTCGCGGCTTCGCCGATCTCGCCCGGCCGGTTCGGTCACGCCGGTGCCGGCGACCCCGCCGTCGCGGCGGTCGTGCCGCGGGCCGAGCTGGCTGATCTCGTACCCGTCGGGGTAGCTCCTGGCCCGGATGCCGTCGGCGAACAAGGCCGTCGCCCGTGGCGCGCCGAACCACCGCTGCGACAGTGAGCGCGTCTTCAGGGCCAGGTGCAACCCCGCCCGGACCGGCCAGGCCGGCGTGTCCACCCGCGTCGCGCGCCGCAGCGGCGCGTCGTACAGGGCACTGACCAGTGCGTCTCCCAGCGGCGCGAGCATCCGGGGGAGCCGGGCGAGCATCAGCATGCGGGTGGCCCGTTCGATGGCCGCCGCGTCGTCGTTGGGTTGCAGGTGAGCCGCGTCGTGCGCGTCGAACCAGGTCTCGAACTCGTCGTACGACGCGGGGATGTCGGTGATGCCCATCCGTCGGCCGAGTTCCCGGTAGAACAGGTACGTGGCGTGCCGTTCGTGGCAGCAGGGTGGGCGCCAACCGTACGCCTGCAACCACCGTGTGGGGATCACGACCAGGCAGCCGAGGACGTAGCGGAAGTCGTCGTTGCTGATGTCGTACGGGCGGTGGATCTGGTTGACGCGCCGCAACGCGTCACGGCCCCGGGGCTGCTCGAAGCCGTTGAGCACCATCTCGTACATCAGCAGGCCGGTGTCGTCGATCCGCTTCTGGGTGCGTTCGGTCAGCTCACCGGTGGCGGCGTGCACAGTGGCGATGGCGGGGACGGAGAAGGACCGGTTGAAGGCGAGGTTGAGCCCGAGCTTCATGTCCCACGGGAACTCGTGGCGCAGCATCGTCTGGTAGATGTCCAGGTAGTCGCGCTCCGGATCGAGAGCGCGGGTACGAGTCAGGTTGTCGTAGCGGCCTCTCATCGGTGGGCGTCTCCCATGGTCGGCCCTGGTGACCGGCGGTTCGGGGCCCCTCCCGGTGCCGGTTCCTCCTCCGGGAGGTGAGCACCCGTCCAGGTGACGGTGGCCAGCCGGGCGCCGAGTAGCCGCCGTGCCCGGGCGGTCTGCCGGGCGTTCGCGTTGACCAGCACCGGCTGCTGCGCGGCGCTGAGGATGGGGAGATCCGACAGCGAGTCGCTGTAGGCCACCCGCCACGGTGGCGTCACCCCGTGGGCGGCGAGCTGCGTTACCTTGGCCGACCCGTGGTTGTGCACGATCAGCTTCGGCCCGCGAATGCGCGAGGCCACGAGCTCGACCTCGGCGAGGCCGATCACGTCGAGCACCGCGCGCGCCAGGGTGTGCTCGCAGGCGGTCACCACGATGACCCGGTCGCCCGCGTCGAGGTGGGACCGGACAGTGCGCAGGCCGGGCCCGATGATCCGCCCCGGCTCTTCGCCGAGGTCCGCGCCGAAGCGTGCGAGCTCTGCGGTCAACTCGTCGGCGTTGCGGCCCGACAAGCCGATCCGGCTCACCCACCGCGCCGCCCACGGACGCGCCGCGGGAACGGCGGCGACGGGCGCGAGGAGGACCAGTAGCGCGACGGCGAGCGGCAGCCGGGCGCTGGCGAAAGCAGTGCGGCGCAGGAACAGGCCGAATGCGTCGCCGCGCAGCAGCACACCGTCAAAGTCCACGATCACCGTGCCGGCGGTCGACGCCCCTGTCGCACTACCGACCACTGTGCCACCGGCGGTTCGCCATCAGTCGAGTGTACGGGCGGCCGGCGTCGGCGGCGGTGTCCGACCGCCCGGCACTCGACGGTGAACCCGCCAGCGACGCTCAGTACGGATATCCGGGAATGTTGAGTCGCACGCTGTACAGCCCGGAGTCGCCCCACGGGCCCGACGTGATGAAGAGGGTCTGCCGGTCGGGACCGCCGAACGCGACGTTTGTCGTGCCGGTGTTACCGGGCCGGATCGTGCCGAGCGGGGTGCCGGCCGGGGAGTAGACGTGCACCAGCGAGTCCCGACCCGAGGTCCAGTAGACGTTGCCGGCGCAGTCGATGGTGCCGCCGTCCGGACCGCCGATGTAGTTCACGAAGACGCTGCGGGCGCCGACGCTGCCGTCGGGCTGGACGACGTACTTGTAGATCTTGTTCTCGGCGTAGGCGCCCACGT
The DNA here is from genome assembly GCF_000718515.1 of Micromonospora parva. Lineage (GTDB taxonomy): Bacteria > Actinomycetota > Actinomycetes > Mycobacteriales > Micromonosporaceae > Micromonospora > Micromonospora parva. Next base: position 30,699 of record NZ_JNZS01000003.1, on the reverse strand, counting down.
ACAGTGCGCTCCCGTCCGGCGACAGCGAGATCCCGTTGGGTTGGCGCAACGTGTCGTCCACCAGCGACACCTGCCCGCCGGAGACGCGGAAGACGCTGGTGCGCCCGCTCATCTGGTCGGGCCGGTTGCCGCGCTGGAAGTTCGGGTCGGTGAAGTAGACGACGCCGTCCGATCGGACCGCGACGTCGTTCGGCGAGTTGAACGCCCGGCCCTGGTAGTTGGCCGCGACGGTGCTGCGGGTCCGGTCGCTCAGCCGGTACGCGGAGACGCTGCGCTGGTCGTGGGTGGCCGCGACGAGCTCCTGGGCGTCGGCGGTGAGCGCGAGCCCGTTGCTGCCGGCGTTGGCGATGAACGTGTCGAAGGTCGCCGGCGGGGTGAACCGGCGGATCGTCGACGGCTGGACGTTGTACGGCCCGGTGCCGGCGGTCATGTCGGACATCAGCAGGTAGCCACCGTCAGCGACCCAGACCGGCCCTTCGAGGAAGGTGAACCCGCCCCGGATCCGCGGAGCCGTCACGGTGCTCGCCGGCAGCGGCGGACCGTAACTGACGCCGGTTGGGCAGGCCCCGGGCGGTGCGCCGGGCGGACCGGCGAGTGCGGCGTGCGCGCTGGCCTGCGCGGCGTGGACGGCAGCACCGGCGGGCACTGTGGTGGTGGTGACCGCGAGGCACAGGCCAGCCAGCGCGGCAAGGGTGGGACGCCAGGTCATCGAACACTCCAATCGGCGTCGAGGGTGGCGATGGCCGGCGTGCAAGGTCGGGGGCTGGCACGGCGTGAGGACGGGGCCGTCGACGTGAATATTCGGGAGCCTAAATCATGAAGCAGTGGTCCGCAGCGGTTTTGCCGGCAGATATTTCGAAGCGGATCCGGTTTGTAGACAAAGGCGCTGGTCAATGCGAAAAGGGGCCCGTGGAATAGTTCCGAGCGGACCACAGTGGAGTGTCCGGCGGTGGTCCGGGACACCGGGCCGGGACGTGGCGCAATAGGGTTGGGCCATGACCGGCCTGCTCAGTGGTGCCCGAACCGCAGCCAATCCGCTCCGTCAGCTCACGATCGACCAGCTCCGGCAGCGGACCAGCCTCAAGTGGCGGGAACACCCCGACGACGTGCTGCCGCTCTGGGTGGCGGAGATGGACGTGCCCCTGGCCGAGCCGGTCGCACTGGCGATCACCGACGCCGTCGCGCGCGGCGACACCGGCTACACCGCCGGCACGGCGTACCCGCAGGCGTTGGCGGAGTTCGCGCGGCGGCGGTGGGGCTGGGACGGGCTGGTCGTGGAGCGCACCGCACTGGTGCCCGACGTGATGCACGGCGTCGTCGAGGCGCTGCGCCTGGTCACCGAACCGGGGGACGCGGTGGTCGTCAACTGCCCGGTCTACCCGCCGTTCTACGAGTCCGTGGCGCACGCCGACCGCCGGATCGTGGAGGCGCCGCTCGGCGAGGACCTGCGGATCGACCTCGGCACGCTGGAGGAAGCGTTCCGGCGGGCCCGCGCCGGTGGACGGCCGGCGGCGTACCTGCTGTGCAGCCCGCACAACCCGACCGGCGTCGTGCACACCGCGGCCGAGCTGACCGCCGTCGCCGACCTCGCCGAGCGGCACGGGGTGCGGGTGGTCGCCGACGAGATCCACGCGCCGGTGGTGGCCGGCGGAGCGCGGTTCGTGCCGTACCTCTCGGTGCCCGGCGCGGAGAACGGCCTGTCGCTGATGTCCGCCTCCAAGGGATGGAACCTGTCCGGCCTGCGCGGCGGGCTCCTCGTCGCCGGCCCGGCCGCGGCCGGGGACCTCGCTCGCGTCCCGTTCGGGGTCAGCGTCAGCACCAGCCACCTCGGCGTGATCGCCCACACCGCAGCCTTCCGCGACGGCGGCGAATGGCTCGATTCCCTGCTGACCGGCCTGGACGACAACCGTCGGCTGCTTGCCGACCTGCTCGCCGAGCACCTGCCGGCCGTCCGCTACCAACCCGGTCAGGGCACCTACCTGGCCTGGCTCGACTGCCGGGCGCTGGGCCTCGGCGACGACCCGGCCACCGTGTTCCTCGACAGTGCCCGGGTGGCGCTCAACTCCGGGTTGGCGTTCGGCACCGGCGGTGATGGGCACGTCCGACTGAACCTGGCCACCGCGCCGGAGCTCATCACCGAGGCGGTACGCCGGATGGCCGGCGTCGTCGGCTGAGACCGGCACGGATGTCGGTAGGTCGCTCTACGGGCCAGCGGGGCCCGCAGGCTCACCACCGCACTGGCCGGCCGACCCACTGATCCGCGTTCCGCCGGGCCGGGACACCCCCGGCCCGGCCGAGTGGTCCGCCTTCCGACCGTACTTCGCGGGGGACGCAACCTGATGGTCGTCCGGCCCCGTCGAGCTTGCGGAGGAGGGAGCCTTGATGGTGGATGCCGAGGGTGAGTTCGTGGAGTACGTCTCCGCGCGACTGCCGCGCCTGCATCGGACCGCGTTCCTGATGTGCGGTGACGCCCATCTGGCTGACGACGTGGTGCAGCAGACGATCACGTCGCTCTACGTGAACTGGCGCCGGGTCAGCCGGGCCGACAACGTCGACGCGTACGTCCATCGGATGCTGGTGCACAAGCTCGTCGATGAGAAGCGCCTGAGCTGGGCGAAGGTCCGGTTGTTGGGGTCTGCGCCGGTGCCGGAGCGCTCACCGGCGACCCCGCATGACGACCTGGCCGAGCGGGACAGCCTGCTCGCGGCGCTCGCCCGTCTGCCGCGCGGCCAGCGCACAGTGCTGGTCCTGCGGTTCCTGTGCGACCTGTCGCTGGCCGACACGGCCGCCGCGATGGGCTGCTCCGAAGGCAACGTGAAGGCGCAGACGGCCCGGGCTCTGGCGGCTGTTCGCCAGGTGCTCGACGTCGCCGAGATGTCAGCGAGGAGTCCGAGATGACCACCGTGGACGATCAGCGGATCGCGGCGCTGCTGCGGTCGGTGTCGGTTCCCGAGCCGCGGGTCGACGTGAGCCGGGCCGTCCGCGACGGCCGGCGCCGCCGCCAGCGGCGCCGCGTCGCCGGAGTCGCCGCCCTGACGGTGCTGGCCGGGGTCGGCGTCGTGGGTGCCGTTCAGGTCGGCGGGACCGCCAACTCGCCGGCGCCGACCACGCCGGCACTCGCGGTGTCGCCAGCCGCTACCGGGTCGGCCGCCCCCCGCCCGCCAGTCACCTGCCAGGCGTCGTGGTTGTCGCAGCCGATCGACGGTCCGGTCGCGGTGGCCGTCGGAGTCGACCCCACCGGGCGGTACGTCGTCGGCGACATCGGCACCGGGCAGGAGGACGGGCGGGTTGTGCTGTGGACCGACGGCAGGCCGGTCGTCCTGCCGAAGACCGCACGGCACGCGGCAGCGGTCAACGCCAGCGGCCATGTGGTGGGCACCGACGGCGACGGCACCGGCTGGGTGTACCGGGACGGGAAGCTGCGTCCCCTGGCCACCCCGCCCGGCTTTGACGCGGTGCTCGTGCACGCGGTCAACGCCCGGGGTGACATCGTCGGGACGGCCCGCAGGTCGGACGACTCGCACCAGGCTGTGCGGTGGTCGACGGCGCAGCCCCAGACGTACCGGCTGATCGGCCAGCGGGGGTCGACCGCGACCGGGATCACCGACGACGGCACGATCGTCGGCGAGCTGGACCAGCAGCCCTACCGGTGGACGCCGCAGGGTGTCGGTGCGGCGCTGGCGGTGCCCGAGGGCTACCCCCGGGCGTCGGTCGAATCGGCGCGGGGTGAGTGGGCGATCGGGATGGTTCCGGGCGGCAGCAACGGCGGCGCCGTGCAGATGCTGCCGGTGCGGTGGAACCTCACCACCGCGGCGGTGAGCCTGTTGCCCTTCCCCGGGGCGAGCGGCATCTCCGCCGAGGGTGAGGTGCTCATCGGCGACGGCGCGCCGCTGATCGTCGCCCCGGACGGCACCTCCCGCCGGCTGCCGGGCCGACCCGAGGTCCGCGCGACCGAGCCGGGCACGTACACGGCGGAGGGGATCAGCGACGACGGTCTGACGGTGGTCGGGGCCGTCTACGAGAACCAGGCGTACCGGCCGCTGGTGTGGCGCTGCGGACGTTGACGGTTTGAGCGGCCCCGTTCACCGTCGCGGTGGGGGACTGCCGGGGAGCGTGCCTCCGGGTCGTTTCAACCGACCGGGCCCGTGGGTACGCTCCCACCCGGCTGATCACCCGATCGACGGAGACTCCTCGTGATTATGGCGCTGCTGCTCGACCTCGCCAACATCGTCGGTGGCTTCCTGCTCGCCGTGGCGCTGCTGCGGCTGCTGCCGCGGGTCGGCGACGACCTGGGCCGCCTCGCCGGTCGGGCCGCCCCGATCGCGTGGGTGGTCGGCGTCGTGGCGTTGGTGACCGGCGGCTACTACCTCATCGTCCACCTGGTCTCCGGGCCCCGGGTGTTCCACTTCGAGGTGGTGGGCATCGGGGTGGGGCTCGCCCTGCTGTGGAGCCGGCTGACCGGTCGGCCGACGCCGCGCGACGGGCAGTCGGACGGCGCCACCGGAGTCCGGCTGTTGCTCGCGATCTTCGGCCTCATCGCGATCGTCGTCGGCGTCCAGGGACTGTTCACCCCGGACGGCTGAGGCTCACCGGCTCAGGCGATGGTGGACGGTCGCGGTGCCCTGGTGACCACGGCGCTGGCGAGCAGAAGCGCCACCGCTGGGAGGAACGCGCCACCGATGCCCAGCCCGAGCAGCAGCCCCCAGCCGGTGATGACGAGCGCGGCCACCAGGTCGGCGGCCACTGTCAGCCGACCGAACCGCTGCGCGAGGACGGGCAGCACCGCCGCGACGACGGGGACGCCGAGCAGATAACCGGCCGCGGCGCCCGAGTCATCCACTGTGAACGGAGCCAACGCGGCGGCCACCAGCACGGTGATCGCCAGGGCCGACCAGCGGAGCACCGACCGGGTGTCGGCCGGCCTGCGGAGCAGGACCACGAGACCGACGAGCAGGACGCCCACGACGGCCCCGACGCTCACCACACCGATCATGATGCTCTCCTCGACCGCCGCAGGTGGTGTCTCATCGAAGACGGCGGATCGTCGTCTCTGCGTCCACCATACGGCTGCCCCGGCCACCGGCACGAGGTCAGAACATCAGGCGCGTCCGTGCCGGGTCTGGGCGGTGTCAGCCGGCGTCCAGCACCTCCCGCAGCCGCGCGGCGAACTCCTCGGGTTTGCCCGCGTAGCCGAACTCGCCGCCGAGGAACCCGCCGTGGTGGCTCGGGAACACCACGGCCTCCTGGCCGAGCAGCGCCGCGAGGCCCAGTGCGGTGCGGGCGGTGTACGTCCCGGCCGACTCTTCGCCGACCGCGACCACGATCCGGGTGGGCGCGGCGGTGAGCACCTCCGCGTCGGGGCGGTAGTCGGTGATCGCCCACGAGTTCTGCGACAGCAGCGGATCGTCGCGGCTGCCGTCGTCGTCGGCGGTCAAGCCGAACATCGCAGGGTCAGGGGTGGGCTGGGCGAAGTAGGCGTCGGTGAACTCGCCCTGCCAGGAGGTCATCGCGATGAACGCGGCCATCCCCGCGCCCGAGCCCTTCGCCTGGTACGCCTCGTAGAAGCCGGCCCGGGCGCGCTCGGCGGCCGTGGCGTCGGGGAGCACGGCGTTGATCGGCGGTTCGTGCGCCACCAGGGTGGCGACGTCGCCGGGATGGGTGGCGACCAGTTCGAGGGCGGTCACCGCGCCGCCGCTGCTGGCGAAGAGGTCGACCGGACCGACGTCGAGCGCCTCGACGAGCGCGTGCAGGTCGGCCGCCTGCTGCTGCGGCGTGTGGTCGGACCGACCGTCAGTGCGGACGCTGCGGCCCAGGCCACGCGGGTCGTAGGTGAGGACCGTGCGGTCCGTGAAGTGCGGGGCGAGGGCGGTGAAGCCCTCCGCGGTCATCGGCTGGCCGATCAGGAGCAGCGCACGATGGGCGCCGGTGGGAGGTAGCGGGCCGCGGACGTCGTAGACCAGGTCGACGCCGGGAATGTCCAGGGTGTGTGTCTGGATGTCCTGCATCCGATGAGACTACGGCCGGCCAGGGGAAATCGGCGGCGGCTGGCGGAGCGCGTCGTCGATGATGCCGGGCATCCGCCGGGCCACTCCCGCGAGGAGGTCCGCGACCTGGACGCGCGGGTCGTCGCGGGAGTCGACCATCACCAGCCCCGCCAGGGGTGACACCCCGGTCGGCAACGCGGCAGCCCGGTTGCCGCCGGCCGCCGACGCGTCGCCGTTGGCGGCCAACACCCGCTGAAGCCGGGTCAGCCGGTCGGCCGTCAGGGCACTCTGCTCGTCGTGGGTCACCAGCACCTGCCGCTGGCCGCCGCTCCAGGACAGGACCGTTTCGGCCAGCGCCGGCAGCAGCGGTTCCAGCGGGGGAGGGACCGTGCGGTCGTCGGCGTCGAGTCTGGCCACCACGGCCCGCACCTGGTTCGGGCGGAGCCCGCCGAGGACGGCGTCGGCCACCGTGCCGAGGCCGTGTCGCCGCAGCGCGTCCCGGGCCTGGAAGAACCGCCGCACCGTCTGGTCGACCGGAAGCCGCCGCTTCATCCGGACCAGATCGACGAACGCCGACAGGAAGGCAGTCCAGTCGCTTCCGGTCGAGCGCCCGGCCGCGTACAGGGCGAGAGCGGCCGGATGGTGCTCGCGAGCCAGGCGGGTGCCGGCCGCGTACGACGGCTCGGTCAGCAGGAAGTCCACGATCCGGGTGACGAGGAAGAACTCCTTGTCGATGAGGTGGACGTGCGCGCGGCCGGCCAGCGTCGCCAGGAACCACTCCAGTGCCTCCTGCGCGCCGGAGCCGCGCAGGAACCGGCCGGACTTGAGCTCGTGCGGCGCGAACCGGAACCCGGACCGTAGGGCGGTGATGATCGCGACCGCCTCGTCGGCGGCCAGGTCGACGCTCGCGTGCGTGATCACCGGGGCGGTCGAGTGCAGCAGGTTCGTACCCGAGAATCCCGACTCGTCGCAGGCGATCCGCACGACGGCCCCGACCACCACCGCGCCGCCCGGCGGTAGTCCGCCTTGGAGGGGCGATCTCACCGCCGTCCTCCCGCCATGCCGCCCATGGTCACCCGTGATCCGGCGGAGAACAACCCGATTGTGGAGGCGAGAACGCTGGGCGGTGCCGGTGCTTGGCGGGGGGCGCAGCCGGATCGCCGTACATCTGATGTATGTCCTTCCGGGTGGGTCGTCGGCGGCGGCATCGTGGCCCATCGCCCGGCGCTACCGCCTCGCTCCCTCGCTGCTCACCCTCCCGTGCATCTTGCTGACCGGGCACAGGGGAGCAGTGTCCACCCATTGATCGACCGTTGCCTATTCTGTGGCCCCGGAGTAACCTTCCCGAAACACATCAGATGTCTGGCGCGTCACTGCCGGGCGTCGGCCTGCTCAGGCAGGGTCCCGGTTGGCCCCACCAAGCGGATCCCCATGTCGAGTCCCACAGTTGTCCCGCTTCGGGGTGGCCGGACTGGTCACCGTTTGGAGGATCGATGTCAGACCTGACCCGACGGCAAGCCCTCAAGATCGGCGCGGCCGGCGCGGGTGGCGCTCTCCTGCCGGTGCCCTGGACCGCCGTGGCACGCGCGGACTCGGTGGCGCCGCCCCAGGTGCTGGCCGCCGGTGACCTCGCACTCTGGTACGACGAGGGGGCCGGCACCGACTGGCTGCGGGCGTTGCCGATCGGCAACGGCCGACTCGGCGCCATGGTCTTCGGCAACGTCGACACCGAGCGCCTTCAGCTCAACGAGGACACCGTCTGGGCCGGCGGCCCGCACGACCCCAGCAACACCCGGGGCGCGGCGGCGTTGCCGGAGATCCGGCGGCTGGTCAACGCCAACCAGTGGACCCAGGCCCAGGATCTGATCAACCAGACCATGATGGGCAACCCCGGCGGTCAGCTGGCCTACCAGACCGTCGGTAACCTCCGGCTGGCCTTCGGATCCGCCAGCGGAGCGTCCCAGTACGACCGGACGCTCGACCTCACCACCGCCACCGTCACGACGACGTACGTGCTCAACGGCGTTCGTCACCAGCGGGAGGTGTTCGCCAGCGCGCCGGATCAGGTCATCGCGATGCGACTGACCGCCGACCGCAGCGGCTCGATCAGCTTCACCGCCACCTTCGACAGCCCGCAGCGCACCACCGTGTCCAGCCCGGACGGCACCACGATCGGCCTGGACGGCATCTCCGGGAACATGGAGGGCATCACCGGCCAGGTCCGCTTCCTCGCCCTGGCCAACGCGACAGTCAGCGGCGGCAGCGTGTCCAGCTCCGGCGGCACCCTGCGGGTGACCAACGCCAACAGCGTGGTCCTGCTGATCTCCATCGGCTCCAGCTACGTCAACTACCGCAATGTCGGCGGCGACTACCAGGGCATCGCCCGGCAGCGCCTCACCGCCGCGCGGGCCAGCAGCTACGACCAGTTGCGCAGCCGGCACGTCGCCGACTATCAGGCGCTGTTCGGCCGGGTCACCCTGGATCTGGGTCGCACGTCCGCTGCCGACCAGACGACGGATGTCCGGATCGCCCAGCACAACAGCGTCAACGACCCGCAGTTCTCCACGCTGCTGTTCCAGTACGGCCGGTACCTGCTGATCTCGTCGTCGCGGCCCGGCACCCAGCCGGCGAACCTCCAGGGCATCTGGAACGACTCACTGGCCCCGGCGTGGGACTCGAAATACACGATCAACGCCAACCTGCCGATGAACTACTGGCCGGCCAACACCACCAACCTGGCCGAGTGTCACAACCCGGTCTTCGACATGGTCAGAGACCTTGCGGTCGCCGGAGCGCGGACCGCCCAGGTGCAGTACGGCGCCGCCAGTGGCTGGGTCACCCACCACAACACCGACGCCTGGCGGGCCACCGCCGTGGTGGACGGCGCGTTCTGGGGCATGTGGCAGACCGGTGGGGCCTGGCTGTCCACGTTGATCTGGGACCACTACCTGTTCAACGGCGACATCGAGTTCCTGCGGACGAACTACCCGGCCATGAAGGGCGCGGCACAGTTCTTCCTCAACACCCTGGTCACCGAGCCGACCCTCGGCTACCTGGTGACCAACCCGTCGAACTCGCCGGAGCTGAGCCACCACTCGAACGCCAGCGTCTGCGCCGGCCCCACCATGGACAACCAGATCCTGCGGGACCTGTTCGACGCCTGCGCCCGGGCGAGCGAGATCCTCAACGTGGACAGCACGTTCCGCGCCCAGGTTCGTGCCACCCGGGACCGGCTCCCGCCGATGAAGGTCGGGTCGCGGGGCAACATCATGGAGTGGCTCTACGACTGGGTGGAGACCGAGCCCAACCACCGGCACATCTCGCACCTGTACGGGCTGGCCCCGAGCAACCAGATCACCAAGCGCGGCACCCCGCAGCTGTTCGAGGCGGCCCGGCGGACCCTCGCCCTGCGCGGCGACGACGGCACGGGCTGGTCGCTGGCCTGGAAAATCAACTTCTGGGCTCGGATGGAGGAGGGCAAGCGGGCCCACGACCTGATCCGCTACCTCGCCACCACCGCGCGACTCGCGCCCAACATGTTCGACCTGCACCCGCCCTTCCAGATCGACGGCAACTTCGGGGCCACCGCGGGCATCGCCGAGATGCTGCTGCAGAGCCACATCGGCGAGCTGCACATCCTGCCCGCGCTGCCGCCGGCCTGGCCGAGCGGGCGGGTGACCGGCCTGCGCGGTCGGGGCGGGCACACGGTCGGCATCACCTGGGCGAGCGGTCAGGCCACCGAGATCCTCGTCCGACCGGACCGGGCCGGCACCGTCCGCCTGCGCTCCCGGATCCTGACCGGCACCGTCACTGTCGTCGACACCGCCGACGGTACGGCGGCCCGCACCACCCGGATCGAGTCCGACCTGATCGAGGTCACCGTGCAGGCCGGGCGCACCTACCGGGTCACCAGCTCCGGGGCCACCACACCGACGTTGGAGCAGAGCTTCAGCAACGTCGGCATCACCAGCGACAGCAACACCAACGTCGGCAACTTCGACGGCGGCGGGGCGTCGCTCTCCGCGCAGGCGCTGGCGCAGGCCGGTGCCAGCCCGGGAGGCACGATCAGCCGCAACGGGGTCACCTTCCGCTGGCCCAACGTCAGTTCCGGGGCCTCCGACAACGCCATCGCCTCGGGCCAGACCATCGGCATCAGCGGCACCGGCAGCACGCTGGGCTTCCTCCTCACCGGCACCTACGGCGCGGTGTCCGGCACCGGCACCGTGGTCTACGCCGACGGCACCCGCCAGACGTTCACGCTCAGCTCGCCCGACTGGTACGGCGGGCCGCACTCCGGGGGAACGGCGGCCATCGTGTCCGCGTACCAGAACCGGCCCAACAACGTCCGCCAGAACACCGCCGCGTGCATCTACTACGTCGGTGTCGGGTTGCAGAACAAGGCGGTGGCCTCGGTCGTGTTGCCCAACATCAGCGCCCGACCGGCGACGAACGTGCCGACCATGCACATCTTCGCCATCGCGATCGGAGGCTGACGGCAGGGGCCGCAGCCTCGGGGGAGCGTGACCGGGCCCGTCCCAGCTGGGACGGGCCCGGTCACGGATTTCGGGGGCGCTGTCGGGGTGGATGCGGTATGCCGCTCATCAGCACATCGACATGCCGGGCCAGCCGGAGCGCACGGTCAGCGGACGCGTTCCCCGTGGCTCTCGATGCGGAAGTAGTCGAAGGCGACGTCGAGGTCGGTGGAGGTGCCGGCCCGGTTGAAGGCCAGCAGCCCGGCCTTCGTCGGCTCGACGTTCAGCGTCTGCGAGCCGATGTAGCGGTAGACGCTCCCGTCGCTGGAGTAGTAGGCGCGGTAGCGGTCCCCGACCTTGGTCAGGCGCAGCCAGATGGCCCCGTCGGCCCCGACGATGCGCTGGGCGTCCGCACCGGTGATCTCCAGCGTCGACGCCGTGCCGTTCTGTTCACGCAGGAAGACGATCCGGGTCTTGTTGATGGCCGCAGTCGCGTTGCCCATCTCCCAGGCGAGCTTCACGTAGTTGTTGTCGTCCGCGTACCCGAGAACACCGCCCTGCTCGTTGTTGCCGGCGAGGGGACGGGAGAAGACCACCCGGGACTCGGCCGTCCAGTCGCCGTCGACGTCCTGCAGGGCCAGGTTCCTCGCGGTGTTGACGTTGCCCTGGAGGTCGCCCTGCTGGGCGGTGACGACCAGGGACCCGTCGGCCAGTCGTTGCCTGCTCTCGTCCGGCCGGACCCACTGCCACTGCGGGCCGAGCGGGGTCGACTCGAACTCGTCGCTGCCGGTGAGGGTGGTGTTCAGGTCCACCGTGTAGACCGACGACGCCGCGCCGTTCGTGACGGTGACCCGGGCCTGCCCGGTGGCGTTGGCCGCCTGCTCCACCGCGACCGAGGCGGCGGGGTCGGCGGCGCTGGCGGTGACCGTCGGCACTGTCGTGGCGCCGGCCGGCGTGAGGGCGTTGTAGCGCAGCACCGTCGGCGCGAAGGACGTCAGGCGCCTGCCGTCGACGCGCAGCGCCGTCAGCGTGGTGTCGGGCACCAGGTTGAAGACGTAGTTCTTTACGAGAGGCCCGAAGAAACTCTCGGTCGTGACCTTGACGACCGCCTGCCCGGGTACGCCGGCCGCCTGGGAGATGATCTCGTAACGGGCCTTGCGGTCGGCGGTCCGCACCTTCGTGATGGTCGGCGACGCCCCGGCCGGCAGCGGGATGGTGTACGAGGCGTCCGAGAGGTTGAAGCCGCCGAACGTCTTCCCGTTCACGACGATCGTCGCCGACAGTGGCGCGTCGTCGACCGGGATGTCCCGCCCGCTGAACTCCTTCCAGTAGTTCACCGAGGTGTCCCGCCAGTCGGCGGCGTCCGCCTCGTGGACCGCCAGCTTGGCACGCACCTCGGCGAACCGGCGCGCGTCGATGTCGGGCTGGAGCGCGTCCCAGGTCTCCCGCATCCAGGTCACGTACTGCACGCCCATCTGGTAGCGGTAGACCAGCTCTTCCCAGAACGTCCGCCCGCTGTCCATCCGATGGCCCCACGGCACGTGGTGGAACCACATCAGCAGGTTCTCCGGGATCGAGTCGATGGTGCCGTAGCGCTGCTCCAAGCGGGGGAAGTACTGGGCGGCCAGGTTGCTGCCGGTGGGGGAGCGGTCGAAGCCCAGACCGACGCTGTCGGCCTTGTTGTAGTAGACCGGGCTCCAATCGTCGCGGCCCGCCCAGTCGGCGGGGTCGGGACGGTAGTGGGCGCCCTCGGCGAACTGGTGACCGATGCCCAGCGGCGTCTGGTAGCTGACCAGCGACTCCCACGAGCCCATCATCATCTTCCGGATGGTGTCGACGACACGCCGGTCGTTGCTCCAGGTCATCCGCGTCCAGTCGGTCGCGATGTCCGCCGAGTCGAGGGTCCAGTCCCACGCCTGACGTCCGAAGGCGAAGAGGTTCGCCTGGGCGAAGTGGTGCCCGGTCAGGTTGTCGGCGTTGCCGAGGTTCGCGACACCCACGATGGCGGTGTCCGAGTGGTGCTGCGCGGTCCCGTCGACGATGTCGCCGACCAGCCGCTCCTTGAGCAGCTTCCCGTTCGCGTCGGTCGCGTACGTGTCGGTCTTGAGGATCTCCTCGTACATCGGACCGAGGTAGGCCAGCATCCAGTTCTGGCCGGTGTACTCCTGCGTGATCTGGAGTTCCAGGGCCTGGTTGGTGTTCTCCATCCGGCCGAACATCGGGTGGATGGGCTCGCGGGCCTGGAAGTCCAGTGGCCCGTTCTTGGTCTGCAGGAACACGTTGTCGGCGAAGCGTCCCCGGCTGCCGTCCGGCTGGACCTCGTCGTCGATCGGCCCGAACTCCAGGTAGGCCCGCTTGAGCCGGTCGTTGTCGACGTCGGCGTTGTAGACGAACGTTCGCCAGTGCACAGTCATCCCGAGCGGCGCCACCGCGGCGGCGATGGCGTTGGCGCCGTCACCGTGGTCGTACCCGAAGTCCTGTGGCCCCGGCTGGCCCTCGGAGTTGGCCTTGACGGTGAGTCCCATGAAGTCCGGGATCGCGGCCTGGATCTGCTGGGCCCGGCGGTGCCACCAGCCCCGGAAATCCGCGCCGTACGGGTCGAGCTGGCTGTTGGTCAGCGTGTCCGGCGCGAACCTGCTGTCGGTGGGCGCTGTGTACCGGATCGACAGGCCCAGCCTGATGCCGTACGGCCGCAGCGCGTCGGCGAGGGCCGCCTCCTGCGCGATGCGCGCGCTCGTCAGGTACGCGTTGTCGGCGTTGACGTTGTTGATGGTGATGCCGTTGATGCCCAGTGACGCCAGCGCGCGCGCCATGACGAGGTAGCGGTCGAGGATGACGGGCAGGTTCCGGCCGGCGCTGGCACCGGTCGCCGCGAAGTTGAAGATCGCCCCGCTCTCCCCGTTCAGCCCGCCCAGCCCGGAGGCGTTGTTGCCCGCGTAGAGACGCTCGGTCTCCCAGTTGTTCAGCAACCGGTGCTTGATCTTCGGTGACTCCGCGACCCGGAGATGGTCGATCGGTTTCCGGGTCTGAAGGAGCCGGAGGAAGGCGAAGGTGCCGTACAGCGCGCCGAGGTCGGTGTTGCCGGCGATGACGGTGAACCGTGCCCCGCCCTTCGACACCGTGCGGACGAGGTAGCCCTCGTCGCCCACAGTGGCCAGGTCGCGGGTCGCGATGGTGCGGCCCACCAGCGGTGAGCTCGCCGGTGTGCCCACCACCACCGCGCCGTCCGAGACGCCGTCGGCCGGCAGCGTCGGTGTCGACTGGACGAGCAGCCCGTTCAGGCCGCGTACCAGCTCGTCCCGGGCGGCGCCCAGCGTGGTCTCGACGAGCTTCTCGGCGGAACCGGGTGCCATGGCCAGGTCCGTGGTGTGCCGGTGCACCTTCGTGGCGTCGGCGTTCTCGACCACGATCGCCGTGGCCGCGCGGCGGTAGTCGCGCAGCAACTTCGCGTCGTCGACCGGCACGTACCGCAGCCACAGGTCAGAGCCGTTGTAGTCGTCGGGCGACGCGACCGCGGTGACCGGTGTCGCGGCGACCGGTGTCGAGGTGACAGTGAGGGTGGCCGCGACGGTGGCGAGCACCGTGCCCAGCACGATGAAGGTCCGTCGTAACCTGGGCGTCGAGCCTCGGATCATCGCCATCTCCTCGTTCGTCCGCTGGGGGCGCCGTCGCGCCCGTCCCGCGAGCGCCCGACGTTGACGGATGGATGCGCGTCGATCCTGGTCGCCGCCGCCGCGCCTCGGCAACGAGTTGTCGTTTCTTGTCGTGGGCCGGGCGGCCTCACGGCCGGTGGGCCGCCGGGTCCGGTGCGGACCGGTTCCGCGCCCACTGCCGGCGGGCGCGACCCGGGCCCGGGTTACGCGTGGCCGTCGAGTCGCGGACCACGAGGCGTACCGGCAGGACCATCGGCCGGCCGGTATGCCCGGGTGCCCCCGCGATCATCGTGAGCAGGTGCCGGGTCGCGGCCGAGCCCTCCGCGTAGAGCGGCGCCGCGACGGTGGTGAGCCCGGGCGTGACGATGTCGGCGGCGAGGATGTTGTCGAAACCCACGACGCTGACGTCACCCGGAACGTTGACGCCCATCCGGCTGAGGCCACGGATGATCCCGATGGCCATCTGGTCGTTGAAGGCGAGGACCGCCGTCGCCGGGCGGGCGCACAGCTCCCGCGCGGCCCGCTCACCGCCGGCCATGGTGGGGCTGAACGGCCCGATCTGACGGACCTTGATCTCCAGCTCCATGCCCGCCTCGAGCAGCGAACGCCAGCGGATGCCGTTGGGCCAGGACGCCTGCGGCCCCGCGACGTAGGTGATGTGATCGTGCCCCAGCTCGCCGAGGTGCTCGGCGGCCCGCCGCACCCCACGGGGGTCGTCGGTGACGACGCACGGCACGTCGGCGAGAGCGCGGTTGAGGACCACCACCGGCCGCTGTTTGGCGACCATCCGGATGGCCGAGTCGGACATCCGGCTGCTGGCCAGCACGATGCCGTCGACAGTCGACATGGTGCGTTCGACAGCCGCCCGTTCCAACCGGTCGGACTCCTGGGCGTCGATCAGCACTGTGGTGTACTCGCCGTCGGTCGCCGCCTCCTGCGCGCCGCGCACGATCTCCGCGTACACCGGGTTGGTGATGTCGGCGATGACCAGCGCGATCATCCGCGTGCGGGACGTGGTGAGGGCGCGGGCGAGGGGGTTGGTCCGGTAGCCCAACCGCTCGGCGACCCGTCGGATCCGATCGGCGGTCTCGGAGTTGACGCGACTCGGTCGCGAGAACGCGCGGGACACCGTCGAGGGTGAGACGTCCGCCTCGGCAGCGACGTCGTAGATCGTGACTCTCTTTTCCGGCGGCCTGGTGTGGTCGGGCATCTGCATGCTCCTCCCGGCTACGCGCAGTGATCATGGTATGGCGGCCGTGAATACTCGGCAATGCCCCCGCAACAATCCGGCCGCCCGATCGCATTCGCACGAGGCAATACATGGCAACCCGTTGCCGCCGTGGCGCGCCGGCTGAATCAATCAGCACCGATGACACCTGGCGGAGGGAACGGCTCATGGGTATGACGCGGCGCGGCGCTCTCCTGGTCACGGCATCGTCGCTGCTGGTGGGCGCGGTCGGGTGTGGAGCACCCGAGGCTCCCGGTGACACCACCGGCGACACCACTGGCGAGGTGCCACAGCGGCCCGGCAAGGCCGTCACCCTCAACGTCCTGGACGTGGCGGGCAACCTCCAGTTGACCCAGGGGATGATCGACGAGTTCGTCTCGAAGAACCCCGACGTGATCTCCCGGGTGACGTATTCGAAGGCACCGGCACCCGAGCTGGCCGGAAAGATCAAGGCCCAGCAGGGGGCGGACCGGGTGGACATCGGTCTCGTGCTGACCGGCGTCGACGGCCTGGCCGCCGGGATCGAGCAGGGGCTCTGGATCGACGTGTTGCCGACCTTCCAGGACCGCCTCGGCGGCATGCGCGACTACCTGGCACCGGCCGCCGCGATGCAGCAGCTCGCCGGCAACGCGGGGGTCACCGTCACCTACTACCCGTCCGGCCCGCTGCTCGAATACCTGCCGTCGCGCCTTCCGACGCCACCCACCAGCGCGGACGCGCTGCTCGCCTGGGCCAAGGCCAACCCCAGGAAATTCCAGTACGCCCGCCCGGCCAACTCGGGCCCAGGCCGGACCTTCCTGATGGGGCTGCCCTACATCCTGGGCGACTCGAACCCCAAGGACCCCACCGCGGGATGGGACAAGACGTGGGCCTTCCTCAAGGAGCTGGGCCAGTACGTCGACTACTACCCGTCCGGCACCACAGAGACGATGAAGAACCTCGCCAACGGCACCGCGCACCTCATCGTCAGCACGACCGGTTGGGACATCAACCCGCGGGTGCTCGGCACCGTGCCCAAGGAGGCCAGGATCACCCCGATCGACGGCTTCCACTGGGTCACCGACGCGCACTACGCCGTCATGCCCAAGGGCGTGTCGACCGACACCCAGGCCGCGGTGCTGGCCCTGTTGGCGTTCATGCTCACCCCCGAACAGCAGGCGAAGGCGTACGACGAGGGTTACTTCTACCCGGGCCCGGCGATCAAGGAGGTCCAGCTCTCCTCGGCCCCGCAGAAGAGTCAGGACGCGATCCGGGAGTTCGGTCGCCCGGAGTACGACGCGCTGATCGCCGGAAACCCGACCGAGGTTCCGCTCGACGCGAAGAGCCTGGTGGCGGCGTTCAGCCGCTGGGACCGTGAGATCGGCGGCGGGAAGGTCAAGCAGGGATGAGCGCCTTCTCCCAGCTGCGGCTGGACGGGGTGTCCCGACGGTTCGGCGGCCAGGCCGCGCTCACCGAGCTGGACCTGACGATCGGGGCGGGGGAGTTCATCGCCCTGCTCGGCCCGTCCGGCTGTGGCAAGTCGACGGCGTTGAACTGCCTGGCCGGGCTGCTGCCGTTGACGGCGGGGAGCATCTGGCAGGACGAGCGCCGCATCGACACACTGCCGCCGGAGCGGCGCGGCTTCGGCATGGTGTTCCAGAGCTACGCCCTCTTCCCGCACCTGACCGTCCGGGCGAACATCGCCTTCGGGCTGCGTATGCGGCGGCTGCCCAAGGAGGAGACGCGCCGGCGTACGGACGAGGCGGTGCGGCTGGTGCGACTGGAGGACCACGTCGACAAACTGCCCGGTCAGCTCTCGGGTGGACAGCAGCAGCGCGTCGCCATCGCCCGCGCCGTCGTGTTCGAGCCGTCCCTGGTGCTGATGGACGAGCCGCTGAGCAACCTCGACGCGAAGCTGCGCCTGGAGATGCGGACCGAGATCCGCCGGCTGCACCAGTCGCTGGGGCTCACCACCGTCTACGTGACCCACGACCAGGAGGAGGCGCTCTCCCTGGCCGACCGGCTGGTGGTGCTGCGGGAGGGGCGGGTGCAGCAGATCGGCTCGCCGCGCGAGCTGCACACCCGACCGGCGAACTGGCACGTCGCCGACTTCATGGGCTACCGCAACCTGTGGCGGGGGCGGGTGGAGCGGCGGGACGGCGCGCGGGCCACCGTCGAGTCGTCCGGGCACCGTCTGCTCGGCGAGGTGGTGGGCGACGTCCAGGCCGAGGCGGAGGCAGTGCTCGCGGTGCGCCCCGAGGACATCCGCGTCGACGGGCCCGGCGAGGCCCACAACGCCCTGTCGGCGACCGTCGAGGTGGTGGAGTATCAGGGCCGCGAGTTGGCGGCCGAGGCCCGCACCGACACCGGGCTGCTGCTGCACCTGCGCACCGAGCGGCGGATCGCCCCGGGCGACCAGGTCAGGCTCGGGGTCGACCCGCAGCGGCTGCTCGTCTATCCCGCCGACGCGGCGGCGGCGCAGACCAACCGCGTCCCGCAGGCCTCGGGGGCGACGCGGTGAGCCGGTCCGGGCGGCCGCTGACGCACTGGCAGCACCGCCTCGCCGAGCGGGGCGTCGACCGTCAGCTCTGGTTGCTGGTCCCGGCGCTGGTCTTCGTCATCGCCCTGTTCCTCTACCCGTTCTTCTACGGGCTGACGCTCTCGTTCCAGCCGACCACCGGCGGGCCGTTCAGCGACTACGCCCGGTTCTTCTCCGACTCCTACGAGCGGGGAACGATCGGCATCACACTGCGGATCGCGTTGCCCGCCGCGCTCCTGAACGTGCTCGCCGCGGTGCCGATCGCCTACCGGATGCGCGGCCGGTTCCGGGGCAAGCGGTTGGTCACCACCCTGCTGGTCGTGCCGATCACGCTCGGCACCGTCCTCACCGCCCAGGGGTTGTTGAACTTCCTCGGCCCGACCGGCTGGTTCAACCGTGTCCTGCTGGCCACCAACCTCGTCGACGAGCCGGTGCGGCTGACCCACAACTACTGGGGTGTGTTCCTCTCGCTGGTGATCACCGGCTTTCCGTTCGCGTTCCTGCTGGTGCTCTCGTACCTGTCCGGCATCGACCCGACCCTGGAACGGGCCGCCGCGACGCTGGGCGCGGACTGGCGTCACCGGTTCACCCGGATCACCCTGCCGCTGCTGATGCCCGGCCTGGCCACGACCTTCTGCCTGACGTTCGTCCTGGCGTTCAGCGTGTTCCCGTCGGCGGTTCTGGTCGGCAACCCGGCCGGTGAGACCCGGGTCATCTCCCTCGCCGCCTACCAGGCCGCGTACGAGCAGTACGACTATCCGTACGCGTCGGCGATCGCCATGATCATGGGCTTCGTCGAGCTGGTCGTCATCGCTGTGGTGCTCGCCGCCCGCAGCCGCTTCTACACCGGCTCCACCGGAGGCAAGGGCTGATGGCAACGACCACCCAGGCCCCACCGGCGCGGCCCCCCGCCACCAGCACCGACCGGCGGCGGCGCATCGCCGCGCGGCCGGCCGCCTGGATCGTGTGGGGCGTCGTCATCTTCTTCTTCCTCAACCTGCTGGGCGTCGTGGCGTCCGTGCTGGTCAGCTCGTTCGGCAGGCGATGGTTCGACACCTGGCTCCCGGACGGCTACACCACCGACTGGTACGTCCGGGCCTGGGACGAGTTCGCGCTGCTCCAGGTCATCGTCGTGACCCTGGAGGTCTCCGTTCTCGTCGTGGGCCTCTCGCTGCTGATCGGCGTGCCGGCCGCCTATGCCCTCGCGCGACGCTCGTTCCCGGGCAAGCGGCTGATCTTCCTGGTGTTCCTGCTGCCCATCCTGATGCCCCCGATCACGTACGGCATCCCGCTGGCGACAGTCCTCTACAAGTTCGGCCTGGCCGGGCACCTGTCCGGGGTGGTGTTGGCCAACCTCGTACCGTCGGTGCCGTTCGTCATCCTGACCATGACCCCGTTCATCGAGCAGATCGACCCGCGGATCGAGAGCGCCGCGCGCATGTGCGGCGCCGGCCTGCGCACGGTGTTCCTCCGGGTCCTCACTCCGCTGCTGGTGCCGGGCATCCTCGCCTCCGCGATCCTCGTGCTGGTCCGGACCGTGGGGATGTTCGAGCTGACCTTCCTGACCGCCGGGCCCGACTCGCAGACCCTGGTGGTGGCGCTGTACTACTCGATGTCCGCGTCCGGGATCCGGGCCCAGCAGTCGGTCGACGCCATGGCGGTCATCTACACCTCGATGATGCTGGTCCTGCTCGTCGTCGCACTGCGCTACGTGAACCCGACCCAGCTCGTGGCGCAGGTCAAGGACGAGCCGGAGCACTGAGCCCGGTGCCGGCGTCGAGGATCTCACCCAGACGACCCGCCACCGTGACGAGCGTGGGCAGCCTGGTCCGCAGACCGCGGTAGGCCGTGGCGAGCGCCGGGTCGACAGTGACGCGGTCGCCGCCGGCCCCCGGGTCGAGCTGGGTGACCGCCGCCTGGAGGTCGGCGGTGTGGCCGATCGCGAAGAGCCCGAGCGCCGCCGCGCCGAGGGTGACCTGGTCGGCCGCGCCCGCCACCTGGACGGGGCAGTCCAGGACCGCCGCCATCACCTCGCGCCACAGCGGAGACCGGAAGGCGCCCCCGGTCAGCCGTACGCTGCCGATCGGCGTCAGCTCGGCCAGCCGGTCACGGACACCGCCGAGTTGCAGGCAGACGCCCTCCACGGCGGCCCGGACCAGGTGAGCGCGTGAGTGCTCGCCGCGCAGCCCCAGGAACGCGCCGGGCGGCGCGCAGCCCTCCGGCGCGGCCGGGTCGGCCCACAGGTACGGCAGCATCACGACTCCGTCGCTGCCCGGTGCGATCCGCGCGGCGAGATCCAGCAGCGCGGGGGTGGCGTTGTCGTCGCCGAGAACCCGTGCCGCCCACCGCACCACGTTGCCGCCGTTGCCGACCGACCCGCGGACGACCCACGCGTCCTCGGTCAGCGCCGCACAGGAGAAGGTCTCGGCCGCGTCGGTGCGGGGTGCCCTGACGACGGTCCGCAGCGCCCCGGTGGCCCCGAGCGTCAGGCCGCCGACGGTGTGCTCGGTCGCCGCCGCGCCCAGGCTCCGCAACGGACCGTCACCCGCACCCACCACGACGGGTGTGCCCGGCGGCAGACCGACCGCGCGCCCGGCCGCCGGCGACAGCCGCAGCACCGCCGTGGTGGGCAGCACCGGAGGCAGTTGGCTCTCGGACACTCCGGCGAGGTCGAGGACCGCGGAACTCCACGCCCGACGGTGCACGTCGAACATCCCGGTGCCGGATGCCGAGGACAACTCGGTCACCAACATCCCGGTGAGCCGATGGACCACATAGTCCTTGAGGCCGACCCACCACCGGGTCGCCGTGCAGAGGTACGGCTCGTGCCGGGCGAACCACAGGAGCTTGCAGAGCGGGTTTCTCGGGTGCACCGGCGTACCTGTCGACCGGTGCAGCTCCCGGCTCTGACCGGACGACAGCAGTTCGCGGGCCGCCTCCGCCGACCGCGTGTCACGCCCGGTCAGCAGCGGTGTCACCGGCGTCATCGCCGCGTCCAACCCGATGAGGCCGTACCTGGCGGAACTCAGCGCGAGGGCGACCACCTCCGCCCCGGCGGTGCCGGCCACGCACGCGGAGGTGGCCGCCAGGGTGGCCGCCACGAGCACGTCCGGCTCCTGTACCCGCCAGCCGGGCACCGGCTCCACCACCGGGTACGCCCGGGTAGCGACGTGTCGGGCGGTGCCGTCCAACGTGAACGCGACCGCCCGCGCGGCGGTGGTGCCCACGTCGACTCCGACGATCACCCGACGCTCCGGCTGCATCCGCACATGGTCGAGCGGCGCTGCGCGGGCCGGCAAGCGGTTGCGCGCAGTTGTCGTCACGGCGGTGGCAGCCGCCGGTCGGGCTCGGAAGGGTCGGGCTCGGAAGGGTCGGGCTCGGAAAGACCGGGCACCGCCGACACGGGTCGTGACAGGATCGTCGGCATGTCTGCTCGGGCGCTGAGCTTCGGGATGGTGGCGAAACGGTACGAGCGGTACCGACCGGGGTACCCCGTCGAGCTTGTCGACCTGGTGTCGACGTACGCGGGTCGGCCGATCCGAACGGCCCTGGAGATCGGTGCCGGCACCGGCAAGGCGACCCGGCTGTTCACCGCCCGGGAGGTCACTGTCACCGCGACCGAGCCGGACGGGGCCATGCTCGCCGAGCTGCGCCAGCACGTGCCCGCCGACGTTCGGACCGTACCCGCCGCGTTCGAGGACCTACGGCCGGGCGCGGCGAGGTACGACCTGGTCTACGTGGCGGCGGCACTGCACTGGACGAGACCGGCGGGTCGCTGGTCGCGGATGGCGGCGCTGCTGGAACCGGGCGGCGTGTTCGCCTCGTTCGGCGGACCGGTCCAGCTGACCGACCCGGCCGTGGCGGACGCCGTCCGCGCCGTCCGGGCACCGTTCCGGGACAGCGACGAGATCCCGTCTCCCGACGGCACGCCCCCGGAAGAGGCCATGCAGTGGCCGGGCACCGAACTGCGCCGCTCCGAATGGTTCACCGATGTCCAGCAGAGCGTGATCGAGCGGCGTCTGACGATGAGCGCGCGCGACTACGTCGGCTACCTGTCGACGGTCTCGGCGTACCTCGAACTGCCGAGCGAGGCGCAGGGGCGGCTCTTCCGCCAGATCGAGCAGATCCTGCCCGAGACTGTCGAGCTCAGCGCCGACATCGTCGTGCACCTCGCGCGTCGACGCACCGAGCGGTAGCACCACCGGGCGGTCAGACCAGGAACTCCTCGCGCATCCGCGCACCCAGGTTGATCCCGCCGACCGTCCGTGGACCGGCCGGATCGTGCACGGCGACGGTGTTGTTGCGACGCATCAGCTCACGGACGGCAGGTGGCAGTCGCGGCGGGTCGTCCATGGCCACCAGGACCCGCCCGGCGCTGGAGATCAGTCGATCGGCCAGGGCGGCGGCGTCGGTGTCCACCCGCACCCGGCCGTACTCCCAGCCGGAGGTGGTGAGGTCGAGCACCTCGAACACGCGGGTCAGCAACGGGTTCGGGTCGGTCACCCGGTCGAGCCGGGGCGCCCGGCTGCCGACCACCGTGACGGCGGCCGCCACCTGCGCGTACGGGTGGAAGCCGCACGGCAGCGCGAACAGCGGCCAGCGCAGGGCCGGGCCGGCCTCCTTCCACAGCGGCCGGTAGTTGCGGCGGTGCACCAGCAGCCGCCGGCCCGTCCGCCGGTGGATCTCCTGGGCCTGGGCCTGCAGGTCCACATGGGCCTCGTCGGCTACCTGACTCACGATCCGGGTCGCCACCACCAGGCCGTCGTCGCTGTCCAGCGAACCGGTGAGCGCCTCGACCTGGTCGTTGAACCGGATCCGCGCGTGGGAGCCGTACCGGGACTGGACGTCGTGCAGCAGCGCCTGCTGGCGTCCCGGGTCGAGCTGGACCCGCCTACCGCCCAGCAACCGACGGAGCCAACGCATGTCGCCTCGATTCAGCAGAGCCGTCGCGGACGGCGGCAATGCTAGTGCGTCGCCTCTTCCCGGTGTCGCCAAGGGGGTTGATCGACTCCGCTGTCCGGGGCGGCGCTCACCGGCGACGGGGCGTGATCAGCCCTGACTCGTACGCCCACACGACCAGTTGGGCCCGGTCGCGGCAGTGCAGCTTCGTCATCGCCCGGTTGACGTGTGTCTTGGCGGTCAGCGGACTGATCACCATGCGCGCGGCGATCTCGTCGTTGGTCAACCCACGGGCGACCAGCTCGACGATCTCCTGCTCCCGGGCGGTCAGCACGTCGCGGCCGGCCGTCGGCTCGGCCGGCGGTGGGCCGGCCACGAACTCACTGATCAGCGTGCGGGTGACGGTCGGCGCGAGCAGCGCGTCCCCGCGCGCGACGACGGCGACGGCGTGCAGCAGGTCGGCGGGGTCGGCGTCCTTGAGGAGGAAGCCGCTGGCGCCCGCCCGTAGGGCGGCGAAGACGTAGGAGTCGAGCCCGTAGTTGGTCAGGATGAGAACCCGGATGCCGGCGAGGTCGGGATCGGCGGCGATGCGCCGGGTGGCCTCGATGCCGTCGAGACCGGGCATCTGCACGTCCATCAGGACGACGTCCGGGCGCAGGCGTCGCGACAGGTGGACGGCCGAGCTGCCGTCGGTCGCCTCGCCGACGACCTCCAGGTGGTCCTCGGCGTCGAGCAGTGCCCGGAAGCCGGCTCGCATCAGCGCCTGGTCGTCGGCGAGCAGCACCCTGATCATCGCGGCCCCGGCGGCCGGCGGGTGCCGCGCGCTCCGGCCCGGCTCGCTCGGGCCTGGCTCGATCGGCCGGTCACCGCGGGCCGTCCAACGGGAAGGTGGCCCGCACGGTGAACCCGTGGTCGTCGTGCGCGGCGGCCCGCAGGGTGCCGCCCAGTGCGCTGACCCGCTCCCGCATGCCCCGCAGACCCACGCCCGGGGTCAGCGGCTGGCCCGGTGACGCCCGACCGTCGTCGGTGACCGCGACGGTGAGCCCCGCCGGGGCGTACTCCACCTGGATGTGCGCGGTCGCGGGGCCGGCGTGGCGGGCCACGTTGGTCAGTGCCTCCTGGATGACCCGGTATCCGGCCTGGTCGACCTCGTCGGGCAGGTCCCCGCGCTGACCGGTGACGGTCACCTGCACCGGTACGCCGACCGCCCGGGTCCGCTGGGCCAGCTCGTCCACCCGGGCCAGCCCGACGCGATCGGCGTCGGTGGGCGCGCGCAGGACGTCGAGGGTGGTCCGGAGTTCCCGCATGGCAGCGCCGCTGGCCTCCTGGATCGCCAGCAGGGCGGCCGACGGCGCCTCGCCGTGTTTGCGGGCCAGGTGCACGGCGATCCCGGCCTGCACCTTGATCACCGAGATGCTGTGGGTCAGCGAGTCGTGCAGGTCGCGGGCGATGCGCAGCCGCTCCTCCCCGGCACGCCGCAACGCCATCTCCTCGCGGGTGCGTTCGGCTTCGACCGCCCGCTGCTCGACCTGCTCCAGGTACGCCCGACGCTGCCGTCCGACGAGCCCGGCGACGTTGGCGGCCACGAACCAGCCGAACAGCAGGGCCGTCCGCTCGAGGATCACCTGCCCCGGCTGGCCGGGCGGCGCCACCGAGACGTCGCGGGCCAGGAAGCCGCCGAGGAAGGCGACACTGGCCACGACGGCCGCCGATCGGTGCCCCTGCCAGGCGGCGAGGTACACCGCGCCGAGAACGGGGAACGCGGCGGACACCCCGGGGTGCACCCGGAGGTGAACGGCCAGCATGGCGACGGTGACCACGCCCAGCGCCACCACCGGGTAGCGCCGGCACACCGCCAGGGCCACCACCATGGCCAGGACCAGGGCGACGTCGAGCACCTCGACCGTCGCGGCGTCCGGGGTGAGCGCGGCGTTGCCGAGCAGGAGGACGCCGAGGGCGAGACCGCCGAGGGCGTACGGGAGGTCGCGGCGCATTGTCGCACTGTAGAACGGCCGCCGCCGGTGCAGCATCCCGCGCGCGTGGTACCTGCCGCGTACCACGGGCGCGGTATCGGCGACCCGGCAAGTGTCTGCACCGGAACGACGCTTTCCCGGCCCGCCGCAACAAGCATCGAGCCCATGACATACCGCTTCTTCACCCCCACACCGACGAGGGCGGCCACCGGCCTCACCGCGGCGGTCTACCAACAGCTGCGCGACGACTTCCTCGGGCCGTTGCCGACCTTCCAGGCGCTGTCGGCGGTGCCGGAGGTGCTGGCCGCGACCTGGGCGTTGATGCGGGAGGCGCTGCTCGCCGGCGACGCTTCCCGGGTCGAGCGGGAACTCGTCGCGACCGTCGTGTCCCGGGCCAACCGCTGTCAGTTCTGCGTCGACGCCCACGTGCTGCTGCTGCACGCGCTGGGCGCGTCGAAGCTCGCCGAGGCCGTTGCCCGGGGTGAGACGCCACCCGAGCCGGAACACGCCCGGCTCGTCGAGTGGGCACAGGCCAGCCGCAGTCCCAGAGCCGCCGACTGGACCAGCCCGTACCGGGTGGAGATCACCGGCACCCTGCTGGTGTTCCACTTCATCAACCGGGTCGTCTCGGCGTTGCTCGACCCCGATCTGCTCCCCGGCGGCCTGCAACGCTCCCCACTGGTGCGCTCGGTCGGAGGCCGGCTCTACGCCAGGGCGGCCCGGGAGCCGAAGGAACCCGGCCGGAGCCTCCCGCTGCTCGACGCCGACGCGACGGCGGCGCCGGCCTGGGCGGGGGACAGCCCGGTGGGTGTCGCCTACGCGTCGTTGCGCGATGCCGCCAACCGCGGTGGGGAGCTGCTGGGCGAGGTGGCGCGCGAGACCGTCACGGCGACCGTGCGCTGGGAGGACGGGCGGTTCCCGGCCCGGCCTGCGGACTGGGCCGTCGACCTGGTGCGGGACGTGCCGGGCACGGACCGCATCGGGACGCGGATCGCGTTGCTGGCGGCGTTCGCTCCCAGCGCGATCAGCCCGGGCGACGTCGCGCTGTGGCGGCTCTCCCACCCGGCCGACGCCGACCTCGTGCGGCTGGTCGCGTACGGGGCGATCACGGCCACCGATCATGTCGCCCGGGCTCTCGCCTCGGCGCACCTCTAGGAGGTATTCCATGCGCAAGGCTCTCGTCGTCATCAGCGCGCTGACGCTCGTCGCGTTCGCCCTCCAGTTCATCTTCGCCGCGGTGGGCGGGTTCACGAAGCCGGCCGGCGACGGCGCGTACGCGTTGCACAGCGTCAACGGCATGGCGGTCATCCCGGTTCTCACACTGCTCACCGTCCTGTTCGCCGCGCTGGCGAAGGCGCCGGGCCGGCTCATCGGGCTGGCGGTGCTGCCGGTCGGCCTCGTCGTCCTCCAACCGCTCATCGCCATGCTCGCCAACGGGTTCGCCGACGCGTCGGGCGTCAGCACTCCGCTCGGCCTCACCATCGGCGGGCTGCACGCGCTCAACGGAATCATCGCGGTGCACGTCGTGGTCGGCGTCCACCGGGCGGCCCGGAAGCTGGCCGGCCTGGTGCCGGCCGAGGCCGGGGTTCCCGCCCGGGAAGTGGAGCCGGCGTGAGCACCGGGTCGCTGCTCGCGGTCGACCTCGTGATCGCGGTCCTCGCGGCCGGCGCCTGGTTGGGTGGTGGTGCCGCGTCCGTCGCGCGACGCCGCCCGCTCGCACTGGGACTGGCGGCGGTCGCGCTGGTCGCGACGCTCGCCCGCGCGATCACGATCACCGCCCTGGCCCGCGCCGGCTGGTGGTTCGCCGCGGAGAAGGTTCTCATCGCCGCCCCCCTGTCGCTCGCGGCGGTGGCCGTCGCCGGTCCGCGGCTGTTGCGGGCCCGGGGTGACGTCCGGGCCGTCGCGCTTGCGCTGCTCTTCGCCGGGTACGCCACGGGCAGCGCCCTGCTCGTGACGGTCCTGCACGGTTATCCGGCGTCGGCGGGGGCGGGGCTGCTCGCGGTCGCCGGGGTCGTCGCGGCGACGGTGATCTCGGGGCGTGCCCTCGGCGCGCGCCCGTCGCGGCCGGTGTCCCGGGTGGCGGTCGCGGTGGCGGTCGCGGCGCTGGTCACCGGAACCGGGCTGACCGTCGCCCCGGAGACCGCCCCCGCCGTACCGCACGATCATGGCTTTCCGGCGGCGACCCGGATCTCCGCCGAACCCACCAGACGGTTCACCCTGACGGCCGGGACCGCCACTGTGAACGCGGGCGGCCGGGACGTGGCGGCGTGGGCGTTCAACGCGCAGGTACCCGGACCGGAGTTGACCGCCACCGTCGGCGACATCCTGGAGGTGACGCTGCGCAACCGGGACATCGGGCGCGGCGTCACGCTGCACTGGCACGGGTACGACGTGCCGAACGACCAGGACGGGGTGCCCGGGGTGACCCAGGCGGCGGTGCGACCCGGGCAGGAGTTCGTCTACCGGTTCCGCGCCGACCAGGCCGGAACGTACTGGTACCACACGCACTCGGCCTCCGATGTCGGCGTCCGGATGGGTCTCTACGGTGTGCTGGTGGTGCGACCGGGGTCGGTCAGCGGCCTCGACGTCACGGTGCCGGTGCACACCCTGGCGGGGCGTCCGCTGCCCGCGCCGACAGTGCAGCGGGTGGAGGCCGGCGTGCCGGTGCGGTTGCGGCTGATCAACACCGACAGCACCACGCACCGGTACGCCCTGGCGGGGACCGCGTTCCTGGTGGCCGCGATCGACGGCGTCGACCTGCGGGGCCCGACACCGCTGGTGGACACCGCCGTGCTGATCCCCGCCGGGGGCCGCTACGACCTGGTCTTCACCGCGCCGGCGACCCCGGTGTCGC
Source organism: Micromonospora parva (assembly GCF_000718515.1). GTDB lineage: Bacteria > Actinomycetota > Actinomycetes > Mycobacteriales > Micromonosporaceae > Micromonospora > Micromonospora parva. The sequence goes on along the minus strand of NZ_JNZS01000003.1, from coordinate 3,118 downwards.
TGTTCGTCGACGGACGGGCGGTCTACTCGACCGGCCCGGTGTCGACGGCGACCGGCGCCTGGCCGGTGCTCGATCCGCTCGGCTACGGCGCTACCGCGGCGGTGCCCTGGCCCCGGTTCGACCGGACGTTCACCCTCGTTCTCGACCGCGGCCTCGACCTGCGCGGATTGCTGCCGCGCTACGCCCACACCGTCAACGGCGCGGCCGACCCGGACATCCCACCGCAGGTCGTACGCCGGGGCGACGTCGTGCTGTTCACCATCGTCAACCGGTCGCAGGTGGTGCACCCGTGGCACCTGCACGGCCACCACGTCCTGGTGCTGGCCCGCGACGGCGAGCCGGCGGTCGGCAGCCCGCTGTGGCTGGACTCGTTCGACGTCCGTCCGGGCGAGGTGTGGAAGGTGGCGTTCCGGGCCGACAACCCCGGGATGTGGGCCAACCACTGCCACAACCTGGCGCACGCCGATGCCGGGATGACGCTGCATCTCATGTACTCCTGATCACGGATGCCGGTAGGTTTCAGCCATGACTGAGGACACCTTCCGCTCGGTGGCGATCGAGCGCTCCAGCCTGGGCAACTACGTCGTGCGGAACGTCCGTGGCGGGTCGGTGTCGCTGGGCACGGGTAAGGACGGCAGTTTCACGCCGGTGGAGCTGCTGTTGGCCGCCATCGGCGGCTGCACCGCTGTGGACGTGGACCACATCACCAGCCGCCGTGCGGAGCCGACCGGTTTCACCGTCGCCGTCACCGGTGACAAGATCCGCGACGAGGCGGGCGGCAACCGGATGCAGAACCTGCGGGTCGAGTTCACCGTGACGTTTCCGGAGGGCGCGGACGGCGACCAGGCCCGTGCGGCGCTGCCCCGGTCGCTGCAGCAGTCGCACGACCGGTTGTGCACCGTCTCCCGTACCGTCGAGCTCGGCACTGCCGTGTCCATCGTCGAGTCGTCCGCGCCCACCGCGGAGTGATCGTCACTGAGCCCGGCTACTCAGGTCCGGTGCGGTCGTTCGTGTGAGGGTGACGGGATGCGTCGACTACTTGTGCCACTGCTGATCGTCCTCGCCGCGGCGGTGGCCTGCGCCGAGCCGAACGCCCGGCCGGGGCAGCCGGACCCGACGGAGGCGGAGCCGGTGCCCACCGAACTGCTCGCCGACGGCAGCGTCCCCTGGGCCGACCTGAAGATCACCGACGAGGACCTCAACGGCCGCCCCGCCGAGCCGAGGAGGCCGGCCCGCGGCAGCGAGCCGTGCCGTGCGGAGCAGCTGACCGGCCGGCTCACCAGCTGGACCCGGCCGGGCACCGGCGGTGAGAAGCCTCGCGGCTTCGACGCCGCCATCGGCAAGCTCATCGGCGAAGTGGACGTGCGGAACGCGTCGAAGAAGGAGTGCACGCTGCAGGGCGAGGTGCCCACCAGGATGCTCGTCGGCGGCCGCGAGGTCCCGATGCTCTACACCCACGGCATCAACGAGGAGGGCCGCTCCCGGGTCGTTGCCGTGCCGGCCGGTGGCCACGCCAGCCTGCGCCTGGACTGGTCCGGGCCGTTCTGCCAGCCCCTCGGGCTGTTCGAGCTCGCGATCGAGCTGCCGCACGACGGGGGCACCCTGCGCGCGCCGGTCACGGCCGATGAGCGCCCGGGCTGTCCGCAGGGGGAGGGGGTCAACCCTCGCGCCCGGGCGACGTTGTCCGCCAGTGGGTTCACCGAGCCGGTGGCGATGTCGAAGCCTCCGTCCTCGCCGCTCGACCAGCTCACCGTCGCTGTTCAGGGGCCGCCAACCGCCGCCGCCGGTTCGCGGGTCTCCTTCCGGGTGACCCTCGGCAACCCGACCGACGGTCCCCTCGCGTTGGACCCCTGCCCGGCCTACCTGATGGAACGGTTCTCGCTCGGCGACGCGACGAACGACGCGGTGAACTCGGCCCAGCTGTACCGGCTGAACTGCCGCCCGCTCACGCAGATCCCGGCCGGCGGCACGGCGGTGTTCGAGATGGTCGCCGAGGTGCCGGCCTCGATGCGGGCCGGGCGCGAGCTGACGGTGACGTGGAAGTTCTATCTGCCGCACTACGTGCAGCGCAGCGGTCAGTTCGGGGTGCTCACCCTCACTGTCGGCTGAGGAGCGCCGCTCCGGGTCCGCGCAACGGGAAAGTCGGCGGTGAACGAGAAGCAGGCATAGATGTTGTTGATGGTATGGGAGCGCTCCCGTAACATACCCGACGCGGCCTGTTAACGCTCACATTCAGTTACTGAGCAGCGACCATCACCACCGGGTAGGCCGCCGTCCCGCGAGGAGGGTGCAATATGACCAGATCCAGAGCCACCAATGCCGGTCTGGTTGTGGCCGGCGTCGGTTTACTGGTGTCGTCGACAGTCGTCGCCGCGCTGCCGGCCGGCGCTGCGGCCGAGGGTTGTTCGGTGAGCTACGCCGTGTCGTCGCAGTGGCAGGGCGGCTTCGGCGCCAACGTGGCGATCACCAACCTGGGTGATCCGTTGAGCAGCTGGACGTTGACCTGGTCCTACGGTGCCGGGCAGACGGTGACGCAGGCCTGGAACACATCGCTGACGCAGAGCGGGTCAGCGGTGACGGCGAGGAACGTGAGCTACAACGGGTCGGTCCCGACCAACGGCACTGTGTCGTTCGGGTTCAACGGGTCCTGGACGAGCAGCAACCCCAACCCGACGAGCTTCGCTCTCAACGGCGTCACCTGCACCGGTGGCACGACGACCCCGCCGACCACCCCGCCGCCGACCACCCCGCCACCCACCGACCCGCCGCCGACGACTCCACCGCCGACCCAGACGTGTGACCTGCCCTCGACGTACCGGTGGTCGTCCACGGGTGCGTTGGCGCAGCCGAGGTCGGGTTGGGTGTCGTTGAAGGACTTCACCGTCGCCCCCTACAACGGCCAGCAGCTCGTGTACGCCACCACCCACGACACCGGGACCCGGTGGGGTTCGATGAACTTCGGCCTTTTCTCGAATTACTCGCAGATGGGTTCGGCGAGTCAGAACGCGATGAATTCGGCGACGGTGGCGCCGTCGTTGTTCTACTTCGCGCCGCGCAACATCTGGGTGTTGGCGTATCAGTGGGGTGGGCCGGCGTTCTCGTACCGGACGTCGTCGGA
>NZ_JNZS01000002.1 GCF_000718515.1 Micromonospora parva | reverse complement strand
ACGCCCGGTTACATTCCGAACCCGGAAGCTAAGCCCTCCAGCGCCGATGGTACTGCACTCGTGAGGGTGTGGGAGAGTAGGACGCCGCCGGACAATCTTTCAGAAAAGGCCACCCCTCACGGGGTGGCCTTTTCTGCGTCTCAGCCGCCAACGGGAACGGGTGGACCGTCCTTGAGCGTCACGGTCGCGCTCGATCCAGGATGTAGTGGCTTTGGTGGTGTGCGGGCACCACGACAACCAGGATATTGCGCGATCTTGCGTCCGCCCCTGGGCCGGGTGCCCACGGATAGGCTCGGTCTGTGGACGAGGTCCTGATATTCGTGGTGTTCGCGGGCTGCGTGGCCGCGGTCCTGAGCACCCTGTGGTGGCTCGCATCCCGGGTCCGTCGTCGTGGCATTGGGGGCGAGGTCATGGGCCCGTTCGAGGAGATGTGGCACCCGGCGGCGCACCGCTTCCGGGCCGAGATCCGGGTGCAGGAGAGCCGCACGGTGCCGATGCCGCCACAGGGTGGGAGGCGCGATGGGGGCCCGGCGGCAACGCCGCCGAGCTGACCCACACCTGTGACTTCAGGAAAAAGGCCGACCTGGAAGTGGACCTCAGGACGTCTTCGGGCCGCAGACGTAACGGGGTTCCGCGTCGTAGCGCCAGGTGAACTTCTCCCGCTTGACCACCACGCCGCCCTTCTTGATGACCCGGAAGGCGTCCTGGGTGAAGCCGTTGATGCCGTTGGTCTCGATGCACGAGGGCCCGGGGGTCAGGTGGATCTGCTTCGGCGTCGTGATGTTGCGGCGCGGGCCGTACTCCGTCTTCACACTGTCGTAGATCTTCGTGCTCCAGATCGACACGGTGACCGAGCTGGACGTGTACGACGTGTCGATGAGGACGCCGTACTCGGTGTTGTTGCGGAACTTGAAGTCCAGGTTGGGCCAGAAGATGGTCGACTCGATGACCGCCGGGTACCTGTCGAACCAGTACGAGTGCGGCTTGTGCTCGACGTCCTCCAAGCCGGCGTAGTAGGTCGCGTTGAACAGCGTGGTGGTGAACTGCGAGGTGCCACCACCGACCCCCGGCACCAACTTGCCGTCGAGGATGACCGGTGCGTCCCGGTAGCCCTGGGCGTAACCGCGTTCCCCGGTGTGACCGTTGAGCGAGAACGTCTTCCCGGGCAGCACGACGGTGCCGTCCACCTTCTTCGCGATCGTGGCGATGTTCTGGCTGCGCGACGAGGCCATGCCGCCGGTGAACCGGGTGGTGAAGGTGGAGACCCGCTCCTTGATGCCCAGGCCGGCGAGCTTCTCCGCGGTCAGCTGCGGCGGCGTCGGCTTCAGCTCGCCGGTCACCTCGCGACCGTCTACCTTCGGCAGCACGGCGAGCAGGTCCCGACTGAGCGCCGCCGTGTCCAACTGCTGCCCGGACTGTCCGTCCTTCACGGTGGGCCGGCCGCCGGCAATCGTCATCGTGGCGTCCTTCGGCGGCACCTCGATGGCGGCCAACTTCTCGCCGAGCGCGGTGCGCAGGCGCTTGACGTCCACGGTGGGGGTCAGTTTGCCGGTCTTGTCGGCGTTGAACCGCAGGCTCTTCGCGATGGCGGCGGGCGGGACCGTCACCGAGCCCTTGCTGGTGCGCAGGGTGACCGGTGCGGCCACCGCAGGCTTCGCCAGCTCGTTGACCAGCCGATCCAACTCCTCCGGGGTGGTGGCCGGGTGGGTCTCCACCAGGGGCACGGTGACCGGCTCGCCGGCCAGCCAGCCGGCGCGGACCACCTCGGCGGAGCGCTCCGGGTTCAAGGCCAGCCCGGGCTTGGGCTGCACCACCTTCGGGGTGGTGCCCTGATAGGTGATCGCCGGCATCGTCATCCCCTGGGCCTGGTCGCCGAGCACCTTGCGGAGCGCGTCGTCCAACCGGCCCACGTCGACCGTCACCACCGGCTCGACGGCGCGGGAGCCGACCAGCCGGCTGACCGGGTGCGCGTCGGCCTCGGCCGCCGCCGCGACGGTCGCCGGCACGTCGACGGCCAGCCCCACGTCGGCCGGTTTGATCTCGGCGGTACGCCCGTCGACGGTCACCTTCAGCGGTGTGGCCAGCGTCGCCGCCCGCCGGTCCAGCTCCGCCCGCAACTCCCGGTCGGCGTCCGCGCGGCTCCGGCCGCCCAGTTCGGTGCCGAGCACGCTGGTGCCACGGGGAACGTCACCGGCGTACGCCCAGGCGCCGGCGCCCGCCACGGCGGCGAGGACACCACCGGTGATGCCGGCGGCGAGCAGCATCCGCACCCGGCGTGACCGGCGCGGGCCGTTGTCGGGTTCGCCGGGAGCGGCTGTCGTGACCGGCTCAGGTCCATCGTCCGGCCAGGTGACGGCGGTGACCTGCACGGTGGGCCGGTCGTCGACAGGTGGACTGCTTTCGCCGTACAGCGTCACTGCAACCTCGATCGCCAGGGTGCCGCGGGAGGTCCTTCCCTCCCGGAGCCACCTACGGTAACGAATGCCCAGCCGTCCTCGTGGCTGCGCCCACCAGGCGCTGCCACCGCGTGTCGTACGGCGTGTCGCACCGAGCCGGGGGCGGTGCCGGGGGCGGATCACCGACGTGGCACGGTGACCGGGTGGGCACTGCGGAGCGGGTGTTGGCGTACGGGGGCGGCTGGCTGGACCGGGCAGGCCCGTTGCGCACCGATCCGACGCGGTTGAGCGAGCTGTTCGCCGAGCCGACCACGGTGCTGCTGGCCATATGGCGGGACCGCTGTCTCGTCGACGGCGACGGGCCGGTTCGGCTCAGCGCGGAGCGCGCGGCGCTGGTCCGATCCGCCGCCGCCGAGACCGTCTTCCTGGGGCTGGACGCGGAGACCGCCGTGTTCGCCGCGGACCTCTCCGACCTGCCCGAGCGGTCCGCCGTCGAACTGGCCGGTGCGGTGCGGTCCGTCGACGTGCGGGCCCTGGTCGGGCGGCTCGAACCCGGTCACGCGGCCGTCCAGGCGTACGCCAGGGGTTTGTTGCACTGGCACCGGCAGCAGCGATTTTGCGGGACGTGCGGCGCGGCGGCCGTCACCGGCGGCGGCGGGCACCTGCGGACCTGCACCGGCGCGGAGTGCGGGCGTCTGCTGTTTCCCCGGATCGAGCCGGCGATCATCGTGTTGGTCGAGGCACCCGGTCCGCCCGGGCGGTGTCTGCTGGCCCGGCACGCGGGCGCGGCCGAGGACGCGTACTCGACGCTCGCCGGTTTCGTCGAGGTCGGCGAGAGCCTGGAGGACGCGGTCCGTCGGGAGATGGCCGAGGAGGCGGGCGTGACCGTCACCGACGTGACCTACCAGGGGTCGCAGGCGTGGCCGTTCCCCGCCGGCCTGATGGTGGGCTTCCGGGCCACCGCCACGTCCGACGAGGTACGCGTCGACGGCGAGGAACTGCTGGAGGCGCGCTGGTTCACGCGGGCGCAGCTGCGGGACCGGGTGGCCTCGGGTCGTCAGCTCGGTCGGGTGGACGCGATCGACCACCGCCTCCTGGCGGACTGGCTCGCGGAGGGTTAGTCGGGCTCGCCCACCGGCGCCCGGGCTGGCCGACGGGCCGCCACCGCCATGATGGCGGTGACGACGACAGCCGTGCCCAGGGCGGCGAGAAGGAGACCGGGGACGGTGTGCGGCCGCAGCGTCGCGGTGACGGCCACCAGGCCGGCCATGCCCACCCACAACGGCGTCGCCGCCCACCGCGTGCCGGCCGCGAGCCGGTCGTTGAGCAGCACGAACGTCACCGCGTAGAGGGCGCCGACCGCCGCGAAGAGGGGCGCGTACCGGCCGAGGTGGTCGTAGTCGGGCCCACCGGCGAGGCGGAAGGCGAGCCCTCCGGCGAGCGCCGAGGCGAGCACCAGGACCAGGCCGCATCCGCCGGTCACCGCGAGCGCAACCGTTCGGCTGCGCCGGTCACCGCGGGCCAGCCGCGGTAGGGCGAGGACGGCGGCGACCTGCGGCGCCCAGAGCGCGCCCTTGCTCAGCACGGTGCCGACCGAGTACGCCCCGGCATCCGACGGGGGCAGCAGTTGCCGGGCCAGCAGCAGATCGGCGTAGGAGACGACGAGCATCGCCAGCGTCGCACCGCAGCCGGCGACAATCTGAGCGACGGCCAGCCGTGGGACGTCGGACTGTCGTCCGGGCTCGCGGGCGAGTCGGGCCAGCACCGGCGGGGCGAGCGCGGCGGTCAGCGCGCCGGCCGCCAGCGCGCCGGTCGGTCCCGCGCCGAGCAGCAGTCCGGCGATCACGCCGCCGTAGCGGCCGGCGGCGAGCACTGCCATCCCGACGGCGAGTCGTACGAAGCGCTGGCCACCCTGCAACTCGCCGAGGGACCGGGAGGAGAGCACGATCGCCGCTGTGCTGACCGCCAGCAGTGCGGGCATCTCGGCCGGAAGGTCCAGGGCGGTGACCAGCAGTGGCGTCGCCGCGATGAGGGCCCCCGCGCAGATGGCCGCGGTGATCGCGGTGAGCCGTCGAGTGTCGGAGGACCCGTGCCGGGCGTGGTGCACGGCGACGGCCAGTTGCAGACCGAGCCCGGGCACACCGGCGATGGCCACCAGACCGAGGGCGGCGGCGAGCGCGCTGAGGTCGGCCGGGTCGAGCCGCCGGGCGGCCAGCACCGGCACCACGTACGCCAGGCCGTTGACGAGTACGCCGGCCACCGTGACGCTGATCCCGGCCGCACCGAGACCGTTGTTCCGTCGGCCCGGCTCCTCCGTCTCCGCCATCCGCTCTGTCGCCTTCGGACGGACGGGTCGCCGAAGGCTCACGTGATCTCCGAGAAGGTCGGACGCTGCCCGTCGGCCGGGCCGGTCGCCTGGTCCGGGCCGGTCGCCGGGTCGGGCTCGGCCGCGTCGGGCTCGGTCTGGTCGGGCTTCGCCGCGTCCGGTTTCGATTCCTCCGCGACCAGCGCAGTCGCCGCAACGGCCGAGGTCACGGCGGTCGGCGTGGTCCGGCGTACGGGTCGTCGACGGGCGGCGGTGGAGAGCCAGAGAGCACCCAGGGCGACGACGGTCGTGAGTTGCAGCAGGGCGTCGGTGTCGCGTTGCGTCGAATTCAGGTAGAGCCACCCGGCGAGCACCAGGAGCGCTCCCGGCAGCCAGGTCTCCACGGCCCGGCTGATCGTCCTGGCCCGACGTGGGTCAGCTGACCAGGGCAGGCGGCGTGGCCCGGGCACCGCCAGCATGAATCCGGCGGCGACCAGCAGGCCGCCGATGAGGCCGCTCCACAGCACCAACGCGCCGGCCCCGACCGCCAGCAGTGGCAGTGAGCGGGTGACCCGGCGTCTGCCACGCGGTAGGGCGCACGTCGAGGTTCGCCCGGTGGGCTGGCGGGCGGGCAGCACCGCGAGGAGGACCACCGCCGCCAGCAGGACGCCGCCGAGCAGAAGGCCCGCCCGGTACGTCGTGTCCGGGGCGAAGCGGAGTACCACCTCCCCGGAGGTGCCAGCGGGAAGAATCCAGCCCTGCTGCCATCCGTCCACCACCAGCGGCTTCAGCGTCCGCCCGCCGATGGTCGCCTCCCAGCCGGTGTTGGTGTTCTCCCGAACGGCGAGTACGCGGTCGACGGGGTGGTCGGCCACCCGTACCCGCCGCTCGGTGGCCGTCCAGGAGCCGACCTCGATGGCGCTGGCGACCGCCGCAGGGGTCGGCGTGGGCGTCCGCGGCACCAGGGCGACCCGAGTGGGCGAGGCGAGCTTGCTCGGTGTGGTCACGATGCGGTGCTCCCCGCGGCCCAGGTCGAGCTGTCGGGGCGTGTCCCGCCCGCACGGTGTCACCGCCATCTCGCGTAGTTCCAGCAGGTCGCGGAGTGTCCCGCGGAGCGTGGTGGTCACCCGGGACGCGCCGATCCGCAGCGTCGGACCCGACCCGCAGGCCAGCGTCACCGGTGCGTCGGGGCGCGGTTTGACCGTTGACGCTCCGGGCAGCACTGTCACCTCGCCGACCGCGACGGGCAGCTTCTCCGGCAACCGCAGCTTGTACGGGTCCGTGCTGGTGGCGGCCGGCTTGTCGAGGAACTGGATGGTGATCTCGTCGGTCCGCATCGGCGGGTCCAGGCGAAGGAGCCCGTCGTCGCCGAGCAGGCTGCTTCGGAAACCGTCGTCACCGACCACCCGCACACTGCCGAGGCGGGTGGCGGCCGCCTCGTCGTCCACGGAGAACCGGAGTCCGGTGATGGTCTGCGGCTTGAGCCACTTGAGGCGCAGGATCGGTGCCTCGTCGCTGACCGCCGGTGACCAACTGGTGGTCGGGTCCCCGTCGAGTGCCGCGCCGGCCCGACCTGTCGGGTCGGGAACGGCCGTTGAGGAGGCGCTGACCTGCGCCGCGAGGCGCAGTGGCTGTGCGTCGGCCACCAGCTTGTCGAGAGTGTTGTCCAGGTCCGGGCCGGCCGTCGGCCGCGCCCACAGCTTGGCCTCGTAAGCCCCGGCGGCGGGCAGGGTGAGGGTCCGGTCGATGCTGGAGCCGTCCTCGGAACCGCGGACGGCGTCGGTGGAACAGTGGGGGTGGCCGTCGACGGTGAAGCAGGCCGGGGTGGTGGGCGGCGCCGACACGACGACGGTCGCCGGCCGGTCGGTGGTCGGTGCGGCGGGAAGGACAAGGGTCCGGCTCGTCTGGACGCCGGGAATCGTGATCTCGGCGAGGCCGACCGACCCGTTGCCGAACGAGCGGAGGTCGTACGCGTCGTCGATCGAGATCTTGACCGTGCGGGTGGCGTGGACGCCGGGCAGCTCGAAGACCATGTGATCGCTGAACTGTTCGACGGTGCGGCTCTCGTACCCGGCGGCGACGGTCACCGTCGTGGGCAGGGCGTCGGCCTTCAGGTCGAACCAGACCTCGACCCGGGTGACCCGGGTCGGGTTGGCGAGGCCCACCTCGACCCACTGACGGTCGCTGGGCGAGTACGGCGCGGACTGCCAGGACGTTTCCGGATTGCCATCCATCGCCGCGTACGGCTGGTGCTCGGGGCGGGCACCGCCGGGGGAGTCCACCTGCGAGCGGGCGGTCGACGCGCGGATCGCGCTGATGCCCTCGAAACGGGCGACGGTGGACTGCTGCGCCCCCCACTCGGGCAGGTAGTCGTGGGCGGGCGCTGTCACCTCGAAGGTGTCGTCGGCGGTGAGAGTCTGTGAGGCGTTGTCGCGCGAGCGGCCGAACGACACGTCGCGCCTGCGCAGCCCGTCGGTCATCGCGACCGGCCCGGTGATGCCGGCCGCCGTCGCATCGCCGGCCAGGACCGTCGGCGCCGTGCCGAGCTGCCCTGCCGCGGCGAGGTCGAGGAGCGACTCGGGGCCGCCCACAACTGTGGTCACGGCGTCACGGTCGTACGCGACAACCGGCTCGACCGGCCGGTCGACCCGGTAGACCTCCAACGCCCGGACGGGCACGTCGAGCCCCTGGTCGCGGAACTCGTCCGGGGACGAGGGCCCGCCGCGCAGGGGGCCGAAGGAGGTGACGCGGGTCAATCCGGGTGAGCGGTCCAGTGCCTGGCGGACCACAGCCGGGCGCGCCGTGTCCGAGCGGCCGTGGTCCAGGTCGGCGCGGAACAGGACGTGGCTGATCCCGGACCGGGCGAGCAGGTCGGCCAGGCCCGCCGACCCGGCGCCGGTGGCGAGTGTCGACTCGATCGCGTCCAGCAGCCGGATCGTGGTCGGTGGGGTGAAGGGGATGGAGTTGCGTACCGCCCACCGGCTGTTCAGCAGCGGCTGGGCGATCTCATCGGTGGTGTTGCCCCAGTCGTACGAGGGGAAGCGCGCCCCGGGTACGACGAGTACCCGCCCGCGCCCGGTGTTCGCGTCGAGCCAGTCGGTGGCCTCGTGCCAGTAGCCGGGCACCGCCTTGACGCTGCCTGGCGTGGCGAGACCGCCGGCGAGCGCGGGCGTGGCAACCGCCGTGACGGCGACCATGGCCACACCGGCTGTGAGCCAGGCGCGTGCGACAGTTCGTGGGCGGTGCTGCTCGGGCGCGGTGCGTGCCGCGCGGATGGCCAGGCCGATCAGGTGCGCCATACCCAGGGCCAGGGGCAGGCGGAGCAGAACGTCGAACTTGTGCACGTTACGCAGGGGGGCACCGACGCCGTCGAGGAACTCCCGCTGCGGGCCGGCGAGGATGTTCGGCAGGTCACCGACGTGCCCGAGACCGACGAGCGCGGCGCCCAGCACCAGACCGGTGATGAGGAACCGGCGGTGCGGCATCCCGCGTCGGGACAGCCCGAGGACACCGAGGGCGGCGACCACCAGGGTGGCGGCGACCAGTAGCGCCTCGTTGGCGAGTCGTGCGCCGGCCGGAAGGATCGGCCCGAACGGGGTGGCGAGGTAGGCGAGCCAGTAGGAGGCGCCGCGGAGGGTCGTCACCGCGTCGGTGACGCTGGTCGTGTTCCGGGCGGTCTCGATGTAGTCCAGGAAGGGTGGGCTGTACCGGCCCAGAACGAGCAGCGGAACCAACCACCACGCCGTGGCCAGCGCCACCGCGCCACACCACGCGGCGATGGCGGTGACGCGGCGGCGTACGGGCTGGAGGGTGGCGAGCCAGAGCAGGGCGAGTGGCACCACCGCGGCCACGGCTGTGGCGTTGACTCCGCCGGCGCAGGCGACGGCGACGGCCGACCCGGCGACGGCGCGCCGCAGCGGGGTGCCGCCGGCGAGGCCCACCAGCGGGATGAGCACCCAGGGGGCGATGGCGCTGGGCCAGGACTCGACCGAGGCGTAGCCGAGTTGGGTGAGGATGCGGGGTGACAGCGCGAAGGCGACACCGGCGATCATGCGTCCGGCGGGCGTGCCGATACCCAGCCTGCCCGCCAGCCGTACCACTCCCAGGTAGGCGACACAGAAGATCAGCGCCCACCACAGCCGCTGGACCACCCACGGCGCGATGCCGAGTTCCGATCCGAGCAGGAAGAACGGGCCCATCGGCCAGAGATATCCGTACGCCTGGTTCTGTAGCTGACCGAACGTGCCGTTGGGGTCCCAGAGGTGCAGCGAGCGGAGCAGCCAGCCGGCCGGGTTGACACTCAGGTCGATCTTGGTGTCGGGGACGACCTGGCCCGGGGCCTGCTGAAAGGCGAGGGCGGTCAGCGCGATGCAGATGACCAGGTGCCGGAACCGTCGGGCCGTGTGCCGGCTTCGACTGGACACCGGAGCGGCGCCACCGGTCACCTCTGCACGCATTTCGGCTCCTGTCTTCACCGGCCGGACGCGCACCTGCAGCCGACTACTGTCGCGCGACGTTATCCGGACCGGGCACGGACGGGCGACCAGGGGCGCTGCGGTGGCGTTATCGGGAGAACGGCCGTCCCCACGGCGTGTAAGCGTGTGGCAGGCTGCCGACCATGTCAATGCCAGAAGCTGAGGCCGAGACGCATCCGGAAGGCGTCACGTCCGACGGTGACCGGCCGGGGCCGATCGGCCGATGGGTCCGTGCCGACCGCGTCCGCGCGGTGGCGATCGCCCTCATCGTCGTGTCCGTCGCCTGGCGCGCCGGCCTTGCCACCCGTGGCTGGTTCTCGCAGGACGAGTTCGTCATCGCCGCCCAGGTCCTCGACACCCGGTTGGACGTGGACTTCCTCCTGCGTACCTTCAACAACCACCTCATGCCCGGCGGCCTGCTGGTGGCGTGGGCGATGGTGCGGGTGGCGGGCTTTGTCACCTGGCCCTGGGTGCTGCTGCTGGCGGTCGGTCAGGCGGCGATCGGGTTCGCCGTCTACCGGTTGCTGCGCGATCTGCTCCGACCAGGCTGGGGGCTGCTCATCCCGCTGTGCCTGTTCGTGTTCAGCCCGCTGACGCTTGAGGTCTCCTCGCTGTGGTTGGTCGGGCTGCTCGTGATGCCGATGCAGTTGGCCCTGGTCATGGCGGCGACGGCTCAGGTCTGGTACGTGCGGACCGGTCGGCTGCGACACCTCGTGGTGGTTGTCCTGTGGGTGGTGTTCGGCCTGCTCTTCGACACCAAGTCCCTGCTGATCGTGCCGCTGCTGTTCCTGCTGACCGTCTTCCTCTTCACGTCGGGCGGCCCCTGGCGCAGCCTGGTGACGACGGTCCGCCGGCACTGGCCGGCGTGGCTGGTGCTCGGTGCGCTCTCGGGGGCGTACCTGGCGTTCTATCTGACCCGTCCCGCCCGCGAGTTGGACGAACCCACATCCGTCGGTCAGGTCCTCAAATTCCTCGGTGACCTGGTCGGCGAAACCGTCGTTCCGGGTCTGCTCGGCGGACCCTGGCGTTGGGCGTACGCCGGTGACGGTCCGCCGGCCGTGAACCCGTACGACATCGCCAAGTGGCTGTCGTGGGCGGTGCTGGGGGCTCTCATCGTGGTCACCGCGCGGCGGCGCCCGTCGGCCCGGCGGGCCTGGTTGCTGCTCGCGTGCTACCTCGGGCTGGTCGCCGCGCTCTTCGCCGTGACCCGCCTCGGTGGGCCGCTCGGCTCGTTCGTGGGCATCATTCCCCGGTACGTCGCCGACGTGGTGCTGGTCGCCGCGATCTGTGTCGGCGCGGCCCTGTTGGGGACGAAGGACGCCGATGAGGACGACGTGTCCGCGTGGCCGCTGCCGACCGTTCTGCGGGAGCCGGGTGCCTTCGCGGTCGGTCTGGTCTCGATAATCGTCGTCCTGGCCACCATCGGGGTGGGCACGCTGTGGAGCACGGCCCGTTTCGGGGACAACTGGAGCACCAAGTACGGACGGGACTACCTCGCGACGACGCAGATCGAGCTTGCCGCCGCCGCGCCGGGCACCGTCTTCCTGGAGACCACCGTCCCGGACCGCGTCATCGCCGGCTACTTCTGGCCGGACAATCTCCAGTCGCACTTCTTCCGCCCGGCCGAGCGGCGGCCTACCTTCGTGGAGGAGGCCGAGAAGCCGTTCATGTTCGACGACTTCGGCCGGATCCGTCCGGTAGTGGTTCAGGGGCGGAAGGTCGTGCCCGGGACGGTGCCCAACTGCGGGCACCTGGCGGAGGGTGGTGTACCCGCCCGGATCCCGTTGGACGGGTACCTGGAGGAGTGGCCGTACGCGGTCCATTTCGGCTATGTCAGTTCGGGCGACTCGACGGCACTCTTCCGTCTCGGGGACGCGGTCCGGGTAATCACCCTGAAGCGCGGGCTGAACGACGTGTTCTTCCTGCTGGAGGGGGCTGGGGACGCCGTCGAGGTCACCGTGAGCACCTCGGGGGTCCGGGTGTGCACCCAACTGATCACCGTCGGCCGCGCGGTGCCGGCACTGTGAATGGTTGAGCAGACCACCGGCGTCGGGGCCCCACCGGTGCGGCGGGCGCGGGACACGTTGCCGCTGTACGCCGTTGCGGCGGCTGTCACGGTGCTGGTGCTGGCCCCGCTCGCGGCACCGGGATACGCGCTGCTGTACGACATGGTGTTCGTACCCCGGCAGCCGCTGAGTTGGGATCTCGTCGCCCCTGCGCAGACTCTGCCCCGGGCGGTGCCGATGGACGCACTGATGTCCCTGGTCACCCAGCTCGTGCCGGGCTGGGCGGTGCAGCGGGTGGCGCTCGGTGGAGCGGTTCTCCTGGCCGCGGTCGGTGCCGGCCGTCTGGTGCCGACGGAACGGCTCGCGGTCCGATTGCTGGCCGCGGTGGCGTACGCGTGGACGCCGTACCTGGCCGAGCGGTTGCTGATCGGACAGTGGGGGCTGCTGCTCGCGTACGCCGCGCTGCCCTGGTTGGTCCGGGCGGCGCTGGACCTGCGGACGGGTCGTGATGGCGCGCTCGCCCGGGTGGTGCTCGCCGCGGCTCCCGCCGCGATCACCCCGACCGGTGGGTTGATCGCGTTGGGCACTGTGGCCCTGCTGGTGCCGGACCGGACGCGCCTTCGCCGGTCGGCGCTCGTGGTGGGCGGCGTCGCGTTACTCAACGCCCCCTGGGTGACCGCGGCCCTGGTCACCGGCGCTGGCGGGTCATCCGATCCGGCGGGGGTGGCGGCGTTCGCGGCGCGTTCGGAGAACTGGGCCGGTCCGCTGGTGGCGCTCGCGGGTACGGGTGGCGTCTGGAGCGCACAGGCGACCCCCGCCAGTCGCGCTGCGCCGCTGGTGCCGCTGGCGACCCTGCTCCTGCTGGTCCTGGCCGGTGTCGGTGCCGGCCTGTTGCGGCGCCGGGTGCCCCCGGGTGTGGCGGTGCGGCTGGCGGTGCTCGCCGGGATCGCCTGCCTTCTCGCTGCCCTCGGGGTGCTCCCCGGTGGGGCCGCTGTGTTGCGCTGGGCGGTGGTGCATCTGCCGGGCGCGGGGCTGCTTCGAGACGGCCAGAAGTTCCTGGCCCCGTACGCTCTGCTGCTGGTGGTGTGTGCCGCGTTGGGAGCCGAGCGGTTGGTGGCCAGGATCGACCGGGAGGTGGCGGGGGTGGTTCTGGTCGGCCTGCTGCTCCTGCCGGTGGCCGTCATGCCGGACCTTGCCTTCGGCGGTGCCGGTCGGCTTCGTCCGGTGAGCTATCCGGCGGACTGGCAGGCGGTGGCCGAGCGGGTGGCCGGCGAGCCGGGGGAGATCCTCGCGCTGCCGCTGTCCGCCTACCGGGCCTACCCATGGAACCCGGGACGTATCGTCCTGGATCCGGCGCCGCGCTACCTGCCGGGGACGGTGCTGACCGACGACACGCTCCGGGTCGGCGACGTCGCGGTGGCCGGGGAGAACCCACGGCTCCGCGAGGTGCGCCGGGTGCTGGCCGAGGGGCGGCCCGTCTCGGCCACCGGTGTGCGCTGGGTGGTCGTGCAGCACCAAGGGCCCAGCGAGGTCGACCCGGCGACCCTTCGTGATCTCGAAGTCGTCCACGAGGGACCGTTTCTCACTCTCTACCGAAACCCGGCCGTTCCTCCGGAATCGGATGCCCCTGGACGTGGTGCGTGGGCTGTCGTGATGGCGCTCGGCGCTGCCCTTCTGGTGGTCATGGCGGCCGCCATTTCGGCACTACACCGGCGTCCTACCGCGTGGTAACGTCCGCTCGCACGTCTCGCCATTGGAGGATTGGCATGCGTAGAGCTCTGACCCTGGTCGTCTCCGGCATGGTGGCGGCGTTGCTGGGGATCCTGGCCCTCGGCGGGCTCTCGGCCGCCGCGACCGCCACCGACAAAGAGGCGGCCAACGAGGCCAAGAGTGTTTCGGAAGCGGCCAAGCGTGCCGGAAAGAAGGACCCGTACGCCCCCGAGGTCTACGGCGACAGGTAGGACGGCTCGCCCCGCTGCTGCACTGGGCGGGGCGACTCCACCCCGCTCAGCAGGTCCGCGAAGCGCCCACCCGCGACCTGCCAGGTGAAGCTCGCCGCGTGCTCCCGGGCCTGCGCCCCCATCTCTCGCCGCATGTCGTCCTCGCGCAGAAGCGTGCGCACCTTCGCCAGGTAGTCGTCGATGTCGTCGGCCAGCAGGCCGGTACGCCCGTCGACGACAGCTTCGGCGACCCCACCCGCTTCCCGGAACGCAACCGTTGGCGTGCCGGCGGAACCCGCCTCGACAATCGTCAGGCCCCAGCCCTCCTTGAGCGACGGGGTCAGGGCGACCCAGGCCGAGGCGAGCAGAGCCGCTTTTTCCTCTTCCGTCACGAAGCCCCGGAAGTCCACCCGCTCGGTGATGTCCAGCTCCGCGGCGAGTTCACGCAGGTGCGACTCCCACCAGCCCTGGCCGGCGACGACCAGCCGCAGCTGGGGCAACTCGTCGGCGAGGGCCGCGACCGCCCGCAACGCCACCTCGACCCGCTTGTGTGGCACCAGCCGATTCAGCGTCACGAGCAGCGGGAACGGCGCCCGCTCGGCGTCGGTGCGGGGCAGCGCCGGGGTGCCGTTGTGCACCACGGCGACCTGCTCCGGCGGTACGCCCAGCACGGCCAGCTCGCTGCGGGTGGCCTCGGAGACGGTGACGTACCGGCACCGCCGGTAGACGCGCACGGCCAGCGACGACTCGACCCACCAGCCGAACCGGGCGGCCCATTTCGGAAGGACCACCGGCCACTGCTCGCGATGCACGTGGTGGATCAGCTTGACCACCGGGCGCCGTGCCCACAGCGGGGAGAGGAACGGCAACCCGTTGCAGACGTCGACCAGGATGTCGGGCCGGCCGCCCCGACGGCTCGACAGCGGGCCCACGCCCAGCGCGCCGGCCAGGTAGCTGAGCGCCGCCCAGAGGTAGACGGTGTGTCTGCCGCCGCGCCGCACCAGCCGAACGCCTGCCTCGTTGACCTCGTCGCCGGGTGCCTCGCTGTGGGCGGCGCAGAAGAGGGTGGCGCGGAAACCGCGCGCCACCAACTCGGCGGCGATCCGTTCCACGTACACCTCGGACCCGCCACCCTCGGGGTTGCGGGTGTCTCGCCAGTTGAGGAACAGCACGTGTCCGGGCATGCCGAAGCGACGCTCCACGCGAACCCTACTCTCAAGTAATTTAGGGACGCGCGTCACACTAGGGGGCCGGGGTGCCGGCCGGCAATGCCCTGATGGGGCAGCGCTGATCGACTGGCGTTACGTGCCGACAGTGGGTGCCGGCGTGACCGTCGGCGCCGCGACGGCCGGTGCGGCCACGTCGACGGTGGGTGTGCCGGACGCCTGCCCGCGCCTGGCCGGTCGCTTCCGACGTTGCGATCCGAGCACCTGCAGGGGCCGCTCGACGCCGTAGTAGCTGACGGTGGCGTACATCAGACCGAAGACCATGGTGAGTGCGAAGGTGTTGAACAGTCCGCCGGTGAAGAGCGGTCGGTCGTCGATCAGGTAGATGAGTTCGATGACCAGCGGGTGCCACAGGAACAGCCCGTACGAGACGGTGCCGAGCCATCGGGCCGACTCGGCGGCGAAGATTTCCTTGGCCCGCGTCCGCCCGCCGAAGGCCACCGGGATCAGGATCAGCGTCGCGATCGCGAGGTACAGGGCCAGCTTGACCGCGAATTCGGCGGCTGTCGGACCGGTGAGGTCGCGGGGTCCGGCGATGGGCGTCGTCGCGATCGCCATCAGGGCGACCGCCGCTGCCCAGCAGGCAATCGGCGCCGAAGCGAGGTCGTCCAGTACGCGGAAGGCGGCGGGCGCGGTCCCGGTGCGCAGGGCGACGTGCGCCGCCGCCAGGGCCATCCCCGCGCCGAACCAGGCCGCGTACGAGGGGAGCCACATGGTGTGCAGGCCATTGCTGAGCCAGCCGATCCCCAGCAGCGCAAGCCATCCGGCGGTCACCAACAAACCCCCGCAGACGATCACGACGGTTCGGACGGGACGCCACGACCGACCAACAGCGAGCACGGCGATCAGCGGCAGGATCAGGTAGAACGCGACCTCGGTGGCGAGACTCCAGGTCTGGCTGAGCCCGGAGCGCAACTGGCCCGGCTCGTAGATCTGGGTGAAGGTGAGATGGCGAATCCAGTCACCGACGGACGCCGGCCGATTCTGCGGCAGGACGATCAGGCAGACCAGCACCGCCAGCCAGTAGGCGGGCAGGATTCGTAGCGCCCGCCGCCAGAGGTACCGCCCGGCGCGCGGTCGGGCCTGTCCCGTCGCGGCGTTCAGGGCCCACGGTCGGAACAGCAGGAATCCGGAGAGCACGAAGAAGATGGCAACGCCGACGTCGAGCCGAGCCAGCCAACCGCCCCACGGGGTGTTCATGGTGGCAGCGGTCTGGAACCCGATGTGGTGACCGACGACCGCCACGGCGCCAATTGCTCGCAGCGCGTCGAGTGCGGGGAGTCGGTCGGTAACCGAAGTCTGCGGAATTGTTGGCGCGGCGGCTGTGGACATCTGGACATCCAGGGGGTCGCTTTGAAGGTGACCGGGGAGTAACCTCCCGCCATGTTAAGGATCGGGTGCCCCGGACAACAGGTCGTAGGGCGGCAGGCTACAGGAGGATGAGTGAAGCTTCGCGTGGGCGCCGCGCTCTTCGGGCTCGGTGTTTTGTTGCTGGTCTTCGCGGCTGGGCTGCCGTTCTACGTGGCCCCTTCCGTGACCAAGCTCCCGTATGACCTTGAACCAACGACGTCCGTCGCGGAGGCAAAGAACGCCAAGTTCCTGAAGATCACTCGCGTCGGCGAGTCGGTGAGCATCGAGGTCCTGCAAGGTGACCTCGTCTCCAGCGTCGAGGTCATTCCTCAGCCGGACGACACAAGGGACCGGCTACCCGAGGACCTCAAGGGCGACGCGGTGATCTGGGACGTCTACCAGACCGTCAGGCGTGCCGACACCCCTGATGTGGTCAGCCAGTACAGCACCGAGCTGGCTCTCGACCGGATCTCCGGCGCGGCCGCCCCGTGGAAGGAGCAGTGGCTCAACGAGAGCGGCGCGGAGCAGACTCCGGTCGGGAACGTGACCTACTCCGGCCAGATCTACAAGTTCCCGTTCGGCACCGACAAGCGGGACTACCAGGTTTTCGACCGTGACCTGAAGCGGGCCGTCCCGGCGAAGTTCGTCGGCACCGAAAAGATCAAGGGCATCGAGGCGTACCGCTTCGAGCAGCGCATCGAGAACGAGGCGCTCAACACCCCGGAGGCGAGCCTCAAGCCGCTGCTCGGCAGGTTCGCCCCCACCGCCACCAGCGGTCAGATCGTCTACAGCAACACCCGTACGCTCTGGGTCGACCCGGTGACGGGCTCCTACGTGAACGTCCGGGAACAGCAGAAGAAGGAGTTGCGCCCGGACACCGGCACCGCCACGGTGTTGCTGGACGCGGACTTCAACTACAACGACGACACGGTCAGCCGCAGTGTCGAGACGGTCAAGGACAACCGCTTCAAGATCGGCCTGATCAGTGTCTGGGGCCCGATCGCCGCCGGTGTCCTCGGTCTGATCGCCCTCGTCGTCGGCGTGTGGCTGGTGATGCGGAACGACGACGGTGCCGCCCGGCACCGCGCCGACGCGGCTGTGGCACCCGGCACCGACCCGACCCGTACCCGGGTGGACCAGGAGCCGGTACGCGACGCGGACACCGCCGAGCAGCCCCGGACCGAGCCCGCAGGCGGTCCACTGACCGACGAGATCCCGCCGGCGTCGACGAACTGGAAGTCCGAGGACCCGACGGTGCCGACCCAGCGCCCGGCGCACGGCGAGGTCGAGCAGCGCTAGACGGGTACGACGCGATGCACGTTCGAGGGGTGGACCGCGGGTGCGGTCCACCCCTCAGTCGTGAGGCGGCGTCTGCCTCGGATGCCCTGCGTGGCGCACGGCGTACCGCGTGCAGACCCAGTCTTCGCTGTACAGCCGATCGCGCCACTGCCCGACGATCTCCCCGTCGTGTGCGGCCATGAGCCGCACCATGTCGGCGTGCGGTACGACCGTCATCTTCATCGGCGCCGGGTAATTGAGCAGGTGACGCTGTGCCCAGCTGATCAGGCGGGCCGGCGCCAGGTGCCAGACGATGCCCCTGGCCGTGTGCGCCGGTTCGGTGGGGAATCCCACGACGGCGGTGCCGCCTGGCCGCAACACGCGCAGGAACTCGGCCAGATAGCGATCGATGGCGGGGCGCGGTAGGTGTTGCAGCACCAGGGCGCTGTAGACCAGGTCGAAGTGACCGTCGGGGAACTGGCTCAGGTCCGGTGCGTCGTTGAGGACGAACCGGATGTTCTCGGCGCTCTGGTTCAGTCGCCGGGCGGTCTCCAGCATCGTCGGAGCGATGTCCACACCGACGACCTCGTCCGCGTGTGGGGCGAGTGCCTGCGACAGTCGCCCGACGCCGCAGCCGAAGTCGAGCACCCGCTCCCAGCGGGTGGGCAGGCCGAGTTGGCGAAGTTGGCCGGTCGTCTCCTCGACGTCGGTGCGGCCGGTGGCCAGGAACTCCCCGACGTCCCACCGTCCGCCGCGTTTGCCGGGCTCGACGAGTACGGCCCAGAGCGGATCTTCAGCTCCGAGCTTGGTCCAGTCGCGTCGCACGTCGTTCAGATGCACGCCGAAACCCTAGGACCTCGGGCCGCTCGGTGGGGTCCTGCTGTCTCCGGGATCGCCTGGATGTTCGGGCGAGAGGACGAGCCGAACGGCTCTCCGCAGCCTGCGTACTTTACATCCGTTACCTAATTGTAATTCCTCGATGCCCTGCGACTCTCTGCTGTCGGGGGGCGGGGTTGTGCCGCTTTTGTCGCCTGCCGAGGCTTCTGTCCACACAGGTAGTTCCACGAATCGTGACGTCGACCGTCTGTTGGATCGCCCTCCTGTTACCGCCGGATGGTCAGGGGGTTGTGAGTCGCGCCGCAACGGGTGCACGATCAGGCTCGATCGTTACCCGCCGGTAACACATGCCGTGCCCGGTGCGAGGCCGCCAGTCCGGGACCGGCCACCTGAGGAGGAACCCGTGCAGGATCGCTTTGAGGATCAGGGCCGTACCCGTTGGCGGCGGTTCGCCGCCATGGCGGTCCCCGCCACCGCCGCCGTCGGCGCCATCCTGTTCGGCATGTCGACCGGCGCCATCGCGTCCGACGTCACCGTGTCCGGACAGACGTTCAAGATCGGCGCGGCGCGCCTCGAGGGCGACGGCTTCAAGCAGTACGGCGGCGTCGTCCGCGAGAAGGGTGAGGACGGCAGGACCCACCCGATCGCCGTCGCCGAAATCAGCAGCGCGGAGCTCTACAACCTCTGCCAGTCCATCCGCTCCGACCTGCCCGGCCTGCCCGTGGTGCTCACCATCAACGCCGGTGAGGGCAAGGAGCCCGCCCGGGCCAAGGACCTGCTGATCGCCATGGACTCGCTCGACGGCAACGCGACGTTCACCAACATCAAGATTGGCCGGGACGCGAGCGACCTGAACGCCACGGCGCAGAAGGGCTCATTCGGCCAGAACTCCGACCACGTCAGCATCACGAACCTGCAGCAGGTGTCCCGGTACACCACGGCGGCCACCTTCAACCTGGTCGGACTCCGGTTGAAGGTCAACGTGGGCGACGAGGCCAAGGGCAAGGAGTGCTTCTGAGGTGAGTCGGGCCCGCGGTGGCCGACCACCGGGGGTGCCGTCCCCTTCCCCGTCCCCGCTCCGCCAGGAGGAGTACGTGACAACCGCCAACGCGTCCCACGCCCGGCCCGGCGGCACGGCCCAGGCGTGGCAGACCTTCCGCCGCTGGCAGCGGAGCCGACCGTTCTGGGGAGGCCTCTTCGTCGCCCTGGCCGGGGTGGAGATGTTCGCCTCCACCCGGATGACGATCAACGGCCTGAGCTTCCACAGCGGAGCCACCGGTCTGCTCTCGCTCCTGATCCCGGTCATCCTGGTGACCTGCGCCCTGCTGCTCTGGTTGAGCCCGGCGCAGCGGCTGTTCTACTCGGTCGTCGCGGCGGTCACCACGGTCTATTCGCTGATCGGGCTCAACCTCGGCGGCTTCTTCGTCGGTCTTCTGCTCGGCATCGTCGGCAGCGCGCTCGCCTT
Organism: Micromonospora parva; assembly: GCF_000718515.1. GTDB lineage: Bacteria > Actinomycetota > Actinomycetes > Mycobacteriales > Micromonosporaceae > Micromonospora > Micromonospora parva. The sequence continues at coordinate 322,215 of NZ_JNZS01000002.1, read as the reverse complement.
CGCCTGGACCCCGACCCGACCTGCGCCAGCCGCTGCCGACCTGTCCGACACCGAACTGCCCCTCACCGAACGAATCGATGCGGATCAGCCTGGCGCGGAGCAGCGCGGAGTCGAGCGGCTCGACACGGAGCGGATCGGAGTCGGGCAGACCGACGCGGCCGGCGAACCGGTGGACCGCCCGGCGAGCGACGCGACCGACGCGGGAGCACCCCCCGAGTGGCCGGGACGTCCTGCTGATCCGCGGGTGTTCGGAGTCGCGCTGCTGGTGCTGGGCCTCGCCGCGGCCGGCCTGGCCACCCAGCCCGGAGCGGTGCAGGCCGCACCGACCCGACCCGCCGCGACCGCCTGCCCGACCCCGTCCCGGTCCGTCACGCCGTCGCGCAGCCCCTCCACTCCCACCAGGACGCCGACCCCGACACCGAGCGTCAGCCCGGAGCGGGACGGCAACATCATCACCGACATCCTGGATGGAATCGGGGACCTGCTCAACGGTGGACGCGACGAGAAGACCGCGACGCCGGCGGCCACCCCGACCGCCAACCCGTCGGCGAAGCCGACAGTCACGCCGACGGCCCGTCCCGGGTCCACGGCCTGCCCGTCACCGAACCCGGGCGGGTCAGGTAAGCCCGGGACCACGACACCCGACAAGCCAGACAAAGCGGAGCCGGGCAAGCCGCTGCCCCGCATCGCGGCCGACCCGAATCTGCCGATGGTGGGCGAGACGCCGTCCAAGCTCACCGGCTCCAAGGTCACCATGACCGGGCTGCGGTTCGACGGGACCACCGAGCTGCGGACCGAGAAGGGCAGCCTCAAGGTGCTGAAGTTCAGCATGCGGGAGGCGGTGACCGACGACTTCCTGCTGGTCGCCGACGGCCCCGACGGGCGCACCCAGCGGTACAAGACCGACCGGCTGACCGTCCGCGGTGACGTGGCCTTCTACTCCACCCGGTTCGTCGGCAAGCTGCTCGGCATCAAGCTCACTCTGACCCCGGACCTGCCGTTGCCGGACGGGATCCCGGTCACCCTGCCGATCTCGATCACGTTCACCGACCCGGTCATCGATCTGGCGTTCGTCACCAGTGACACGCTGACCGCCCGGCCCTCGTTGGCGCTGGCACTCGGCTGAACGACAACCGTCCCGATGGCTCCGGGTGCTGGCGGTACGACGAACCGCCAGCACCCGGGCCGTCAGAGACTCAGAGCCGGGCCAGCGCCCGACGCAGCGGGTCGAGACCCAGCGCACCCAGGTCCAACGCCTGCCGGTGGAACTCCCGCAGGTCGAAGTCGGCACCCTTGCGGGCCTTGGCGTCCTCGCGGGCCTGCAACCAGATCCGCTCACCCACCTTGTACGACGGCGCCTGCCCCGGCCAACCGAGGTAGCGGTTCAGCTCGAAGCGCAGGTTCTCGTCCGGGACCCGGCAGTGCGCCCGCATGAACTCCCAGCCCAGCTCGGGCGTCCAGCGCTCGCCCGGGTGGAAGCCGAAGGGATTGTCCTTCGGGATCTCCAGCTCCAGGTGCATGCCGATGTCCACGATCACCCGTGCCGCGCGCATCGCCTGGCCGTCGAGCATGCCCAGCTTGTCGCCCGGGTCGTCCAGGTAACCCAGCTCGTCCATCAACCGCTCCGAGTAGAGCGCCCAGCCCTCGCCGTGCCCGGAGACCCAGCAGAGCAGCCGCTGCCAGCGGTTGAGCAGGTCGGCCCGGACGGCGGTCTGCGCCACCTGGAGGTGGTGACCGGGCACGCCCTCGTGGTAGACCGTGGTCACCTCCCGCCAGGTGGAGAAGTCGGTGATGCCCTGCGGCACCGCCCACCACATCCGACCCGGGCGGGAGAAGTCCTCACTGGGGCCGGTGTAGTAGATGGCGCCGTCGCTGGTCGGGGCGAGGCAGCACTCGATGTGGCGGACCTGCTCCGGGATGTCGAAGTGGGTGCCGTGCAGCTCGGTGATCGCCTTGTCGGCCAGCGCCTGCATCCAGTCCCGGAAGGCCTCCTTGCCCTGGATGGTCCGGGCCGGGTCGGCGTCCAACCGGGCCACTGCCTCGTCGACTGTGGCACCGGAGCCGGCGATGCGCCCCGCCACGACGCGCATCTCCTCCTCCAGCCGGGCCAGCTCCGCGAAACCCCAGGCGTACGTCTCGTCCAGGTCGACCTTGGCGCCGAGGAAGTACTGAGAGGCGAGTTCGTAGCGCTCCCGGCCGGCGGCCTGCTTGTCCCGCCCGTGCGGGGCCAGCTCGGTACGCAGGAACTGGCCGAACTCGGCGGTCGCCGCCGTCGCCGATGCCGCGCCCCGACGCAGCTCCGAGCCGAGCGTGCCCTCCGCTCCCAGCCGCTCGACCAGCCCGTGGAAGAAGTTGTCACCGGTCGGGTCGACCCAGATGTCGCACTGCTTGGCCACCTCGACCAACTGCACCTTCGAGCTGACCGCACCGACGGCGAGCGCCTCGCGCAGGGTGGTCTTGTAGCCCTCCAGCGCGGCGCCGAAACCGTTGAGCCGGGCGGCGATGTTGGCCTGGTCGTCGCTGGTCGCGGTGGGCATCAGGTCGAACACCATGCGGATCTCGTGCAGCCCGCTGGTGATCACACTGACCTCGCTGGTCACCTCGCCGGCGTCGTACCGGGCGAGGTCCAGGCCGAGTCGTTCCTGCATGGCCTCCTTGGCGGTCCGTTCCGATTCGGTCTCCGGCTCGGTCACCTCCAGCTCGGCGAGCGTCCGGCGGGTGAGGTCCGCGCGGGCCCGGTAGCCGTCGGGCGACAGGTCGTCGAGCTGATCGTCATGGCCGGCGATGCCGACGAAGGTCGCGCCGGTGGGGCTCAACGGCGCCCACTCGGCCACGTAGCGGTTGGCGAGTTCATCAATTCGTCCCACGCTGCGACACTACGTGACCGCCCCACCGCTTTGTCGCCGACGTTTGTTGTGTTCGAGCTGCGGGTTCGGGCACGGCGTGACGGCCGAAAGGCGCGCGACTTTGTCGTACGGTTACGGCAGAGTGTCAGGGGTGACCACCGATACCACTCCTGACAAAGCGCCGGTCCGCGCCTGGCTGCCCGGCTTCGTCGCCCTCGCCGCGATCTGGGGCTCCAGTTTCCTGTTCATCAAGGTCGGGGTGGCCGAGCTGCACCCTGTTCAACTCACCCTCTACCGGGTCCTCGCCGGGGCGCTGACTCTGCTGGTGGTCCTCGCCGTGCTCCGCGACCGACTGCCCCGCGAGCCCCGGGTCTGGGCGCACCTGACCGTCGTCGCCGCCTTCGGCGTGTCAGTGCCGTTCACCCTCTTCGGTTACGGGGAGCAGCGGGTCGAGTCGATGCTGGCCGGCATCTGGAACGCCACCACCCCGTTGATCGTGCTGCCGCTGGCGGTGCTGGTCTTCCGCACCGAGCGGCTCACGGTGCGCCGGGCGGTCGGGCTCGGGCTCGGTTTCGTCGGGGTGCTGGTGGTGCTCGGGGTCTGGGAGGGCATCGGCGGGGCCCACTTCGTCGGGCAGCTCATGTGCTTCGGCGCGGCGGCCTGCTACGGCGTGGCCATCCCGTACCAGAAGCGGTTCGTCGCCGGCAGCACGCACTCGGGTCTGTCGCTCTCCACCGCGCAACTGCTGCTCGCCGCCGCGCAGTTGGCAATCGTCACCCCCTTCGTCGCCGGCCTGCCGCCGCTGCCCACCGAGCTTTCGGCGGGGGTGGTGGCGAGCGTGCTGACCCTCGGCGCGCTCGGCACCGGCCTCGCGTTCGTGATCAACATGCGCAACATCCGGGTGGCCGGCGCGAGCACCGCGTCCACCGTCACGTACCTGATCCCGATCTTCGCGGTGCTGATCGGTGCCGTGGCGCTCGACGAACGACTCAACTGGCACCAACCGGTCGGCGCGCTGATCGTGCTGCTCGGGGTCGCGGTCTCGCAGGGGATGTTCAGTCGCCGCCGGACCAGCCCGGTGGTCGGCGTCGGCGCACCCGCCACCCCGGCCGCCGAACCCGCCCGCCGCTGAGCGACCACCTGATCGACACGGCTTTTCAGAAATCGGGGTGTCCGGCGGACCCGGACACCCCGATGTCCAGAAACGCGAGTGGATCAGCGCCGGTCGTGCGTCCAGGCCACCAGTTGCTCCGCCGACCACGTGTTGACCACCCGGTCGGCAGGGACACCGCACAGTGCCGCGCGTTCGCAGCCGAACCGCTGCCAGTCGAGCTGGCCGGGCGCGTGCGCATCGGTGTTGATGGCGAACCGGCAGCCGGCCTCCAACGCGCGGCGGATCAGACGCTTCGGTGGGTCCTGCCGCTCCGGCCGAGAGTTGATCTCGACGGCGGTGTCGTGCTCGGCGCAGGCGGCGAAGACGGCGTCCGCGTCGAAGTCGCTCTCCGCCCGGGTACGCGCCCGGTGCCCCCGATCGCCCGGACCGGTCACCCCGGCGGGCCGGGACGACACCATCCGGCCGGTGACGTGGCCGAGGATGTCCAGGTGCGGGTTGGCAACCGCCTTCACCATGCGCCGGGTCATCTTCGACCGCTCGTCCTTCAGCCCGCTGTGCACCGACCCGACCACCACATCGAGGCGCGCCAGCAGGTCGTCGTCCTGGTCCAGGGAGCCGTCAGCGAGGATGTCCACCTCGATCCCGGTGAGGATCCGGAAACCCTCGGGCAGCGCCGCGTTGACCTGCGCCACATGGTCGAGCTGCTGGCGCAGCCGGGCCGCGGTCAGCCCCCGGGCCACCGTCAGCCGGGGCGAGTGGTCGGTCAGCACCAGATACTCGTGGCCCAACTCCACCGCGGCCAACGCCATCTCCTCGATGGGCGAACCGCCGTCGGACCAGTCCGAATGGGTGTGGCAGTCGCCGCGCAGGGCGGCGCGCAGCGCCGTGGCCTCGGCGTCCAGGTCGCTGCCCTCGGTCGCCACCAGCCGGCGCAGGTAGACCGGCTCCTCACCGGCGAGGGACTCCGCCACACAGCGGGCCGTCACGTCACCGACCCCGGCCAGCTCGGTGAGCGTGCCGTTGCCGGCCCGTTCGGTCAGCTCGGCCGCTGGTAGGCCGGCCAACGCCTTCGCCGCCGACCGGAACGCGCGTACCCGGTAGGTGGCCTCGTTGGCCCGTTCCAGAAGGAACGCGATCCGGCGCAGGTCGGCGATGGGATCTCTCGCGCGAGCCATGTCAGGGCGCCTTCGGGCAGCCGTGCCGGCGTTGCCACGCGGTGACCTCGGCGGCCGGCTCCCGGTTGCCGCCGCGCCGCCAGGAGTCCAGGTAACGCGCCGGCCAGATCACCCCACGCCGGATCCACCAGCCGTCCTTACCGGTGCACCCCGGCGAGATGCCGAAGTGCACGTGGCAGACGTTGTTCGCGTTGCCCGTGCGGCCCACCTTGCCGAGCTGCTGCCCGGCGCGGACCCGCACCCCGGCGTCGACACCGCTGGTCACGGCGCTCAGGTGCGAGCCGTAGTACCGCACCCCGTCGTCGCCGAGCAGGGAGACCGACAGGCCGCCGTTGTCCGGGCCCTGTGGCCCGCGCTTGCGGTACCGGTCGACGCGGCTCACCTCCAGCACCGTCCCGTCGGTCACCGCCACGAACGGCTCGCCGCAGTCGGCGAAGAGGTCCGTCGCCGGGTACGCCCCGTGCGTCGGGTGGTAGTCGACGTTGTCGGCGCGTACCGGAAAGACATGCTTCAGCCCGACGCGGGGTGCCGTCGCCGACGGCGTGGCCGACGACGGCGCGGGCGGGCTCGGGTCGGTCGCCGCCGGCGACGGCGGCTGCGACGCCGGCTGGTCGGCTGTCGCCCAGACCGCCGGTGGCGTCGGCGCGGCGCCGTCGGGCACCCCCGGCCGGGTGGTCGCGCAACCGGCGGCCAGCACCGGGGCGAGCAGCAGCAGGATGGGGTACGCCGGACGAGCGCGGCGGCTGATCGTCGGCGAGGCCATCCGGTCATCCTGGCAGAGCCGGTACCGTGGGCACGAGCGGCACGCGTGAGGGAGGGCAGCGACGGTGACCTTTGCCCGACCCGAACCTGGCCCGGACTTCGGTGCCGCCCGCCCGATGCCGCGTACCCCGTCGGGTCTTTTCCCCTCCGGTCCTCCGACCCGACCCACCTACCGCGAGCCGCACCCGGTCACCGGCGGTGGCGTCGCCGCCGGTGGTGGCGCGGCAGCCGGTTGGTTGCTGCTGTTCGGCCTGCTCGGCACCGACGTGGCCAGCTACGCCTGGTGGACGGTGTTCGCCGGCCTGCTGGCCTGGGTCACCGCCCTGGTGCTGGTCCGCTACGGCGACCGGGGGGTGGCCACCGGGGTCGCCATCGTCACGGCCGGTGGCTGGAGCATCGCCGCCGCCGTGGTGGCGGTCCGCTGGGCCACCAGTGGTGACTGGCCGCTGTGGTGACCAGCACGGACCGGCCCCGGAACGTCGCCCGGTTGACTGCGCCGCGTGCCCGGTTGGCTGCGTAGCGAACGCCGTCTTGACGTGGCCGCCCAGACTCGGCACGCTCGGCACTATGGTCTGGACCACTCCGCGACAGGATCCCGATCGCAGCCGCCGCCGCCTGCAGTTGCTGGCCGAGCTGGCGGGTGCCCGGGCGGTCCGCCAGCGCAGCCGACCACAGCGGCAGCGCACCGAGCGTCTGCGGCAACTCATCGCCACCCGCCGTCGAGTCGTCGGCTGATTCGACTTTGTCAGGAATGACCCGCCCTTCGGGGCGTTGACGGGTCGCCTGCCGACCCGACCGGCTAACGTGCACGCGTAACGAGTCGACGCTGTGTCGAGGGCTATTGGGGGGACCGTGTCGTACTTCGCTGCGGCCGTGGTGCGCGACGACAGTGGCTGGACCGCCGCCGAGGTCAGCCTGCGTGGCGCGACCGACATCGACGAGGTCGCCGACCGGCTGCGTGACGTCGACCAGGAGGCCGACGTGTCGCTGCTCTTCGTCGAGGCCGACGACGCGTACCTGGTGATCCTGCGCCTGGACGAGGGCGAGGACCTGCGGGTGTTCGGTTCGGACTCCGCGTACGCCGAGGAGTCGCAGCTGGGGGCGCTGCTGGTCGGTGACCTGAAGACCTCGGTCACCGGGCTCGACGGTGACGACGAGCCCCGCCCGGCGAGCACCGGCGACGACGAGAGCGAGCAGCCCGTCGTCGACCCGGAGGCCGACCCGGTCGGTGACGCCGACCTGCTGGCCAACCTCGGCATCTCCGCGCAGAAGCTGCTGACCCTCTGCACCCACGAGGGGATGATGCCGGCGGACGTCACCGCCGAGATCTGCCAGGTGCTCGGCTGCGCCGACGAGGTCGAGGAGCTGCGTGAGGTCTGAGCCGGCCGACGCCACCGATCCATCGCTGGAGTCGATCCGGCCGGGCCAACCCACCCCCGGTGCGGTGGGCCGCGCCGGGCCCGGTGCCCACGAGGGCCTTGCCGACACTGGTGAGATCGGCCGGCGGCAGCGGCACGAACTGTGGATGCGCCGCGCCCTGGAGGTCGCCGTCGCCGGTCCGCCGGTCGACGACGCGGTCAGCACCGACGTCGACGACGTGCCGGTGGGGGCGGTGCTCTACGGCCCGGACGGCACCGAGCTGGCCACCGGCCGCAACGAACGGGAGTTGACCGGGGACCCCACCGCGCACGCCGAGGTGCTGGCCCTGCGCCGAGGCGCCGAACGCACCGGCCGGTGGCGGCTCGACGGCTGCACCCTGGTGGTCACCCTCGAACCGTGCACCATGTGCGCCGGGGCGCTGGTGCTCGCCCGGGTCTCCACCGTCGTCTTCGGCGCCTGGGAACCCAAGACCGGCGCGGCCGGATCGCTCTGGGACGTGCTGCGCGACCGCCGGCTCAACCACCGCCCCGAGGTCTACGGCGGCGTGCTGGAGACCGAAACCGCCACCGTCCTGCGCGCGTTCTTCCGCTGAGGCCGGGTCGCCGGTCAGACCGGCGGCAGGGTGACGGTGACGACCAGCCCGCCGCCCGGACGGGGCTGCGCCTCGGCGATGCCACCGTGGGCGCGGGCCACCGCGCGGACGATGGACAACCCCAGCCCGAAGCCCCGCGCGCCGACGACCCGCTCCCGCGACAGCCGCCGGAACGGCTGGAACATCGTCTCCACGTCGTAGCCGGGAACGACCGGGCCGGTGTTGGTCACCGTGAGGGTGGGCCGACCCCCGACCAGCCCGGTACGCACCTCCACCCAGCCGTCGGCGGGCAGGTTGTGCCGCAACGCGTTCTCCACCAGGTTGAACGTGAGCCGCTCCAACAGCACCGGGTCGCCGCTCGTCGGCGCCGGGGCCAGCACCCGCCGTACCCGCACGCCGGGTGCCTGCCCGCCGGCCTGATCGGTGGTGTGCGCGCAGACCTCGGCCAGGTCGACCGGCGCACGCTCGGTCAGCTCGTTCTCCGAGTCGGCCAGGGTCAGCAGGCCGTCGATCAGCCGCTCGTGGCGTTCGTTGACCGCCAGCAGCGACTCACCCAGTCGCCGGGTCTCGGCCGAGGCGTCCGGGCGGGTGACCGCCAGCTCCACCAGGGCGCGGTTGAGCGCCAGCGGGGTACGCAGCTCGTGCGAGGCGTTCGCCACGAACCGGCGCTGCCCGTCGAAGGAGCGGTCCAGTCGTTCCAGCATCTCGTCGAACGTGTCGGCGAGTTCGCGTACCTCGTCGGGAGGGCCGGTCAGCGCGATGCGCTCGTGCAGACCACGGCCGGCGGTGTCCGCGCCGGCGATCCGGCGGGCCGTGCCGGTGATCTGGTGCAGTGGCTGCAACGCCCGGCCGGCGAGCAACCAGCCGAACGCGATCGCCACCGTCGACACCACTATCAACGCGATGCCGCCCTGGGTGAGCAGCGACTCCAACGCGTTGCGTTTCGCTTCGTCCTGCACCTCCTGCACCAGGGCGCGCAGGTTGTCGAGGTTCTGCCCGCTGGGCGTCGTGGGGGTGGTCCTCGGCAGGTCGCGCAGGCTCACCCCGAACGGCTGCGGCATCCGCTGATCCACCAGCACGTACGTGACGGCGAGCAGGACCACGCCGGCCAGCAGGAAGAGCCCGCCGTAGATGAGGGTGAGCCGGGCGCGGATCGTCAGGCGTTTCATCGGATCTGGTACCCCGCCCCGGGCACCGTCTCGATCACCGGCGGGTCGCCGAGTTTGCGGCGCAGCTTCATGACTGTCACCCGGACCACGTTCGTGAACGGGTCGATGTGCTCGTCCCAGGCGCGTTCCAGCAGGTCCTCGGCGGAGACCACCGCGCCGTCGGCACGCAGCAGCTCGGCCAGCACCGCGAACTCCTTGCGGGACAGCGCCACGTACCGGTCGTCCCGGCGTACCTCGTGTCGGGCCGGGTCGAGCTGGATGCCGGCGCGCCGTAGCGTCGGCGGCGCCGCCGGGCGAGACCGGCGGGTCAACGCGTGCACCCGGGCCGATAGCTCAACCAGGGCGAAGGGCTTGGTCAGGTAGTCGTCGGCGCCGAGCGCCAGCCCGGCCACCCGCTCCCGGACCGCCGCCGACGCGGTCAGCATCAGCACCCGGGTCTCCCCGCCCGCATCCACGATCGCCCGGCACACGTCGTCGCCGTGCACCACCGGCAGGTCCCGGTCCAGGACCACCACCGCGTACTCGTTGACGCCGAGCCGTTCCAACGCGGCGTCCCCGTCGTACGCCACGTCGACAGCGAACGACTCCCGGCGCAGCCACTCGGCGATGGCGTCCGCCAGCACGTTCTCGTCCTCGACCACCAGCACTCTCACCCCTCAATGGTGCTCGGGGCTCCGTAACGGCGGCATAACCGCCGACGGTAACGCCGGGGATACGCGCGCTGCCGTGCACTGGGTGCCACGTTCGGCGAACCGCGCCGGACCTGAGCGGAGGTGGACATCATGCGACGACATCTGCTTGCGATCCCCGTCCTGCTCGCCCTGGCGCTGTCCGGGTGCGGCGCGGGAGGTGACGACGGCGGCGGGGTCGCTACCGCCGGCGGGACGAAGGCCGACGCGACGGCGACCGGCACGCCGGTCAGTGACTCGGACCGGCAGCTCGCCTTCGCCAGGTGCATGCGGGAGAACGGGGTGGACCTGCCCGACCCGGAGGCGGGCGGCCGTCCCGGCTTCCGGTTCGGCGCTGACGTGGATCAGCAGAAGGTCCAGGCGGCCATGGAGAAGTGCCAGGACAAGCTGCCCAACGGCGGGCAGGGACCGCAGCTCAACCCCGAGCAGGCCGAGCGGATGCGCACGCTCGCCAAGTGCATGCGGGAGAACGGGGTGCCCGACTTCCCGGACCCGGACGCCGACGGACGGGTCCGGATCGGGGCGGGGGACAACGCGATCAACATCGGCGACCCGGCCATGAAGGCCGCGCTGGAGAAGTGCCGGCAGCACGCACCGCAGTTCGGGGGTGACCGGTGACGATCCGACGCTCGCGGCTGCGCGCCGCCGTCACCGGAGGCATCGTCCTGCTGGTCGCGGCGGTGGGCGTGGTCGCCGCGGTGGGCTTCGGCGGCGGTGCCGACGGCGGACGCGCCCAGGCCGGCAGCGCACCACCCGCCACCGCCACCGTCACCCGGCAGACCCTCGCCGACTCGGAGACCGCCGACGGTGAGCTGGGGTACGGCACCACGCGTACCGCCACGGCGAAGCTCAGCGGCACCGTCACCGCGCTGGCGGCGACCGGGTCGACGGTACGGCGGGGCAAGGCGCTCTACCGGGTCGACAACGAGGCGGTGGTGCTCCTCTACGGCGGGCTGCCCGCGTACCGGACCCTCGCCCCCGGGGTGGAGGGGGCCGACGTCGCGCAGTTCGAGCGGAACCTCGACGCACTGGGCTACACCGGTTTCACCGTCGACGACGAGTACACCGGCGCCACCGCGGACGCGGTCCGGCAGTGGCAGGAGGACCTGGGTCTGACCGAGACCGGTCGGGTCGAGCCAGGGCGAATCGTGTACGCCGGCCGGGAGGTCCGGGTGGACGGCCACCAGGCCGACGTCGGCGACCTGACACAGCCCGGCCAGGCGGTGCTGACCTACACCGGCACCAGCCGGGTTGTCACAGTCGAGTTGGACGTGGACGACCAGCGGCTGGCCAGGCGCGACGCGAAGGTCTCCGTGCGGCTGCCCGACGGCCAGACGGTGGCGGGCACGATCAGCACTGTCGAGACGGTCGTCCAGGCCGGTACGGCTGGTGCCAACGGACAGTCCGGCGACGCCGAGACGAAGATCGAGGTGACCGTCGCGGTGACCGATCCGAAGGCCCTCACCGGGTTCGACCGGGCCAGCGCGGACGTCACGTTCACCGTCTCGGAGCGCCGCGACGTGCTCACCGTGCCGGTGGCGGCGCTGTTGGCTCTGGCCGAGGGCGGCTACGGCGTCCAGGTCGCCGAGGGTGGCACGAGCCGGATCCTCGCGGTGACCACCGGGTTGTTCGCCGGCGGGCGGGTGGAGGTCACCGGCACGGGCCTCACCGAGGGCGCGACGGTGGTGGTGCCGACGTGAGCGGCGAGGTGATCGTGCTCGACCGGGTCAGCAAGCGGTATGCCGGCGGCGTCGTCGCCCTGGACGACGTGTCGCTGCGGATCGGCCACGGCGAGTTGGTAGCGATCGTCGGCCCGTCCGGGTCGGGAAAGTCGACGATGCTGCACCTGATCGGCACCCTGGACCGGCCGTCGTCGGGCAGCGTGCTCATCGACGGGTACGACGCGGCGAAGCTGACCGACCGGGAGCTGTCCGCGTTGCGGGCCACCCGGATCGGCTTCGTGTTCCAGCAGTTCCACCTCGCCCCGGGCGTTCCGGTGGTGGACAACGTCGCCGACGGGTTGCTCTACTCCGGCGTACCGCTGCGGCGGCGGCGCGACCGTGCGGAGGCCGCGCTGGTCCGGGTTGGCCTGGGCCACCGGTTGGGGCACCGGCCGCACGAACTCTCCGGCGGGGAACGGCAGCGGGTCGCCGTGGCCCGTGCGGTGGTCGGCGAGCCGGCGGTGCTGCTCGCCGACGAGCCGACCGGCAACCTGGACTCCCACTCCGGTGCCGAGGTGTTGGAGCTGCTGCACGACCTGCATCGGGCCGGGACCACCGTCGTGGTGATCACCCACGACCGGGAGATCGCGGCAAGCCTGCCCCGGCAGGTGCGGATGCGCGACGGCGCGGTCCGACACGACTCGGCCCGCACGTCGGACGGGGTCGGCTGATGGCGACGCTGACCCCGGCCCGCCTGGGACCGGCGGACGTGCTGCGCGTCGGCGGGGTGGGGCTGCGGACCCGTCCGCTGCGGGCGTTCCTCTCCGCGTTGGGCATCGCGATCGGCATCGCCGCGATGATCGCGGTGGTCGGCATCTCCTCGTCGTCCCGGGCCGAACTGGACCGGGCGCTCGACGCGCTCGGCACCAACCTGCTCACCGTCGAGCCGGGCAGCACCCTGTTTGGTGCGGACGCGCAACTGCCCGAGGAGTCAATCGCGATGATCGGGCGGATCGGCCCGGTGACCGAGGTGTCCGCGACCGGGCAGGTCTCCGACGCCAAGGTGTACCGCTCGGACCGGATCCCGGCGGCGGAGACCGGCGGCATCGCCACCCGGGCGGCAGGGCTGGATCTGCTCGGCACCGTCGGGGCCGAGGTGGCCACCGGCACCTGGCTCAACGAGGCGACCGCCCGCTACCCGGCGGTCGTGCTCGGCGCCACCGCGGCGCAGCGGCTCGGGATCACCGCGGCCGACCCGCAGGTGCAGGTGTGGCTGGGTGGACGCCCGTTCACCGTGGTCGGAACCCTCGCCGCCGCACCTCTCGCCCCGGAGCTGGACACCTCGGCGTTGATCGGCTGGTCGGCGGCGACCGAATACCTGGGCTTCGACGGCCACCCCACCATCGTCTACACGCGGGCCGAGGAGTCGCAGGTCGAGGCGGTCCGGTCGGTGCTCGGCGCGACCGCCAACCCGGAGGCGCCGAACGAGGTGGAGGTGTCCCGGCCCTCGGACGCGTTGGCCGCCGCCGAGGCGACCGACGACGCGTTCACCGGTCTGTTGCTGGGTCTGGGCGCGGTCGCCCTGCTGGTCGGTGGGGTCGGTGTGGCGAACACCATGGTGATCTCGGTGCTGGAACGCCGAGCCGAGATCGGCCTACGCCGGTCACTCGGGGCCACCCGTGGTCAGGTTCGGACCCAGTTCCTCGCCGAGTCGCTGCTGCTCTCCGCGCTCGGCGGGATCGGTGGGGTGGTGCTGGGCATCCTGGTCACCTCGGGATACGCGCTGTCGCAGCACTGGCCGACAGTGGTGCCGGCCTGGGCGATGCTCGGCGGGGTGGGTGCCACGCTGATCATCGGCGGCTTCGCCGGCCTCTACCCGGCCGTGCGCGCCGCTCGCCTCTCACCGACCGAGGCGCTGGCCGCCGTCTGACTTTCTGCGGCTGTGGCCCGGCGGCCTGATGCGAAAGAGCGTGATGACTCTGAGGCATCTTGATGCCACACAGTCATCACGCTCTTCGCGGTATTGCCGCCGGAACGGGTCAGGCGATGATCGTGTCGAGGGCGATCTCGACCATCTGGCTGAAGGTCTGCTCCCGCTCCTCGGAGGTGGTCTTCTCGCCGGTCTTGATGTGGTCGCTGACGGTCAACACGGTCAGCGCGCGGGCCTTGAACCGCGCGGCGATCGTGTAGAGCGCCGCCGACTCCATCTCCACGGCCAGCACGCCGTAGTCGGCGAGGGTGTCGTAGAGGTCCGGCCGGTCGGTGTAGAAGGCGTCCGCCGCCAGGATCGGCCCGACGTGCATGCTGATGCCGCGCCGCTCCGCCACCTCGACCGACGTCCGCAGCAGCCCGAAGTCGGCCACCGGGGCGTAGTCGATCAGCCCGTCGAAGCGCATCCGGTTCATGTTCGAGTCGGTGGACGACCCGATCGCCGCCACCACGTCCCGCAGTTGCAGGTCGGTGCTGAGGGCACCGCAGGAGCCGACCCGGATCAGCGTCTTCACGCCGTACTCGTTGATCAGCTCATGGGCGTAGATGGAGGCCGACGGCATGCCCATGCCGGAGCCCTGGACGGAAACCTCGACGCCGTTCCAGCGGCCGGTGAAGCCCAGCATGCCCCGGACCGTCGAGTAGCAGGTGGCGCCCTCGAGGTAGGTCTCCGCGATCCACTTGGCCCGCAGGGGGTCACCCGGCATCAGGACCCGCTCGGCGATCTCGCCCGGCTTCGCGCCGATGTGCGTACTCATGGCAAAGATCCTGCCAGGCCGGCCCGGGCGATACCGGTTCGGCGTCGGAACCAGCGGTCCTGTACCCTCGTCGGCGGTGGCGTGTCCGAGCGGCCTAAGGAGCACGCCTCGAAAGCGTGTGAGGGTTAACGCCCTCCGAGGGTTCAAATCCCTCCGCCACCGCTCTGTAGTGCGGAAACGCCCGGTTCGACCCGCGAGGATCGAGTCGGGCGTTTCTTCGTCGGCCGGTAGCGCGGTGGTGGTGGGTCAGCAGGGGCCGACGCCGTCGTGGAAGAGGCGGCGGGCCCAGTCGGCGTACCCGGCGATGGTTTTCCGGACCGTGCGCCCGTCGTGGAGGAACAGGTACGCGCGGTCGCCGCTGCGGGCGAGCAGCCCGTCGAGGCGATGTGTCCCCTGTGGAGCGCGAAGTCGGCTGACCTGGGGGTAGCTGTCCCAGACCTGGTCGACGGGCGAGCCGACGGTGATGCCCTCCGGTGTCCGCATCGGGTCGCCGACCCAGAGCAGCACGAGTTTGTCGTCCATGAAGACCGGGCTGACGGTGTCGTGGCCGGCGAGCACCGGCCCGCAGGCGTCCAGGCTGGTACGCAGGATGCCGCGCCTGGTCAGCTCGTCCTCGGTGGCACCGAATTCGATGTTCCGTAGGCCGTTCAGGTCGATGATCTCCACGCTGCCGACGGGCCGGCCGTCCGGGATCGGCCCGGTTGGTGGTACGCCGCTGCCGGCGATTGAGGCAGCAGTCATCAGCGTGGCGATAAACGCAAATTGTCGCAATTTCATGGAATCCCCCAGTCCCCAACGGAACGGGAGCATTCAGGTTGCTGCCAGTGGCCGGATTACTGATTTTCCCACTGCTCGACCAGCTCGTCCCAGTAGTCGGCGCTGAGCCGGCGCCGCCCGTGTGCCAACCAGCCGTCGGTGTTTCGCTCCAGGTGCAACCCCAGTTCGGCGAACGGGTCGATCCAGGTGCCGGGCTCGACGCCGAGCCGGGTCAGGGCCCCGTTGATCGGCCAGAGCGGGCGCGGCGCTTCCAACTCGTCGTCGAAGCACGGGCCCCAGGACAGCTCCCCGCCCAACCACACCGCCGCCGACTGGTAGCCGGCGCCGGCACCGAACTCCGCCTCCAGGTACGCCACCGGCCCCGACCGCGACCAGCGGCTCAGCACCTCGACCAGGGCCGTGGACAGCACCAGGCCGAACGGACGCTCGGCGCTCCGGTCGTCAGTCGCGAAATCCGGTAACGACCCGGTCAGTTCGATCACCAACTGTGGGGTGACCGGCAGCAACGCGAAGTCCTGACGCAGTTCGCCAAGGACGGCGTGGTCCAGCTCGGCGGTCTGCTCGTGGAGCAGTTCGGCGTCCGCGACCACCGCGCTGAGCTGGTAACTCATCAGTCCCCCGTCGTCCACAGGGTGTGGATAGAACATGTGTACGACGGCGGCGGGCTCCACCGGCCCCGGGACCGTACCCGCCGTCCGCGCTCACCCCGGGTGGCGTCGTGCTCCAGCACCACAAGGTGTCCCTGCTGAAGGCGACGCCCCGGCACGTCCAGGTGGCCGGCTGACGTCACCGCGCAGACGACTCAGGGCCGGTCCCGTTGGGGCCGGCCCTGTCGTTCGTGCTGCTCAGGTGAGCGGAGGATACGAGATTCGAACTCGTGAGGGTGTAAACCCAACACGCTTTCCAAGCGTGCGCCCTAGGCCTCTAGGCGAATCCTCCGCGAGCCAGGATACAGGCCCGTGTCGGCCGGGCCACCCCACCACCCCCTGAAGATCGACGGGCGGTCGGGTAAGCTGGGCGTCACCTCCCGTGCGGCGGTATCTCGTGAACCTCCCCAGGGCCGGAAGGCAGCAAGGATAAGCGAGCTCTGCCGGGTGCACGGGAGGCCTTTTTGTCTGTGGGCTGGTTGATCCACTCGACATTCATGATGTCGCGGTGTCCCGGCCAGACGGACATCGCGGTTTCCAGGAAGCCGAGTCGATCAAGCGCGGCGGCCAGGAAGCCGAGTCGATCAAGTCCGTAGGCCCGGGCGCCGCGGCGGGGTGGGTGGTCACCCGCGCCCGACCGGCGCAGAATGGCTCGGTCGAGAGGAGGCGGGACGAGTGACGCTGGCGCTCTACCGCAAGTACCGGCCGCGTACCTTCGCTGAGGTCATCGGTCAGGAGCACGTGACCGAGCCGCTGTCGCAGGCGCTGCGCAGCGGACGGCTCAACCACGCCTACCTCTTCTCCGGCCCACGCGGCTGCGGCAAGACCTCCAGCGCCCGGATCCTGGCCCGGTCGCTCAACTGTGAGCAGGGCCCCACCCCGGAGCCGTGCGGCAAGTGTGAGTCCTGCCGCTCGCTGGCCACCGACGGTGCCGGCTCGATCGACGTGATCGAGATCGACGCGGCCAGCCACGGTGGTGTCGACGACGCCCGTGAGCTGCGCGAGCGCGCCTTCTTCGCGCCAGCCAGCAGCCGCTTCAAGATCTACGTCATCGACGAGGCGCACATGGTCTCGACCCAGGGCTTCAACGCCCTGCTCAAGCTGGTCGAGGAGCCTCCGGAGTACGTCAAGTTCATCTTCGCCACCACCGAGCCGGAGAAGGTCCTCGGGACGATCCGGTCGCGGACCCACCACTACCCGTTCCGGCTGATCCCGCCGAAGGTGCTCCGCCCGTACCTGGAGCAGCTCACCCAGGCCGAGGGCGTCGCCGTCGAGCCGGCGGTCTTCCCGCTGGTGGTCCGCGCCGGCGGCGGCAGCGCCCGGGACAGCCTCTCCGTGCTCGACCAGCTCATCGCCGGGGCCGGCCCGGAGGGGGTCACCTATGCCCGGGCCGCCGCGCTGCTCGGGGTCACCGACGCCGCGTTGATCGACGAGATGTGCGACGCGCTGGCCGCCGGGGACGGGGCCGCCGCGTACGCCACCGTCGACCGGGTCGCCGAGGCCGGGCACGACCCGCGCCGGTTCGCCTCCGACCTGCTGGAACGGCTGCGCGACCTGATCGTGATCCAGCAGGTGCCGGACGCCGCCGCGAAGGGCCTGATCGACGGTCCGGCCGACCAGATCGAGCGGATGGCCGCCCAGGCCTCGCAACTCGGCCCGGCCACGCTCTCCCGTTGCGCCGACATCGTGCACGACGGCCTGGTGGAGATGCGCGGCACCACAGCGCCCCGCCTGCTGCTGGAGCTGATCTGCGCGCGGATGCTGCTGCCCGGCGTCGACGACACCACCGGCGGCCTCCTCCAGCGCCTGGAACGGATGGAACGCCGGCTCACCCTGGGCGGCACCGACGCGCCGTCGGCAGCCGCCGGCTCCGCGCCCGCCAACCACCCAGGGGTACGCCCACAGCCCGCCGCACCGGTCCCGGCTGCCGCCACCCCCGCGAACGCCCCGACCTCCGCCCCGCCGTGGGAGGTCGACCCGGCCGCGTCCCCGACCCGGGGCGTTGCGGCCCCGGGTGCTCCCGCGCCGGCCGCCTCGGCCACCGGGGCACCCGCCTTCGGCGCTTCGATGTCAAGCGCTCCCAGCTCGGGTGCTCCGACCTCCGGTGCGCCGGCCTCGTACGTGTCGACGGCCGACTCGCCGATCCCGGCGTCCCCGGGCGCGTCGACCGGCTCGGCCGCCGCTGACCCGACCGTCCCCGTCTCGCCCGCCGGGCCGGCCCCGCGTCGCGTGGTGCCACCGTCGGCGGTGCTTCCCGACCCGGCCACGCCCGCGCCGCCCCGTCCGGGGGCACCGGCCCCCGCGCTGGACGCGGTCGCGGTGCGCCGCGTCTGGCCCGACGTGGTCGGCAAGGTCAACCGGACCAACAAGCGGATCGCCGCCCTGATGCGGGACGCGGTGGTCCGTGAACTCGACGGCGACATGCTGGTCCTGACGGTGAAGTCCACAGTGCTGGCCAAGATGATGGCCGACCACGCGGCGGTGCTCACCGACGCGCTCTACGAGGAGTTGGGCGGGCGCTGGCAGATCCGGTGTGAGGTGGCCGGCGAGCGCGGTGGCGCGTCGCTGTCCGGCCCTCCGCGCTCGCAACCCGCCGCCCCGGCCCGCTCCGCAGCCCCGCCCGCCGCGACCCCGACGGCCGGCCCGACGAGCGCGCCGCCAGCCGTTCCGAACTCGAACGCCCCTGGCTCGCCCTCCGCGCCGGGCTCGAACCCTGTCTCTGGCTTCAACCCTGCGCCGGGCTCGAACCCCGCGTCAGGCTTCGACCCTGCGTCAGGGTCGAACGGTGCGCCGGGCTCGAACTCCGCGCCGGGCTTGAACCCTGCGTCAGGCCTCAACGCTGCGCCTGGCTCGAACCCTGCGCCGGGCTCCAACCCTGCGTCAGGCTCGAACGCTGCGCTGGGCTCGAACCCTGCCTCTGGCTTCAACCCCGCGCCGGGCTCGAACCCCGCGTCAGGCTTCGACCCTGCGTCAGGGTCGAACGCTGCGGTGAACCCGACCGGCGCTGCCGGCCCGGCTTCGCGGGGCGGTGTCGGCGCGGGTAGCGGTGGTCAGGGTGCGGTGCCGTCCCCGGCGGCGGACGACGAGGGCGACTGGCCGGAGGCGGCCCGCCCCGGCGGCGGTGCGCCCGTCGCCGAGGCGACGGATGACGAGGACTGGCCGGAGGCCGCCCGACCCGGCGGCGCGTCGGCCGGCAGCGGGTCGAGCCCGGACGGCTCCCAGCCTGCATCGGCGTCGACCGGCGCGTACGGCGGGGGCGCGAACGGCAGCGGCACCAACGGCGGCGGTACCAACGGCACCGGCACCAACGGCGGCGGCGGTGCGAACGGTGCCGGACCCGGCGGTTCGGGTGGTCCCGGGGCGGCGGCCGGTGGCGGTAGGCCGGGCGGGCGGGGTAACCCGACGCCGGCGGCCCGGCAGCCGGCGACAGCCGGTGGTGCCCCGGTGAGCAGCGCCATCGCCGCGGCTCGCGCGGCGGCGGCGGGGCGCGGTGCGCGTACCGGAGCGGCGGCCCGGCCCATCGCGGACGCCGAATGGGCCGGCGAGCCGCCCTACGACCCGGACTTCGATGGTCCGACGCGAGCCGGCCGGCCCGGCGGCGCGGCACCGGCGGCGACCCCGGTCTATGAGGGGTTCGACCCGGGCGACGAGCCGTTGGACGAGATCATCGACGAGAAGACCGCGCGGGAGTCGAGCGAGGAGCAGGCGGTACGGCTGCTCCGGGAAACCTTCGGCGCCGAGAAGATCAACGAAGTCGACGCCCGCTAGCCCTCGCCTCGCCCTCAGCTCCCCGATCTTGCAGTTTCAGTAGTCGAAATGGGCAGAATGCCCTCCGATGTCGGCGCGGAAAGTGCAAGATCGCGCAGGGGAGGGGGTTCGGCCAGCGAGACTCCCAGGCAGCAGGCCCAGAGGGGGAAGGGTAGGACGGCTATTCGTTCCATGCCGCCTACCCCGATTCCCAGGCCCTGCTGGGCGGCGAACAATGCCGTCCCGACCAGCGCGATGAGCCCTGCGGTGAGGGTGAGTCGTCGGTACCGGCCGAGCGTCGTGCCGCTCGGGGCGAAGCCGGCGAGGAGCAGACCGACGTTGCCCAGACCCATGATCAGGAATGCGCCGAGAACGTGCAGGTTCTCGTTGACGTCGGCCGGGTAGCCGGCCGCTAGGGCGTATCCGCCGGCGGCCAGCAACAGGAGGGTCTGAGCCGACCGCACCACCGGGCCGCGGCCGAGGATCCGCCAGGTCAGCAGGAGCCCGACGGCGAGCAGTACGGCGGTGGCCACTGTCGCGGTGTTCATCAGCGGGTGCCACGGCGAGCAGACGTAGCGGGGGCGGGTGGTGTCCCAGCTGCCGCAGTGGACGTTGCCGAGGTCGCTGATGTTGTGGGTGGCCCAGCTGTAGGTCGGCTCGCGCCAGCGCAGCCCGGTGACCAGACTGGCGACGAGGAAGACGGGCGTGGCCGCCAGCCAGCACAGCGCGCCGACCCGGCCGGTACGGGTGAGGTTCATACCCCGAGCAGACCAGTGCGGCGGCGTGGGCGCACTACCACCAGATGGCCGGTTCGGGGTAGGGGTAGCCGTACCCGGAGCGCCCGGCGTGGGCGGACGCACCGGGCGGGGCGAGGTCGGTCCCAGCGGATAGGCTGAGCGGCGGTCGAGCAGACGAGTGCGAGAAGGAGCCATCCCGTGCGCCCAGGTGGACAGCCGAACATGCAGCAGATGCTGAAGCAGGCGCAGAAGATGCAGCAGCAGATCGCCGCCGCGCAGGCCGAGCTGGCCGAGGCCGAGCTGACCGGCACCGCCGGTGGCGGGCTGGTCACCGCGACCGTCTCCGGCTCCGGTGAGCTGAAGGCCATCAAGATCGACCCGAAGGCCGTCGACCCGGAGGACGTGGAGACGCTGGAGGATCTGGTCATCGCGGCCGTGCACAACGCCGCCGAGGCGGCCCGGGAGCTGACCGAGCGCAAGATGGGCCCGGTCGCCGGCGGCATGGGCGGCCTCGGCCTGCCCGGTTTCTGAGCCGGCAGATGTACGAAGGTGCCATCCAGGATCTGATCGACGAACTGGGTCGGCTGCCGGGCGTGGGTCCGAAGAGCGCTCAGCGGATCGCGTTCCA
Source organism: Micromonospora parva (assembly GCF_000718515.1). Taxonomy (GTDB): domain Bacteria; phylum Actinomycetota; class Actinomycetes; order Mycobacteriales; family Micromonosporaceae; genus Micromonospora; species Micromonospora parva. The sequence goes on along the minus strand of NZ_JNZS01000002.1, from coordinate 301,544 downwards.
CGTTCTCTCGGCGGATCCGGCCGACGTCAACCGGCTGGCCGGCGCGCTGCGCAAGGTCAAGGAGCTGGTCCGGTTCTGCACTACCTGCTACAACGTGGCCGAGTCCGAGCAGTGCCGGATCTGCCGCGACCCGCGCCGCACCGACGAGGTGCTGTGCGTGGTGGAGGAGCCCAAGGACGTGGTGGCCATCGAGCGGACTGGTGAGTTCCGCGGTCGCTACCACGTGCTGGGCGGTGCGATCAATCCGCTGGAGGGGATCGGCCCGGACAATCTGCGCATCCGGGAGCTGATGATCCGGCTCGGTGGCGGCGGGGTGCGGGAGCTGATCCTGGCCACAGACCCGAACACCGAGGGCGAGGCGACAGCGACCTACCTGGCGTTGATGGTGAAGCCGATGGGCATCTCGGTGACCCGGCTGGCCAGCGGGCTGCCGGTCGGCGGCGATCTGGAGTACGCCGACGAGATCACCCTCGGTCGGGCCTTCGAGGGGCGTCGCGCGGTCTGACCCCCTGGCGTACGACCGGTGGCCGGCACCCGGGTGGGTGCCGGCCACCGCTGTGTCCCTGCCCGGAAATGATCTGACACCTGTGCCCTCATCGGGGCTGTTCGACGTAACAGTTTGGCATCGCGGGTGCTGATTGATCGGTTTTGGCCGCCGTTTACCTACGAATCGAATGTCAAGCGGCGGTTGAGGCACGATCCGATACCAACAGTCCACCCGGCTGTTTCCGGCTGGTCGCATCGGGAGCTATGGTCACCGCCATCGGTGACCCCTGTCACCACGTTGTCCGTACCCCCAAGGACGAGGTGAAGCACACATGCGTGCACCCAGGCCGAAGGTCGCGATCGCGGCCGTCGCGGTCGCGGCCCTCGCGGTAGCAGGCTGCGCCGAGAGCAACCGCGACGACAAATCCGGTGGAAGCAAGAAGGACACCCTCGTCTTCGGCGTCGCCGGAGACCCGAAGGTGCTCGACCCGAGCTTCGCCAGCGACGGTGAGTCGCTGCGTGTGGCGCGTCAGGTCTTCGAGACCCTGGTCCGGCCGGAGGAGGGTGGCACGAAGGTCACCCCCGGCCTGGCCGAGTCCTGGACCCCGGACGCTGCCGGCACCACCTGGACCTTCAAGCTCCGCTCGGGCGTGAAGTTCCACGACGGCACCGACTTCAACGCCGAGGCCGTCTGCGTCAACTTCAACCGCTGGTACAACGCCAAGGGCCTCATGCAGAGCCCGGATGTTACGGCGTACTGGCAGGACGTCATGGGCGGCTTCGCCAACAACGAGAACGCGGACCTTCCGCCGAGCCTCTTCAAGTCGTGCACCGCCAAGGACGCGACCACTGTGGACCTCTCGTTCACCCGGGTCTCCAGCAAGATCCCGGCCGCGCTGATGCTCCCCTCGTTCTCCATCCACAGCCCGAAGGCGCTGCAGGAGTTCGACGCCAGCAACGTCGCGGGCAGCGCCGAGGACATCAAGTACCCGGCGTACGCGACGGAGCACCCGACCGGCACCGGCCCGTTCAAGTTCAAGGCCTGGGACGTCGCAAACAAGACGCTGACCCTGGAGCGCAACGAGGACTACTCGGGCCCCAAGGCCAAGCTGAAGACCCTCATCTTCAAGACGATCTCGGACGAGAACGCCCGCAAGCAGGCGCTGCGCTCCGGTGACATCCAGGGCTACGACCTGGTTGGCCCGGCCGACGTCGAGCCGTTGAAGAGCGAAGGCTTCAACATGCTCACCCGCCCGGCGTTCAACGTGCTCTACCTGGCGATCAACCAGAAGGGCAACCCGAAGCTCGCCGACCTCCGGGTCCGGCAGGCCATCGCGTACGCCCTGAACCGTGAGCAGCTGGTCACCTCCAAGCTGCCGCCGGGCGCCAAGGTCGCCGACAACTTCATGCCGGACACCGTCGAGGGCTGGAACGGCGACGTTCCGAAGTACACCTACGACCCGGCCAAGGCGAAGGCGCTGCTGGCCGAGGCGGGCGCGTCGAACCTGACCCTGAAGTTCCACTACCCGACCGAGGTCACCCGGCCGTACATGCCGAACCCGAAGGACATCTTCGAGTTGCTCTCGGCGGACCTGAAGGCCGTTGGCATCACCGTCGAGGCGATCCCGCTGAAGTGGAGCCCGGACTACCTGAACGCCACCACCTCGGGTAGCAAGCACGACATCCACTTCCTGGGCTGGACCGGTGACTACGGCGACGCCTACAACTTCATCGGCACCTTCTTCGACCGGCCGAAGGACGAGTGGGGCTTCAACAACAAGGCCCTGTTCGACCAGTTCAAGGACGCGGACACCACCGCGGACATCGCGGCCCGTACCGAGAAGTACAAGGCCCTGAACAAGTCCGTGATGGAGTTCCTGCCCGGTGTGCCGATCTCGCACTCGCCGCCGGCGATCGTGTTCGGCAAGGACGTGACCGGCGTCAAGGCGAGCCCGCTCACCGACGAGCGTTTCGCCACCGCCGAGTTCAAGTAAGTCCTGATCTGACGCAGCAAGGAACGCGGGCGGGCGCTGTCGCACAGCGCCCGCCCGCAACCCTCCGCACCCCTTCGAGGCCGCCGTGTTCCGGTTCATCGTCAGGCGCCTGCTTCAGCTGATACCCACGCTGTTCGGGCTCTCCCTCCTGCTCTTCATCTGGCTCCGCCGTCTCCCCGGCGGCCCCGAGACCGCCATCCTCGGCGAGCGCGGCACCCCCGAGATGCGGGCCGCGATCCGCCGCAACATGGGGCTCGACGAGCCCATCCTGGTCCAGTACGGCCGCTTCGTACGGCGGATGATCAAGCTTGATCTGGGCACCTCGACCTCCACCAAGCGGGCGGTCACCACGGAGTTCATCGAGCGCTTCCCCGGCACCGTCGAGCTGACCATCACCGCGATGATCATTGCGATCGGTGTCGGCATCCCGCTGGGCTACCTGGCCGCCCGTCGTCGCGGCCGCTTCCTGGACCACGCGTCTGTGGGCGGCTCGCTGATCGGCATCTGCATCCCGGTCTTCTTCCTGGGCTACGTGCTCAAAGCGATCTTCTCGGAGAACCTGCACTGGTTCCCGTCCAGCGGCCGGCAGGACCCGACGCTCGGGGCGACCCGGGTGACCAACTTCTTCGTCCTCGACGGGTTGATGACCCGGGAGTGGGACGCCGCAGCCGACGCCCTCTGGCATCTGGTGCTGCCCGCCATCGCGCTGGCCAGCATCCCGCTGGCGATCATCGTCCGGATCACCCGGGCGAGCGTGCTCGAGGTGCTCAACGAGGACTTCGTACGCACCGCCGAGGCGAAGGGCCTGACCGAGCAGACGGTCCGTCGCCGGCACGTCCTGCGCAACGCCATGCTGCCGGTGGCCACCTCGATCGGTCTGCTCGCGGGCGGCCTGCTCTCCGGCGCCGTGCTGACCGAGACCGTCTTCGCCTTCAGTGGCATCGGAGCGTTCGTCGCCGAGGCCATCGGCCAGCGCGACTATCCGGTGCTGATGGGCTTCATTCTGATCATCGCGGTGGTGTACGTGCTGGTGAACCTCCTGGTTGATCTCTCCTACAGCTTCATCGACCCGAGGGTGAGGGTGCGATGACCCTCAGCCCGGGCAAGAAGCGCGAAAAGATCGACCGGCTCTCCGAACTGGCCGCCCGCGACGACGAGCGGGGTGTCAGCCTCTGGCAGGAGGCGTTCCGGCGGCTGCGCGGCAACCCGGCCGCGATCGTCGGCGCGGTCATCCTGGCGCTCTTCGTGTTGGTAGCGGTGCTCGGCCCGTTCCTCGTGCCGTACGCGCCGACGGACACGATCGGTATCCGGGAAGGGCTGATCAAGCCGGGTGTCATCCCCGGGCCCGACGGCGATCACTGGTTCGGTTACGACCACCAGGGCCGTGACGAGTTCAGCCGCATGATCGTGGGAGCCCGTCAGACCCTGCTGGTCGGTGTGGTCTCCACCCTGATCGGTCTGGCCATCGGCGCGCTGATCGGTGGCATCTCCGGTGCCGCGGCCGGTCTCGGTGGCCGGTGGGGGCGGTGGGTCGACACCACCCTGATGCGCTTCATCGACATGCTGCTGGCGATGCCGAGCCTGCTGCTGGCGGTGAGCATCGCCGCCCTGCTCGGGGCCAGCCTGACCACTGTGATGATCGCTGTCGGTGTGGTCTCGGTGCCGGTGTTCGCCCGGCTGCTGCGCGGCTCGATGATCTCGCAGGCCAACAGCGACTACGTGCTGGCGGCCACCTCGCTCGGCGTCAAGAAGTCGAAGATCGCGCTGACCCACGTGGTGCCCAACTCGCTCGCCCCGGTGATCGTGCAGGCCACCCTGACCCTGGCCACCGCGATCATCGAGGCTGCGGCGTTGTCGTTCCTCGGTCTGGGTAACCCGGACACCGCCGTACCGGAGTGGGGGGTCATGCTCGCCGACGCGCAGCAGTACCTCGGCATCCGGCCGTCGCTGGCGATCTACCCGGCGGTCGCGATCATCATCACCGCGCTCGGCTTCACCCTGCTGGGTGAGGCGATGCGTGAGGCCCTCGACCCGAAGCTGCGGAAGTAGGCCCCTGATGGCACTGCTCGAAGTTGAAGATCTCGCCGTCACGTTCGCCCGCCGCGGTCAGCGGGCCGTGCACGCTGTCGACGGGGTGTCCTTCTCGGTCGACGCCGGTGAGGTGGTCGGCCTGGTCGGTGAGTCCGGCTGCGGCAAGAGCGTCACCTCGCTCGCGATCATGGGTCTGTTGCCCAAGCAGCCGGGCCTGCGGGTCGGCGGCAAGGCCGTCTTCGACGGCACCGACCTGCTCCAGCTCGACGACCGGTCGCGGCGGGACATCCGGGGCCGGGACATCGCGATGATCTTCCAGGATCCGCTCTCCTCGCTGAACCCGGTGATCCCGATCGGGTTGCAGGTGACCGAGGTGCTCACCCGGCACCGGGGGATGAAGGGTGAGACCGCGGCGAAGGAGGCGGCGGCGCTGCTCGACCGGGTCGGCATCCCCGACCCGAAGCGGCGGCTGAAGGAGTACCCGCACCAGCTCTCCGGTGGGATGCGCCAGCGTGCGCTCATCGCGATGGCGGTGGCCTGCCAGCCGCGGCTGCTGATCGCCGACGAGCCGACCACCGCGCTCGACGTCACCATCCAGGCCCAGATCCTGGAGCTGCTGAAGGAACTGGTCCGGGACTCCGGCACCGCGCTGTTGATGATCACGCACGATCTGGGCGTGGTGGCCGGCATGTGCGACACCGTGAACGTGCTCTACGGCGGCCGGGTGGTGGAGACGGCCCGCCGACGCCCGCTGTTCCGCCAGCCGCGTCACCCGTACACGGTGGGTCTGCTCGGTTCGGTGCCGCGCCTGGACGCCGGGCGGGGCGAGAAGCTCAACCCGATTCCTGGTTCGGTCCGCGACCTGCTGCCCTGGCCGGACGGTTGTGCCTTCGCCCCGCGCTGCTCCCGACGGATCGACGAGTGCGTGGGCGAGCCGCCGGAGCTGGTGCAGGCGTACGACGGACGTAGCTACCGGTGCGTGAACCCGGAGCCGGTGCCCGGCACGGTGCCCGCCCCGCGCGAGGAGGAATCAGCGTGAGCGAGCGTAGCGAGCGAACCGAGAACGACGTCCTCGTCGAGGTGCGCGATCTGAAGGTGCACTTCCCGATCAAACGGGGGGTGCTCTTCGACCGGGTGGTCGGCCAGGTGAAGGCCGTCGACGGAGTCGACCTGAGCATCGCGCGGGGCAAGACGTACGGCCTGGTGGGTGAGTCCGGCTGCGGCAAGTCCACGTTGGGCCGTGCGCTGCTCCAGCTCACCCCGCCGACCGCCGGTGAGGTCAGCTTCGACGGTGTCGAGTTGACCACGCTGCCGCCCGGCAAGCTGCGCGGCATGCGTCGCCGGATGCAGATGATCTTCCAGGACCCGATGTCCAGTCTCGACCCCCGGCAGAACGTCGAGTCGATCCTGACCGAGGGTCTGCAGACCCACGGGATCGGCGCCGACCGCACCGACCGTCGACGGATCATCGGCGAGACCCTGGACGCGGTCGGGCTGCCGCGCTGGGCGCTGTCCCGTTACCCGCACGAGTTCTCCGGCGGGCAGCGGCAGCGCATCGGCATCGCCCGCGCGCTGGTCCTCGGGCCGGAGCTGATCGTCGCCGACGAGCCGGTCTCGGCGCTCGACGTGTCGATCCAGGCCCAGGTGGTCAACCTGCTGGACGAACTCCAGGACAGCCTGGGGCTGACCTACCTGGTGATCGCGCACGACCTCGCGGTGGTCCGGCACATCTCCGACACGGTCGGCGTCATGTACCTGGGGGCGTTGGTCGAGGAGGCGCCGAGCGACCGGCTCTACAACGAGCCGCTGCACCCGTACACGCGGGCGCTGATGTCCGCGGTGCCGGTGCCGGACCCGGACGTGGAGGACCGCCGGGAGCGGATCCTGCTCGCCGGTGACCTGCCGTCGCCGGCCAACCCGCCGTCCGGCTGCCGCTTCCACACGCGCTGCCCGTGGGCGCAGCCCACCCGCTGCGCCGACGAGCGACCGGTGTTGCGGGAGATCGGTGGCAGCCGGGTGGCGTGTCACTTCGCCGAGCAGATCGCCAGTGGCGAACTGCGTCCGCACGGGGTCAGCGCGCAGATCGTCCGGCCCGAGGGCGAGGGGGACGCGCCGGGCGTGGTCTCCGCGCCCACCGAGCCCGGTTCGTACGTCTGAGCCGCAGGACGCGGTGCCGGCGGTCGTCAGCCCTCGGGGCGGTTCAGCAGCCCCACCGCGACGCCGTGCACCGCGTCCAGCCCGGCCGGGTCGGCCAACGTGACCGACGTGCCGGTCACCGCGTACCACTCGTCCGCGTCCTTGTACTGCACCCGCACCGTGACCTTGCCGTCCGCGTACTCGGTGCGCAGCGTCAGGTCACCGGTGACGACGCCGACCTCGTCGGTCATCACGCCGCCCGGGCCGGGCACGATGTCGGTGGTGCGGCTCTGCGGGCCGGACGCGCCGCCGGAATCCGCGACCATGCCGGCACCTGGCACGGCGGCGGGAGTCTCGGCGGTGCCGTCGGCGGTCATACCGGCGGCGGACGGGACGCCCTCCCCGGCGGCGGTCACGATTCGCTCCCCACTCAACAGCCCTCCAACATGTCGGTCAGTGCGGACTTCTCGGCGCTGGTCACCGTCAGTCGCCAGTAGTGCTTGACCGTCACCCAGTCCTGGGCGTATTTGCACCAGTACGATCGGTTTGCCGGCTTCCACTGGGACGGGTCCTGGTCACCCTTTGCCCGGTTCGACGAGGCGGAAACCGCGAACAGCTGCGGACGGGTGGTGTCGTTGGCGAAGTCGCCGCGCTTCGCGTTGTCCCACTCGTCGGCACCCGAGCGCCACGCGTTGGCCAACGGCACCATGTGGTCGATGTCCACGTCGGAGGGATCCGAGAAGCTGCGACCGTCGTACACGCTCTCCCAGCGCCCACCGACCACGTTGCAGCCGGACAGCTTCACGTCCTTGCCGTCGCGCTGGAGGATGCTGTCCCGGACGTCGCAGTTCTTGCCGGTGTCCCGCCAGTGCGGGAAACGGTCCCGGCTGTAGCCCTTCATCGAGCCGGCGGTGGCGACGGTGAGCTCGCTCAACTGCTCCACCGCGTTGCCGCCGTCACTCGGCGGCGGGGTGGCCGGCTCATCCGGCGGGACGCAACCGGCCACGCCGAGCGCCAGCGCCGCGGCAAGCGCAGCCACCGCCGCTCGCGGTCCTGATCTGGTACGCACAGACGACACCTCTCCAGCTTGGGGGCTCCCGGCGATTGCGCACAGTACCCGGGAACGGTTTCGGCGTTTCGTGGCGTCTCCCACATGATGCAAGGCAGATTGGTGGGATGACCGCACCCGTGCCGGCCGCAGCCCTCCGGATGGGCACCACCGCCGGCCGGGGCACGCTGCTCGCCGCCGTACTCGCCTCTGGCATGGTCTTCCTCGACAGCACTGTCGTCAACGTGGCGCTGCCGAGGCTCGGGCAGGATCTCGGCGCGAACGTCGCCGATCTCCAGTGGACCATCAACGGCTATCTGCTGATGCTGGCGGCGTTCGTGTTGCTCGGTGGTGCGCTGGGGGACCGCTTCGGCCGGCGACGCATCTTCCTCATCGGCGTGGTCTGGTTCACCGCCGCCTCCGTGCTCTGTGGGCTCGCCCAGGACACCGGTTGGCTGATCGGAGCGCGGTTCCTCCAGGGTGCCGGCGGCGCGCTGCTCACGCCCGGGTCGCTGTCGGTGCTCCAGTCGAGCTTCCACCCCGACGACCGGGGCCGCGCGATCGGTGCCTGGGCCGGGCTGTCCGGCGTGTCCACCGCGCTGGGCCCGTTCATCGGCGGCTGGCTCATCGACGCGCTCTCCTGGCGCTGGATCTTCTTCCTCAACCTGCCGATCGCCGTGCTGGTGCTGCTGGCCGCGCTGCGCTGGGTGCCGGAGAGCCGGGACGAGAGCGCCTCCCGGATCGAGGGACGGGATCGGACCCGACGTCGGTTCGACGTCGCCGGAGCCCTCCTCGGAGCGCTCGCGCTCGCCGGCGTCACCTACGCCCTGATCGACGCGCCGGCTCGCGGGTTCGACTCCGCCGAGGTGCTGATCGCGGCAGCGGTCGGTGTGCTCGCCGCGGTGGCCTTCGTGCTGCTGGAGCGGCGGCGGGGCGACGCCGCGATGCTGCCCACCGGGCTGTTCAGCAGCCGACTCTTCTCGGTGCTGAACCTCTTCACGGTGGTCGTCTACGCGGCGCTCGGCGGCTTCACCTTCTTCTTCGCCGTCTACCTGCAGAACGTGGTCGAGTGGTCGGCCTTCCGCACCGGCATCGCGTTGCTGCCGATGACGCTGCTGCTGTTGGTCGGGTCGGCGCGGGCCGGCGCGCTGTCAGCGCGGATCGGCCCGCGCCTGCCCCTCGCCGTCGGACCGCTGATCGCCGCGGTCGGTCTGCTGCTGCTGCGCGGCGTCGGACCGGGCGCGTCGTACTGGCGCGACGTGCTGCCCGGCGTGCTGCTCTTCGGCATCGGGCTGACCCTGGTGGTGGCACCGCTGACCGCGTCGGTGCTGGCCGCCGTGCAGGACCGCTTCTCCGGGGTCGCCAGCGGCTTCAACAACGCCGCGTCCCGTGCCGGCGGCCTGCTCGCGGTGGCGGCGCTGCCGCTGCTGGTCGGTCTCTCCGGCGCCGGCTACGAGCAGAAGGCCGACCTGACCGACGCGTACCGCGCGGCGTTGGCCTGGTGCGCGGGGCTGCTGCTGGCCGGCGCGGTGCTGGCCCTCGTGCTGGTCCACCGACCGCCCCGGGAGGCCCCGCCGTCGCAGCCCTGCCACTCGCTGCCCGCCGCCACGCCCCCGAGGTAGCGGACCACCTCGGGGACGCGACGCCTGGGATCAGCGACGTGCGCGGTTGACGGCGCTGGTGACCGCCTTGATCGACGCGGTGACGATGTTGGCGTCGGTGCCGACGCCCCAGACCGTCTTCCCGTCCACCTCACACTCCACGTACGCGGCCGCCTGCGCGTCACCGCCGGAGGAGAGCGCGTGCTCGTGGTAGTCGAGCACCCGCACGCCCACGTCGACCGACTGCAACGCGTTGACGTACGCGTCGATCGGGCCGTTGCCGACCGCGGCGAGGGACCGCTGCTCGCCGCCCACCCCGACGTGGGCCTCGATCTCGACCTTGCCGTCCGCCGTGCCGATCGTGTAGCCGGCCAGCCGGACCGCCGGGTCGGGCTGGTGGTCGAGCAGGTAGTGCGTCGCGAAGATCTCCCACATGGCGGCCGGGTCGACCTCGCCGCCGTCGTGATCGGTGACCTGCTGCACCACCCCGGAGAACTCGATCTGGAGCCGGCGCGGCAGGTCCAGCTGGTGCTCGCTCTTCATGATGTACGCGACGCCGCCCTTGCCGGACTGCGAGTTGACCCGGATCACCGCCTCGTAGGTGCGGCCCAGGTCCTTCGGGTCGATCGGCAGGTACGGCACCGCCCAGGTGTGCTCGTCCACCGGCACGCCGGCCGCCTTCGCGTCGGCGGCGAGGGCGTCGAAGCCCTTCTTGATGGCGTCCTGGTGGGAGCCGGAGAAGGCGGTGTAGACCAGGTCGCCCGCGTACGGGTGGCGCTCGTGCACCGGCAGCTGGTTGCAGTACTCGACCGCCCGCCGGATCTCGTCGATGTTCGAGAAGTCGATCATCGGGTCGATGCCCTGGGAGAAGATGTTGAGCCCCAGGGTCACCAGGTCGACGTTGCCGGTGCGCTCACCGTTGCCGAACAGGCAGCCCTCGATGCGGTCCGCGCCGGCCAGCAGGCCCAGCTCAGCGGCGGCAACGCCGGTGCCCCGGTCGTTGTGCGGGTGCAGGCTCAGCACCACGCTGTCCCGGCGCGGCAGGTGCCGGTGCATCCACTCGATCGAGTCGGCGTACACGTTGGGGGTGGCCATCTCGACGGTGGCCGGCAAGTTGATGATCAGCGGCCGGTCGGGGGTCGGGTCGATCACGTCGATCACCCGGGAGCAGACCTCCAGCGCGTACTCCAGCTCGGTGCCCGTGTACGACTCCGGGGAGTACTCGTAGAAGATCTCGGTGTCCGGGGTGTGGATCTCCGCGTACTTCTGGCAGAGCCGCGCCCCGGTGGTGGCGATGTCGGCGATGCCGTCCTTGTCCAGGCCGAAGACCACCCGCCGCTGCAGGGTGGAGGTCGAGTTGTAGAAGTGCACGATGGCCCGCTTGGCGCCGCGCAGCGACTCGAACGTCCGGTCGATCAGGTGCTCCCGGCACTGGGTGAGCACCTGGATGGTGACGTCCTCGGGGATCATGTCCTGCTCGATGAGCTGCCGGACGAAGTCGAAGTCGGTCTGGCTGGCCGACGGGAAGCCGACCTCGATCTCCTTGTAGCCCATCTGGACCAGCAGCTGGAACATCCGGCGCTTGCGCTCCGGCGACATCGGGTCGATCAGGGCCTGGTTGCCGTCGCGGAGATCCACCGCGCACCACCGGGGGGCGGCGTCGACGGTGCGGGTGGGCCAGGTGCGGTCCGGCAGGTCGACCCGGAACTGCTCCTGGTAGGGCTGGTAGCGGTGGTACGGCATCCGGCTGGGGCGTTGCCGGGCGAACGGATTGGACTCGGTGTCGGTGACAGGTTGAGCCATCTCAGAGTGCTCCCTGGAACATGTGGCGTCAGCAGATCGGAAAGTGTCGGCGGATGCCGGGCGACGATGCGCGGCGGTGCCGAGAGGAAACTCAGATGTGCTGGACGGCGCGATGCGACTCCGCGACGAGGTGCCGGCCGGTCAGGCCTCGTCGCGGCGGCTAAGGAGGAGCAGCGCCTGCCACATGACCAGGTCACCCTACGTGATGGAACGGGGGGTGGAAAGGCCGGTCCGGACTATGGGACCGAGGTCATCGCCGGCTCCGGGGCCTGGCAACCCAGCCTCGGCGTCCGTTCGGCCCAGGCCACGGCGGGCACGATCGCCAGCCCGACCAGCGCGAAGATCGCTGCCGTCGGTAACCAACCCCAGCCGCCGGTGCTCACCCCGAGCGCGGTCAACCCCGCCGGGGCTATCAGATACTGCACCTGGGAGCCGAGCCGGAACGCCCCCACATACGCGCCGCGCTGGGCGGCCGGCGGCAGGGTGGCGGTGAGCCCCCAGGCGCCCGCCGACTCGATCAGCTCAGCCAGGATCAGCAGCGTCGCGGCGGCCACCAGCACCACGACGGTGAGGCCGCCCCGGGTCAGCCCGGAGATCGGCAGGACCAGACAGAACAGGGCGATCAGCAGGGCGCCCCGGCGGGAGGCCCGGGCCGCGCCCGACGCGGTGTCAGCGCCTCGGCTGGCGCGTACCTGGAGCAGCACGATCAGGACCGTGTTGAGCAGCACCAGGGCGGCGATCACCGTCTTCGGGGCGTCGGTGTGGGTGAGGATCCAGAGCGGCATCACCGTCAGGTAGAGCGTCTGGTGCGCGGTGAGCAGCCCGGAGAGTAGGGATGCCGCCATGAACGGACGGTCCCGGAGCACGGCGAGCCGACTCATCGGCTCAACCGGCCGGGCCACCTGCGGCAGGCGGGGCAGTCGTCGCACGAAGAGGGCCGTCACCAGGAAGACCGTCGCGATGAACCAGACCATCCCCCGGTAGGCCGCCATCGTGTCGACCGCCAGCACCACGCCGCTGATCACCGCGCCGAGCCCGAAGCCGACATTCAACGACGAGCGCTGGTACGCCATCGCCGTGACCCGTTCGGCCGGGGGGAGCGCGTTGATCGAGTAGACCTGCCGGGCCACACCGGTCGCGGCCTCCACGGCGGCCAGCGCCACCACCACGGCGAGGAAACCCGTGAAGCCGCCGACGAACGGGTAGGTCGCGAAGAGCGCCGCGTCCAGCACCAGCCCGACCACCCAGACCCGCTGCGGCCCGTACCGGTCGGTGAGCCCACCCAGCGGCACCGTGCCGAGCAGCGACACCCCCGCCGCTACGGACAGGCCCAGCCCCACCTGGGCGGCGCTGAGCCCGAGTGCCCGGGTGAAGAAGACGGCGCTGCCGGCGTGGAACAGGCCGCTGCCGACGGCTCCGACCATGGCCTGTACGGCCAGCGCGCGGGTCAGCCCGGCCGGCGGTACGACGTGGTGGACAACGGTGCGAATGGTGTCTCTGGCCCCCATGGCCGGTGAGTGAACCGTGCCCCCATGACGGTGGTCGAGTCTTTTAGGCTCAACCGAATCCTGCTCCCGGGGAGGGTGCGTGTCCGAGTTGCGGTTCAACGTGGCCGACGTGGCGGGAGTGCGGTTGGCCGTGTCGCCGGTCAACGAGACGGTCATGAGCATGTGGGCGCTGGCCAGCCCAATTCACTACGCGGTGCACCTGCCCTGGATCGACCGCGCCCGGGTGACCCTGCGTCGGCCCGAGGTGGCCTCCCGGGTCCGACCGCTGGTGGAGCTGGCCCGACCGCGTTGCTGGCTGCCCGACTTCCTCACCCCGGCCGCCCGGCCGAACGTGGAGATGGCCGAGCAACTCGAACAGATCGCCGCCACGCCGCCGGCCGTGGTGGTCCAGGACCTGCTGGCGACCACCCCGCGCCGGCCGCTGGGTACGTTCGGGCAGGCGCTGCTCGCCGACCCCGGTGGGCTGCTGCCGCAGCTCGTCGACGCGGTGCGGGTCTGGTACGACGAGGCGATCGCCCCGGACTGGCCACGGATGCAGGCCCTGCTCGACGCCGACGTGACGTACCGGGCCGCCCAGCTCGCGGAGAACGGCGCCGGCCGGTTCTTCGAGCAGCTGCACCCGAGCCTGCGCTGGCTCGGCGACCGGGTGGTCAGCGACGACCCGTTCGAGCGGGACTTCGACCTGCGGGGTCGTGGACTGGCGCTGAACCCGACGGTGTTCAGCGGGCGGCGGGTGCTGTGGAACCTGCTGGAGGATTCGCTGCCGGCCGGCGCGTACCCGGTCCGAGCGGTCGGGACGCTCTGGGAGGCGACAGCGCCGCCGCCGGGCGACCCGCTGGGGCGGGTGATCGGCCCCGGCCGGGCCGTGCTGCTGCACCGGCTCGACACGGCGGCCACCACCACCGATCTGGCCCGACTCACCGGGATGTCCGCCGGGAACGTCTCCCAACACCTGGCCGCGCTGCACGCCGCCGGCCTGGTCAACCGGTCCCGACAGGGCCGGCACGTGCTCTATCGCAACACCGAGGCCGCAGTGGTCCTGCTGCGCGCCAGCCGCGGCGGGTAGCCGGCTGACCGGTCAGCCGAGCAGCAGGTCGGCCAACGGTCGGCGGCGGCGCAGGCCGGTCTCCTCGGCGACGAGGTCCGCCGGCAGGCTGAGCGGGTCGCCGAGCTGCCCGACGACGAGCACCGCGTACGGCCGCACGTCGGCGGGGAGGTGCAGGTCGGCGGCGAGCCCGCCGCGGTCCACGCTCAGCACCTGCCGGACGTGCAACCCCAGCGCGGTGGCCTGCACGGTGAGGTGGGCGACCGCCTGGCCCAGGTCGTACGCGATCCCGTCAGCCGGCGCGGCGTCCGGGTCGACGTGCGCGGCGAGCAGCAGCGCGGCGGCCCGGTGCGCCCAGCGTTGGTCGCGCTCGGTCAGGTTGACCAGGATGCGCTTCCAGGTGTCGTCGTTGCGGTAGCCCACTGTGAACCGCCAGGGCTGGCGGTTGCCCAGGGAGGGTGCCCAGCGGGCGGCCTCCAGCAGGGAGGACGCGTCGGCCGCGCTCAGCTCCGCGGTGGGGTGGAACGCCAGCGGACTCCAGCGGTAGGCGAGCAGCGGGGTGAGATCGGCCATAAGACGGATCGTCCCGTATGGGTGATTCGTCGCTCAGGACGGGGTGGCGAAATGTGGGCAAGAGCACCCGTAACGGGACGAAGATCAGGGCGTTCCCGCGCTCGGGCTCTCCGACGGGTCCGGGGTCGGCGGCGCCGCGGTGTCGAGCGGCTCCCGGTCGATCACCACCGGGCCGGCCAGTTGCACGGTGGCCGGTGCCGGGGCGGGGGGAGCGGCCAGCCGCAGCGTCCCGGCCCCGGTCCGGACACCGGTCGGCGTGCCGTCCCGGTCGTAGCAGTAGATGCCCACGTCCAGCGGGGCGTTGAGCGACGCCGAGGTGGATTCCACCGAGTAACAGGTGCCGGTGACGCCCTCGGGCGCGGTGGCCGGGGCGACCGCCAGCGGGGCACGTCGGTCGGTGAGCACATCCAGCCAGTCGGTGAGCGGGTGCTGCACCCGGGGGTCCAACCGGCGCGGCACCGCGTCGTCGCGGTCACCCAGGCGTACGCAGCTCGCCGACCCGGCGTGACCGGCCGACGGCAGGGCGCACTGGAACAGCCCGTCGGCCGTGCTGGCCATCGAGACATCGGCGGTGCCGCCCAACGCGCCCCCCGGCACGTCGACCCGCCAACTGCCGTCGTTCGCGCTGGTGAAGACGATGGTCCGGTCCGGTTGACCGGGCCGGCCGTACACGTACTGCGCCACCAGGTGGCGGTCCTGAGCAGCCGCGGCCAGCGCGGCCAACTCGTCCCACGCGGCGTCCACCTGGACCGGCGCGGCATCGGCGGGTGGTGGAGCCGGTGGCTGCTCACTGGTGCAGGCGGCCAGGAGCGTCGGTAGGGCGAGGACGAGCGGCCCGAGCACGCGGCCGGCCGAGCGGAGGAGGACGGGCACCGGCCCATTCTGGTGGGTGCGGGCGATCGGTGGGCGCCGCGCGTACCGCGCTCGTCCCGGCGTGTCGGGCGGGCCGTTCCCGCGTACCGCCCGACCTGGTGGGACCGGCCCCGCCGGCGTCCGGCGGGCCGGATGGTGGGATCACCTGACCCGGCCTCGTTACCCGCCGGATACCCTCAAGGGGTCTGACACGCGCCGCCGGCCCCGGTTCCGGCGGCGTCGGCACGCTCAGGGTCGCTGGGAGGGAGTGCACCGTCGTGGCACTCGTGGTGCAGAAGTACGGCGGGTCCTCCGTCGCCAACGCCGAGCGGATCAAGCGGGTGGCCGAGCGCATCGTCGCCGCCCGCAAGGCCGGCGACGACGTGGTGGTGGTGGTGTCCGCGATGGGCGACACCACCGACGAGCTGCTCGACCTGGCCAACCAGGTCAGTCCGCTGCCGCCGGGTCGCGAACTGGACATGCTGCTCACCGCCGGGGAGCGGATCTCCATGGCCCTGCTGGCCATGGCCATCCACAACCTGGGGTACGAAGCCCGCTCGTTCACCGGTTCGCAGGCCGGCGTGATCACCACCTCGGTGCACGGCCGCGCCCGGATCATCGACGTCACCCCCGGGCGGCTCAAGGGCGCGCTCGACGAGGGGTCGGTGGTCATCGTGGCCGGCTTCCAGGGCGTCTCGCAGGACACCAAGGACGTCACCACGCTGGGCCGTGGTGGTTCGGACACCACAGCGGTGGCGCTCGCCGCCGCCCTGCACGCCGACGTCTGCGAGATCTACACCGACGTGGACGGCGTCTTCACCGCCGACCCGCGGATCGTGCCCAACGCCCGGCACATCAAGGACATCACCTACGAGGAGATGCTGGAGCTGGCCGCCTGCGGCGCGAAGGTGCTGCACCTGCGTAGCGTGGAGTACGCCCGCCGGGCGGGGTTGCCGATCCACGTCCGTTCGTCATACTCGACCAACACCGGCACGATGGTCACCGGATCGATGGAGGACCTTTCCGTGGAGCAGGCACTGATCACCGGGGTCGCACACGACCGCAGCGAGGCCAAGATCACGATCGTCGGGGTGCCCGACGAGCCCGGTGCCGCCGCGCGGATCTTCGACACCGTCGCCGGTGCCGAGATCAACATCGACATGATCGTGCAGAACGTCTCCACCGAGGGCACCGGCCGGACGGACATCTCGTTCACCCTGCCCAAGGCCGACGGGCCCACCGCGATGGCGGCGCTCAGCAAGATCCAGGAGCCGGTCAAGTTCAAGGGCCTGCTCTACGACGACCACGTCGGCAAGGTCTCGCTGATCGGCGCCGGCATGCGCTCGCACCCCGGTGTGGCAGCCGGCTTCTTCGCCGCGCTCGGCGCGGCCGGAGTCAACATCGAAATGATCTCCACCTCCGAGATCCGGGTCTCCGTCGTCTGCCGGGACACCGACCTCGACGCCGCCGTCCGCGCCATCCACGACGCGTTCGAGCTGGGCGGCGACACCGAAGCCGTGGTCTACGCGGGGACGGGTAGGTAGCGCCGATGACGGCGCTGCCCACCCTCGCCGTGGTCGGAGCGACAGGTGCCGTCGGCACCGTGATGTGTGAGCTGCTCACCGGGCGGCGCAACGTCTGGGGTGAGATCCGCCTGCTCGCCTCCGAGCGCTCCGTCGGGCGTCGGGTGCGCTGTCGGGGTGAGGAACTCGTCGTCCAGGCGCTGACCCCCGAGGCGTTCGACGGTGTCGACGTGGCCATGTTCGACGTGCCCGACGAGGTCTCCGCCGAGTGGGCGCCGATCGCCGTCGCCCGGGGCGCGATCGCCGTCGACAACTCCGGCGCGTTCCGCATGGACCGTGACGTCCCGCTCGTCGTTCCCGAGATCAACCCCGAGCAGGTCCGCAACCGGCCCCGGGGCATCATCGCCAACGCCAACTGCACGACCCTCGCGATGATCGTCGCGGTCGCGCCACTGCACCGCGAGTACGGCCTGCGAGAGCTGGTGCTCGCCTCCTACCAGGCGGTCTCCGGCGCCGGTCAGTCCGGCGTCGACATCCTGCACGACCAGCTCACCAAGGTCGCCGGCGACCGGACGCTCGGTTCGCGCACCGGCGACGTACGCCAGGCGGTCGGTGACGACCTGGGTCCGTTCCCGGCACCCATGGCGCTCAACGTGGTCCCCTGGGCCGGCTCCCCGGCGGACAGCGGCTGGTCGTCGGAAGAGGTGAAGATCCGCAACGAGTCGCGGAAGATCCTCGGCCTGCCCGACCTCAAGGTCTCCGCCACCTGCGTCCGGGTGCCGGTGGTCACCGCGCACTCGGTGGCCGTGCACGCGGTCTTCGCCAGCGAGGTGGACGCCGAGGGCGCCCGCGAGGCGCTGCGCAACGCTCCCGGGGTGATCCTGGTCGACGACCCCGCAGCCGGGGAGTTCCCGATGCCGATCGACGCCGTCGGCACCGACCCGTCCTGGGTCGGGCGGATCCGCCGCGCTCTGGACGACCCGCGCGCCCTCGACTTCTTCGTCACCGGCGACAACCTCCGCAAGGGTGCGGCCCTCAACACCGCCCAGATCGCCGAGCTCCTGGCCAAGGAACTCCACACGTCCTGACCCCCGCCCTGCCCTTCCCCGACTGCGGCGATCTTGCACTTTCGGTGGCGACACAAGGGGTAAGAGCGGCAAAACGCCTACCGAAAGCGCAAGATCGACGGCTGCGGGCCGCGGGGGGTCAGGCTGCTGAGAGGTGTACGCCGTCTCGGCCCTGGCGTTTCACCGCATAGAGGGCCTGGTCGGCTCTTCTCAGGGTGCGTTCGGGGGCTTCGCCGGGGCGGGGTACTGCGACACCCACGCTGATCGTGCGGCCGATCCGTCGGGCGGCCTCGGTCAGCCGTTCGGCGATCCGGACCGCCTCCTCCGGGCGGCTCACCTCGATCACCGCAACGAACTCGTCGCCGCCGATCCGGTACAACTCGTCGCCGTGCCGCAACGCCGCCTCCAACGCCCGGGCCAACCCGACCAGCACCCGGTCGCCGGCCTGGTGGCCGTACGTGTCGTTCACGGTCTTGAAGCCGTCCACGTCGATCGCCAGCAGGGCCGTACGGCCGGGGGTGGCCGCCGCGATCCGCTGCCCGAACGGGCCGGTGTGCCGCAACCCGGTCAGCGGGTCGGAGCTGGCCTGCTCGCGCAACCGGGCCAGCGTGCGCAGCCGGTCCACGCTCGTCCAGGCCTGCCCGGCGAGCAACTCCATCAGGCTGACGGTGGTCGGGTCCGGCCGCAGCGCGCGTTCGTCGGCGACCAGCAACACCCCACCGGCATCCGCCGGCCCGACCGGCACGGCGACCAGCGTGCGTACCCCCGCCCGGGTCAGCGGGCGGTAGTCCTCGGTCGGCGGGTGCCCGGCCTCGCCCAGCGTGTACCCGGCGCCGTACCGGTGAGCTCGGTCGACCATCCGGTCCAGGGCAACCGGACCCGCCCCGGCCAGCTCGGCGCGGATCCGGGTCTCCAGATCGCTCGGCGTCGCCGGGGACGGGCCGAGCTGACCGCCGATCAGCAGCAGCGCTGTGGAGAGCGTGGAGACCTCCCGGGCGGCGCGGGCCGCCGCCCCCATCACCTCCCCCTCGGTCGGGGCGGAGGAGAGCGCGGCGGCGTGCCGGAGCAACGTCTCGCTGCGGCTCTCCGCCGGTGGGCCGCCGAGGGCGGCGATCCGCGCGCCGAGCCCGTCGGCCAGCCGCTGCGCGGTCCCCCGCCACGGCTCCAGGTCGGTCGGCTCACTCCACTGCAGGTCGAGCACGCCGATCGCCCGGCCCGTCGGGTCCAGCACCGGTACGCACAGCTCGGCCGTCACGTCCGGGCGCACCGGTAGGTAGTCCGGGTCGACGCTGACGTCCGGGACGACGGCGGGAACGCCCGTCGCGTACACCCGGCCGACGATGCCGGTGCGCGCCGGCACGGTGGCGAAGACCTGCCAGGCCCCGGTCGCCGCGACGCAGCGCAGGCGGTCGTGGACCGCGAGCAGCACGGAGATGGTCGCCGGGGTGTGGCGGGACAGCGCGGTGACCGTCCATCGACACGCCTCCGGCGTGCTCGACGCCATCGGCAGGCGGACGGTGACGTCACGGATGACTCGCTGATGATCCACTCGCACGTCGTTCCAGGTAGGGGAGGGGCCCGGCTGACGCCGAGCCGCTCGATCAAGCGTACTCACGGCGGCGGGGACCAATCCGTCTTCGTACACACGTGCTATCCACAGGCTGTGGACGCAGCCTGTGGACTCCCGCCGCCGCAGCTCCGGCATCCCGGTAACCCGGTTCCCGGGATGCCGCGTCCGGCGATAGCGTGAGGCATCCGGCGCCGAGGAGGCGAGCCCATGCTCATCGCCCAGCTCAGTGATCCGCACCTGACCACCGGCCTGCTCGCCGCCGAACCGGCCGCCGGGTTGCACCGAGCGCTCGGCCGGGTGCTGGCGATACGACCCCGCCCGGACTGCGTGGTGATCAGCGGCGACCTGGTCGACCACGGCCAGCCCGACGAGTACGCGGCGCTGCGCGAGGTCATCGGCCGGTTCCCGCTGCCGGTGCACCTGGCCGCCGGCAACCATGACGACCGGGAGTCCCTGCTCGACGCGTTCGGCGGCACTCAGTGGCTCG
Source organism: Micromonospora parva (assembly GCF_000718515.1). GTDB lineage: Bacteria > Actinomycetota > Actinomycetes > Mycobacteriales > Micromonosporaceae > Micromonospora > Micromonospora parva. Next base: position 281,820 of record NZ_JNZS01000002.1, on the reverse strand, counting down.
GCGGCGGCTTCTCGGCCTACTACCACGTCGACCACGAGGCGGCGACCGTCGTGGTGCTCGACTCGCTCGTCCCCGGCAGCGACGGTGGCCAACTCGGCGAGGAACAGCTCGGCTGGCTCGACGGGGTGCTGGCCGGGCGACCCGAGGCGCCGGCACTGATCTTCCTGCACCACCCACCCGTCGCTGTCGGCATCCCGGTGGCGGACGCCATCCGGCTCGCCGACGGTGACGCGCTCGCCGAGGTGATCGGCCGGCACCGGCACGTCGTACGGGTCGCCGCCGGCCACCTGCACCGCCCGGTCACCACGGCGTACGCGGGCACGGTCCTCACCGTGGCACCCAGCACCTGGAAGCAGAGCACGCTCACCATGAGCGCCGACGAGCAGATCGGTTGGGTCCACGAGCCCACCGCCTTCCTGCTGCACTCCGTTCAGGCCGGCGGCTGCGTGACCCACACCGTGCCGGTGAGCCACTCCGCCGGGCAGACCTGCGGCTTCTGAGGCGTCGTCGTGCTGGTCTGGTACGTCTCGTACGGCTCGAACATGCACGCCGCCCGGTTGGGCTGGTACATCGGTGGTGGCTGCCCACCCGGCGGAAAGCGGACGTACCCCGGCTGCCGCGACCGGCGCCCACCGAGCCGGTCGGCGGCCGTGTCGCTGCCCGGCGGCATCTACTTCGCCGGCGAGTCGGGTGCCTGGACCGGCGGCATGGCCTTCTACGACCCGCACCTACCGGGCGAGGCCGCCGCCCGCGCCTACCTGGTCACCCTGGAGCAGTTCACCGACATCGCCGCGCAGGAGATGTACCGCCCGCCGGGCGACCCGACCGACCTGATTCCGGCGACCGGCGCGGCCATTGCCGCCGCCGTCGCCAACGGACGGGCGACCCTCGGCCCGGGCCGGTACGAAACGCTCGTCTGCCCGGGCCACCGCGACGGCGTTCCGCTGCTCACCTTCACCGCCCCCGAGAGGGCGTCTGCCGCGCGGTGCCGGCCACCCGCGCCGATCTACCTCGGCATGATCGCCAAAGGGCTACGCGAGTCGCACGGCTGGCCGGCCGAGCGGATCGCCACCTACCTGTCGGCCCGCCCCGGCGTCGCGGGCACCTGGCCACCGGACGCCGTGACGGCACTGGTCGACGAGGCACTGATCGACGGCTGACCCGCCGGGCTCGCGCCCGCCAGTCATGTCCCGTCGGTGCGGTGGTCGGCGGTGTGCTGGTCGCCGGTGTGCTGGTCGGCGGTGCGCTGGTCGGGCGGCGCGCCGGTGTCGTCAGCCGAGCAGGAACTCGCGCAGCACCGGGGCCAACGTCGCCGGCGGCACGTCGTGGTAGCCGCCGTCGAGGCTCACCGACCGGCCGCCCGGCACTGCCTCGGCCGCCGCCCGACTCGCGTCCCGCAACCACTCTGGACTGCCAGTGCTGTCCAGGGCGAGGGTCGGCGCGGTGATGGCCGCCAGCCGTTCGGCGGGGAGTCGCCCTCCGGCGGTGACGATCGCGTCGTACACCAGGGTGTGCGCGAGCGCCGTCAGCCCCGCCCACATCGGCTGCGACCGCATCGCGGTGATCTGCTCGGCCGGCAGCCCCACCGAGGCGCTGAGGAAGGTCGTCACCGCGCCGTCCCGGTCGTCGGCGGCGATCAGCTCGATGAGCTGCGGGGTGATGTCCTTGCTGACGCCCACGTGCGAACCAACCTGAAACGGTGGCTCGAACAGCACCAGCCTGGTCACCGGCAGGCCCTGTGCGGTGGCGAGGGCGGCCAGGACGGCACCGGAGGAGATGCCGTAGAGGGCGGCGGAACCACCTGCCGCGGCGATCACGGCGGCCAGGTCGTCGATCTCACGACCGACCTCGTACGGTGCGGTGTCGCCGCTGTAGCCGCGACCCCGACGGTCATAGCCGAAGGCGGTGAAGTCCGTCGCCAACGCGGCGGCCAGGTCACGGGTCGCCTGGCGATCGGCGAACGCGCCGCCGACCAGGATGAGCGCCGGCCCGGCACCGGACCGCTCGAACGCGATGGGCGTGCCGTCGGCCGATCGCACCTGCTCCGCCACCGGTGTCGTTCCGCTCACGATGCCTCCTGCCCGCGATGACTGTCCCGTCCTTTCTAGACCCTGGCTCCGACACTGTCCGGCAGACCGCGGTAAACGGTGATCGATTCTGGTCCCGGCGTACGCGCTGCTCCGATGTGCTGCCCGGCTCGACCGGTCGGCGTACGGATGAGAGGCTGTCGGGGCGGGGGCCATGCTCAACCGCCGCCCAACCGCGACCCTTCCGACGGCGTCCGTCGGCGGCCCGGTCGACCCAGAGGCCGGGCACCGTCCGCGCCGATTCTCACGAGGAGATCCATGTTCATACCCGGGATGCGCCGGGCCGCTGTCGGCCTGACCGCGCTCGCGGTGGCCGCTTTCGGCGCGGTCGCCACCAGCCCTGAGCAAGCCGACGCGCGGCCGAAGCCGGTCGACGTCACCCTGCTGGCCCTCAACGACTTCCACGGCAACCTCGAACCGCCGAGCGGGTCCAGCGGCACCATCGCCGGGCAGACCGCGGGTGGCGTCGAGTTCCTGGCCACCCACCTGGCCGAGCTGCGCGCCGCAGCCAAGAAGAAGAACACCATCACGGTCGCCGCCGGTGACCTGATCGGCGCGTCCCCGCTGCTCTCGGCCGCGTTCCACGACGAGCCGACCATCGAGGCGCTGAGCATGGCCGGGCTGGACTACGCCAGCGTCGGCAACCACGAGTTCGACGAGGGCGCCGCCGAGCTGCTGCGGATCCAGAACGGCGGCTGCCACCCGGTGGACGGCTGCGTCGACGGCACCCCGTACCGGGGGGCCGACTTCCAGTACCTGTCCGCGAACGCCTTCACGACCGCCACCGGCAAGCCGCTGATGGCCCCGTACGCGATTCACAAGGTGCAGGGCGTCAAGGTCGGCTTCATCGGCATGACCCTGGAGGGCACCCCGCAGATCGTCAGCCAGCAGGGCGTCGCCGGTCTCAGCTTCGCCGACGAGGCGGACACCGCCAACCGGTACGCTCGCGAGCTGCGCCGCAAGGGCGTGGAGGCGATCGTCGTGCTGCTGCACGAGGGTGGCACCCAGGCGGCGACCGGCGGGATCAACGACTGCGTCGGCATGACCGGCCCCATCGTGGACATCACCAACCGGATGGACCCGTCGATCGACGTGGTGGTCAGCGGGCACACCCACCAGGCGTACAACTGCGACATCAACGGCAAGCTGGTCACCAGCGCCAGCTCGTTCGGTCGCCTGGTCACCGACATCGACCTCAAGATCGACCGGCACAGCGGTGACGTGGTCTCCGCCAGCGCGAACAACGTGGTGGTCAGCCGGGACGTCGACCCGGACCGGAAGCAGACCGCGCTGATCGAGCGGTACAAGACCGTGCTCGGCCCGGTCGCCGACCGCCAGGTCGGCGAGACCACGACCGCGATCACCAAGACCCAGGAGAATCTGCTCGCCACCTGCTCGCCGCAGGTGCCAGCCTCGTGCGGTGAATCGCCACTGGGCAACCTGATCGCCGACGCGCAGCTTGCTGCCACCGACGACGAGCAGAACGCCGTCGCTGCCTTCATGAACCCGGGCGGGGTCCGGGCCGACCTCGACGCCGGCCCGGTCACCTACGAGGAGGCGTTCACGGTGCAGCCGTTCGCCAACAACCTGGTGACGCTGGACCTGACCGGTGCGCAGCTCTACTGCGTACTGGAGCAGCAGTTCGTCACCGGCCGGATCTTGTACCCGTCCTCCACCGTGGGCTACGTGGTCGACCTCAACGGCACTACCGCCCCCACCGCCGACCCGTGCGCCGGCACCCGCGTCGTCCGGGGCAGCCTCACCCTCGGCGGCACCGCCGTCGACACCGCCGCCACCTACCGGGTGACGGTGAACAACTTCCTGGCTGGCGGCGGCGACGGGTTCAGCGCCCTCACCGCCGGGACGAACCTGGTCACCGGCCAGATCGACCTGGACGCGTTCGTGGACTACCTGACCGCCCAGTCGCCGGTCTCCGCACCGACGCTGGACCGGATCCGCACCACCGCTGAGGTCCCCGCCGCCTGACGGCCGACCCCGCGAGATCGGGCCCCGGAGCACCAGCTCCGGGGCCCGACCCGTTCCAAAGCCCGCCGCCCCGCATCAGCCCGCGCCCGCCGCTCGCCGCCCGCCGCGCGCCCGCCGCCTGCTGCAAGATCGCGCTCGAACATGGAGGTAGTGGCATTGACACGCATCGAGGCCACTACATCCAGGATCGAGCACGTCAGGCGGGGGTGGGCGCGGCGGTGCGGGACGTCGGGGCGCTCGTCGCTACGCCGTCCTGCTCGGCGGTGAGCAGTCGGCGCAGGGAGAGGGCGACCAGCGAGGCGATCAGGCAACCGCCGACCACTGTCGCCACCCAGACGCTGCCGTGGGCGGCGCCGAGGAGCGGGCCGGCGGTCACCGGTCCGATCACGCCGCTGATCCCGAAGATCATTGAACTCATGGCGTTGTACCGGCCGCGCAGCTCGTCGGTGGCCAGCGCGTTCGTCAGCGCGGGCATCACCGGCGACAGCATCGTCTCGCCAAAGCCGAAGATCGCCGAGCAGGCCACCACGCACAGCGCGGCAAAGACGGCGTTTTCGGCGCTGACCAGGCCGCCGGCACCGAGGACCAACCAGGCGCCGGCGAACACCGCCCCGACCACGGCGAGTGCACCGGTACGGCTACGCCCCTCGATCCGGCGGAGCACCAGGAGCTGGGCCAGCACGATCATTACCGTGTTGGCCGCGAGCGCCCAGGCGACCACCTGGGGCGTCACCTCGACGACCCGCACGGCGTACGCGGCGAAGCCCACCTCGATCTGGGCGTACCCGCAGGTGGTGAGGATGAGACCGAAGATCACCAGTCGGCGGAACGGGCGGTCGCGGAGCACTGTCAGGTAGCCACCGGCGGACGGCTCGCCGCCGGTCCTGGGGCGGACGAGTCGGTGACCGACGCCCGGCAGGGTCAGCAGGATCAGCGCCGGCATCAGGTAACTCACCGCGTCGAGCACGTAGATGATCTGGAACGTGCCTGGCCGGGCGGTGTCGACGATCGCGCCGGACGTCATGCCACCAATGCCGATACCGAGGTTGAGCAGGGCGAAGTTCAGCCCGAAGACCCGTTGCCGTTCGTCGTCTCCGGTCAACGAGGCGAGGATCGTGTTCTGCCCGGACCAGATCGCCGAGCTGCCGACGGCGATCACCGTCATCACCAGCACCGCCGAGCCGGTCGAGTTCACCAGCGCCAGCGAGCCGGTGCCGATGGCCTCGATCAGCAGGCAGGGCACCACCACCCGGCGGGCGCCGAATCGGTCGATGAGCGTCCCGCCCAGCGGTGACAGCGCCAGGGTGACCGCGCCGTACCAGCCGATCACCAGGCCCGCCCGGGTGTCGGTGAGTCCGCGTACGTCGGTGAAGTAGATGAACAGGAACGGCAGGGTCAGACCGCGCCCGATCGCCGACAACAGGGTGCCGATCAGGAGTCGGCGAGCTTCGAAACGGCGGGGTAGGGCACGACGCAGCATGTCCGGCATTCTGTTCGCCGGGTGCGACACCGCGCGAACACTTTTGGACGTCGCCCCGCTGGCCGCAGGCCGCCGGGTGACCAATCCCACGATGATCCACTCGGCTGACGGCGGTCCGGCGTTGTCCGCCGGGTCTGCGATGCTGACCCGATGACCGGCACCTGGCGACACCTGCCCGCTACCGCCCGCGCCATCGCGGTCACCGCCACGACGGCCGTCGCCGCCGCCCAGGCACGCGACGGTCAGGCGTACGACGAGGCAGTCGGCGGTCTCGCCGCGGACGAGCGGTCCGGGCTGGTGCTCGGCGCGGTGGTCCGACTGCTGCTGGAGGAGAGCCATCCGGACGGGTTGACCGGCGACGACATCCGCCAGGTGTTGACCCGCTGCGTGCAGCAGTCGACGCGGTGGCGTTCCGATGTCGACCCGCACGTGGTGCTCGTCCTGCTGGCCGGCGCGCTCGGGGTGTACGACCCCGACGGCGACGAGGCGCCGCCTGACGCGTCGGCGCTGGCCCGGCATGCCCCGCTGCTGGTGGCCGACCTGTTGGCGACGACCAGCGTGCCGTTGGGCGACTACCTGGCCGCCGCGTTCGCGGAGATCGAACGCACCGAACGACAGGACTGACAGGCGCGAACGCCGCTGAGAAGGCGCCGAACTCGCTGCGTACGAGGAAACGGCCCGGTCGAAGCGACCGGGCCGTTCCTCGTGCTCACTGGTGGTTGCAGGCAAAGCCCGCCCGGGCCCGGGAAGCGGGCCCGTCGCCACCGTCGCTCAGGCCCGACCCACCTGGACCTTCGGTGACGCCGCCGACGTGGCTGCGGGCCGCTGCGGTACGACCACCAGACCGTAGTTGTAGTTGGCCATCAGCAGGTCCTTCAGGCCGTCGTTGTTGATGTCGGCCACCGCGAGGCCACGCGGGGTGAAGGAACTGGCGGGCGGCAACTGGGAGACCCGGAACTCGTTGCCCAGCCAGCCGTCCGGCCGCTGCAACAGGACACTCGCCGCGCTCCAACCGCCGTGGGTGATGGCGACGTCGTCCCGACCGTCGTTGTTGACGTCCGCGATCGCGATGGCGTCCGGCATCTCGTACACCGGGTAGCGGATCCACCGTCCGAGCACACCGGCGCTGTCGTGCGTGAGCACCTGCACCTGGGCGTTCGGCGCGTTGCCGGACACGGTGACGACGACGTCCTTCCTGCCGTCGCCGGTCACGTCGCCGACCGCCATGGAAGCCACCGTCTGCTGATGCCCGGCGGGCGCCTGATATCCCACGGGGGCCGCGAACGACCGGGGCTGCACCTGGGCGCTGATCTGGATCAGCTGCCCGAGCTGCACCACCAGGTCCGCCCGGCCGTCCCCGGTCATGTCGACCACGTCCAGGACGAAGCCGCGGTGCGCAGAGACGAGAGCGGCGGGCGCGAAGCTGCCGTTGTCGTCGCCGTACCGCACCAGGACGCCGTTGTCGCTCACCGCGACGATGTCCGTCCGGCCGTCACCATCGAGGTCGCGGAGCCTGAGGTCGATGAGGTCGTCGCCGAACGACAGGTGCTCCGCCGCCGAGAGCCCCGATCCGGTACGGCGGAACACGTCGACACCGTCGCCGGTGGCGACGACCAGCTCGTTCGCGCCGTCACCGTCCAGGTCGCCGATCACCGGATACATACTGCCGCCGCTGGAGGTGGACATCGCCACCTGCTGCTTCATCACGAGCTGGTTGTCCGCCTCCTGCACGAACAGGAAAGCGGAATGGTCGTTGGCGTCGTCGAAGTACTCGGTCGTCGTGATCACCACGTCGGAGAGGCCATCGCCGGTCAGGTCGCCGGCGGCGACCGCCTCCTCCCAGGAACCGAGCTTCAGCCATGAGGGGCCGTTGAAGGCCACCGCGCCGTAGGGCTGGGTGACCACTGGCACCGCGTCGCCGGACACGCTCGCCCCGGCCGCCGGCCAGTCGTAGCCCTGGAACTGGGCGTAGACCGAGGTCGGAGTCCAGCCGGCGCCGTTGACCATGGCGATCGCCGTGCCGTCGGTGCCGTTGACAGTGGCGAACGCGACAGCTCCGGCGGCGGACATGAACGCGACCTCACCGCCAGGGATCCGACCGTCGGCGTACCGCACGTTCGCGATGAGCAGGATCCGCTGTCCCTGCTCCACCGAGCCCGGCGACACAGTGACAGTCGTCGTGGTGGCAGGTCCGGTGTAGACCCGCACGGCGTCGGACGTGGCAGTGGCGCCGCCCGTGGCGACCGCCCGGATCCAGTAGACGTAGCGGGTGGCGACAGTGAGGCCGGTGTCCACGTACTCGGTTGACGTCGTGGTGCCGACCACCGTCTCCACCGGGGCATCGTTACTCAGGCGGACGATCTCGTACCGCGCGGTGCCGGCCACGGCCTTCCACCGCAGGGTCATGCTGGTCTCCGCCGCGGTCGCCCGTACGTTAACGGGCTTCGCCAGCGAGGTCTGCACCGACACCTCGGACGAGTCACCCGACGCCCGCTTGCCGGATCGGGACCGCACCACGTAGTAGTACGTGGTCTCGGCGGCGACGGTTCCGTCCAGGTACGACGTCCCGGTGACGGTACCCACCGTCGTGTACGGGCCACCCGAGACGGTCCCACGCCGTACCTCGTAGCTGCTGGCGCCCGCCACCGCCGGCCAGCTCACCTCGACCTGGGTCTCGGACACCAGTTTCGCGCTGACCGGAGCGGGTGGCGGCAGGGCCGCCGCGAACGCCGGTGTACCGGACGCAACCAACACCAGCAGGGCCGTCAGTAAGGCCAGCACGCCACGATTCAGCAACCGCAGTTGCGACAACATACGCATCTCCAGATCCCCCGAGGGCTTGTACGGGCAGCCGCTCGTACAGCGCTGGCACATTCGGGATCGTCACGCGGGGACGGGACGGCGGACAGCTCAACGAACGTGGCCCGGACCGGGGGAAAGCCGGGAGGGACATCGTTCGTTTGGTTGAACTGATCCGGATTCCGGCTTGTGGGACAACGAGGTTGCTGGTCATTCGCTAGCTTCGTAGGTCTTGCTCACCCCCCCTGTACGGTCATCGCCCTTCAGGCACCCCGAAGGAACAGTTCATGCAACGAAGTACAGCGGTGGCACGGTTCGGTCTGGCCTCCCTTATGGCCATGTGCGTTCCGCTAGCTGTCGCAGCCCCGGCCAGAGCCGACGTCGAGTACCGGACGTTCATGTCGGCACCCCAGATTGCCGACATCACCTTGGCTCCGGGGCAATCCGCAGAGCTTCCGATGCCCCTCAGCGTCCTCGGCAACTACGACGCCGAGGGGGCCTTCGTGACCATCCAGACCTATGGCAAATCGCCGTTGACGCTGACGGGCCCGACGGGCGCGACGTGCACCGGAGACGTCGAGCTGCTCTGCTACCTCCCCGAGGTGATCACCCCCGGGCAGACGTCCGAGACGTGGGGGGCCAGCAACCCATTCCGGGTCACGGCACCGCCGACGGCCAAGGCGGGGACCTACCCGGTCGGCCTTTACTACATGCCCGCGAACACGTCCTACCGCAATGTGGGCCGCAACAGGGATGGCAGCTGGAAGATCACCCCGACCGTGCCCATCACCCAGTGGGTCTGGTCCGGTGACCACCCGTATGAGGACCAGTCGCTCGACGTCACCGTGACGGCTGGAGCGACACCGACTCCGAGCCCGTCGGCCGCCCAACCCACGACTACGCCCACGCCCACGCGACAGTCCCCGGATGGTGATGGCACGGTCCAGCCAACCGGCACCTCTTCCCCCGGCGGCGGTGCCGGTGGGGGCAGCGAATCCGGTGGGGGGCTTCCGGTGACCGGCACCCCGGTGACCGCTCTGACTGTTGGTGGCCTGCTGCTGCTCGTCGTTGGCGCCACTGTCGTGGGGCTTGCCCGATGCCGACGCACCAGGATCGTGGTCGAGTGACCAGGCTCCCGTACCCGGCGCAGACCTGCCTCACGTGAAGCGGAAGACGGACTGACGGCGTACCCGGAGGTGGCCCGGTCGTTCGGACCGGGCCACTTCCTCGCGGTCATTCCTGGTTCCAGGCATCCGTCTCCGGTGTCCCCTGCGCACCCTCGTCAGACACCTGCGCGCTGGCGAGTGTCCTGCCGGAGCCGTCGAGCGCCGTCACCACGAGACCCGCGGTGGGTCGGGGCACTGTCAACGCCGCCCCGGAGCCGCTGGCCGGGGCCCTCGCCACCTCTTGCCCGTCCCGTAGGACGCGCACAGTGGTGGCCGCAACCGGGGTCACCACCAGCAGGAACTGCTGGTCCCCGCCACCGGCCGCGTCGCCGTCGATCGGCACGGCCAGCACGCTTGCGGGATCGGTCGGATCCGTCGGCACGGTGAACGAGGTGCCGGTGCTGATGACGCTGTCGGACCGTGGTTGATCGGGCTCGATCGTCACCTCGCCGACCCAGCTGCCGTCGACTGCGGGAGCAGCCAGGACGGTCACCTGGCCGTTCGTCACCGACGGCTCGCCGGCGGTTGGTGATCCGCCGGTCGGGATGCCGGCAACGTGCCCGCCCCACACCACGCTCGGCAGGGCGGTCAGGCGGTAGCCCGCCGACTGGGCCGACTGGTACACCAGCTCTCGGGCCCGCTGCGCCGTGACATCTCCCCGTACCCGGGACATCGCGGTCGCGAGCTGGGCGTCGGTGATCGGCTTGGCCGCCAGTGAGCCCGGCCCGGGAGTTATCTTGCGCGTCACCGCGCCGCAGTTGACCCGCCACCACTCGGGTCGCTGGGTCTGCGGCGTGCGGATCAGGTAGGAACCGGTCGGCTCCGAGGCCCACTGGAACGCGTTGCCGTTGAGCACCGGTGAGGTGAGGAAGGCGCAGCCGGCGGGTGCGATCGCCACGTGTATCGCCTTTCCCGGACCGGACGGGTCGTCCACGGCAAGGCTCTCGTAGGGTTCCAGAGCGTCGCTCGTACCCCGAACAGAGCCGGTGCTGGCCAGCTTCTCGGCGCTGGCGCCCTTCTCGGCGACGAGCCACACTGCGGCGCTGGGCCAGCCGGTGACCGGATCGGGCTGGGCACGGACGAAGGCGGCGAGCGCGATCCGTTGGTCGTTGACGTCGTCGATGAAGAGGACCTTCACCGCGTTGACCGGCACCGTCAGGTTGGGAAAGTCTCCTCGGCGCTGGGCGTCCAACAAAAGGTCGGAAAGCTGGCGGACATAGCTGGTGTCCCGGGCGACCGCACCGCGTGGCGGCGACTGAAGCAGTTTGTCCGACCAGGCCAGTACGGGTGCGATGGACTCGTTCGAGTTCGCTGGTGGTGGCTGCGTGGTCCGGGCCGGGCCGGCCACGGCGAAGGCTGTGCCACCCACCGAGACCACGAGGGCCAGGGCCAGCCCGCCGAGGCGTCGCTGCCGCCTCCGTCGATAACGCGCCAGGACTCGACCGTACGGATCCGGCTGCGGGGTCAGCGTGCTGCTCAGCTCGGCCAGGGCCCGGCCCAGCTCCTCGTCGACAGTCATGGCGTTGCCCCCGTCATCCTCGTTGTGCCGTCCGGTGCCGGCTGAGCTGCCGTTGATGCCGGTGTCGACGGCGGCGCGTCCGCTGCCAGTGCCAGCCGCAGGCGAGCCAGGCCCCTCGACGCACGGCTCTTGACTGACCCGACCGAGCAGCCCAGGGTGGCGGCGACCTCCGCCTCCGGCAGATCGACCACGTACCGCAGCACGATCACGGCCCGGGTGCGCGGCGTCAGTGCCCGCATCGCCGCGTACAGGGCGTGCCGCTCCGCCACCGCATCCGTCATGTCCCGGGTGGACCGCTCCGGCAGAATCGCCGTCACCAACTCGTGCACCCGGTAGCGGCGCCAACTACTGATGTGCTGATTGATCATGACGCGCCGCAGGTAGGCCATCGGATCTTCGACCCGCCGCCACCGACGCATCACCTTCACCAGCGCCGCCTGCACCAGATCCTCCGCATCCTGTGCCGACCCGGTGAGGTGGTACGCCACGCGCAAGAGATCCATGTAGCGCGTGTCGACGAACTCTCGGAAATGCTCGTCGTCAGCTGCCATAAGCCCCCGCCTCGATTGGTTACCTGTCACGACCCCGCCGAGGGTCAAAAGGTTGAAGGCGGCAGCGGGCGCGTTCAACGTGCCCCGGATGGCCGCAGCTGGGCAGCATCGCCACAGCGCTGGGCCGTGCATGGTCAACAAACGCCAGAGGGCACATCCGTGATCGGATGTGCCCTCTTACCTCTGGTCGGGGTGGCCGGATTCGAACCGACGACCTCTTCGTCCCGAACGAAGCGCGCTACCAAGCTGCGCCACACCCCGAGGCGTGCCGACAAATAGTAGCCCACCCGCCCCGATGGTCAAACTCGGTACCCCCGCCGACCGGACCCGTCAGCGCGATCGCCGGCCGGGCTGGTTCGTTGATCGACTCGGGTTCCAGGAAGCCGGGCTGTCGACGTGACCAGGACACCCCAACTTTCAGGAACCCGAGTCGATCAACGACAGCTGCCTGGTCTCGCCGCGACGGGTGGCGCGAGAGGGGTCAGCGGGGGATGAGGGTGAGGATGCTGGCCTCCGGGGGGCAGGCGAAGCGGACCGGGGCGGTCGGGTGGGTGCCGAGACCGGCGGAGACGTGCAGCCAGGAGTCCGAGCCGGGCCACCGGTGCAGCCCTTGCGCCATCGAGCGCGGCAGGCCGCAGTTGGTCACCAGGGCCCCGAAGCCCGGTACGCACACCTGACCACCGTGGGTGTGCCCGGCCAGCAGGAGGCCGAATCCGTCCGCCGCCATCTGGTCGAGCACCCGTGGCTCGGGGGAGTGCGTCACGGCGATGGACAGGTCGGCGGAGGACGCCACCCGGCCCGACACGGACGGGTAGTCGTCCCGGTCGATGTGGGGGTCGTCGACGCCGACGAGGTCCAGCTCCCGGCCGCCGGCCTTGAGGCTCGTCCGCGCGTTGTTCAGGTCCGCCCAGCCGGCGCCGGTGAAGACCTGACGCAGCTCCTCGTAGGGAAGCTCCACGCCCTCGGTGTACTCCCGGTCGGGCAGGAAGTAGGTGAAGGGATTCTTCAACACCGGCCCGGTGTAGTCGTTGGAGCCGAACACGAACGCGCCCGGGTAGTCCAGCAGCGGTTGCAGGGCCCGCAGCACCCCGGGCACCGCGCCCGGGTGCGCCATGTTGTCGCCGGTCACCACCACCAGGTCGGGGTCGAGGGCGGCCAGCGACGCCACCCAGCGCTGCTTGCGCGCCTGGTCGGGCATCATGTGCAGGTCCGACAGGTGCAGCACACGTAGCGGCTCCGCGTCGGTCGGGAGCACCGGCACGTCGTACCGCCGCAGTGTGAACATGTTGCGCTCGATGAGCGACGCGTACGCGAGGGTGGCCGCGCCGATCGTGGCGGTTCCGGCGGCGAGCCGGAATAGTGTGCGCTTTCGCATGGCGTTCAGGGTAGTTTGACCGTCCATGAGCACGCTGAAGGACCGCCTCACCGCCGACATGCGTTCCGCGCTCAAGGCGCGCGACGAGCTGACCACCTCCACGCTGCGGATGGCCCTGGCCGCCGTCGGCACCGCCGAGGTCGCCGGCAAGGCCAAGCGCGAGCTCACCGATGACGAGGTGCTCGCGGTGTTGACCAAGGAAGCCAAGAAGCGTCGGGAGGCGGCCACCGCCTTCGCCGACGCCGGCCGCGCCGAGCAGGCCGCGAAGGAGAGCGCCGAGGGCGAGGTGTTGGACCGCTACCTGCCCAAGCAGCTCTCGGACGCCGAGTTGACCGAGCTGGTGTCGGGGGCGCTCGCCGCGGGCGGCTTCACCGGCAAGGCCCAGATGGGCCCGGCGATGAAGGCGGCCCAGGCCGCTGTGGCGGGCCAGGCCGAGGGTGGCCGGGTGGCCGCCGAGGTACGCCGACAGCTCGGTCTCTGACTCACCGGGTCGGTGGCGCGGCACGACTGTGGTCGTGGCCGCCAGCTGGTCCGGGCAGACGAAACGGGCGGGCACCCGAGGAGGGTGCCCGCCCGTCGTGTCCTACCCGTCGGCTCAGCCGTTGGGGCGGCCGTTGCCGGGTCTACCTGGCTGGTTGCCGGGCGGGTTGCCCGGAGTGCCGTCGGTGTTGCCCGGCGTGCCGCCGCCGCTGCTGACCTGGATGGTGACCACACCACCCTTGATCGTGCGTCCGTCCGGGCTGGTGCCGGCCGCGTCGCCCGCCTTGCAGGAGGACGGCACCTTGGCGCTGGAGACGACCGGCTCGAAGCCGGCGCCCTTGAGCCGGGACTTCGCCTGCTCCACCGACACGCACTTCACGTCGGGGATGCTGCGCTGGTCACCCTCGGAGATCTTCTGGCCGGGTGGTGTGAACTGGACCCGGTCCTTGCCCTTCATGGCATCGCGCAGGGTCTCGTACACCGGTGGGTTGATGCCGTCCTTCTCGGCGTGCTTCATCTTGACGTTCGTCTGCGGCCAGTCCGGGTCGGCCATGATGCCGGCCACCGAGTACTGCTTGGTCATGGCGACCAGGGCGGCCGTCTTCTCCGAGTCGGTGGTGCCGGACTTGCCGGCCACCGGCGCGTCGACGATGCCCTTCACCACGCGGGCCGTACGGCTGCCACCGCACTTGCTGGTGCTGGAATTGTCACCGACCGGGCAGCGGGCGGCGTCCACGGCGGCCCGTGCCACCTCGGTGCTGAACCGCTTCTCGCAGCGAGGGTTGGCGATGTCCAGCTTGTTGCCCTCCGGGTCGCGGATTTCCTGCACCGGGATCGGCTCGCAGTACTTCCCGTCCGCCGCGAGGGTGGCGTACGCGTTGGCCAGGTCGAGCGGCGTGGTGGAGGAGACACCGAGGGTGAACGCGCCCCACTGGTGGGCGGCATCCTTGGTCGCGGCGAACTTGGCGTCGTTGCTCGCCCGGAACTGGATGCCGGCCCGCCGGGCGGCGTCGACCACGTTCTCCGCGCCGACCTGCTGTTGCAGCGGGACGAAGTACGTGTTGATCGACGCGCTGAAGGCGCTCCACATGTTCTGCACGCCGCCGGCCTTCAGGCCGGAGTTGGTCGGGCAGTAGAAGTGGGTGCCCTTGCAGGCGGCCGGGCTGCTGCTGTCGATGATGTATTCCGACTTGAACTGCTGGGGCGCGTTGATCGTGTAGCTGAGCGGAATGCCCTTCTCCAGCGCGGCCAGGATGCTGAAGATCTTGAAGGTCGAGCCGGCCTGGTAACCGGTGATGCCGTTGCCGCCGGTGAGCAGCGGGTTCACTGTCGCCGGGTAGTTGCCCCGGATGCCCTTCCTGCTTTTGGCCGGGTCGCTGGAGAGCTTGTTCTTCGGGTTCTTCGGGTCGTCGAGCTTGAACTGCCGGTTGACCGCGAGGGCCCGCACCCGGCCGCTGCCCGGCTCGACCACCGCGACCATTGCCGCTTCCTTGCTGTTCACGCTCTTGGCCTTACGGACGGCCTTGTCCGCACCGCGCTGCGCCTGGACGTCGAGCGAGGTCACGACGGTGTAGCCGCCGCTCTTGAGCCGACGCTCCCGGTCGTACGTGGTCGAGCCGAACGTCTCCTGATCCATCCACCAGCGGTAGAAGTAGTCGCAGAAGAAGCCCCACTCGTTGACGTTGGCGGCGACGCAGCCGTTCGGGGTGCGCTTGTCCTTCACGACCAGCTTGGTCGCCTTGGCGGCGTCCGCCTCCTGCTGGGTGATGGCCTTGATGTCGACCATGTTCTGGATGACGTAGTTACGCCGCTCCAGTGCGAGCGGGTAGCCGGCCTCGGTGGTCGGGTCGTTCGTCGTCGGCGCCTTGACCATGCCGGCCAGCAGGGCCGCTTCCTCGATCTTCAGCTTGCTCGGCGGCTTGCCGAAGTAGACCTGGCTGGCGGCGTAGATGCCGTACGCGCCGTTGCCGAACGAGGCGAGGTTGAGGTAGCGGGTGAGGATCTCGTCCTTGGAGAATTCCTTGTCGACCTGGAGAGCCAGCCGCATCTCGCGGAGCTTGCGGGCGCTGGTGTCCTCGGTCGCCGCGACGACGTCCGCCGGGTGGGTGGCCGAGTAGGCGATGGCCAGCCGGACGTACTGCATGGTCAGCGTCGATGCGCCCTGCCGACCGGCGCCCTCGCTCTGGTTGTTCACGAACGCGCGGGCGACACCGTTGATGTCGACGCCGTTGTGCTTGTAGAAGTCGTGGTCCTCGGCCGCGATGATGGCCTTCTGCATTGCCGGCGAGATGTCTGGGAGCTTCACGTCCCGCCGGTTCTCGTCGTACATCGTCGCGAGCGGGGTCTTGCCGTCCGAGGCCATCAGGTAGCTGATCTGTGGCGCGCGGGCCACCGTCAGCTCCGTGGGCAGGGCACCGAATGTCTCGGCGCCGGCCTTCGCGGCCAGGCCGGACATCGCTACCGCGGGGAAGGCCGCCGCGGCGACCACCACGCCGGCCAGCAGGCCACACACGAGTAGCGATGCGGCGTTGGTCAGCACATTGTGGTCACGTTTCCGCATCCAGGTCACCTCGACAGGGTACGCGAGTAGGGAACGAGGGGCGCTGGGGCGTTCTTTCCCCATTTCCTGCGCGCGCTGCCCTCGTTGTGCTAAACGCACGACCCCCGGTGCTTGGTTGCGTGTGACCTGGCGTGAGTCTCCTCCGATTCAGTGAGGCGGCGCAGCGTTATCGCTGACCTCGGCGGGGTAACCGGCGGTCGAAGGCCCGGGAAGCCGGGAGTGTCCGGAATGATGGATTTCGTCGACAACGTTGCGTAATCGGTCGACTACAGAGCATGATGGGGGCGGCGACAGCGCCACATGTCGTCCGCGCCGCCTTGGGGAAGGCGGGCCGGGCGATCGGGGGGAATTGCCGGCTGACGTGCATCGACGAGGTCGGTAGGTACTGCAAGGGGGGACGTGTACACATGGGCATGATCACTGACTGGCCGTCACTGGCGGCATGTCAGAACGGGGACCCGGACGCGTTGTTCGTACAGGGCGCCGAACAGAACGTGGCGAAGCGGATCTGCCGGAGCTGCCCAGTTCGGTACGAGTGCCTGGCCGACGCGCTGGACAACCGGATCGAGTTCGGTGTGTGGGGCGGCATGACCGAACGCGAACGGCGGGCGCTGCTGCGTCGTCACCCGCAGGTGACGAGCTGGCGCAAGATGTTCGAGGCCGCGATGAAGAAGAACAGCAAGGACAAGGCCGGCAAGGACAAGATTCTCGTCAGCGCGGCCAACTGACGCCGGTCACGGCCGGCTGATCGCCGCGCCGATCGTCCGTAGCCCGTCGACGTCGTGCACGTCGGCGGGCTGCGCCGTAACCGAAACCGCCGGCACGGCCGGGAACGCCTCGGTGAAGCGTGCGGCGACCTGCTGCTCGCGTACCGCCTGGCGCGCCAGCGCCGCGTGCGCCCGCAGCACGTCGGCGGTGGCCTCGTGCCCACCCAGCTCGGTCAGCCGCTCGGCGGCGACCCGGCTCTGCTCGGCGTCCAGCTCCGGGACCGCCGGGCGGTGCACCCGGTTGAGCACCAGGCCGGCCAGTGGCATCTGCTCCTCGCGCAGCCGGCCCGCGAAGTAGGCGGCTTCCCGGACCGCGTCCGGCTCCGGCGTCGCGACCAGGAGAAAGGCCGTCTCCCGCGCCTGCAGGATGCGGTACGTCTGCTCGGCGCGCTGCCGGAAACCGCCGAACATCGAATCCAGCGCCGCCACGAAGCCGGACAGGTCGGTGAGCAGCTGCGCGCCGAGCACCTTCTGCACCACCTTCGAGAACATCCCGAACGAGGCGGTGACCAGGCTGAACATGCTCCGGCCGCCGCTTCGCGCCGGGGCCAGCAGCAGTCGCAGCATCCGGCCGTCGAGGAAACGGGAGAGTCGGGCCGGCGCGTCCAGGAAGTCAAGTGCCGAACGGGACGGTGGCGTGTCCACCACGATCAGGTCCCATTCGCCCCGGGCGTGCAGCTGACCCAGCTTCTCCATCGCCATGTATTCCTGAGTGCCGGCGAAGGTCGAGCTCATCGCCTGGTAGAACGGGTTCGCGAAGATCTCCGCGGCCTTCGCCGGGTCGGTGTGCTGCAACACCACGTCGTCGAAGGTGCGCTTCATGTCCAGCATCATGGCGTGCAACTCGCCGCCGCTGCCCTCGACGTCGATCCCCTTGACCTGGCGAGGGGTGTTGTCCAGCTCGGTCAGGCCCAGCGACTGGGCCAGCCGGCGGGCCGGGTCGATGGTGAGCACCACGGTGCGTCGGCCGTGGTGCTCGGCGGCCCGCAGCGCCAGCGCCGCGGCCGTGGTCGTCTTTCCCACTCCGCCGGCACCGCAGCACACGACGATCCGCACGCCCGGATCGGCGAGGATCTGGTCGACGTCCAGCTGCGGCGCCGCGTCTTCGGAAGGCACCAATCGAGCGTATCGGGCCGGTGGGCCCGCGCGCCCGTGCTGCGCTCAGGTGTGAGTCATTCGGCGCGGACGAGCGCCTGGGCCAGCGTCGCCAGCCCCGCCCGGTCCACCCCGTCGGGCAGCAACGGCAGCTCGATCATCGGCAGCCCCAACTCCACCAGGTCGGCGCGGAGCGAATCCTCCAGTTCGCGCCGGATGACCTGGTCACGTGCCTCGTCGTGCAGCCCGGCCACGATGTCCCGATCGGCCGGGAGCCCGGCGGCGACCAGTCCGCGCCGCAACTCCGCAGCGGTGACCGCCTGCCCGGCGGGCAGCGGGGGTCGGACGCCGTTGACGAGCACCTTCCCGACGCCGAAGCCGAGCGCGGTCAGGTCGGCGATCGCGTCGACGGTCTCCTGGATCGGCATCTCCTCCAGCAGCGTGACCACGTGCACAGCGGTCATCGGGGACCGCAGCAACGCGGCCACCCCCTCGCTCTGGGTCTTGATCGGGCCCACCTTGGCCAGCCGGGCGGTCTCCGCCGTCACGTTGAGGAACCGGCCGATCCGCCCGGTCGGCGGGGCGTCCAGCACCACGGCGTCGTACGTGCGCCGCTGCCCGTTGGTGCGGGTGGTGGCCTCCTTCACCTTGCCGGTGAGCAGGACGTCGCGCAGGCCGGGCGCGATGGTGGTGGCGAAGTCGATGGCACCGAGCTTGCGCAGTGCCCGGCCGGCCGCGCCCAGCTTGTAGAACATGTCCAGGTACTCGAGCAGCGCCTCCTCGGCGTCCACCGCGAGCGCCCGCACCTCACCGCCGTCCGGCGCGTCGGCGAGGTGCCGCTCCTCGTAGGGCAGCGGGTCGATGCCGAACAGCTGCGCGATGCCCTGCCGCCCCTCGACCTCGACCAGCAGGGTGCGCCGACCCCCGGCGGCGAGCGCGAGGGCCAGCGCCGCCGCCACGCTGGTCTTACCGGTGCCGCCCTTGCCGGTCACCACGTGGAGACGGGCAGGCCATCCGGCACCGGCCGGGTCGATCGGGCGCTCAGCTGCACACACCCGTCGAGCCTATCCAGGCATCGGGGTCACGCGACCTCGCAGACCCACCAACCCGTCTTCTGCACCACAGTGAAGCGCAGTTCCTGGTCGGCCACCTTCTCGTCGGCGGTGGTCATGGTGAGCCGGGTGGAGACGGTGGCCCGTTCCCCGGTCTGGTTGTCCACCTTCGGGGTGGTCCACCGGAAGCGCGGGTTCTGGTACGCGGAGGCGTACTTGTCCACCTCGGCGACCTTCGCGGCGATCTTGTCGTCGTCGCGGGCCGCGGCGCAGACGCGACTGGCGGCCTTTGTCGCGTCGCGGTCCTTGTAGATCGCGGTGAGGAACTCGTCGACGGCGACCGCCGGCTCCTTGGCGCCCTCGCCGGTCTCGGCATTGCGCAGGGTCAGGAAGGCCACCACGCCGCCGCCCACGCACAGCACCATGATCACAACGAGTGCGATGGCCGCGATCAGCAGGCCGCGCTTCTTCTTCGGCTCGGCCGTGCCCGGGTAGGGCGGGTAGGCCGGCGGGGCCGGGGGGATCGGCGAGGGGTTCGGGGTGCCCGACGTCGGCGCGGCGGCCGAGGCCGGGGCGGCGGGCAGCGCCGCCCGGGCGGGGGGCGCGGGGAGACTGGGCTGCCCCGGCGGCGGGGTGGGGGTGGACTGGCTGGGGACACCCGGCGCGCCGGGCTGATCCGGGTGCGCCGGCGGGTGGACGGGTGGGCCGGCCTGGTCGCCGCTGGGCGGGTGGGTCATGTCTTTCCCCCAGGGGTGCGGCGCCCGCCGCCACCCCTGGCGCCGAGCGTGATCGAGCGGGCGTCCGGGCGCTGCGCGACCGTCCGACCGGAAGGGTAGCGGTCGATGACCCCCTCGGTGTCGCCCCTGCCTGCCCGGGAGGTCCAGCGATCCGGTGAGCGGTACCCGGGTCGGTTCCGGTGTCGGGCCCCCGACCTGCGGTGTGTCGCATATGTGACTGTTGGTGACCTCTTGTGCGCGTCCTGTTGGCGGGACTGGGGCCACAGACCTACCTTCGTCCCCGGTGCGGGGGCCGGAACGGACGAATGGGGCCGG
Organism: Micromonospora parva; assembly: GCF_000718515.1. Classification (GTDB taxonomy): domain Bacteria; phylum Actinomycetota; class Actinomycetes; order Mycobacteriales; family Micromonosporaceae; genus Micromonospora; species Micromonospora parva. The sequence continues at coordinate 261,851 of NZ_JNZS01000002.1, read as the reverse complement.
GCCGGAAGCATGGTCCGAGAGGTACGACCGGAGGCAGTGCATGCGCGACGCGGACAACGTTCCTCGTACCCACTTCCCGACGAACGACCGGCCCCGCCGGCCGGGGACCGTGGCCGAGGCCGGCGGGCAGGTCACCAACCAGCCGATCAACGAACGGTCGTACCGCCGGACGCCGGAGCAGGCGGAGGCGGCCCGGGTGCCGAGCCAGCCCGTCGAGCGGATCCGCGACGACGACGAGCCGGGCTTCGTCATCCATCTGCCGATCCGGGTGCCGAACCTGGCGGCGGCGACGGTGCTGGCCGGACGGGTCGCGGTGTCCCTGGGGTTCCTGCCCGAGCTGGACGCCGGCGAGACCACCGTGTCCAATGCCGACGATCAGAACAACCGGCACCGGGTCTTCTGCGACCTGCTGCTGCCGGACCGGTCCCGCTGCCCCCAGGGGTACGAGCACGAAGGGCGCTGCGGGGAACTGCCGGCCACGTCGGAGCAGCGTCCCGTACCCCGTCCCGCCAGCGGACCGTAGGCTGTCCCTCGAACAATTCCGCACCGAGAGGGAGCCCTTCAGCGATGCAGAAGTGGGAATACTCCACGGTCCCGCTGCTGGTCCACGCGACCAAGCAGATCCTCGACAACTGGGGCGAGGACGGGTGGGAGCTCGTCGCCGTGGTCCCCGGCCCGAACCCGGACCAGCTGGTCGCCTACCTGAAGCGGCCGAAGGCGTGAGCAACGGTCCGCACGCGAAGCTCGCCGAGCTCGGCCTCGAACTGCCCGAGGTCGTGCCGCCGGTGGCCAGCTACGTCCCGGCCGTGCAGTCCGGGCAGCACGTGTACGTTTCCGGCCAGTTGCCGATGGCCGAGGGCAAGCTGCTCGGGACCGGCAAGGTCGGCGCCGGGATCTCCGCCGAGCAGGCGAAGGATCTGGCCCAGCGGTGTGCGCTCAACGCGCTGGCCGCTGTCGACTCGCTGGTCGGCCTGGAGAACGTGGTCAAGGTGGTGAAGGTGACCGGGTTCGTGGCCTCCGCGCCCGGCTTCACCGGTCAGCCCGCCGTGGTCAACGGTGCCTCCGACCTCCTCGGCACCGTCTTCGGGGAGGCCGGCCGCCACGCGCGTAGTGCGGTAGGTGTGGCCGAGCTGCCCCTCGACGCCCCGGTGGAGATCGAACTGATCGTCGAGGTCGCCTGACGCGTCCCCATCGCCCCGCGATCTTGCACTTTCTGCTCGGACGAAAGCCCTGAACGGGGATGAATCAGGGGCCGCCAGTGCAAGATCGTGGGGTGTGGCGGGCGGGGTCGTACGATCGCAGCCATGAGCGGGCACGTGACGGGGGCGGTGGCGGCGCTTGCCGACGAGTTGCCCCGCTGGGTTTCGCTGCTGCGTGCCCCCAACCCGGGGCCGATGACCCTCGACGGCACCAACACCTGGGTGCTGCGCGCCCCGGCCGCCGAGTACGCCACCGTGGTCGACCCGGGGCCGGCCGACGAGGGGCACCTGACCCGGATCGTCGAGCACGGTCCGGTCGGGCTGATCCTGATCACCCACGGCCATCCCGACCACACCGAGGGCGCCGCCCGGCTGAGCGAGCTGCTCGGCGCGGTGCCCGTCCTCGCCGTCGACCCGGCGCACACCATCGGCGTGGAGCCGCTGACCGGGCCGGGCGAGAGCTTCGGTGACTTCGGTCTGCGCATCCGTCCGCTGCCGACGCCGGGGCACACCGCCGACTCGGTCTGCTTCCTGGTCGAGCACGACGACGAGCGGGTGGTGCTCACCGGCGACACCATCCTCGGCCGGGGCACCACCGTGGTCGCCCACCCGGATGGGCACCTCGGTGACTACCTGACCAGCCTGGAGCTGCTGTCCGCGTACCGGGGGATTCCGGCGTTGCCCGGACACGGCCCGGCGCTGGCCGACTGCGCCGCCGCCGCCGATTTCTACCTCGCCCACCGTCGGGCCCGGCTCGACCAGGTCCGGGCGGCGGTCGCCGCCGGTGCCCACACTCCCGCCGACGTGGTGGCAGCGGTCTACGCGGACGTGGACCGCTCGCTCTGGTGGGCGGCCGAATGGTCGGTCCGTGCCCAGCTGGAGTATCTGGGCGTCGACACCGGGGAATCCCCGCCCGGGGTCAGTGGGTTGGAGCACATGTGACCTGCCCCGTGTGTGGAACCGTTGCCGTTCCCGGTGCGCGGTTCTGCCACAACTGTGGTGCCGCGCTGCCGGCCGCCGCCACGTTGCCGGCTGCCGAGCGTCGGGTGGTCACCGTGCTCTTCGGCGACCTCTCCGAGTTCACCTCCTGGTCGGAGGACCTCGACCCGGAACGCGTCGGCGCGGTCACCGACCGGGTGCTCGCCGCCCTCGCCGGTGCGGTGAAGACCTTCGGCGGGCACGTCGACAAGCTGACCGGTGACGGCATCATGGCGGTCTTCGGCGCCCCGGTGGCGCACGAGGACGACGCCGAACGCGCCGTGCGGGCCGCCCTGTCCATGCAGCGGGCCGTCCGCCGGGTGCTCGACGACGAGCGGGGCGGCGGCGCGCCGCTCGGGCTGCGGGTCGGGTTGAACACCGGCGACGTCATCGCGGGCATCCAGGCCGCCATCGAGTACACGGTCATCGGCGACACGGTGAACACCGCGGCCCGGCTCGCCGACGCCGCCGCGGTCGGAGCCGTCTACGCCGGCGGGCGGACCGCCGCGGCGACCAGGCACGTCTCCTCCTGGCGGGCGTTGCGCCCGCTGCGCCTCAAGGGCAAGCGTGAACCGGTCGAGGCGTACGAGCTGTTGGGTCTGCTGGACGCGCCGGGCACCCGCTCGGGGCTCGGCGACGAGGCGCCGTACGTCGGCCGGGAGACGGAGATCGGTCGGGTCGCCGGCCGGCTCGCCGAGGTGATCGACCAGGGCGACCCACGGGTGCTGCTGATGACCGCCGAGGCGGGTATCGGCAAGTCCCGGTTCGCCGCCGAGGTGGAGCGCCTCGCCGCCGGGTACGACGTCGGTGCCGGCCGGTACGCGGCGCACACCGGGGCCCGGGTGCTCTCGGTGCGCTGTGCCGCGTTCGGCGAGCGGCGACGGCTCGCGCCCCTCGCCGACCTGGTGCGGGCCGCTGTCGGCCTGCCCAGCGACGCGTCCACCGCACTGACCCGCCCGGCGGTGGAGGAGCGGCTGCGTCGGCTCGGGCAGCGGCTCGCCCGATCCGGTGCGGAGACCGCGCCGATCGCCACCGAGCAGCTGCTCGCCCTGCTCGGCTATGCCGAACTCCCGGCGCACGGCGGCACCGACAGCGGCGAGTGGGGCGGGTCGGGTACCCCGGCCGCGGATGCCGAAGTGGTGCCGAACGCGGTCGCCGACCTGCTCAGCGGGCTCGCCTCGGAGGCCCCGCTGGTGATCGTGGTGGACGACCTGCACGATGCCACCGCAGAGACGATCAGGGCCCTCGGGTTGACGCTGTCCAGGCTCACCGGCCCGGTGCTGGTGCTGCTGCTCGGCCGCCCCGAACTGGTGCGTACCGCCGGAGCGCTGACCCGGGTCGCGGACGCCGAGGTGCACTCGTTGCCGCCGCTGCGCGGCGCCGACGCGGCCCGGCTGCTGACGAGTTACCTCGGCGGCGGCAAGCTGCCCCAGGCCGACGCCGACCGGTTGCTCGCCACCGCCCAGGGCAACCCGTTCTACCTGGCCGAACTGGTCACCCTGCTGATCGAGCGGGGTGCGCTCACCACCGAGTCGGTGCGCGGTGCCGGTGCCGCGTCCGTCCGCGGCGTCGCCGTGGAGCGGTCCGGTTCCGGTGATCGGGAGCAGAGCGGGACGGCCAGTTGGCGGTTGGTGCCGGGTTCGCTGGGCAGCCGGCTGCTCTCCCGCGACCTCGCCGCCGTGCTGGCGGCCCGGATCGACGCGCTGCCGCCGGACGCCCGGTCGGTGCTGCGCGACGCGGCGGTCACCGGTGACACGGTGCCGACCGGCGCGCTGGAGGCGATGCGCGAGCAGCGGGCCGGTCGCGACGGCCGGCCGTCGGCGGTGGTCGCCGTCGAACTCGACCGGGCGGTCGAGGAGTTGCTGCAACGCCGGATGCTGCACCGCTCGCGTGCCGGCTACTCGTTCGCGACGCCGCTCATGCGGGAGGCCGCGTACGCCGGGGTGAGCAAGGCCGAGTTGGCTGAGCGGCACGCCGCGCTGGCCCGCTGGGCGGCACCGGTGGACGATGCCACCCCGAGCACGGTGGGCGGGTTCACCGACGAGGCCCGGGACGACTTCGTGGCGATGCACGTCGAGCGGGCCGCCACGCTCGCCGACGCGGTGAAGCTGCGTCCGGACGCGCCGGCCCGGGCGGTGGTTCCGCTCGGCGTCGCCGCGCTCGGCCGGGCCGCGCGCCGGTCGCTGTCCGCCGGTGAGCCGGCAATGGCAGTCGAGTACGCCGAGCGCGCCACCGAACTGGCCCGCGACGGGGTGCCGGCCGCCGACCAGGTGGTGCACGCCCGGGCGTTGCTCCAGGTCGGCCGGGTCTCCGACGCGTTGGCGTACGCCGAGAAGATCGCCGCGAACGCGCGGGACGAGGCCACCCGGGTCAGCGCCCTGCTGCTGGCGGGGCAGGCCCAGGAGACCCTCGGGGACCAGGACCGGGCGGTGACCGCCTGGCAGGAGGCGTTGCAGGTGGCCACGGAGGGTCAGCTGCCCACCCAGCGCGCCACGGCCATGCGCCGGCTCGGCATGGCCGACTTCGTGGCCGGGCGGCTGAGTCAGGCGAGCAGTCGCTTGGCGGCCGCGTACCAGGTGAGCCTGGGCGTCCAGGACCGGCGCGGGCAGGCGTGGTCCCTGCAGAACCTGGCCTGGGTGACCACCACCCGGGGTGACTTCGCCGGCACCGACGCGGTGCTCGGCCGGGCGGCCCGGCTCTTCGCCGAGCTGAAGGATCCGTACGGGCGGGCCTGGTTGCGCGGCACCACGGCGTTCGCCCGGCTGCTCGCCGGTCGACTGCGCGAGGCGTGTCGGATGGCGCAGGTGTTCCTGCCGTTCGGTGAGCGGGTCGGCGAGGCGTGGGCGGTGGGGACGTTGCGCGCGGTGGCGGCGTTCGCCACCGCCGAGCTGGGCGATCTGGCCGAGGCGGACCGGGAGGCCCGGCGGGCGTACCGGGAGTTCGCTGCCGCCTCCGACGACTGGGGCCGGGGTTTCGCCCTGGTGGTGCGGGCGGTGGTGGCACGCGGGCTGGGCGAGCCGGAGCACGCGGCCGACCTGCTCACCGACGCCCTGGCGTACGCGGAGCGCACCTCGCACCCCCTGCTCACCGGGATGGCCGGGACGCTGCGTGGGTTCGTCGCGTTGGACATGGGCGACTGCGAGACGGCCGAGCAGGTGGCCCGGGCGGTGCTGACCGCCGTGGAGCCGCACAACCCGCAGGCCCCGGCGCAGGTGGCGCCCCGGGTGCTGCTGGCGACGGCCCGGCTCGCCGCCGGCGACTCCGCGACCGCTGTGGGACTGCTCGCTCCGGTGGCCACTGCCGCCGCCAACGCACCCTCGCTGCTCTTCTCCCGCCGCCAGACGATGGCCCAGTACGCTGCGGCGCTGCTCGCGCACGGTCAGCGGGAGCAGGCGTTGGACTGGGCCCGCCGAGCGGTCGGCGCACCCGCCGAGGACGTGCGCAGCCAGGTGATCGCGGCGAGTGTGCTGGCCGAGGCGTTGGCCGCCTGCGGGCGTCCGGCGGAGGCGCTGTCCTGTGCGCATGAGGCGGTCCGCCTGGCGTACGCGACCGAGCAGCGCAGCGAGCGGGCCGCGGCGGACGCCCTCCACGCCCGCCTGGCCGCAGTGGTCTGAACCCGTCCCGGGGAGGGTGCAGGTTCTGCCGGTTCTGGGGATGTGGTGCCCGGGGTGAGGGGCTAGCGTGTCACCACCGCGTACGGGTCCACAGTGGTGACCGTCGCCGTGCCTGGGGAGGCCCTTCATGAAGCTGCCGCGATCCATCGCGGGCTGGACCATCGCGGTCTTCGGCGTGCTGGCGCTGGTGATGGGCGCGGTCGGGCTGCTCTGGCCGGAGGCACAGCTGCGCATGCTCGGGTTCGAGGTGCCGGCGACGCGGGCCGTCGGTGACCACACCGGGACGTTCCTGCTGGCGTCGTCGATGGCGGCGTTCAACATGGGCGTCTACTACCTGCTCGCCACGGTGACCGAGTGGCGGGTGTTCTTCCGCTTCACAGTGGTCTTCCGGCTGGTCACGTTCACCGTGTTCACCATCGCGGTGCTGGCCGACATCGCTCCCGACCGGTTCTTCGGGGTGGCGGCGTGGGAGGGGCTGGGCGCGGTCGCCACCGCCATCGGTCTGCGTCTGGATGCCCGACGGGGCATCCCGGCCGGCGGGTCCGGAACGTCCGAGGGTGCCGGGACGACCGCGGTCGCCGAGGAGGGTACCGGTCCCACCGGTGCGGCTCCGGCGGACGCGGCGCGCTGAGCCATCGGTCGGGTTGGGTATTTTCGAGCGGTGACCGACTCCCCGACCGGCGGCGTGCGCGTGCCGATCGTGCCCGGCCTGACTGATTTGCGGGTCTTTGCCCGGGGCGGGTACGCGACCGTCTACCAAGCCACCCAGATCTCCGTGGACCGCGAGGTCGCCGTCAAGGTCGAGAACCGGACGCTGGACAGCGAGCGCGACCAGGCCCGCTTCCTGCGCGAGGCGCGGGCCGCCGGGCGGATGTCGTCACACCCGCACGTGGTGGACCTCTTCGACGTGGGGGTCACCATCGATCAGCACCCCTACCTGATCATGGAACTCTGCGACGGCTCGTACGCCGAACGGATGCGCACCTCGCCGCTGGGCCCGGTGGAGGCCCGCGACCTGGGCATCAAGATCGCGGACGCCCTGGCCCACTCGCACGCCGCCGGGGTGCTGCACCGGGACGTGAAACCGGCCAACATCCTCTACTCGGGCTTCAACTCGGCGGTGCTCGCCGACTTCGGGCTCGCCGTCCTCGCCGAGCACCGGGACGCCTCGGTCACCCTCGAGGTGCTCACCCCGGCGTACGCGCCGCCGGAGATGTTCAGCCACAGCCCGCCATCGCCGGCCGTCGACGTGTACGCGCTCTGCGCCACCCTCTACGCGGTGATGCACGGCCGACCGCCGCGCTGGCAGTCCGAGCGCAACCCGAGCCTGGTCACCGTGCTGGAGATGTTCAACCAGCCGCTCCCCGCCCTGCCGGGCGTGCCGGACGAGCTGATCGACGTGCTGCGCGCGGGCATGGCCAACGACCCGGGCGAGCGCCCCTCCGCCCTGGAGTTGCACGACCTGCTCAGCAACCTGCCGCTCGGCTCGCCGTCGGCACCGGTCAGCGGCGCTCCGATCAGCGGGGGCGCGACGCTGTCCGGCCCGTACGCGGCCAGCCAGCCGGTGCCCCGCCCACCCGTTGAGGACACCCAGCCGACCCTCTCCACCGGCCGGCGTTGGCGGCGGTGGCTCTTCGGCGGCATCGGGGTGCTCGCCCTGGCCGCCTCCGCGACCGCCGGGGCCTGGGTCGCGGACCGGGCGCCACCACCCACCCCGTACCCGTCCGCCACCCAGATCGCCGCGCCGGCGACCGGGCCGTTGCCCGGCTGCGCGACCGGCACCGGTGGGCCCACCGCCCTGCCCGAGGGCGCCCGGTGCCTGCCCGAGCTGGAGTGCTTCGGCCCGATGCGGATCCGCGGCAGCCGCGCCGAGGCGGCCCGGCTGTCCTGCGCCGGCCGACACACCTGGGAGACGTACGCCGAGGGCATCCTGCCGGTGTCGCTGGTCGGCGCCACCTACGACGAGGTGGCCGCCGCTGAACCGGTGCGGCAGGTGTGCAGCGTCACCACGTTCCGGCTGACCACCGGGATCGCCGAGGTGACCGGCTGGCACCTGGAGGTGCTACCGCCGGTCGACGGCAGCATCGACCGGACCTACCGGTGTCTGGCGGGGCGCGGCGTGGACGCCCTCACCGCGCCCACGCTCACCGGCCGCTGAGGCCGTTCGACCCGCGTCGGCGGTCACGCACCGCACGCAACGCGTCCCGACTGTCCAACGCGTCGAGGGTGTCCGCGTCGATGCCGTACGGCATCAGCTCGGGCGGCCCGACGGCTGCCGACCGGTCCACCGGCTCCGGACCGTCGACCTGACGAGCGGCGGAGACGGCCACCCCGGCGACCATGGTCATCAGCACGCAGAGCAGCGCGAGAACCACGCCGAGCAGATCCTGCCGGCGCCACACGACCAGCATGACCAGCGGCGCAAGGGCTCCGAGCGCCGCGAGCACCGCCACTGTGCGCGCATCGGGTCTGGGCAATCGGCTCACCCGTCCAGCATGTCGTGACGAGGCCGGCTGTCAACCGCAGAGCCGACTGTCGTGCCGATCGGCGTCGATCCCGGCCGACCCGGCCGACATGGCCCACGGCACCCACACGGACTGGACAAGAACCGCTACTCTCAGTGTCCCGCAGGCTCTTCCGGCAGCGAGGTCGCCCATGAGCTCAGGCAGTTCGCAATCCCGGCTCCGCTCGATCGCGTCGACGCTGGCGGTCGCCCTGACTCTCACCCTGGCCGCTGCCGCCGGTTGCGACAGCCGCAAGGAACCGGAGTTGTTGTCGGTGCAGGAGAAGATGCGCGAGACCCACATCTACGGCCAGTCGAAGCTGCGCATCGGTGTCGCCACGAACGAGCCGCTCATGGGTGAGTTGCGAAACGGCCAGCACGTCGGGTTCGACGTCGAGATCGCCCGGTACATCGCGGCCTCCCTCGGCTACGAGGGTGAGCAGCGGCTGGAGTTCGTGTCGGTCGCCACCGAGGACCGCATCCCGTCACTCCAGGGCGGCACCGTCGACCTGGTGGTGTCCAGCTTCTCCATGACCGAGGACCGTAAGAAGCTGGTCAGCTTCGCCGGGCCGTACTTCGTCACCACGCAGGAGGTGATGGTGCCGGTCCGACTCAAGGACAAGATCCGCACCATTGAGGACCTGCGCGACCCGGCCTACAAGGTCTGCACCAGCGGCGGCTCCACCACCGAGGCCGAGTTGGAGAAGCACCAGGTCAAGACGTTCGTGGTCAAGAACGTCGGCGACTGCGTCGACGGCATCCGGAAGGGCCGCTACGACGCGGTCAGCTCCGACGAGTCGATCCTCGCCGGCTTCCTGGCCAGCTTCCCCAAGGAGTTCGAGATCGTCGACATGCCGTTCGGCACCAGCGAGTTGCTGGGCATCGGCGTGCCTATCGGTGATCCCGCGCTGCGCGACCTGGTCGCGTACTTCCTGCAGAAGAGCTACGAGCAGGGTCGCGACGGGGATGCCAGCCCCTGGCAGACCGCGTACAACCGAACCCTCGGCCCGTGGCTGAAGGCCGAGAAGCGCCAGCCGCAGCCGCTGGAGGTGCCGAAGCTCGTCGACTTCGACGACAAGGCGCCCGCGAAGTGAGCGCGGCACCGACCGCCACCGGCGGCGACGGGCCGGTGCCGCCGCCCCGCAGCTCCGTGCCCGGCGGCGCTGCCGAGGCGCCGAGAGTCGACGGTACGGTCACCGCAGCACCGGTCGTCGACCCTCCACCGGCCGGACCGGACGGTGAGGTCGCCTGGCCGGCCGCCGTGCCGGTCGCCGAACCGGCCGAACCGGTCGTCGCCGAGGTGCAGCCCGGGCGGGTCCGCTGGGATCCGGCGGAGCGGCGGGCCCGGGCCAGCCAGTCGTTCTGGACCGCCGTGGTGGGCGTACCCGCGATCTTCTCGGTGCTCCGCCTCGGCGTGGAGGCCGGCGGCGAGCTTCAGACCACGCTGCTGCTGGTGGCCAACGTCGGGCCGGTCAACCTGCTCGCCGGCTTCCTGACCACGGCGGCCCGGCTGCTCTCCACCGGCCTGGTCGCGGTGTTCGCGCTCGGCGCGGTGCTGGCCGTCAGCGCGGACCGACTCCCGCCGGGCGCCCGGCGTCGCCCGCTCTTCGCCCGTTGGGCCGACATCACGCCGGCCTGGGTGGTGCTGGCCAGCTTCCTGCTCGCCCTGATCACCTGGCCGTTGCTCTACCTTCCGCTGCTGTTGCCGGCGTTCGTGGCCGCGTTCCAGCTGCGCCCCGGGCGGCTGCACGAACGGGTGGTGCCTCGGCTGCTGCTGATCGGCGCGCTGCTTGCCGGGTACGGCTGGCTGATGCTGCCGACTCTGCGTGCGGCGGTGCAGCAGGGTGGCGAGTGGCTGGTGCTGGCGCTCATCGTGGTGCCTCCGCTGCTGGCCCTGTTCATCGCGGGGCCGCTGCCGGGCATGGTGATCCGGCCGCTGGCGTCGGTGACCGAGGTGGCGGTGCTCGCCACCCTGGTCTGGGCAGCGGTGCCGGTGATCAGCACACCGGTGCTGCCGCTGACCGTCACCACCGTGGGCCCGGAGAGTGGGCCCACCGAGGACGTCCGCGGGCACGTGGTCACCACCGACGACGTCAACATGGTGATTCTCCAGGAACGGGGTGGGGTCCGGTACGTCCCTGTCGATCAGGTCCGCGCCCAGGTGCTGTGCCCGAGCGAGGAGGAGTTGCCCCGCTACCAACTGCGCATTCACGACTTCCACGTCGAGGATTCACTGTTGGAGGGCATGGGCCGTCGGGTCCGCCCGGTCCACCGCATCGACGCCGCCTGCCGTACGCCGGCCTGACCCCGTCCCGCCCCTTATGCCGCGATCTTGCACTTACTGTCCCGACGTAAAGGGCATCTCACGCATATCGACGACCGAAACTGCAAGATCGGCGTGGCCGTGCAGGCCGGGTCAGTACGACTTGTCCTGGCCGAGGACGTGTTGGGCCACGAAGTTGAGGATCATCTCGCGGCTGACCGGGGCGATCCGGCCGGCCCGGACCGCGCCGAGCAGGGTCGCCACCCCGTACTCGGTGGTCATGCCGGCCCCGCCGAGCACCTGGACGGCGGTGTCCACGGCGAGCGCGGCGGCCTCACCGGCCGCGTACTTGGCCATGTTGCCGGACACCCCGGCCTCCAGGTCGCGGCCGGCGTCGTACAGCGTGGCCGCCTTCTGGATCATGAGCCGGGCCAGCTCCACCTGCACCGCCGCGTGGGCCAGCGGGTGCGACACGCCCTGGTGGGTGCCGATGGTCCGACCACCCCAGACCTTGCGGGTGGCGGTGTACTCGCTGGCCCGCTCGATGGCGTACCGGCCGGTGCCGGCGCCCATCGCGGCCACCGTGATCCGCTCCGGGTTGAGCCCGGCGAAGAGTGCCGGCAGTCCCGCGTCCAGCGACTCACCGAGCAGCGCGTCGGCGGGCACCCGCACGTCGTCCAGGTAGAGCAGGAACTGGTTCTCCGGAGACACGATCTCCATGTCCAGCTTGGACCGGGTCAGCCCGGCCGCGTCGGTCGGCACCAGGAACAACGCCGGCTTGAGCTTGCCGGTCGAGGAATCCTCGGTACGCGCCACCACCAGCACGTGTCCGGCCTCGTCGACTCCGGAGATGTAGCACTTGCGACCGTTGAGCACCCAGTCGTCACCGTCGCGCCGGGCCACCGTGCCGAGCCGGTGGAAGTTGGAACCGGCCTCCGGCTCGGTGATCGCGAAGACGATCTTCTGGGAGCCGTCGGCCAGGCCCGGCAGGTGCCGTTTGCGCTGCTCCTCGGTGCCGTGTCGGTTGATCACGGTCGCCGCGATGGCTGGGGAGACCACCAGCAGCAGCAACGGGCAACCGGCCGCCGCCAACTCCTCGCAGACGATGGCCAGTTCGGTGATGCCGCCGCCCCCGCCACCGTACTCGGTGGGGATGTTGACCCCCAGGTAGCCGAGCCGTCCCGCCTCGGCCCACAACTCGGTGGTGTGCTCACCGGCCTTCGCCTTCTCGACGAAGTAGCCGTGGCCGTAGCGGCGGCCCAGGGCCCGCACGGCGTCGCGCAACTGGTCCTGCTCGGGGGTGAGGTCGAAGGTCATCGGGGGTCCTCCTCGGGATTCGACGGCTCCAGATCGGCGGATGCGGGGGAGCTGTCGATGACGGCCAGCACTGCGCCCGCCTGCACCTGACCACCGGTCGGCACCGGCAACTCGGCGACCACACCGTCGATCGGGGCGAGCACGGGATGTTCCAGCTTCATCGCTTCCAACGTGAGCAGCGGATCGCCGGCCGTGACCCGCTGGCCGACCTGGACGTGCACCCGGGTCACGGCGCCGGGCAGCGGCGCGAGCAGCGACCCCGCACCCACTTCCGTCGTGGGCAGGGGAAGGCGCGGCAGCTCGGTCAGGCTCGCCGCCCCGTCCGGGCCGTCCACGAAGACAGCCGACCCCACCCGGTGTACGCGGTACCCGCGCCGAACCCCGTCGACGTCGAGCACCACCCGGTCCGCTGCGGCCTGAACCAGCGCCACCGCCGGCGGGTCCGCCGACCCAGCGGCGTCGGAGCCCGGGGCTGTGCTGCCCCAGTCCGTGAGCCGGCCGGTCCGGTCCAGGCGGTAGCGGACCTCGATCTCGTGGCCGTCCGACTGGACGAGGCGGGTGACCTGCGGGACGGCGGGCACGTTGCGCCACCCGGAGGGGAGCCCGGACAGCACCGGCGCGGTCGCCCGACGGTGCGCCGCGCCCGCCAGCGCGGCGGCGAGGGCGGTGAGCGGCACCTGGTCAGTGGGGAGCAGCGGGTCGAAGACCTCAGGGTGCCGGTCCAGGAAACCCGTGTCGATCTCCACGGCGGCGAACGCGGGGCTGCGCAGCACCCGGACCAGCAGGTCCCGGTTCGTGGTCACCCCGTGCAGCTCGGCCCGGGCCAGCGCGCCGGCCAGCAGCCGGGTCGCCTCCGCCCGGGTACGACCCCAGGCGATCAGCTTCGCGAGCATCGAGTCGTAGTGCACCCCGACCACCGAGCCGGCCACCACACCCGAGTCGAGCCGCAGCCCCGGCCCGGCCAGCCCACCGAACTCGGTCACCACCGCGCCGACGCTGAACCGGTGCAGCGTCCCGGTGTCCGGCCGCCACCCCGCCGCCGCGTCCTCGGCGCAGAGGCGCACCTCGATCGCGTGCCCGGTGCTCCCCGGAAGGTCCGCCGGCAGCGGCTCACCCTCGGCGACGAGCAGTTGCAACCCCACCAGGTCCAGGCCGGTGCACAGCTCGGTGACCGGGTGCTCCACCTGGAGCCGGGTGTTCATCTCCAGGAAGAAGAACTCGCCACCCGGGGCGAGCAGGAACTCCACAGTGCCCGCGCCCAGGTAGTCCACCGCCCGCCCGGCCGCCACCGCCGCCTCGTGCAACGCCGTCCGCACCCGCTCCGGTACGACCGCCGGTGCCTCCTCGACGATCTTCTGGTGCCGCCGCTGGATCGAGCATTCCCGGTCGCCGAGCGCCACCACCCGACCGTGGGTGTCGCCGAAGATCTGCACCTCGACGTGCCGGCCGCGCTCGACGTACCGCTCGATGAAGACAGTGCCGTCGCCGAACGCGGCAGCCGCCTCGCGGCGCGCGGAGGCGACCGCCTCGGCCAGCTCGTCGGCGGTCCGGACGATCCGCATCCCCCGGCCGCCACCGCCGGCCGACGCCTTCACCAGCACCGGGAAGTCCGTGATCTCGTCCGGGTCGGTCCAACTGGGCAGCATCGGCACGCCCGCCTCGGCGAGCAGCGCCTTCGCCGCCAGCTTGTCGCCCATCGCGGCGATCACCTTGGCCGGCGGCCCGACCCAGGTCAGGCCGGCGTCGGTCACCGCCGCCGCGAACTCGGCGTTCTCGGCGAGAAACCCGTAACCGGGATGGACGGCGTCCGCGCCGGTGCGCCGGGCCGCGTCCAGGATCAGATCCACCCGCAGGTACGTCTCGGCCGGCGTGTTCCCGGGCAGCCGGACCGCCTGGTCGGCTTCGGCGACGAACGGCGCGTCGGCGTCCGCGTCCGAGTGCACGGCGACGGTCTGCACGCCCATCGCACGGCAGGTGGCGAAGATCCGACGGGCGATCTCGCCCCGGTTGGCCACGAGCAAGCGTTCGATCATCGATTGACCCCTCACATCCGGAAGATGCCGTAGCCGTCGGCACCCTTGACGGGTCCGTTGTGGATCGCCGAGAGGCAGAGCCCGAGGACGGTCCGGGTGTCCCGAGGATCGATCACCCCGTCGTCGTAGAGCCGGCCGGAGAGGAAGAGTGCCCCGGACTGCGACTCGATCTGCTGCTCGACCATCATCCGCATCGCCGCGTCGGACTCCTCGTCGTAGTCGCGCCCCCGGGCGGCAGCCGCCTGCCGGGCCACGATGGACAGCACCCCCGCGAGCTGCGCCGGGCCCATCACCGCCGACTTCGCGTTCGGCCAGGTGAACAGGAACCTCGGCTCGTACGCCCGGCCGCACATGCCGTAGTTGCCCGCCCCGTACGAGGCACCCAGGTTCACCGTCAGGTGCGGCACCGTCGAGTTCGACACCGCGTTGATCATCAGGGCGCCGTGCTTGATGATGCCGCGCTGCTCGTACTCGGTGCCGACCATGTAGCCGGTGGTGTTCTGCAAGAAGATCAACGGGGTGTCCGAGGCGTTCGCGAGCTGGATGAACTGGGCCGCCTTCTGCGCCTCCGCGCTGAACAGCACCCCTCGGGCGTTCGCCAGCACCCCCACCGGGTACCCGTGCAGCTCGCCCCAACCGGTGACCAGCGCGTCCCCGTACGCCGGCTTGAACTCGTCGAAGTCGCTGCCGTCGAGGATCCGGGCCAGCACCTCCCGGGGGTCGAACGGCACCTTCAGGTCGGCGCTGGTGATGCCGAGCAACTCCTCCGGGTCGTACTTCGGCGGCTGCGGCACCGCCGTACGCGGCGACGGGCCCTGCTTACGCCAGTTCAGCCGGCGGACACACTGCCGGGCCAGCCGGATGCCGTCCCGCTCGTCGGCGGCCAGGTGATCGGCGAGCCCGGACGTGCCGGCGTGCATCGCCGCTCCACCCAACGACTCGTCGTCGGTGACCTCGCCGGTCGCCATCTTCACCAGCGGCGGACCGGCCAGGTAGACCTGGGACCGGTCCCGAATCATGATCACGTGATCGGACATCCCCGGCACGTACGCGCCACCGGCCGTCGCGTTGCCGAAGACCACGCTGACAGTGGGGATGCCCGCCGCCGAGAGCCGGGTGAGGTCACGAAACACCCGACCACCGGGGATGAAGATCTCCGCCTGGGTGGGCAGATCCGCCCCGGCCGACTCGACCAGGTTGACCATGGGCAGCCGGTTGGCAAGCGCGATCTCGCCGGCCCGCCGGGTCTTCGCCAGCGACCACGGATTGACAGCGCCGCCGCGTACGGTCGGATCGTTCGCGACGATCAGGCACTCCACGCCCTCGACCACCCCGATACCGGTGACCACGCTGGCTCCGACGGGGAAGTCCGAGCCGTACGCGGCGACCGGCGACAACTCCAGGAAAGGACTGTCGGCGTCCACCAGCAGCTCGATCCGCTCCCGGGGGAGCAGCTTGCCGCGGGCGTGGTGCCGGGTCACGTACTTCTCGCCACCACCGGCCCGCGCCTGGTCCAGCGCGGCGTCCAACTCGGCCAGCCGCTCCAGCAACGCCGCCCGGTTCGCCACATACGAGGGCGCGGACGGGTCAACCGAGCTGTCCAGGATCGTCATAAGCCCATGCCCTTCGCGATGATCTCGTTCATGATCTCGGTGGTGCCGCCGCCGATGCCGAGGATCCGCGCGTCGCGGTAGTGCCGCTCCACCTCGGCGTCGCGCAGGTAGCCGAAGCCGCCGTGCAGCTGCAACGCCTGGTCGACGACGTGGTCGCAGGCGGCCACCGCCATGTTCTTGGCCATCGCCACCTCGGTCACCACCGGCTCGCCGGCAGCCACCCGAGCGGCGACGTCGTGCACGTACGACCGGGCCGCCTCGGTGCGGGTGTGCATCTCGGCCAACCGGTGCCTGATCAGCTGCCGGCTGGCCAGCGGACGCCCGAAGGTCTCCCGGTCCCGGCACCAACGCACCGCCAGCTCGACGCAGCGCTGCGCGGTCGCGTACGCCTGGGTCGCCAGCGACAGCCGTTCCGCAGCGAAGTGCTGCATGATCGCCAGGAAGCCGGTGTTCTCCGCGCCGATCCGGTTGGCGACCGGCACCCGCACGTCAGCGAAGGACAACTCGGCGGTGTCCGAACAGTGCCAGCCCAGCTTCTCCAACCGGCGTCCCACGGTGAACCCGGGCGACCCCTTGTCGATGACCAGCAGGGTGAGTTCACCGCTGCCGGGGAAGTCGGTACACACGGCGGTGGTCACGAAGTCGGCCCGGTGGCCGCTGGTGATGTACGTCTTCGACCCGTTCACCACGTAGTGGTCGCCGTCGCGGCGGGCGGTGGTGCGGATGCCCGCCACGTCCGAACCGCCGTCCGGCTCGGTGATGGCCAGCGCCCCGATCATCGTGCCGGACAGGGTGGGCCGGACGTACCGCTCGATCAGGCTGTCGTCGGCTGGGGACGCGGTGCCGCCGAGCCGACCGCCCAGCGAGCCGCCGGTGCGGGCACCGGCCGTCGCGACCATGTGCGGCAACGCGATCCCGTGCGTGAACAGGGCCGCCACCAGCCCGGACGAGCCGCCGGAGCGGATCAGCTCCTCGGTCACGATGATCGAGTCGAGGAGGTCACCGCCGCTGCCACCGACCGACTCCGGGAAGCCGATGCCGAGCAGGCCGAGCTTCGCGGCGGTCGCGTGCAACGCCCGGGGCACCTCGCCGGCCCGCTCCCAGTCGTCCAGGTGCGGCAACACCTCCCGGGTCACGAACGCCCGGGTCAGTTCGCGCAGTTGCCGGCGCTCCGGGGTGTCCACGATGCTCACGGCGCCTCCGTCGACAGGTCGGCCGGAAGGTCGACGATCCGGGCGCGCAGCAGTTCGCCGAGCGCCTTGGCCTGTGGGTCGAACCGGGTGGACGCGGCCACCCCCGCGCCGAGCAGGCCCTCGATCACGAAGTTGACAGCGCGCAGGTTCGACAACTCGTAGCGCCGCACGGTCAGCGGCGCGGTCTCCGGCAGTAGTTCGGCCAGCCGGTCGACTGTCAGCCAGGCCCGCAGCCAGGCGTACCCGGCGTCGGAACGCGCCCAGACACCGAGGTTGGCATCCCCGCCCTTGTCCCCGGAGCGCGCGCCGACCACCTCGCCGAGCGCCCCGCGCCGGGTCGGGCCGTCGACCGCCACCTCGCCACCCGAGGCGGGCTCGTCCTGCGCTGTGGGGGCGGTGCGGATCGGCGGGGCGATCGGCACCCGCTCGCCACCGGGCAGCACCGCGACCTGCGCCACCGCGTCCTGCGGCACCGCGTCGGCGGTGAAGACGCCGTACGGTGTCGCGTCGCCGGGCACCGTGGTCAGGGTGCAGCCCGGGTACGAGGCCAGGGCCAACTCCACCGCGGCGGCCGAGAACGCCCGACCGGCCCGCGTCTTGTCGCCGTCACGCAGGTGTACGTGCAGCAGGGCGCTGGCCGCCTCGGTGTCGGCGGCGTTCTCGTGGTCGGTGCGGGCCAGCGTGAACTCCAGCCCGTCAGCGCCCACCGCCTCCTCGATCTGCCCCCGGACCAGTGCCGCCTTCGCCTCGATGTGCAGACCGCAGAGGACGAACGTCATCGAGTTGCGGAAGCCGCCGAGGTTGTTGACGCCCACCTTGAGGGTTGGCGGTGGCGGCGTGCCCCGTACGCCGGAGACCCGGACCCGGTCCGGCCCGTCGGGGTGCAGCGCCACGGTGTCCAGTCGGGTGACCACGTCCGGCCCGAGATAGGACGGCCCGCCGATCTCGTAGAGCAGTTGGGCGGTGACCGTCTCCACGGTGACCGCGCCACCGGTGCCCGGATGCTTGGTGACCACCGACGAGCCGTCGGAGTGCACCTCGACGATCGGGAACCCGGGCCGGTGACCGCCGTCGGGCAGTTCGGTGAAGAAGCTGAAGTTGCCGCCGGTGACCTGTGCGCCGCACTCGACGAGGTGCCCCGCGACGGTGGCCCCGGCCAGCTCGTCGAGGTCGTCGCGGCCCCACCCGTACCGGGCGACGGCCGGGCCGACCACCAGCGACGCGTCGGTGACCCGGCCGGTGACCACCACGTCGGCACCCGCGTCCAGGCAGGCGGCGATCCCGAACGCGCCGAGGTAGGCGTTAGCGCTCAACGCGTCCGGCCGCTGGATCGTGTCGCCCTCGACGTATCCGATCCGGGCCGCCAGGCCGAGCCGGTTGGCGAGCTTCTCGATGGCCGCGGCCAGGCCGGCCGGGTTCAACCCGCCGGCGTTGGTCACGATCCGCACCCCTCGGTCGAGGGCGGTGCCGAGGCAGGTCTCCAGTTGCCGCAGGAACGTCTTCGCGTAGCCCAGGTCGCTGTCGCGGAGACGATCCCGGGCCAGGATCAGCATGGTCAACTCGGCCAGGTAGTCGCCGGTCAGCACGTCCAGCTCACCGCCGTCGAGCATCTCCCGCCAGGCGGTGAACCGGTCGCCGTAGAAGCCGGAGGCGTTGCCGACACGGATCATGCCCGTACCCCGTTCCCGCCAGCCGGCTTGCGGCCGTCACCCGGCGGCCCGGCGAAGGCCTGTGCCACGTCGAGCCAGTCGTCGGCGACCGGCCCGGTGGCGACCAGTGCGAGGTCCGCACGGTGTCGGCGCTGGGTGACCAGCTGGCAGAAGTCCCGGGCCGGGCCGGTGACCCGGTCGGCGGCGTCCGCCGGGCCCCAGCTCCACGTGTCGCCGCCGGGCCCGACCAGCTCGACCCGGACCGGCGCCGTCGGCGCCTCCCGGCCGTGCGCGATGAAACCGTGCCCGAGGGTACGCACGCCCAGGTGCGCCACGTGCCGAAGCCGGTCGCTGTCGGGGCGGACCACGCCGAGGGCGTCGGCGACGTCCCCGCCGTGTGCCCAGGTCTCCATGAGCCGGGCGGTGGCCATCGAGGTGGCCGACATCCGGGTGCCGTACCAGGGCAGTTTGTCACCGGCCGGAACGGCGGCCAGCGCGTCGACGAGCGCGGTTCGTCCGGCCCGCCAGCGGGCGAGCAGCTCGGCCGGCGGTGCCAGGAACTCCTCGGCCCCCGCGTCGACCATCCGCGTCACGTCCGGCGCGGAGGTCACCGTCGCGTAGAACGCCTCCGCGTCGGTGGCGGCCAACAGTGCCACGTGGTCGGTCCAGGCGAGGTGTGCGATCTGATGCCCGATGCTCCAGCCCGGCGCGGGGGTCGGCCTCGCCCAGTCGGCTGCGGGCAGTGTGGCCACCAGGGCGTCCAGCTGGGCGGACTCGTCGGCCAGGTCCGTGAGCAGGTCGCTGAGGTCGACCATGGTGCCTCCGGTCGGTGGGGGCCGGTGCGGCCGGCGGTCAGGGGGTGAGCAGAGTGGTGAGCTGGCGCTTCCAGGTGGTCAGCAGGGCGGCCCGGCGGGCCGAGTCGTCGCTGAGCAGGTTGGCCACCCCGAGCCCGCGGAGCAGGTCGAGGGTGGCCTGCACCGCTTCGCGGACGCCGGGTCGACGCTCGTCGACACCGAGCAGGGCGACGGTGAGCCGGTGCATCTCCCGCCCGACCGTCGCCTCCAGCGGCACCAGGGCGTCGCGGAGTTCCCGGTCGGTGCGGGCGGCGACCCAGAGCTCGAGCGCGGCCACGAAAAGCGGACCGGTGAACGCCACGGCGAGCAGGTCGACGACCCGGTCCAACCGTTGTGGGCCAGCAGGCAACGCTTCGGCCTCGGTGCGCAACTCGTCGGCCCGACGCTCGGCCAGGTGAGCCACGGCGGCCGTGACCAGCGCCGCCTTCGTCGGGTAGTGGTGCAGCTGAGCCCCACGGGAAACACCGGCCCGCGCCGCGACGACGGTGGTCGTGGTGCCGGACCAACCGTGCTCGATCAGGCAGTCGACGGTCGCCTCCAGCAGCCGGGCCTGGGTGGCGCGGCTGCGTTCCTGCTGGGGGACACGCGTCGATGCGGGGGGCACGCGAACAGCCTGGGGCCTACGAAACAAACAGTCAAGACTGACTTTTTCTAGGCCTGTGTCGCTCGGGCGCGAGCCGGGCGGGCTCGGGCCCCGCGAAGGGCGCAGTGGACGGGTGACGGGACTTCGGGTGGGTCATGGTGGCGCCGCCCAGGAGACGGCATGGGGGCAGTGGCCTCGCTTTGGAGCTGATGTCACAAACGAATCACCCGTCGGCCCCGCTGCCCGCTGCCCGCTGCCCGTTGCCCATCGCCCCTTGCCCCTTGCTCCTTGCCGATTGCCCGTTGCCCGTTGCTGATGCCTGATGCCTGATGCCCACTGCCCGTCGCCCACTGGCCTTGCCTTGGATCGGCCTGCCGATCGCCGACCGCTGATGCCGCAAACGATTCAGCTCCAAAGGGCCCCTGACCCGTAATCGGAGTGCTGCCGGCGTGGCCCGTCGGATGCCTGCTCGGCGACCGCCGGACGCCGTGTCAGCGGCTGTCGGGCGGTCTTCCCAGCGACGGGCCGCCAGCTGTGCGCCGTCTCGGACCGTCGGCTCCATGCCTCGGCCCGCCGCCGTTGCGCCGCCGTTGCGCCGTCAGGCTGCCGGCTCAGCGGCCGTCGCGGGGGCCGAAGACGGTCAGCGCGTCGGCGTCGCTGTGTCGGGAGCGCAGGTACTCGTCGGCCCAGGCGGCGGCATCGGGGAAGGTCGACTCCGCTGCCACCCGCGCGCAGGCGGCGTCCATGTCGAAGGCGGTGCGGCGCAGTTGGACGCCCGGCCCGAGCAGCGCCCACCACGCCCCCGCGCCCCCGTATGGCATGCCGATGCTGCCCGGGTTCACCACCAGCCGCCGGTCGACCAGCCGGGTGAAGGGCATGTGCGTGTGGCCGCAGACCACCGTGGAAACCTCGGCGGGAAGACCGTCGAACACCTCCGTCCAGCGGCCCAACCGGGAGTCGACGAGCACTACCTCCTCGTCGTCGCGGGGCGTTGCGTGGCAGAACAGCGTCGGCCCGAGGCCGTTTACCTCCAACGTCACCGTCGCCGGCAGCGCGCCCAGCCGGGCCACCTGGTCATCACGCAGTTGCCCGGCGGCCCAGTTCGACACCTCGATCGACGCGGGATGCCCGGCCCGGGCCTCGACCAGCTCGCGATCGGCGTTGCCACCGACCCAGCACACCCGGTCGCCAAGGTCGGCGAGCACGTCCAGCACCTCGACCGGTTGCGGACCCGCGGCGATGTCACCGGTGAGCACGATCAGATCGGCGGTGGCGACGTCCGGCTCAGCCAGTACGGCCTCCAGCGCCGGCAGAACACCATGGATGTCAGAGAGCACCGCAACACGGTTCACCATGGCCCCACCCTCACCGCTGGTACCGCCCCGGGGCCAGCGATTCTGCGCCAGGCAGATGGCAAACGTCCCCGCCTGCGGCCGGCACCGGCCGCAGGCGGGGACGTGCTGTGCCACTCAGACGCGGGCGCGACGGGCCAGGCGCTCCGGGTCCAGAATGATGATGCTCTTGCCGTCCAGGCGCAGCCAACCGCGCGAGGCGAAGTCGGCCAGCGCCTTGTTGACGGTCTCCCGGGAGGCGCCGACGAGTTGGGCGATCTCCTCCTGGGTGAGGTCGTGGGTCACCCGCAGAACGCCACCGTCGCGGGTGCCGAAGCGACCCGCCATCTGCAGCAGGTTCTTGGCGACCCGGCCCGGCACGTCCGTGAAGATCAGGTCGGCGAGCGAGTCGTTGGTCCGGCGCAGTCGACGGGCCAACACCCGGAGCAACTGCTCGGCGATCTCCGGGCGGTTGTTGAGCCACGGCCGCAGCGCCTGCTTACGCAGCCGCACCAGCCGGGTGTCGGTCACCGCGGTAGCGGTCGCCGTACGCGGACCCGGGTCGAAGAGCGACAGCTCACCGACCATGTCCGACGGCCCCATCACCGCGATCAGGTTCTGCCGGCCGTCCGCCGCGCGGCGACCAACCTTGATCTTCCCGGACAGCAGGATGTAGAGGCTGTCACCGGGCTCGCCCTCATTGAAGACGATCTCGCCCTTGCGGACCTCGATCGTCTCCATCTCCTTGGCAAGCGCCTCGGCAGCTTCCGGGTCAACACCCTGGAAGATCCCGCTGCGGGCCAGTACCTCGTCCATTGCGCACCTCCGGTTGCGCGTGCCGTCCGTCGGCCGGGGCCGCCGTCCGCTGATCCCCTCGCGCGCCGCCAAGTCTAGGCGCACGTGAGCATGAATCAGAGGTCGCCCCTGGAATCTTGATCGGTGGGCGTAACCTGCCCGACGTGCTAAGCGAGCCGATTCTGACCAGCCGCGCCGAGGACGGGCGGCACGTCCCGCTGCTCGTCTGGCGCGCGGACGTCCCGCTGCGGGCGGTGAGCAGTGGCCCGCTGGGCGGTGGCATCGGGGTCCGGCGGTGGGTGCTGAACGCGACGGTACCGATGTCGTACGACCGGGAGGACCCCGCGGCGCACCTGGCCTCGCTCGCCGCTGAGCTGGCCCTCGACGGCGCCGGGGTCGGTCTGCTGACCGGCGTCGATGTGGCCGAGGTGGTGGCGCGGACCGACACCGGGGTGCGGGCCTGGGCGACGGTCGGGCTCGGCACGCCGGTGCCCGCGGCCGCGCCGACGCCGGCCGCGCTCGCCGAACGCGTCGGCACAGTCAACATCGTGGTGTACGTGCCGGCCCGGCTCGCCGACTCGGCACTCGTCAACGCGGTGGCCACCGCGACCGAGGCGAAGACCCAGGCGATCACCGAGCTGGGGGTGCCCGGGACCGGCACGCCCACCGACGCGGTCACCGTGCTCTGCCCGGTGGACGGGCCGGAGGCCGCGTACGGCGGGCCGCGCTCCACCTGGGGCGCCGCGCTCGCCCGAGCGGTGCACGCGGCAGTCCTGGCCGGCGGCGCCCGGCCGGTCGTGCCGTGGTCTGAGCAGCTCAAGGGTGCAAAGTCCAACCGATCGGCCATCGTCGGCGGGTTTAACGACCGGTAGGGTCGCGGGCGATGTACGCTCCCGCCCCCCTCGCGTCCCGCCCGCGTCGCCGCGTCGCCCTCGGCCTCGCCGCGCTGCTGGCCGCCCTCCTCGTGGCCGGCTGTGCCGACCCCGGTGGTGAGGCACCCGTCTGGCAGCCCGGCGCGGGAGGTGGTGGCACCGGCGCACCGGTCTCCACCGCCGGCCCGAAGGCCACCGGGCCCGCCTCCTCCGGTGCGGGTGGCGCGATCTCGCTCTCCGCCACCGGCGACATCATCATGGGCAACGCGCCCAGTCGGCTGCCCGCCGCCGGCGGTAAGGGCTTCTTCAACTCGGTCACCGAGGCGCTCAAGGCCGATCTGGTGATGGGCAACCTGGAGGAGCCGCTGACCGTCGACACCGGCACCGGCAAGTGCGGGGCGAACTCCACCCGCTGCTTCCAGTTCCGCGCCCCGCCGGAGTACGCCGGGCACCTGCGCGACGCCGGCTTCGACGTGCTCAACCAGGCCAACAACCACGGCTACGACTACGGCCCGAAGGGCTACGAGAACACCCAGAAGGCGCTGCAGAAGTACGAGCTGGAGCACACCGGCGCGCCGAACGAGATCACCGTGGTCGACGTCAAGGGCGTCAAGGTCGCTGTCGCCGGCTTCTCGTCGTACGTCTGGTCCAACAGTCTCGTCGACATCGCCAAGGCGAAGACAGTGGTTGCCAAGGCCGCCACCATGGCCGACCTGGTCGTGGTGCAGGTGCACATGGGCGGCGAGGGCGCCGACAAGACCCGGGTGAAGCCGGGCACCGAGATGTTCCTGGGCGAGAACCGGGGCGACCCGGTGAAGTTCTCACACGCGATGATCGACGCCGGCGCTGACCTGATCGTCGGGCACGGCCCGCACGTGCTGCGCGGGATGGAGTTCTACCAGGGCCGGCTGATCGCGTACAGCCTGGGCAACTTCGCCGGCGGCGGCAACTCGCTGAGCAACGCCGGTCGCCTCGGCTGGGGCGGGGTGCTGAAGGTGTCGCTCAAGCCGGACGGTAGCTGGGCGGGTGGTTCGTTCACCTCCACGTACATGAACTCCGCCGGCAAGCCGACGATGGACCCGGACGACCGGGGCCTGGGTCTGGTCACCGAGTTGAGCCGCGCCGACTTCCCGAAGGCCGGCGCCCGGTTCGACGGGCAGGGGAAGATCTCGCCGCCAACCGCCGGCTGACCCGAGGAGGACGTCCGGGGTGCGACGTAGGCTGACCGTCGTGACCAGTAGCCCTCCCGGTGCCAGCGAGACCGACCTCGGGCGCAAACGCCGTGCCCGCAAGATCGGCCGGGTGCTGGCCGAGACGCACCCCGACGCGCATTGCGAGCTGGACCACTCCAACGCTCTGGAGTTGGCCGTCGCCACGATCCTGTCCGCGCAGTGCACGGACAAGAAAGTCAACGAGGTCACCCCGAAGCTCTTCGCCCGCTATCCCGACGCGGCCGCGTACGCCGGCGCCGACCGGGGCGAGATGGAGGAGCTGATCCGGCCCACCGGCTTCTACCGCAACAAGACCGACTCGCTGCTCAAGCTCGGTCAGGCCCTCCTCGACCGGTACGACGGCAGGGTCCCCGGCCGGCTCGTCGACCTGGTGACGCTCCCCGGCATCGGCCGCAAGACCGCCAACGTGATCCTCGGCAACGCCTTCGACGTCCCGGGCATCACCGTCGACACGCACTTCCAACGGCTGGTCCACCGGTGGGGGCTGACCACCGAGACCGACCCGGTCAAGATCGAGCACGCGATCGGCGCGCTGTACGACAAGCGCGACTGGACCATGCTCTCGCACCGGATCATCTTCCACGGGCGACGGGTCTGCCACGCCCGCAAACCGGCCTGCGGGGCGTGCACGCTCGCCAGGCTCTGCCCCTCGTACGGCACCGGCCCGACCGAGCCGGCAGCCGCCGCCAAGCTGCTCAAGGGCCCTCGGGCACGCGACCTCGCGGTGGCCGCCGGGGTCGACCCGGAGTTGGTGCCCGCGCAGGCGGTCACGGCGGAGGTGCCGTGAACCGCCGCCTCGCCCTCGCCGTCCTGCCACTGCTGCTGGCCGTCACCGCCTGCACCAGCGGCACCGCCGACGACGAGCCGGCCCCCCGTCCGGCCGCCGCCGAGCGGCCATCGCCGTTCCGGGACTGCGCCACGCTGAGCACCGCGCCCACGGCCGCGACCCCTGGCTCCGGCGCGTCGACCTCCGCGACCCCCGGCTCCGGCACGTCAGCGCCCGCCGCCGGTGGGCAGGCACTGCCGGCGCTGACGCTCTCCTGCTTCACCGGCGGTGCCCCCGTCGCGCTGGGGGCGGTGGCCGGACCGGCGGTGATCAACGTGTGGGCGTCGTGGTGCCCGCCGTGCCGCAAGGAGTTGCCGGCGTTCCAACGCCTCAGCGAGCGGGCCGCCGGTCAGCTCCAGGTCGTCGGAATCAACAGCCGGGACAGCCGCAGCGGCGCCCAGTCCATCGGCGAGGACTTCGGCGTCCGGTTCCCGATGCTGGTCGACCAGGGTGAGGCGCTGCAGCGGGAGCTGAGGCGCAACGCCATTCCGCTGACCCTCTTCGTCGCCGCCGACGGTCAGATCCGGCACATCGACGCCACCGGCGCTCTCGACGACGCCACGCTCGCCACGCTGGTCCGCCAGCACCTCAACCTGGCGGTGCCGGCGTGACCCGTCGGCCACCCGAGTGGATCGAACCGTTGCTGACCCGGCTGGGCACCGCCCGCGCCGAGGACTTCACCCGGCTCACCACCCCGGCCGAGGGCGGTCGGGAGAGCGCTGTGCTGGTGCTGCTCGGCGAGCAGCCCGGCGTGGGCCCCGACGTGCTGGTCCTGCAACGCGCCGCCAACCTGCGCAACCACGCCGGTCAGCCGGCCTTCCCCGGCGGTGCGGCCGACCCGGAGGACGCCGACGTCCGTGCCACCGCCCTGCGTGAGGCTAACGAGGAGGTGGGCCTCGACCCGGCCAGCGTGACGGTGCTGGCCGAGCTGCCGAAACTGTGGATCCCGGTCAGCGACTTCGTGGTCACGCCGGTGCTGGCCTGGTGGCACGACCCGCACCCGGTGCACCCACGGGAGCCGGCCGAGGTGGCACACGTCGCCCGGCTGCCGGTGAGCGAGCTGGTCGATCCGGCCAACCGACTGCGGGTCCGCCACCCGAGCGGCTGGATCGGGCCGGCGTTCTCGGCGCGTGGGATGCTCGTCTGGGGCTTCACCGCGGGGGTGCTCGCCACCCTGCTCGAGATGGGCGGCTGGGCGCGTCCGTGGTCGCCGGGCCGGGTGCTGGAACTTCCGCCGAGCGGGGCGACACCGGCCCCGTCCGCCGGCACCGAAGAGGCCGACGAGAACGCCTTGCGCTGACCGCACGGTCACCTTCCGCAAGCGATGGTCATCCGCCGGGCACACTGCCCGTACGCTTGACCCGTGTCCGTCGTGGATCTCGTCCTGCTGCTGCTCATGCTCGTGTTCGCGATCAGCGGATACCGCCAGGGTTTCGTCATCGGCGTCACGTCGTTGTCCGGCTTCTTCCTGGGTCTCCTGCTGGGTCTCCAGCTCGGGCCGCTGTTCGCCAGACAGTTCGTGGACGCCGGCACCCGCGTGCTGATCTCGCTCGTGGCCATCTTCGGGCTGGCGGTGGTCGGGCAGGCGCTCGCCGGTTGGCTCGGCTCGCACCTGCGCAAGACGATCACCAGCGACGTGGGCAAACGGGCCGACGACGTCGGAGGGGCGTTGGTCTCGCTGTTCGCGGTGCTCCTGCTGGCCTGGCTGGTGGCCGTGCCGCTCGGCTCGTCCTCGGTGCCCTGGCTCGCCGCCTCGGTCCGCAACAGCGCGTTGATCACGGTGGTCAACCAGGTCCTACCGGAGCAGGCCCACCGGTTGTCCACGGCGTTGGAGGACACCGTCGACACCGACGGCTTCCCGGACGTCTTCGGCGACCTCGCGCCCACCCGGGCCCGGCAGGTCGACCCGCCGGACCCGGCACTGGCCGGCTCGCAGGTGGTGGTCAGCGGTCAGCAGTCGGTCGTCAAGGTGCTCGGCTCGGCACCCAGTTGTTCACGCCGGATCGAGGGTTCCGGGTTCGTCTACGCGGACGACCGGGTGATGACCAACGCGCACGTCGTGGCCGGCACCCGCTCGGTCGCCGTGGAGCTGGGCGGCGAGCGGTACGACGGCAAGGTGGTCGTCTACGACCCGAACCGTGACCTGGCGGTGCTGCTGGTACCCGGACTGCCCGGACCGTCCCTACGGTTCGCCGCCGGCAACGCGGGCAGCGGCGCCGACGCCATCGTGCTCGGCTTCCCGCTCGACGGCCCGTACAACGCGCAGTCGGCACGGGTCCGGGACGTCGACCGGATCAAGGGCCCGGACATCTACTCCGCCAACGAGGTGACCCGGGAGATCTACACGATCCGGGCGCTGGTCCGCAGCGGCAACTCGGGCGGCCCGCTGCTCTCCGCCAACGGCCTGGTGCTCGGCGTGATCTTCGCGGCGGCGTCGGACGACCCGAACACCGGTTTCGCGGTGACGGCGGCCGAGGCCCGTCCGGTGGCGTTGGCGGGAGCCGAACGCAACCGGCAGGTCGGCACCGGCGAGTGCACCTGAGTCGCCGCGGGTCAGCTCAGGTCTGAGCCGGCAGAGCGCGTCTCCCGGCCGTCGGCAACTTCGCCCGACCCCATCGCAGCCCCCGGTCCAGCACCGCACGAGCCATGATCGCGACGCAGGTGCCGCCGTTGACGAAGGACGCCACCACGTCGCTCGGATGGTGCATCCCCCGGTACATCCGGGTCAGCGCCACGCCCAGCGGCACCATCAGCAGCAGCGTCCACCAGGCGACCTTCGCCCCGGTGCTCCGGGCGCGCAGCGCCATCAGCACGGCGATGCCGACGTAGAGCGCCACCGCCGCCGAGGTGTGCCCGGACGGAAAGCTCGACGTCGGTGGCGAGACGTCCATGTGTTCCACCGCCGGCCGCCGCCGGTCGATCGCGAGAGTGGTCAGCAGGAACACCAGCGCCTGGGCGGTCACCGCCGCGCACAGGAACAGCGGCTCGCGCCAACGCTTCAGCCAGAGCCGCAGCGCCAACGCCACCAGCACGGTCACCACGACGATCATCTGGGTGCTGGCCAGCGTGCTGAACACCAGCGAGACGTTGTTCCAGTCACCGGTGCGGTCGGCGGCCAGTTCCCGGTTCACCGTGTCCTCTGCGGTGAACGGCCAGGTGCGGGCGAACACCCGGGTGACCAGCACCCCGAGCAGCACCATGAGTCCGAGTAGGAGGGACACCGGCAGCAGCACCCGCCGAACGATCTGGAGCACGAGGTCGGACATGGGTGCGCCAGTACCCGGCCGGCCCCGTCGTCAGTCCTCAGGCAGCCCCGGGGTGCCGCTCGACCTCGGGAGCGACGCCGTCGCGAATCGGTTGGACCGGCCGCAGCCCGGTGTGTACCCGCCAACTGGTGAACGCGGCGGTGGTGGCCGCGACCACCGCCACCCCGAGCAGCCATCCACCCACCACGTCGCTGGTGAAGTGCACGCCGAGCGCCACCCTGCTCAGGCCGGTCACCACGGTGAGCAGCACCGCCGCGACCCAGAGCGCCACCCGCGCCGGCCACCGCCGGGCGTACGGAAGGAGCACCAGCAGCAGCACCCCGGCGGCCAGGGTGGCGTTCAGCGCGTGCCCGGAGGGGAACGAGTAACCGGCGGCCCGGGCCACCGGGTCCAGCAGCTCCGGTCGGTCCCGGCCGACCAGCAGCTTGAGTAGCGGACCGAGCAACCCGCCGACGACCATGGTGGTGGCCGCCCAGAGGGCCAGGCGGCGGGCGCCCCGGCGCAGCAACCAGACCACCAGGAGCAGGACGACGGCGCGCAGCGGCATCGGGGCGAACACCTCGGTCCAGACCCGCATCAGCACCACCCACGCGGGATGATCCTGGGCGTAGCCGTGCAGCGCGTCGGTGACCGTCGTGTCCAACCGGTGCAGCGGTGCCCAGGCGTCGAGCACCAGCAGTGTGAGCAGCGCGAACGGCACCAGCACCAGAAACGCCGCCGTCGCGGCGAGCGTGAGCCGTAGCCCCAGCGCGTGGTCCGGGTCGAATCGGCGGTGCCGCCACGACGGCCGGCCGGTGGGGGCGAGCGTGGGCGGCCGGTGCGTCCTCATGACCTTGTTCTACCCGACCAGACGGCCGGTCAGGCCTACCGGTTGGCTGCGATCAACGGGTCCGCTGGCGGAGCCGGCGAACCACCAGCGCCGCCCCGGCGACCAGCGCGACCAGGAGCACGACGGTGGTCGCCAGTTGCTCCGGCGCGGGGGTGTCCGCACCGCCCGCCGCCCGAGCCGTCCACCGGCTCTGCTGACCGGACGCGGCGAGACCCAGGGGATCGCTACCGGCACCGGACACCGGACCGTCGTCGACCGAGCCGGGCGCCGGACCGAAGCCGGTCACGCCCGGCGACGTCTGATCGTCGAGCGGGTTGACGGTCACCGGCGGCACCTGGGCGGTCAACGCGGCCACCGGGTCGACCACCCCGTACCCGAAGCGGTCGTCCCGCCCGGTCGGGCCGAGGTCCCGGGCGGTGGCCAACAACCGGTTGACCACCTCACCCGCCGGCATCTGCGGATAACGGGACCGGACCAGCGCGGCGGTGGCGGCCACCAGCGGCGCGGCGAAGCTGGTGCCCTGCACCCGCCAGTACCCGCTGGGCGGCTTGGCGCCGACCAGCCCGCTGGCGGGGGCGGTGAGCACCGTCGCCCGGCCGGTGATCGACCCGGACCACAGGTTGTCGCTGCTGCGTTCGAGACCGGCCACCGCGATCACACCCGGCTCCCGAGCCGGATACCAGACCTTGGTGCTGGTGGAGGTGGCCAGGTTGCCGGTGCAGGCAACCACGACCACGTCCCGGACGAACGCGTAGTCCAGGGCGGCGGCCAGGGCCGGGCTGTCGCCGCTGCCACCCAGCGACAAGTTGATCACGCGGGCGCCGTTGTCGACCGCCCAGCGCACGCCCTGGGCGACGATCAGCGCGTCGTCGTAACGGTTCTCCTCGTCCAGCACCCGGACCGGCAGGATCCGGGCGTCCGGTGCCAGGCCGACCACGCCCCGCTTGTCGTCACTGCGCCCGGCGATCAGGCCGGCGACAGTGGTGCCGTGGCCCACCGGGTCCGGGCCCGGAGCGCCGCCGGCGCCGACCAGGTCCTTGCCGGGGAGCACCTGACCGACCAGGTCGGGATGCGTGCCGTCCACTCCGGAGTCGACCACCGCCACGGTCACGCCCCGCCCGGTCGAGCTGCGCCACGCCGTTTCGGCCTGCAACTCGTCGAGCTGCCACTGCTCATCGCGGACCTGGTCGGTGCGGGCGACGGCGTCACCGGGGGCGAACGCCATCGGCGCGCCGGCGAGCTGTCCACCGTTCGTGGGCGCGGCGACCGGCACGGCCGCCGCGGTGGGTGCCACGACGGCGAGCGCCGCGGCGACGCCGAGCAGCACTCGGCCGGTCGTTCGTCGGGCCGCTGACGGACCGCTGTGCCGCACCCCAGTCACATCCCCAGCCATTCATCCCGACGGAACCATGACGATCGGAGATTACCGGTTTCCCCACCCGTCACGGGAAGAACCGGCGAGTCAGCTCATTGCGGCGGCAGATGCGCCAGCTGAACGAGACGTACGCCCTCCCGTCGGGTGACCAGTCGGCCACGCCCCGGCGGCAGTGGTCCGGGCCGGACCGGCCCGACGAGCGCGCCCTCCTCGGGGCTGCCCGCCATCACCAGGCCGGCGGTGGACAGCTCCCGCAGACGCTGCACGATCGGCTCGTACTGGGCGCGGCCCGCCCCACCGGAACGGCGGACCAGCACCAGGTGCAGTCCGATATCCCGGGCGTGCGGCAGGTGCTCCTCCAGCGCCCGCAACGGGTTCGCCGGCCCCGCCGCCACCAGGTCGTAGTCGTCCACCAGCACGAACAGCTCCGGCCCGGACCACCAGGACCGGTCCCGCAGCTGCTGCGGGGTGACCTCCGGCCCCGGTGCCCGCCGCTCCAGGTAACCGGCGGCCGACTCGATCAGGTCGGCGGTGTGCGCGGCGGCGGTGCCGTACCCGATCAGATGTGGTGTCTCAATCGCGCCGAGCAGGCTGCGCCGATAGTCGACGAGGATCACCCGGGCCTGCTCGGGAGTGAACCGGGTGATGATCGACGTGGCCAGCGCGCGCAGGAACGACGACTTGCCGCACTCCGAGTCCCCGAAGACCACGAAGTGCGGCTCGGCGGCGAAGTCGAGCAGCACCGGGCGCAGGTCCGCCTCCGCGATCCCGACCGGCAGCCGCAGCCCGGTCGTCGAGGTGAGGTCCAGATCGGCGTACGGCAGCGCCGGCGGGAGCAGCCGCACCCGGGGCGCCACGGGACCCGCCCACCCCTCGGCGGCCCGCTTGACCAGATCGGCGGTGTCGCCACCGGCGGTACCGAGCTGAGGCAGTGCGGTGAGGAAGTGCAGGCCCTCCGCGGTCACCCCTCGGCCGGGGCGCTCCGGCACGTTCGCGGCGGCACGCCGGGCCACCAGCGAGTCGGCCGGGTCGCCCAGGCGCAGCTCCAGTCGGGAGCCGAACAGGTCCCGGATCGCCGGGCGGAAGTCCAGCCAGCGCAGCGCGGTGGCGACCACGTGCAGTCCGTACGACAGGCCCCGGGTGGCCAGGTCGGTGACGAGTGGCTCCAGGTCGTCGTACTCGCCGCGGATGGTGCTCCACCCGTCGATCACCAGGAACACGTCACCGTACGGGTCGACGCCCGGCTGGCCGGCCGTCCCCGCCGCCGCTCGCCGCTGCCGGTACGCGGCCATCGACTCCACGCCCAACTCCGCGAAGCGGCGTTCCCGATCGACCAGCAGGGTGGTCATCTCGCCGACGGTGCGTCGTACCGCGGTCGGGTCGGCGCGGCCGGTCACACCGCCCACGTGCGGGAGGTCGCGCAGTGCGGCCAGCCCGCCGCCACCGAAGTCGAGGCAGTAGACCTGCACCTCGGCCGGCGTGTGGGTGAGCGTCAGCGCGCAGATCAGCGTGCGCAGGGCGGTGGACTTGCCGCTCTGCGGCGCACCGACCACCGCGACGTGCCCGGCGGCGCCGTCCAGTGCCAGCCAGAGCAGGTCCCGGCGCTGTTCCAAGGGTTTGTCCACGATCGCCATCGGCACGCCGAGTGCGCCGTGCAGCTCCGGGTTGCCGACGGTGAGCCCGCGCTTCGGGTGCACCTCGACCGGGCCGAGCACCTCGTCCAGGGCCGGCGGCTGACCGAGCGGTGCGAGCCACACCTGGTGCGCCGGGGGGCCCTGCCCGACGAGCCGGTCCACCAGCAGGTCGAGCAGCGTGCTGCCCCCCTCCTCCTCCGTCACGACCGGTACGACCGGGGACGCCGGCTCGGCCACCGGTACGACGTGGGTGGTGAAGGTGAGCAGCCGGGCACCCCCCTCGGCGGCGGCGACGCCCGGTGCGGTCCGTCGGCGGACGGCACCGGACACGTACGCGGCCTTGAAGCGGGCCAGCGGGTCGGTGCCGGCGCGCAGGTAGCCGTGGCCCGGCGAGCGGGGCAGCTCGTGGGCGTCCGCGACGCCGAGCACCGTGCGGGACTCCAGCGCCGAGAAGGTGCGCAACCCGATCCGGTACGAGAGGTGGGTGTCCAACCCACGGA
The DNA here is from genome assembly GCF_000718515.1 of Micromonospora parva. GTDB lineage: Bacteria > Actinomycetota > Actinomycetes > Mycobacteriales > Micromonosporaceae > Micromonospora > Micromonospora parva. Next base: position 229,392 of record NZ_JNZS01000002.1, on the reverse strand, counting down.
GCCGGCCTTCCTCCAACCGTTGGCTGGCGAGCAGCAGGTGCACGCCGAGCGACCGGCCCAGTCGGCCGATCTGCACGAACAGGTCGATGAAGTCGGGCTTGGCGGAGAGCAGTTCGGAGAACTCGTCGCAGATCAGCAGCAGTGACGGCAGCGGTGCGAGCGGGCTGCCGGCCGCCCGGGCCCGCTCGTAGTCGCGCACGCTGGCGAAGTTGCCGGCGCGCCGCAGCAACTCCTGACGGCGGACCAGCTCCCCGTTGATCGCGTCCACCATGCGGTCGACGAGTGGCAACGCGTCGGCCAGGTTGGTGATCACGGCCGCGGTGTGCGGCAGCCGGTCGAACGAGGCGAAGGTGGCCCCACCCTTGAAGTCGACCAGCACGAAGTTGAGCTGCTCGGAGCTGTGCGTGGCGGCGAGCCCCAGCACCAGCGTGCGGAGCAGCTCGGACTTGCCGGACCCGGTCGCCCCGATGAGCAGGCCGTGCGGGCCCATGCCGTCCTGGGCGGACTCCTTGAGGTCCAGCTCGATGGCGCCGCCGTCGGCGCCCACCCCGATCGGCACCCGCAACCGGTCTCGTGCCGAACGCGGCAACCAGCCCTGTTCCGCTGTGAAGCTCTCCGGGTCGCCGAGACCGAGCAGCTCGGGCAGACCCAGGTCGGCCTGGAACGGGGCGTCCGGCCCACGGGCCGTGCCGGCGAGGCGCAGCGGCGCCAACCGTCGGGCGACCGCCTCGGCGTCGGCCAGGTCCAACTGGTCGGCGGTGCCCACCTCGGCGTGCCCGTCGGACGACCACGAGTGCAGCCGTCGGCCGTGCAACTCCAACAGCAGCGCGTACCGGTCCAGCAGTCGGGGCGGCGGAGTGTCCAGGTCCAGCACGGTGACCGCGTCGATGCCGCCGTCGCCGGTCAGCTCACTGGCCCCGGTCAGGTCGCCGCCGTCGAGGACCACCACCACGTGCGGGCCGTCGGTGGCCGGGCCGGCCGGACTGAACCGGGACCGGGTGGCCAGCACGTCGGCCAGCAGCGACTCCAGTTCGGCGGCGGAGCTGGTGACCAGCCGTACCGGGCCGAGCGCGTCGGTGCGGGTGGGGTGGTGGGCGTGCGGGAGCCACTTCACCCACTCCCAGCAGGCACGGCGTTCCGGCCCGGCGCAGACCGCGACGAGCAGTTCGTCGGGGGCGTGGAAGACCGCCAGTTGGGTCAGAACGGCCCGGACCAGCGCCTGCGCCGCCGGGTCCGCGCTGGGGGGCGCGCCGGTGGTCGGGGTGGTCGCCGGGGTGCGGCCGGCGGGTCGCACGTGCACCCGGGCGAAGCTGCGCAGCGACAGCGCCACCGGCAGGTCCGGCACCACTGAGTACGCGTCCAGGAAGCGGCGCAGCGCGCCGGCGGTCATCGGCTCAAGCTCCTCCAACGGTCGGGTGACCGGTGGGACGAGTGGCGTGGCGAGGGTCTGCGGCCCGACGGCGACGCGTACCACGGCGAAATCCCGGTCGGCGGGACGCCGCTCCCAGACCCGGTGGCTGTCCACCGTCGACCAGAGCCGACCCGGATCCGGGTGCCGGTAGTAGAGCCCGGCCCGTTGTTGGCCGGCGGTCCGCCGGACCCGCCGCCGCAGCGTGGCCAGGTGGCGCAGGTACTCCCTGCGAGCGGCCATCATCTCGGACTTCTTCGGGGTGCCGGAGGCGCTGCCCCAGGACGTCACCAGCATCGCCAACGAGGAGAGCCCGAACATCCCGCCCACCACGTACGAGTAGGCGCCGCCACCGCGGCCGAACATCATCGCCATCGCCACCGTGCCGCCGAGCATGGGCAGCACCATGAGCATCTGCTGCCACCGTCCACCGGTCACCACGGGGATCTCCGGCGGCGCCTCCACCGACACCTCACCGGCGGGAATCTCCGGCGCTGGTCGGCGTGGTGGGCGCTTGATGACGACGGTGGACACTCGGCCTCCTGACAGCGCTGGGTAACCCGAGCCTGGCTCATGGTAGGTAAAGTCCTGTCGTCCGCGCAGCCTCCGATCCCACTCGATATGGAGATCAGTCGATGACTACCGGGCTGGCACGCGTCACCATCAGCGCGCCGCAACGACGGGTGGACGTCGCCCTGCCGGAGCAGGTGCCGCTGGCCGAGCTGCTGCCCGACGTGCTCCGACACGCCGGTGTCGGGCTGGCCGACGACGGCGAGCAGCACGGCGGTTGGGTGCTCCGCCGCACCGACGGGGCGCTGCTGGTGACGGCACAGGCGTTGTTGCCGCAGGGGGTCCGCGACGGTGAGGTGCTGCACCTCGTGCCGGCCCGCGCCCACTGGCCCGAGTTGGAGTACGACGACGTCATCGAGGCGATCGCCGAGGGTGCCCGTCGCCGGGGTGGCGCCTGGTCGCCCACCGCCACCCGGGCGGCCGGTCTGGCCGGTGCCGCCGTACCGCTCGCTGTCGGACTGCTCGCGCTGCTCGCCGGTGGACCGACCCACCGGGCCGGTTGGCTGGCGGCCGGCGCGGTGGCGCTGGTGCTCACCGTCGCCGCCACGGTGGCCTCCCGGGCCAACGGCGACGGCGCCGCCGGGGCGACGCTCGGCGGCTACGCGCTGCCCTACGCGTTCACGGCCGGAGCCCTGGCGATCGGCTCCGGCGACCCGGTCGGACCGTTCGGGCCGGCCCGCTGGGTGGGCGCTCCGGAACTGCTGGCCGGCTCGGTCGCGCTGCTGCTGGTGGCGCTGATCGGTTTCCTCGGGGTGGCCAGCCGACTGCGGGTCTTCGTGGCCGGTGTCACTGTCGGGCTGATCGGTGCGGGGGCCGCGCTCGGTGCGCTGGTGATGACCACGGCCGGTACGGCGGCGGTGCTGCTCAGCGCACTGGTCTTCGCCGTCGGCGTGATCCCGCTGCTGGCCATCCGGCTGGGCAAGTTGCCGCTGCCGCCGATCACCCTGCCGGCTTCGACGCCCGCGCCGGAGCCGGAGCGGGCCCGGGACCTGCCGGACCGGGGCCGGGTGCACGCCGCGGTGATCCGCACCGAGGAGATGCTCACCGGGATGCTGATCGGCCACGCCCTGCTGGCGGCGGCCACAGCGGTCGTACTCGTGGTTTCCGGTGGCACCGCCGGTCGGGTGCTGGTGGCGGTCACGTCGGCCGTGCTGTTGCTGCGGTCGCGGCTGTTCGTGGCGCTGCGGCAGCGGGTGCCGACGGTGCTCGCCGGGCTGGCCGGCTACGCGGTGCTGGGCGCGGCGCTGGTCGGTCGGGCCGACGAGACCGGGCGGTTGGTGCTGGTCCTCGGCGGGGCGGCACTGGCCGTGGTGGCGGTCGCCAGCGGCACCGGGTACGCCCGCCGGCCGGTCTCGCCGTACGTCGGGAGGGTCGCGGACCTCACCGACACGGCACTGGTGGTGGCAGTGGTGCCGATCGCCTGCGCGGTGCTCGACCTGTACGACCGGGCCAGAGGGCTGCTCGGTTGAGCGACCCTCGGGCCCGGTGCGTCAGGGTGTGTCAGTGGATGGTCTCGCCGCGCGCCTCGGCGTCCCTGGCCCGCTGGTAGGAGGCCACGATCTCGGCCTCGGCCTCGGTGCGGCCGACCCAGGTCGCGCCCTCCACCGACTTGCCGGGCTCCAGGTCCTTGTACACCTCGAAGAAGTGCTGGATCTCCAGGCGGTCGAACTCGCCCAGGTGGTGGATGTCGCGCAGGTGCTCCTGGCGCGGGTCCTCGTAGGGCACGCAGAGGACCTTGTCGTCCCCGCCCTTCTCGTCGGTCATCCGGAACATGCCGATGGTGCGGCAGCGGATCAGACAACCCGGGAAGGTCGGTTCGGGGACCAGCACGAGGGCGTCCAGCGGGTCGCCGTCCTCGCCCAGCGTGCCCTCGATGAACCCGTAGTCGGCCGGGTACTGGGTGGAGGTGAAGAGCGTGCGGTCCAACCGGATCCGGCCGGTCTTGTGGTCCACCTCGTACTTGTTCCGGTGACCTTTGGGGATCTCAACCGTCACGTCGAAATCCATCTGCACGCTCCCTCGTCTGCCCACGCTGGCTAACGGAACCACTGGCTGCCCTCCGGACAGGTGAATGCCCACCCGCCGACTCCGGCCGCCGCATAGTCTTCGGACCGAAGTAGTGTCACCCAAGCCGATTTTCGCTGGGGGAGGAGGGGGTCGTGGGGAGGGAAGATTCACACTACCGCCCGGACGGGGGCTCCGCGCACGGTACCGGACGATCCGGCTCGGGCAGTGCCAAGGGACGGGTCCCGGTGCCGGAGGCACACCTCCCACGGGCTCCCGAGGCACCGAACACGGCACCGGAGACGGTGCCCGAACGGCCCCCGCCGCTGCCCTGGCGTCCGCCGGCCGGTCCGGCGTCACCGACCCCGAACACCGGTCACTTCCCGGTAGTCGCCGGCGAGCGGCCGGTGAGCGGCCCGCCGCGCGGCAGTGCCACGGTCCCGGTCAGCCCGGCGCCGGTCAGCCCCTCGGTCGGTGCCGGCCCCGGTGGGGTCCCCCCGGTGGGCCCGCCGATCTCCGCGTTGCCGGCACCGGCCGGCGCCACGCCCACCCCGCAGCCCTCGCCCGCGTCGCGCCGCCGGCGGTTGCCGCTGGTGCTGGCCGCCGTGCTCGTGCTGGTGCTCGCCAGCGTCGCAGTGGTGATCACCCGTCCCGGCCCGGTCGCCGGGTGGCTGGGCGACGACGCCGCGGCCGGGCCGAACGCGGGCGGCGTGCCCCCGGACCCCGCCCCGTCGGAGGTGCTGGCCGGCCCCGATTCGAACGCCCCGGTGCCCACCCCCGAGGGGGTCAGTGCCGTGCTCGATCCCCTGGTCGGCGTCGCCGCCCTGGGTGACCGGGTGAACGTGTCGGTCGCCGACGTGATCACCGGTCAGACGCTGTTCGCCAAGGGGGCGGACGACGGCACCGTCCCCGCCTCGGTGACCAAGCTGGTGACCGCGGTGACGGTGCTGGCAGCCCGGGGGCCCGGCTACCGGATCCCCACTCGTGCGGTGGCCGGCGCGAAGGCTGGCGAGGTGGTGATCGTCGGTGGCGGTGACCCGACCCTGGCGATCGACAAGAAGGGCTACTACCCGGGCGCGGCACGGCTCGACGATCTGGCCGCCCAGGTGCGTTCCGCGCTCGGCGGGACACCGCCGACGAGCGTCACCGTCGACGGCTCGGTCTACTCCGGGCCGGTCTACGGCCCGGGCTGGGACGACGACATCCCCACCGGTGGGTCGGGCGGCGCGGTGACCGCGTTGATGACCGACGGCGCGCGTACGGACCCGAGCGTCGAACACGGGTCCGCCCAGCGCTTCGCCGAGCCGGACCTGGCCGCCGGCAAGGCGTTCGCCCGGTTGCTCGGAGTGCCGACCGACGCCGTGAAGCGTGGCTCGGCCCCGGCCCAGGCCGCGGCGGGCCCCAGCCCGGCGCCGGGAACCGAGTTGGGCGTGGTGCAGTCTCCGCCGCTGATCCGGCTCGTGGACGTGATGATCAGCGAGAGCGACAACCTGGTCGCCGAGGCGCTCGCCCGTCAGGTCGCGTTGGCCCGCAACCAGCCGGCCTCGTTCGACGGGGGTGCCGCAGCCATGGACGCCGAGGTGGCGGAGTTGGGCCTGCCCGCCGACGAGATCAGCGTCTCCGACGGCAGTGGCCTGTCCCGTCGTAACCGGATCAGCCCGTCGCTGCTGACCGATCTGATCCGGTTGGCCGCCAGCCCGGACCACCCGGAGTTGGCAGGTGTCTTCGGTGGTCTGCCGGTGGGCGGTTGGTCCGGGACGCTGAACGAGCGCTACCGCAACACCGCTGGCACCGCCGCCGGCGCGGGTAGCGTCCGGGCCAAGACCGGCACGCTGACCCAGGTGCACTCCATCGCGGGCCTGGTCACCACCGCCGACGGTCGGTTGTTGACCTTCGCGGTGCTCACCGACAAGGTGCCGGGGGGCAGGGAGACCGCCCAGCCGGCGCTGGACCGGATCACCGCCGCGCTGGCCGGTTGCGGCTGCGGCTGACCTGCGCCGCTGCGGCGGGACGCGGTCGCCATCGGTGTCGATCGAGGGCGCGAGCCCGGGCCGGGGTGTCGCGGCGCGGGTACGGTGGGTCCATGGCGCAGTTCGTGGACTGGGATCTGGCCGCCGCCACGGCGGGGGCGTTGAGCAAGTCTGGCCCCCGCGTGTCGTATGCCGAAGCCACCGACGTGGTCGGCGACCTGCGCCGGCTGACCGACGAGGCGGCCGGGCACGTGGCCGACTACACGGGGCTGCGGGCGCAGGTGTCGCATCCGCCGGTCCGGGTGGTCGATCGCCGCGACTGGGCGGCGACCAACATCGCCGGGCTCCGCGAGGTGATCACCCCGCTGGTGAGTCGGCTCTCCGGCGACAAGCAACCGGGAGCGTTGACCGAGGCGATCGGGTCCCGGCTGACCGGGGTGCAGGCCGGCACGGTGCTGGCCTACCTCTCCGGCCGGGTGCTCGGCCAGTACGAGGTCTTCTCGGCCGAGCCGGGCCAGCTGCTGCTCGTCGCACCGAACATCGTCGAGGTGGAACGCAAGCTCGGCGCCGATCCTCGGGACTTCCGTCTCTGGGTGTGTCTGCACGAGGTCACCCACCGCACCCAGTTCACGGCCGTGCCGTGGATGCGGGCCTACTTCCTCAGCGAGGTGCAGGCGTTCGTGGACGCCTCGTCCAGCGGGAGCGAGCACCTGGTCGAGCGGTTGCGGCGCGGGGTGGCCACGTTGTCCGAGGCGGTCCGTGACCCGGAGAGCCGCACCAGCGTGCTGGACATCGTGCAGACCCCGGCGCAGCGGGCGGTCCTGGACCGGCTCACCGCGTTGATGACCCTGCTGGAAGGGCACGCCGAGTTCGTGATGGACGGCGTCGGTCCGCAGGTGATCCCGAGCGTCGAGCGGATCCGGGCGTCGTTCAACCGTCGCCGGGAGGCGGGCAACCCGCTGGAGAAGGCGATTCGCCGGCTGCTCGGGGTGGACGTCAAGATGCGCCAGTACGCCGAGGGGCGCAAGTTCGTGCACGGCGTGGTGGAGCGGGTCGGCATGGACGGCTTCAATTCGATCTTCAACTCGCCGCTGACCCTGCCCCGACTGTCGGAGTTGGGCGACCCGGACGCCTGGGTCGCGCGGGTGCACGGCCCGGCCGGCACCGTCCCGGCCGCCGGCTGATCACCCGCCGGTGGCCGCGCTCGCCCCGCCGGTGGCCGCGATCCGGGTGGCGGTACGCCGCGCCCTGACCGATCTGCCGTCCGGCGGTGTGCTGGTCGCCTGCTCCGGTGGGGCTGACTCGTTGGCGCTTGCTGCGGCCACCGTGTTCGTGGCACCTCGGCTGGGCCGTACCGCGACGCTCGTCACCGTCGACCACGGCTTGCAGGACGGCTCCGCGGCCCGCGCGGAGGCGGTGGCCGCCTGGGGTCGGGAGGTTGGATTCGCGTCGGCGACCGTGGTCCGGGTGCAGGTGGCCGGGCGCCCCGGCGGGCCGGAGGCGGCTGCCCGTGAGGCCCGCTACCAGGCGCTGACCGAGGTGGCCCGGCAGCAGAACGCGGTAGCGGTGCTCACCGGGCACACCCGCGACGACCAGGCGGAGACGGTGCTGCTCGCGCTCGCCCGGGGCGCCGGCCCGCGCGGGCTGGCCGGGATGCCCGCCCGGCGGGATCTGGGCGGGGTGCCGCTGCTGCGCCCGCTGCTGGAGGTCGGTCGGGAGCAGACGCGGGCCGCCTGCGCCGTGCTCGGGCTGAGTCCGTGGCAGGACCCGCACAACACCGACCCGTCGTACGCCCGGTCGAGGGTGCGGGCCGACCTGCTGCCGGCGCTGGTGCGGGCGCTCGGTCCCGGCGTGGTGGACAACCTCGCGCGTACCGCCCGGCTGGTGGCCGCCGACAACGCCGCGCTCGACGAGTTGGCGGGGGCGGCGCTGGCGGCGGCCCGGCGTCCCGACGGAGGGCTGTCCGTTGCGGCGCTGCTGGGCCTGGTGCCCGCCGTACGCGGTCGGGTGCTGCACGTCTGGGCCCGTGAGTTGGGCGCGCTGCCGGGCGCGCTGTCGCACCGGCACGTCGCCGCACTGGACGCCCTGGTCACCGATTGGCACGGTCAGGGCCCGGCCGACCTGCCCGGGGGTGTCCGGGTGCTGCGCCGCGACGGCCGGCTGACCCCGGGCTGAGCTGTCCGGTCAGCCGCTGTGTGCCCGGTCCCGGAAGGTGGTCCGGTAGCTGTGCGGGGTGGCGCCGACCCGGCGGCTGAAGTGGTGCCGGAGCGCGGCGGCGTCGCCGAAGCCGGACTGGTCGGCGACCGCCTCCACGCTCAACGGGGTCTCCTCCAGCAGCCGGCGGGCGAGCAGCACCCGCTGGTTGGTGAGCCAGTCGTGCGGGGTGGTGCCGGTTTCGGCGCGGAACCGGCGGGCGAACGTGCGGGGTGCCATGCCGGCGCGGGCGGCCAGCTCCTCCACGGTGATCGTCCGGTCCAGGTGGCCCATCATCCACTCCAGCACCGGTTCGAGGGTGGGTGCCTCGGGCGCCTTCGGGATGGGCGCCTCGACGTACTGGGACTGGCCGCCGTCGCGGTGCGGCGGGACCACCATCCGCCGGGCCAGCCGGGTCGCGGTGGCCGAGCCGTGTTCCTGGCGGATCAGGTGCAGGCACGCGTCGATGCCGGCCGCGGTGCCGGCGCTGGTGAGGAGCCGGCCGTCCTGGACGTAGAGCGAGTTGCAGCGCACCCGGGCGCGGGGGTGGCGGCGTTGCAGCTCGTCCACGTACCGCCAGTGGGTCGTGCACTCGCGGTCGTCGAGCAGGCCGGCCTCGCCGAGCAGGAAGGCTCCGGAGCAGACGCTGAACAGGTGCGCTCCGCGGGCGTCGGCACGGCGTAGCGCGTCGAGCACCGGGCCGGGGACGGTGGTGCCCTGGCTGTGCGCGGGGATGGCCACCAGGTCGGCCTCGTCGACCGGGCCGAGGTCCGCGTGTGGGGTCAGGTGGAAGCCGGACGAGGTCCGCACGGGATCGCCGTCGGGGCTGCACACCTGGAAGCGGTAGGCGGGGAAACCGTCGGCCGTCCGGTCGGTGCCGAACACCTCGGCGAGTACGCCGAGCTCGAAGGGAGCGACCTGGTCGAGGGCGAGGACGGCAACTGACCGCAGCATGTGACGAGGGTAACCCGACAGGTGGCAGTAAATCGATGACCAATGGCATTCCTGCCACTGTCCGGTTGCTCCGGCAGGTCGCAGACTGGTCTCAGTCCGGTGCGCACCGGCGGCGAAACCGACAGCAACCATGCGAAAGCGAGCGCCGCCATGGAGTTCCTGTTCTTCCTCCTGTTCCTCGTCCTGCTCGTCGCCGCCTCGGCGGCCGGCCTCACCGTCGACAGCCACGACTCGGCCGACTGGAAGCCCAGCGACGACGGCCGCCGCTGGCAGTCACGTACCAACTGATGTGATTGGCGTTGTTTGCCCAGAAAATCCTCGGCGGGACCGCGCCAAAAGGTGCGGCCCCGCCGACGGAGGCCAGCAGACGTACGGCAGGCTAGGAGTCATGGCTGACGGCTCCTGGTACGACGCCGACATCGACCACGTGATCATCTCTGAGGCGCAGATCCGCGAGAAGACGGCGGAGCTGGCCAAGCAGGTCTCCGCCGACTACGCCCACGTGGGCGACGGGCTGCTGCTGGTGTGCGTCCTCAAGGGTGCGGTGATGTTCATGGCGGACTTCGCCCGGGCGCTGGGCCGCAACGGCCCGCCGGCGGAGCTCGACTTCATGGCCATCTCGTCCTACGGCCAGGGCACCACCTCCTCCGGGGTCGTCCGCATCCTCAAGGACCTGGACCGCGACATCGCGGGTCGGCACGTGGTCGTCGTCGAGGACATCGTCGACTCCGGCCTGACGCTCTCCTGGCTGCTGCGCTACCTCGAGTCCCGGTCGGCGGCGAGCGTCGAGGTGGTCGCTCTCTTCCGCAAGCCGGACGCGGTGAAGGTGCCGGTCCCGGTGAAGTACGTCGGCTTCGACATCCCCACCGAGTTCGTGGTCGGGTACGGCCTCGACTTCGGTGAGCGCTACCGGGAGTTGCCCTACGTCGGGGTGCTCAAGCCCGAGGTCTACGCCCGCTCCTGACCACGGGTCCCACCCCGTCGGGGTGGCCCCTCGGGCGTAATGAGCCCAACTCGCATCGGCATCCATCAAGCCGACGTTCAGCGCGCTCTCAGCTGATGCGGTTACCGTGTAGCACGGTGGCCCGGAGGTTACTCCGCGCTCGACCCCCTCGATCGCGTGACCGGGCGTTCGGGTGGCCGAGCCGGACTCCTCGCCACGCCGGCTCCACCCGGACTCGCCGTACGTTGGCTGCGGGGCTGGTGGGCCTGCCCACGGTGCGTGTCGTCGATGTCGAAGGCGCGCCGAGTGCGGAGGCTCGCAGGCTCGCTGTCGGCGTCCTCGGTCTTTTGATGGTGCACGACTGCGGGGCTCGCAAGCTCACTCCTCGCGCACACCGCTGTGATTGTGTACGACTGCGGGGCTCGCAAGCTCACTCCTCGCGTACACGGTGTACCGTCGAATGACCGCGGCGCGGCAGTTTTCGCGTCTCGGGGTCGAGCCGGCCCGCACGGCGGCTCCGGCCGCCGCTCAGCGCGGCGACACCATCAGACGGTCAGGACGTCGATCAGGAGGATGCGGGCGCTCCGGCGCTCGACAACAGTATGGAACGTACGCGTTTCTTCCGCCGACCGGTGGTCTGGATCATCCTGGTCATCCTCGGCGCCGTTGTGCTCAGTCAGCTGTTCACCGCTGGTCCCAGCTACCACCGCGTGGACACTTCCGTTGCGCTCGATCAACTGCACACCGCCAAGATCAATAAGGTTGTCTTCCAGGACAAGGAGCAGACGCTCCAGCTGGATCTGGCCCAGAAGACGAAGTTCGGCAAGACCGAGACCGACCGGATCGAGGCCCAGTTCCCGTACCAGGCTGGCGACCAGATCTGGAACGAGGTGCTGGACGCCAAGGCGGCCAACCGGGTCACCGGCCCCGCCGACGCCAAGGTCTCCTCGGACAGCATCTGGGTGAGCCTGCTGGTCAATCTGCTGCCGATCGCGCTGCTCGTCCTCCTGCTGCTGTTCTTCATGTCGCAGATGCAGGGCGGCGGCTCCCGGGTGCTCAACTTCGGGAAGTCCAAGGCCAAGATGATCACCAAGGACACTCCGAAGACGACCTTCGCGGACGTCGCGGGTGCCGAGGAGGCCGTCGAGGAGCTGCACGAGATCAAGGACTTCCTGCAGAACCCGGCGAAGTACCAGGCCCTGGGCGCCAAGATCCCGAAGGGCGTGCTGCTGTTCGGCCCGCCCGGCACCGGCAAGACGCTGCTGGCCCGCGCGGTCGCCGGCGAGGCCGGGGTGCCCTTCTACTCGATCTCCGGCTCCGACTTCGTCGAGATGTTCGTCGGTGTCGGCGCGAGCCGGGTCCGTGACCTGTTCGAGCAGGCCAAGACGAACGCCCCGGCGATCGTCTTCGTCGACGAGATCGACGCCGTCGGCCGGCACCGCGGCGCCGGCATGGGCGGCGGCCACGACGAGCGGGAGCAGACGCTCAACCAGCTGCTCGTCGAGATGGACGGCTTCGACACCAAGGGCGGGGTCATCCTGATCGCCGCCACCAACCGGCCGGACATCCTCGACCCTGCGCTGCTGCGTCCGGGCCGGTTCGACCGGCAGATCCCGGTCGACGCCCCCGACATGGAGGGCCGCAAGGCCATCCTGCGGGTGCACGCCAAGGGCAAGCCGTTCACCCCCGACGTCGACCTCGACTCGGTGGCCCGGCGCACCCCTGGCTTCAGCGGCGCCGACCTGGCCAACGTGATCAACGAGTCGGCCCTGCTCACCGCCCGTAAGGACCAGCGCGCGATCACCAACGACTCGCTCGAAGAGTCGATCGACCGGGTGATCGCCGGTCCGCAGCGACGGACCCGCGTGATGAGCGACCAGGAAAAGAAGATCACCGCTTACCACGAGGGTGGCCACGCGCTGGTCGCCTGGGCGCTGCCGCACGCCGCGCCGGTGCACAAGGTGACGATCCTGTCCCGTGGCCGCTCGCTGGGCCACACCCTGGTGCTCCCGACCGAAGACAAGTACACCCAGACCCGCGCCGAAATGATCGACACCCTGGCGTACGCGCTGGGCGGCCGGGCCGCTGAGGAGCTGGTCTTCCACGAGCCCACCACCGGTGCCGGCAACGACATCGAGAAGGCCACCCAACTGGCCCGCGCGATGATCACCCAGTACGGCATGAGCTCCAAGCTCGGGGCCATCAAGTACGGCACCAGCGGGGACGAGCCGTTCCTCGGCCGCAACATGGGCCACGAGCGGGACTACTCGGACTCGGTGGCCGCCGAGATCGACGGTGAGATGCGGGCACTTGTCGAGCTGGCGCACGACGAGGCCTGGGAGATCCTGGTGGAATACCGGGACGTCCTGGACAACATCGTGCTCGAGCTGATGGAGAAGGAAACCCTCTCCACCGCCGACATGGCGCGCATCTGCTCCCGGGTGGTCAAGCGCCCGCCGCTGGCACCGTACAACGGCTTCGGCAAGCGTCAACCCTCCACCGAGCCGCCCGTGCTCACCCCTGCGGAGAAGGACAAGCTCAAGGCGCAGGCCCAGGCCGACGGCGCGCAGGCGTCGGTCGGCGGCGTGGCGCCGTCCAACAACTCGGACGGCACGCACTGAGCAACGACCCGACGGCCAGCTCCCCACACCGGGAGCTGGCCGTCTCCGCGACCGAACCCGACGGCGACGACGAACTGGACTACGTGGCCGCGCGGCTGATCAGCGGCAAGCTGACCGGCCGCCCCGTCGAGGACGCTGTCGACCTCGGCCGGATCGAGAAGGCCGTCCGCGAGATCCTGATCGCGGTCGGCGAGGACCCGGACCGCGACGGACTCCAACAGACCCCGGCCCGGGTCGCCCGCGCGTACGCCGAACTCTTCGCCGGCCTGCGGGTCGACCCGGCCCAGGTGCTCAGCACCACCTTCGAGGCCAACCACGAAGAGCTGGTCATCGTCCGGGACATCGACGTGATGAGCCTCTGCGAACACCACCTGTTGCCCTTCCGGGGCAGCGCGCACATCGGCTACATCCCCGGCCCCGACGGGCGGATCACCGGCCTGTCCAAGCTGGCCCGGCTCGTCGAGGTCTTCGCCCGCCGCCCGCAGGTGCAGGAGCGGCTCACCTCGCAGGTCGCCGACCTGCTGATGAGCAAACTCGCACCCCGCGGCGTCGTCGTCGTGCTCGAATGCGAGCACATGTGCATGGCGATGCGGGGCATCCAGAAATCTGGTGCCAAGACCATCACGTCGGCCGTACGCGGCATCCTGCAGACGGACTCCAAGTCGCGGGCCGAGGCGATGGCGCTGATCATCCCCCGCTGACAACCCGACGCACCACGGCCGGCCGACACCCCCTGGCGGGGACGGCCGGCCGTTGCGTCCCTGGTGCCCGTCAGCCGGCGAGCAGGGCCAGCAGCAGCCCGGCCGTGGCCAGCACCGCCGGCACCAGGCACACCAACGCGCCGAAACGCGCCGTACGTTCCAACCGCTCGGTGGGACTGACCCGGAACAACCGTCCGATGCCGATCCAACCCGCGACGAACGCCACCGCCGGCATCGGCAGCCCACAGATCAGCGCCGCCACGGTCGCCGGTCCCACCCCCGTGGCCGCCAGCACCACGACCTGGATCAACGGCACCAGCAGCGCAAACGGCCCGTACACCAGGAGGTTGCGCGCTCGCGCGGGCCAGGACCCCGGCCGGATCCGGCGGCGTGCGGCCAACGCCGCGTCGGCCGCCTCGGCCCACCCCCGCGCGGACCGCAACGCCGCCAGCACGGCCGCCGGACCACCCGCCATCGACCGGGCCGCCTCCGACACCTCCGGCGGCGACGGCACCAGAGAGATCGCCGGTACGCCCAACTCACGCAGCCGTTCCTGCTGGCTCGCCAGCCCGGTACGGAGCACCGTCAACTCCTCCCGCGCGGCCTCCGCCGACCGGGCCTGCTCACCGGCGGCCGCAGCAGCGCTACGGCGTACCCCGTCCAACTGACGGGCGGCCGCAAGATACCCCGCCCAGGCCGTGCTGGGCTCGACAGCCGGCAGCGTGGCGTCCCCGGTCGCCGCAGCGGCCCGCTGTCGCCCCGGCCCGGTCACCGTCGCGTTCGAATTCACCTCGGCACCCCCCACCCGCGCCACCCGATCAGCCGGCCCCGTCGGCGAACGGCACCAGGACGGTGCCCCGCTCGTCCGGGCCGTCCCAGAGCACCGCCCGGTCGGGGCGCGCGTGCCACTCGACCGGCCGGCCGAAGACCGCGGTGAGCTGCGCGACCGGCACGTCCAGCACGGCCACCGCAGCCAGCTTGTCGACCTCGCCCGCCGGCTCGAACAACGCCGCGAACGGCGGCACCGCACGCCACCAGCCCAGCAGATGCCTGCCCGCCGGAGGCCCGTCCCGCAGCAGCGACCGCAGCCGGTCCACCGGCAACTCCCGAGGACCCGGCCGGTCCAGCCCGAACACCACAAGGTACGTCGGCAGGTCGTCGGCGGTGTCCGCGAGCAGCGTCGGCAGATCCACCAACTCGGCCGAATGCCGGGCCGCCAACTCGGCCGTCAACGCCTGCGCCAACGCCCGGGAGCCCGGGTCCGGTGCCGCCACCAGGAAACGGGCGCCACCCGGTGCGTGGTGAGCCGCTGTGCTCCGCGCCGCCGTCGCCAACAGCCCGCCCGCCGCGGTGCCCGAGCCCAGCACCGCGAGGTTGCGCCCGGCCGCCGGCCCCAACGGCACCGCAACCGTCGAACGGGCCACGTCCACCGCCCGGCCCAACAGGGCGGCCGGCCCGTGCGCCTGCCCCGCCAGGGCCGCCCGATGGCGCGGATCGTTGCCGAGCAGAGGCCGGGCGTAACCAGCGAAGACCACCGGCGGCACCGACCCGGTCGGACGCGCCGCCCACAATTCGTGCCGCAACGCCTCCACGACCTCCGGATGATCCTGCGGATCCGGGTGACGGATCAACCGCTCGTGACCCCGGATCGCCCCCCGCGGACCGCCGAGCCCACCGGCCGTGTTCACCACCGCACTGCCCACCGGCAGACCGGCGGCCGAATCGTTCGTCGGCTCCAGCACCGGACTGCCACCCGGCAGCGCCACCCGAACCGGAAACTGCCCGAGCACCGAATCCCGATGACCGGCGTCGGCGCGC
Source organism: Micromonospora parva (assembly GCF_000718515.1). Classification (GTDB taxonomy): domain Bacteria; phylum Actinomycetota; class Actinomycetes; order Mycobacteriales; family Micromonosporaceae; genus Micromonospora; species Micromonospora parva. Next base: position 214,210 of record NZ_JNZS01000002.1, on the reverse strand, counting down.
GCACTCAACCCCAACTCACCCGCACCGGCCAACACCAGGTGCACGCCGTACGCCCGGCCGGCCCGGGCCAGCGCGTCCAGCTGGGCGGCCACCTCGGCGGCCAGCCGATCCCGCCCGGCGAACAGCAGCGGCGCATTGTCCACCACACAGACGATCCGCGGCAGCGGCTGATGCTGACGCAACTCCGCGAAGCGTTGCCCCCCGGCCCGCGCACCCGCCTCCGTGCGGCGCTGGACCTCGGCCGTCAACTCCTCAAGCAGATCCCTGACGTACTCCCGGTCGGCAGCCATTGCCGCCGCCCGCACCTGCGGAACCCACGACCGGTCCCGCTCGGTCTGCAAAAACTCCACGAAGGACTCGCCGTCGCCGAGATCCGCCAGGTAGAACGCCAGGTCATCCGGGCCGTACCGGGCGGCCAGGCCGAGCAGCGCGGTGGTCAGGAACGCCGCACGGGCCGCTGCGGACCGACCGCTCACCAGCCAGTGCGGGGTCAACTCGGTGAAACCCAGCGACACCGACCGGCCTCCGGCATCGCCGACCGTCGTGGTCAACCCGTCGGCCGAGTCCGACTCCCACAGCCGCTCACCCGTCGGCGGCAGCAGGGTCCCCAACGCCAACCGGGAACCCGCCTCCACCTGCTCGGCGAGCCGCCGACAGACCGCGTCGACCAACTCGGCCGGCGGGTCCGACTCCACGAAGACCGGAGAGTTCAAACCACCCGGCGGATCCGCGCCCGGCCCGGCGAACGACGCCCCCGGCGGGTCACCGAGCAGCGCGTACGCATTACGCAACGCCAGCGCGGTGCTGAGCGGCAACGGCGCCCGGGCCGAGTACGGGCCGGCGGGAGGCCAACCCGCCACCACCAGGTGCAGCCCCGCGGCCGGCCCCTGCTCGGCCAACGTCTCGATGCGCGCCAGATCGGTCGGACCGGTCGACTCCGGCAACGCGGCCACCACCAGCAACAGCGTCCGGTCGTGACGACGACGCCCACTCGCCCCCGGCGTGACCCACTGCTCGGCCTCGGTCAGCACCGCACGCAGACCCGCCACATCCACCGCCGGCGGCGGCAGCAGACCGGCATCCGCGAGCGCCCCGAACGGCGTCAACACCGCCCCGGTGGCATCCACCGCGCGAATCAACAGGGCACCCGCCGGTGCCGCACCCAACAACCGCAGGAGTACGGCCCGGAGCAACCCCGCCACTCGCGCCTCGCGCGCGTCAACGTCCACGCTGAGATGACCGGTGCCGACAAGTGGCACCAACGCGGGGAAACGAGCGTCGTCCAACGGCGCCGCAGTGCCGACCCGAACGAACGGCGGCGGACCATCACCAGCCGGAGAGTCCACGGAAAGTGAATCCAGCGCCGCGCCCGCCCAACCCGGAGCCACCAACGCCGCAGCCGACCGTAGCCGGTCAGCCACCTCGTACTGACGGCGCTGATCCGCCGGAGCCGGCCGCGTCTCGTCCAGGATTCCGGCAGCCGCGGTCGCGACAGCCGTCGCCCGACGGTGCAGGGCTGCGGCGCGGTTCGTGCGAGCCTTCGGACCGGCCACCGCGTCCACCCCCTCTACCCGAGGTTGGCAACCCCTCCCAAGCAGAGACGGTATCCCAGCCGCGGGCGCACCTCCGGGAGGTGCCTCGGCGCTGCGCCGGTGTTGTCGCGGATCTCACCGGTGGGGAGGGGTCCGTCACGATCCGCTGGATCTGAGGCATTGGCTCCGGAGCGTCCAGCCGATAACTTCAGGAGGTGGAATCAGTGCAGCCCCCCGCCGGTTCCCAGGTCTCCCGCGTACCGGCCCAGCGGACACCGTCCGAGCAGCTGCCGCCCGCCCCGGCAGCGCCGGCACCGCAGCCCCCACGCCGCCGGATGCGGACGGTTCTCACCGTCGCCGCTGGCGTGCTCGCGCTGCTGTGTCTCGGCGGAATCGCCACCGCCTACGTCTGGTACGACCGCGCCTCAGCCCCGGATCGCAGCGCACCCGACGTAGTGGTGGACAACTATCTGCGCGCGTTCCTTGTGGATCGCAATGACACGAGAGCAGACCTCTTCACCTGCGAGAGCGGAGCCGACCTTCAGCCCGTTCGAGACCTGCGAGCTGAGGCTGAGCAGCGTGAGGCGAAGTTCGGGGTCACTGTGCGAGTCAGTTGGGGTGCACTGACTCGCACACAGTCGGGTGCGGGAGAAGTTGTTGCCACCACGCTGACTATTTCCGGCGCTGCTGAGGGTGTCGTCCGAAGCAGTCGCCGAGAGGACTGGACGTTTACTGTCGTCGAGGATGACGGCGGTTGGCAGGTATGTGGCGGCGCACGTGCTGGCTGATGTCACTCGATCCAGAGCAGGTGAACCGGAACCTCCAGCGTGGTGGGTGACTGGCCGCGCCAGGCCCAGCGGTACCACTCCACCTCGGGTGTGATCCGCACGCAGATGTCCCCTTCGGCGCCTGAGTAGGTCTCGGTGACCGCTCGAAGGTCACGGTGCTCCAGGCCGTTCTCGACGTGCACCACCCGCCGCCCGGTGACCGCGTCGGCTTCGAAGACCGGCGTGGGAGCCCGGTGTGCCGGGCCGTCCAGCGAGACCAACCGGATGCCGGTGTCCCGGGCACCATCCACCACCGGTCGGCTGCCGACGGTCTCCACCCAGACCCGCTCCACCGGCACCAACGGAGCGAACACCTCGACCTGCTCGGCTTCGGCCCGGTACCACTCGTGCTCGGGAATCACCGGCACGTAGGTCCGGGCGTTCTGCACCACCCGGTCGTCCGCGCGCAGATCGCCACGCCAACCCAGCCCGGGCAACCCGACCAGCACCCGTCGCCCGCGTAGGTCGACCCGATCCGTCGCGGGGACGATGGCCAGCGGTCGAGGTGGTTGCGGTGCCCAGTCGGGCTGGTCGGCGAACGGGTCGGGCAATGGACCGGTCATCCCCGCGGTGACCTCACTCAGCGGCGCGCAGCGGGGCGCCCCGCTCGCGCATGAACGGGACCGGGTTCACCGCGCCGGAGGCGCTGCGGTTGTTGCGCAGGTGTACCTCGAAATGCAGGTGCGGGCCGGAGGAGTTGCCACTGCTGCCGACCTTGCCGATCACCTGACCGGCCGTGACGATCTGGTCCTTTTTGACGAAGGGCTGGACCACCATGTGGCAGTACCGGGTGATGTAGCCACCGGCGTGCAGCAGGTCGACGAACCAGCCGCAACCCCCCTTGCCGGGAAATCCGTCCACGTTGCAGTCCTGGCGGCCGCGGTGGTCCTCGTCGCAGGTCGAGACCAGCACCCGACCGGTCGCTGCCGCGCGGATCTCGGTGCCTTTGGCCGCGCCAATGTCGACGCCGTTGTGGCTGGGCCGGCTGGCGGTGCGGAAACCGGAGCCCACTCGGCCGGGTATCGGCGCGGTCCAGCCGGAGGCGGCGATCTGGCCGCGTTCCGCCGCGTTGCACACCGCCTTGCCGTTGATCTCGACGGTGCGGGCCGCACCGCCGGCCAGCGCGTCCACGATCCGGCTGGCCACCTCCTCGTGTTTGGCGTACGCGTCCGGGTACGCGCTGACCTGCACCCGCTGCGCGACAACTGTCAGCGGTCGGCCCTGCCAGCCCTGAACCTTGACGAGCTTCTCGTAGAACTTGCGGGCCGCGTACGCCGGGTTCAACCGCTCGGCGACGGAGCCCCACCCCGGACGCTGCTGGAACAGGCCCAGCGAGTCGTGGTCCGCGCCAACGCCCTCGTGGGGCAGGGCCAGGGACTCGGGTACGCCGCTGTTCGCCAGGTTGCGAAGGGCGGATTCCTGCATCGCGGTGGCGAGGGCGATCACCCAGCCGCGCGACGGCACGCCCATGTCCTGACCAACCTTGATGATGATCGCGGCATTGCGGACCTGGCTGTCGCCGTACTCGGCGAACCGCGGCAGCTTGCCCGCGACGTTCACCGCTCGGATCGGTCCGCATTCCATTCCCGCGAGGGCGTCCCCGTTCTCGGCGTCGTCGCCGCCGAGCCCGGTGAGGAAGAACGCCGCGGTGCCGCCCGTGCAGCAGAGCAGAAGCAGCATCCCGGTGAGCACCGCGGCGATCAGGCCGAGCCGGGGCCGGCGGCGAGTGGGGCTATCAACGTCGCTCACGGCCGCTCCCAGTCCAGAACGTCGACCAGCCAACCATCGTCGGAGGTGACCAGCTCCAGCCGGAGCCGGCCGGTATCGAGGGGGAGCAGCAGTTCGACGAACGTCTCGGTTCGCTCCCGCATGGTCGGCGGACCGGTGACCTTCTCGGCGGGCACGCTCTCGGGCTCGGCGCCGGTCAACTTCTCCCTCAGCGCCGGTGTGGAGAGCGGCCGCAGGCCAGCCTGCCAGTCTTCGGTGGTCATCCCGGGGCGACCCAGCCAGGCTGCGGCGAAGCGGTCAGCGGTCTGTTCGGGGGTGCGGGCACCCGGCGACGTCACGGGTGACGGCGGAGCCGCGCTGTTGAGCAGGCCGTCGTCCCCGGCTGTTGGGTCCACGGTGATGATCGGTCCATCAGGACGGTTGCTCAACCCATCCGTCGAATCGACCGGGTTGCCGACCAGCCGGGCTGCCCCGAGCACACCGACAACCACCACCCCGATCAACAGGGCAATGCCCAGCCGGGACCGCAGCGCCCGGGTGAAGAGGAACTCCAACGCCCGCCGCATGGCTGTCACCTCGCCTCTGAGCGCACCCGAGGTCCGGTGCGATCCGGCGCTCGTTCGGAGGAGCCCGGGCGGTAGACCACGAACGACGGGTTCTCAGCCGGCACATCGGGTTCGGTCCAGGTCGCCGGCTTTCGGCGTCGGGGCTGCGGTGCCACCGGGCGGCTCCGACCGCGACCCTCCTCGGCCAGCGCATCGTCGGGCCGCTCTCGACCGTCCGGACGCACCGTGTCGCTGCGCCGGCCCTCGGCGGCGGCGGTCGGGACCGGGGCCGGGTCCTCCCGCCGCGCCTCCGGTCGTAGCCGGGTCTGCTCCGCGTCGGGTGACCGTCGACGTCCGCCCACCGGTTCGGCGGTGCCGCCCGGCTCCGCCACGTCCAGCCGCGCTGCGGTCCGCATGTCACGGAAGAACCGGCGGTGCCAGGAGCCGGCCGAACTCACCGCTTCGCTGCTGTCCTTGCCGCCGAGTTGGGTGATCCGTCGGTACGGCCGCAGCAGCAGCCATCCGACCACCCCACAGAGCCACACCAGCACCACCTGAAGCCAACCCGGCAGGGTGGGAGTGCTCATGATCAAATCAACCGCGAACAGGTAGATAGCGGCGCCAGTGCCGAAAATGGCAATGTTGAACACTGCGGCAACGACCGCATTGGCCAGCCGGCGAAGCCCGGCGCTGGCCGGTCGGAGTAGACCGATGGTGCCGAGAATCGGGGCAGCGATCACCGCCCAGCGGAAGATCAGGAAGCCGAGCAGCACGAGCACCGACGCGGTGAGGTCGAACATCGCGAAGAGCACTGCCGCGAGTACCGCGATGAATCCGGACCCAATCCGGTCCATGTCTCGGGTCCCCGTCAGGAACTCGTACGCCTCCGGGTCTTCAGTCTTGATCTGCTCGGCAACCGTCATCCACTGCTGTTGCTTGGCCTTGATCGTGGCATCCCGGGTGGCCGGGTTGGCACGGAGCTTTTCCGACTCCTCCCAGGAGAGGGCCTTCGCGTCGTAGAGTGCCGGCCCGTACTTACGAGCGGTCTCGCTGTCCGCCGAGCCGAGTACTCCACGCAGCCAGTTGCGGTAGAGCATGGATTCGGTGGCAGTGTCGCTGGCCCGGACAGCCGGCGGTCGGTTGTCCTTGCAGGCCTTGGGATCCGGATCGTCGCATTGATCCGGCGGGGTATCCCTTGAAGCCGGGCCTATGGCGTCGTGCACGACGCCGAGCGAGGTGATCAGAGTGCCGTCGGCGATGTTCGCCGACTTGACCGGCCAGGCGGCCAGGGCCGTGACCGCCACCATCACCAGCAATGCCCAGCCTGCGGTGGTCATCGCGTTACTCATGTCCGATTGCCGGGAGCGCCAGAGCAGGTAGAGGCCCACCACGCAGAGCGTGACGATCCCGAAGACGCTGAACACCTTCTGGTAGACGGCTTTGGTGGCCTTCTCCACCAGTGGGTCGGCCCAGTCCCACATCGCGCGTGGATCCCAGGCCCGTTCCCGCAGGGCGTTCGAGGCGCCCACGACCGCAGTGGCGATCATGAGCTCACCGTTGGCGACCGTGGTGGTGAACTTGTAGTCCGGATGGAGAATGGTGGAGGCGCAACCACCATCCACGTCATAGGTGTTGAAGCTGTAACCGCCGTACCCGTAGTCGCTGTAGATGCCCTTCGGCCCGGGCAGCTTTGACGAGTCTGGGCGGGAAGCGAACCAGCCGGCAAGGCCAGAATCCGGGGCGGACGGTACAGGTGGCTTTCGGCAATCGATCTCAGCCTGGCTGACCTGCTTCAGCTTGCCCACGCAGGTGCGGAAGTCGGCCTGCCATTCAGCGGTCGTGCAGAGGTCGGCGCGGGCCTGGGCGGCTGGTGGTGCGGCGGCGGCGGCCTCGGCGCCGATCAGCGGCCAGGTGAGGCTGGCCCCGGCCAGTACGCCGAGGGCGAGCAGGAACGACGTGAGCCTTGCCCAGGCTCCCGGGCCTCGGTCACGGCCCTCCGCCTCGGCTCGACCGAGGACCTTGACCCAGGCCCTAGCCATGTCACGCCTCCAGATCCGGCAGGGGGATGCTCGGCAGCACTCCGGCCGCTGCGGCGATCGCGGCGGGCGTCGTGTCGAGGTGGTCCAGCAGGCCTTCGACGTACGAGACATCGACTCGGACCTTCTGCACCCGGCCGTCGACGTCGCGCATCACGAACTCACGGAAGCCGAGCCGGCTGGACGAGCTGGTGTCGGCGGCGGAGAGTGAGGCGAGGGTGGCCTCGTACCCGTCGTTGACCGGCACCCGCAGCAGCCGCAGGGCCTCGGAGGCGATCTCGGCGTCCTCGGCGATGCGGCCGACGAAGACGGTGGAGACGAGGTTCTGCACGTCGAGGCCGAGGATGTCGCGGGGGTTCTGGGAGGCGACCAGCGCGGCCAGGTTCCACTTGCGGGAGTCGCGGGCGAGCCGGACCAGGAAGGAGCGCCCGGAGCGCCAGCCCTCCATGAAGTGCGCCTCGTCCAGGCCGACGAGCTTGCGGGACGACATCGAGCCGCCGTAGCAACGCCGGACGGCGAGCCGGTGCGCGGTGTGCAGCATCGGCAGGGCGAGGGCTTCCTCGGCTGACCAGTACTCACGTTCGATCTTGAGGTCGGGCAACCGCAGCCCGGCCATGGTGATGACGGTGAGTGCCGCGTCGGCGCCGAGCAGCCCTTCCGGCGGTCGGCCGAAGAAGAGCATGGCCAACGGCATCTCGGCGGTGTCCAGCAGGAGGTTCGCCAGTTCCTTCCCGGCGTCGTCGTCGAGCCGCCCGAGGCAGCTCACCACGTCGTCCAGGGTGGAGGTTTCCTCGGCGGGGACTTGCCGGACGGCGTGCCGGAACAGGGTGGCTGTCGACGCCTCCCTGGCCACCTGCGGTGGGACGAGCATCATGCAGATGTCCTGGACCAGCATCCGCCGCTCGGCCCGGGCGTTGGAGACGGCGATTTCGAACTCCCGGTCGCCGGAGGCCCCGGGGCCGAACTCGGAGCGCAGCGGCGTCGGGATGAGTGAGTAGGGCGCCAGGGTGCCGTGCTCCGAACCGGTCAGGTTCAACACTCGGGAGTACGGCCGCAGTTCGGGCATCGCGCAGAGACGGGCCAGCGGGCCGGACGGGTCGAGCAGGGTCACCTGGACACCTCGGCGGGCGGCCAGGTAGCCCAGGGCGCCGAGCAGTGTCGACTTGCCACCGCCCGGTTCGGCGACGAAGACCGCGAGCCCGGAGCGTTCCCGGACCTCCATGGGGAAGTGCAGGTCGAGGAAGACCGGGCGGCGGCAGGTGCCGGCGGTCCGGCCGATGAGGTCGCCCCGCCGGTCGCCCACGTTCGATGCTGCCTGGGGGAGCGCGGCGGCGAGCAACGGCACCGGCATGCGCCGGACGTAACCGGTGTTGGCGATCGGCTCGCCGGGGATGAATTCGCGGGCCAGCCAGTCCTGGTTCTTCGGGTGCTGCAATGAGATGCGCAGCTCCCGGGAGTAGAGCTGGATGAGCCGGCGGGCCCGCTCCAGGCATTCCTCCCTGGTCCGGCCGCCGACCGCGATCCGGTGCCAGCCGTGCGCTCGGGCCGAGTCGACCGGCAGGCCGGTGGTCATCTCGTCGCCGATCACCAGGGCGCGCTTGGCCAGTCGCTCCAGCTCGGGGGGCGCGTCGATGCCGTGTTCGGCGTAGTCGAGCTGTTGCGAGCGGATCATCCGCAGCCGGTGTTCGAGATTGCGGAAGGAGTCACCGGAGCCGAGGATGTCGACGCGGGTGGAGATCTCCATCGGCCACGGCAACCGCTCGTGGAAGTGCAGCCAGGGCTCGTGCCGTTCGGGGATCTCCAGCGGCTCCATCCGGCCGACGGCGAGCACGGCCACGTGCCGCTCCTCACCGGTCATCCGGTTGACCAGTTTCACCGTCGAGCCGTACGGGGTGCGGTAGCGCTCCACCTGCTCGGTCATGGCGAGCAGGTCACCGCGCTCCCAGCGCCCGTCGGTGACGGGGGAGAGGGTGCTCGGCGGCGACATGCACAGCGCCACCGAGCGGTAGAGCAGCCATTCCAGCTCCTGGGCGGTGACCCGCCGGCCGCGCATGCCGAACGCGCCGAGCACCTCGTCGAACTGCTCGACGGTGCGGCCCAGCTTGCGGCGTTCGCCGTCGGCGGTGCCCCGACCGAAGGTGCGCAGCAGCCGCTCGGTGAGCGAGTCGCCGAGTGAGCGGCGGGCGAAGGTGACCCCCAGGTAGGTCTGCCCCTCGGCGTGGTTGACCGCCATCAGGTGGCGTTGGGCGGCGACCAGGTGATCGGCCCAGCCGGTGGTGCCGGGGACGTCGGGCAGCGGTGCCGAGGTGTGCGTGTCGATCGTGCGGGCCCACTCGTCGGCGGGGAACGGCCGGGTGGTGCGGCGCAGGTGCAGTCGGAAGCCGGCCAGGCCGGCGTACTGCTCGGAGATCGCCGACAGCAGCGCCTCACGTTCGGCGTCCGGCCGGAACGCCCAGCGGACCTCGGGCAACCAGTACCAGGCCGTGACGGTGTTCGGCGTGAAGGTCAGGTGGCCGGCGATCTCGGTGATGGCCAACTCGACCGACGGGTCCCGGTCTCCGAATTTGATCTTTGGAGCCCGTACCCGGGTCGGCTTGATCGGTCGGTCCGCTCGGCTCGCCGCACGTTGGCGGGGTGCGGCGACCTCCTTGCCGGTGGACGCGGTGCCGGTGCTCCTGGGGCGACCCGGGTCGGCCGCCCGCCGCGCCGTGCGTTCCAGGGCTGGGCGGTCAGTGCCGGCGATGCTGGCCGGCTGCGGGGCTGGTGCGGTGGGCCGGGCCGCCTGTGCCGGGGGTCGGCTCGGCGGGGCGCCGGCTGGCCGGCCGGCGGGGTCGGTGGTCGCCGCCGATGGCCCAGGGCCGGTGGCCGGGGCGGGCTCGTCCGGCGGACGCCGCATCGGCCGTCGATCGCCGGCCTGATGCGGCACCCGGGACTCGGTCGGGTGGCCGCCTCCGTGGCGTGCCTCGACGGGTCGGACACCGCTGCCGGGCTGGTCGGCGGGCGTCCACGGCGGCTCCACTTCGGGAACCGCACGGGCTGGTGCCGGGCTGGCGGTGGGTGGCGGCTGGTGCGGGATCGCCGGTTGCTCGCGGGTGCTCGGGCCGGCCGTGACGGCTCGGGTCGCGCCGGGCCGGGCCCCGCCGCCGAAGAGGTCCAGGAAGGGGGAGTCGATGTCGGCGTTCTCACCGGCCGACACGGTGCTGGGTTCGGCCGGTGGGGTCCGGCGGGGGACCGGCCGGGGGGCCTGGAACACGCCGACGGCACCGTGACCGGGCGACGTCACCAGCGCGGGGTCGAGGGCGACCTCGTCCTCGTCTTCGGTGTAGTCGAATGAGTGCGCACGGTGACCGGCCGGCGCGCCTGGGCGGCCGGCCGGGGAACCCGGCGTGGAGGAGCGGCTCATGCCACCGCCTCAGCGACTGTCGGCAGACCCGTGCCCGCGTCCGGTGACGGACCGTTCGCCATGCTTCCGGTCATGCCAGCTCCTCCCGAATCCTGATCCGGCTGCCGACCAGGCGCGGATCGCGCTGCTCGACCGCCGGCTCCCGGGTGCGTCGCCAGTCGGTCAGCGCGGTGCGGATGACCACCCGCGCCGGCCGGTCGGGGTCGACGTGCCGGAAGATGAACGACGTGGTCACGATGGCGAGCGCGATCTCCCAGGCCGGGAAGAGCTCGACCGTCAACGTGAACAGCCAGTGGATGAACATGTAGAGGGGGACCAGCAGGATGAAGAGCCCGTACTGGGCGTAGGGCAGGTGGACCGGAAGGGTGTAACCGGGCGGCCCGAGGTAGACCAGGCGGGCCCGGTAGATGTCGTCGTCGGTGCGCAGCCGCATCTGGTGAACGCGCCTATTCGAAGATCAGGTCGATCAGGTAATCGCCGACGAAGAAGAGTGTTGCCGCGCCGGCGATGAAGGCGAGCCCGACGATGGCGATCGCGGAGCTGGTCAGCACCTTGGAGATCTCACCTCGGCTGGCACGGCCGATGAAGATGACGCCCAGGACGGCGAGCAGGATCGGCGCGATCTTGCTGGCGAAGAAGGTGACGACACTGTTGGTGTCGATCCCCTTCGGTGCCGGCTCCGCGAGTGGAGCCGACGCCAGGGTGGAGAGCGCGTGGGCGACGCCGGACGACGCCGTCTCCATGAGCTCGAAGGCGATCACTGGAACCTCCCCATAGCGCGGCCGGCGGTGCCGCGGCGGTGCAATAGGCAAGCCTTGCGGGAAAAGTGCTCCACAGGGCATGGCGTTCTTGACCCTGTGTTCGTTACTCACCACGGAGGGTGGCGAGGTTTGGGCGGATTTCCCCCGCTTCGGCCCTCCCTCCAAGCTTCGCCATCTCGATGCTGGCCAATTCCAAAGCGTACGGGCCGCCCCGGATTGCGACAAGCCGCGAAGGGCCTGCCTGATGCTGCCCGGATGACCGATCGTACACCTGTTCTAATCGGCACGTCAGGGGCAGTGCCGCAGGGTCGACCCGGGTCGCTGGGCGCCGCTGCCGCGACCGGTACCGTCTAGTCGTGACCGATCTGGTGCGGGCCTCGGGCCCGGTGGTGATGGGCGTCCTCAACGTCACGCCGGACTCCTTCTCCGACGGCGGACGGTACGCCGACCTGGACGCTGCCGTCGGACACGGCGTCCGTCTGCGCGACGCCGGCGCGCACCTGGTCGACATCGGCGGCGAGTCGACCCGTCCGGGCGCTGAGCGGATCGACGCCGCGACCGAGGCGGAGCGGGTGTTGCCGGTCATCCGTGAGCTGACCGCCGCCGGTGTGACGGTGAGCGTCGACACCAGCCGCGCCCGGGTGGCGGAGGCCGCGTTGGCCGCCGGCGCGGCCGTGGTCAACGACGTCTCCGGCGGCCTGGCCGACCCGGACATGGCCCGCGTGGTCCGCGACGCGCGCTGCCCGTGGGTGCTGATGCACTGGCGTGGCCACTCCCGCGCGATGCGCGAGCTGGCCACCTACACCGACGTGGTGGCCGACGTGCGGGCCGAGTTGGCCCAACGGATCGACGCGGCGCTGGCCGCCGGGGTGGCCGCCGACCGTCTCGTCGTCGACCCCGGGCTCGGCTTCGCCAAGACGGCCGCCCACAACTGGGAGCTCAGCGCCCGCCTGCCGGAGCTGCTGGACCTCGGCTACCCGCTGCTCTTCGGGGCCAGCCGGAAGTCGTATCTCGGCGGCCTGCTCGCCGCAGCGGACGGCACGCCCCGACCGACCGCCCAGCGGGAGGCTGCCACCGTGGCCACCAGCGTGCTGGCGGTCGCCGCGGGCGCCTGGGGCGTACGTGTGCACGACGTACGGGCCACCACCGACGCGCTCGCCGTCTGGGCCGCCACCGGCAGCCCCCGTCTCGCCGCCGCATCCCGCGACCACTGGCGAGCGCAACACGATCACGAACACGAGGTACGGCGATGACGACGGACCGGATCCAGCTGACCGGCCTGCGGGCGCACGGCCGGCACGGGGTGTACGACTTCGAACGCGCACAGGGGCAGGACTTCGTTGTCGACGCCGTCCTGGAGCTGGACCTCGGCCCGGCCGCGGCCAGCGACGACGTCACCGCCACCGTGCACTACGGCGAGCTGGCCGAACGCCTGGTCGCGGTGGTGACCGGGGAACCGGTCAACCTGATCGAGACCCTCGCCGACCGGCTCCTCACGGTCTGCCTGGCAGACGAGCGGGTCGACTCCGCGACCGTCACCGTGCACAAGCCGGAGGCTCCGGTGCCGCACACCTTCACCGACGTGGCCGTCACCATGACCCGGGCGCGTGCCCGGTGACCCGGGCGGTCCTCTCGCTCGGCAGCAATCTGGGCGACCGGCTGGAGCACCTGCGTACGGCCGTCGCCACCCTCGGCGACGCGGTGCTCGTACTGTCCGGGGTGTACGAGACTCCACCGTGGGGCGACACCGACCAGCCCGCGTACCTCAACGCGGTGGTGCTGGCCCAGGACGACAGCGCGACCCCGCGCGACTGGCTGGAGCGGGCCCGCGACGCGGAGCGTGCGGCCGGTCGGGTCCGGGACCCGCAGCGGCGGTTCGGGCCGCGCACCCTCGACGTGGACGTGATCGCGGTCTGGGGCGACGACGGCGAGCCGGTGCTCAGCGACGACGCGGAGCTGACCCTGCCGCACCCCCGGGCCCACCTGCGCGCCTTCGTGCTGCGCCCGTGGATCGACATCCAGCCGTACGGTCAGCTGCCCGGTCACGGCTGGCTGACCGACCTGCTGACCACCGGCCCGGCGGCGGACGAGGCGTTGGAACTGCGTCCGCGGCCGGAGTTGGCGTTAGAGTCGACGGCATGACCGAGCGGAACCGGCCGGCATGACGCAGGCGAAGCCCCCACCCCGCGGGTCGGGCCCGGACGGGTCCCGGATGGGCCCCACCCGGATCTCGACACTGGTCGTGGCCGGGCTGGCCGCGGCGGCGGTGGCCTGGCTGCTGATCAGCACCCTCTACTACAGCGGCATTCCCCGGTTGCCCTGGCTGCCGGTGGTGACGCTGGCCGGGCTCGCCGTGCTGGAGGCGTACGCGGCGATCAACACGCGGGGTCGGATCGAGCGCAAGCCGGGCCGGGACCCGGTCAACCCGCTGATGGTCGCCCGCTTCGTGGTGCTGGCCAAGGCGTCGGCACTGGCTGCGGCGATCTTCGCGGGCTTCTACGCGGGGCTCACCGGTTGGCTCTTCGTGGAGACCACCCGGGCCGCCCTGGACGATCGACCGGCCGCCGGTGGGGGCCTGCTCGCCGCACTGGCCCTGGTCGGCGCCGCGCTCTGGCTGGAGCGCTCCTGTCGGGTGCCGGAACGCCCGGACGACGAGCGCGAGCAGGACCCGCGCGAGAGCCGCCCCGGCCAGCGCTGAGCAGGGGGTTACGCCCGGCTGCGGGCGCGGGTACGGTGCCTGCGATCAGAGAGCGAGGCCGCCCAGGGTCCGTCCGTGCGCCGGACCGGGGGCGGTCGGCCACCGGGAAGGCGGCGTCATGGGGTACGAAGAAGCGGGCCGGGACCGGTCGGCCGAGCCCTCGTCGGGGGTGCCGGCCGCGGTACTGGAGAACGTCTTCGACGACCCCACCCACGGTGAACCCGGCCGGGACCGGATCGGCGTACACCTGGGGTGGGAGCTGGTGCTGCTGGCCGGTCTGGCGGCCGTGAGCTGGCTGCTCTGGCAGGAGGACCCGGCCGCGGTGCGCGACGGCAACCTGCGCACCCTGCTGATCGACGCGGTCGGGTTGGGTTTGCTCGCACTGGCCGCTGGGCTGAGTCTGCGGACGGCCGCGCCCAACCTGGCCATCGGCCCGGTCGCGGTGGCGGCTGCGCTGCACTACGCCGAGCAGGGTGACCGGGGCCTGCCGGCGTCGATCGGCCCGGCGGTGGCGGTCGCGGCGGTGGGCGGGCTGGTGCTGGCGCTGGCCGTGGTGGTGCTGCACGTGCCGGGTTGGGCCGCCAGCCTGGCCGGTGCCGCCGCCGTGGTGGTGTACATCGAACGCCGTTCGGCGCCCGTGCTGGTGCAGGGTGACTACGAACCGACCAGAAGCGCCGGGTACCTCTTCGCCGGCTTCGCCGCGGTGGCCGTCCTCGGTGGGCTGTTCGGCGCGATCCGGGCGATCCGCCGGCTCGTCGGCCGGTACCGGCCGGTCGTCGATGCGGCCCGCCGCCGGGGTGCGGTGGCCGCCGTGGTGACCGCTGTCGCGCTGGTCGTCTCCACGGTGCTGGCCGCTCTCGCCGGTGTGCTGCTCGCCGCGAACGACCCCGGCCCGGTGGCGCCGACCTCGGGGTTGGACTGGACCGTGCTGGCAGTCGGCGTGGCCCTGCTCGCCGGCACCAGCGCGTACGGCCGCCGGGGCGGGGTGTTCGGCACGCTGCTGGCGGTCGGTCTGGTCGCCGTCTTCCAGGTGTACGCGTCGGAACGCGACTGGACGTTGAGCAACTGGGTGGTCGGCGGGGCCGCGCTCGGCGTCGGGCTGCTGGCGACCCGGCTGGTCGAGACGCTCGGGCGGCCCCGGGCGGGCGGCCCCGAGCAGCCCGAGCCGGTCAGCGACGGCACGATCAGCTCGGGTTGGACGATGCCGCAGCAGCAGTCGGTCGACAACTGGCCGCCCACCCTGCCGACCCAGGCCGCGCCCCCGCCCGCCGACCCGTGGCGGGATCCGCGCTGGGAGGACGGCCCGCGGCAGTGGGACACCGACGGTCGGTGAGCCGCGTCGCGTCCGCCGAGCCGGAGCTGATCTCGACAGTTAGGCTCGGCGACATGACCGACACACCTGCCGCCACCCCCGGCGGAACCTCGTTCGAAGAGCTTGACGCGTTGCCCACCGAGGAACTGCGGGAGCGGGCGTTCGCCCTGGCCCGGGAGCGTCGCGACGTCAAGTTCTACTGGTCGGTGATCCGCCATCTGCCGAACGCGGACGAGGCCACCGTGCTGGACGGCGCCCCGAACTCGATCGGCCCGACGATCGACGAGGCCAACGCGTTGTGGCGGGAGCTCACCGGTCACGGGTACGAGGAGTCGGCGCCGCTGCTGCGGGCCGCCTTCATCGACTACCTGATGAAGCACTGAGCCGCCCGGGGCAGCCCAGGTCCGCCCGATCCAACGGTGCGAGGGCTAGGCGGATGGCGTCGTTCCTGCACCGTTCCGGCCCGGTCAGCCGCTACGGCACGGCCGCCGGCACCGGCGCGCTGGCCGTGTTGTTGTTGGTCGGCATCTGCGGCAGTCCGGCGTACACCGGTTGGGCCGCCACCCTGACCGACCCGGAGTCGGGCGGTGCCTTCTACGCGCGCCTTCTCGCCTGGCCGGCCTGGCGGCTGGACGCGGACGGGCAGGCCGGCGGGTTGTTCGCCGCCGACGTGCGGGCCGTGCTGCTGGTGGTCCTGGCGGTGGCCCTGCTCTACCTGCTGCCCGCCGCCCAGGTCGCCCGGGTGCCGGGCCCGGTCAGCCAGTTCTTCTCCGGCTGGGCCGCGTACGTGTTGGCCGGTGGGTTGGCCGCCGTGCTGGCGGTGCTGCTCGGCCCGGCACCGTCGCTGCTGGGGACCCTGCAGGGCGCCAGCAGCGGTGCCGGTTACGGCTTCCTCACCGGGTGGATCATCGGCGTCGCCAGCCTGGGTGGTCGCGCCTGACCGACCCGACCGAGGCGGGGTCAGCCTCGGTCGCGGGTCAGGTGGCCTGTCGGCCGAGGTCGAGGAGGCGCTGTCGGCTGAGCGTGCCGACCGGGCGGCCGGCGTCGGTCACCAGGAGCCGGTCCCGGCCCGAGGTGAGCAGGACTGCCAGCGCGTCGTACGCGGAGCCGTCCACCGTCACGGTGGGCAGGTCCGCTGCGGTGCCGTCGGGCACCGGCTCCAGCGCGTCACGGTCCAGTGGGGTCACCGCCAGTCGGCGGATGCCCCGGTCGGCGCCGACGAACTCGCGTACGAATTCGGTGGCGGGTGCGCCGAGCAGGGCGGCCGGGGTGTCGTACTGCTCCAGGTGCCCGCCCGCGGAGAGCACCGCGATCCGGTCGCCGAGTCGGACCGCCTCGTCGAGGTCGTGGGTGACCAGCACGATCGTCTTACGCACCTCGGCCTGAAGGCGCAGGAACTCCTCCTGGAGGCGGGCCCGGACGATCGGGTCGACGGCCGAGAACGGCTCGTCCATCAACAGCACCACCGGGTCGGCGGCGAGTGCGCGGGCCACCCCGACGCGCTGACGCTGGCCACCGGACAGCTCGTGCGGGTAGCGACCACCGAACTCGGCCGGGTCCAGCCCGACCAGGTCGAGCAGCTCGTCCACCCGGGCCCGGGTCTGGCTCTTGGGCCAGCGGAGCAGGCCCGGCACCGTGGCCACGTTGGCCCGCACCGTCTGGTGTGGAAAGAGGCCGACGTTCTGGATCACGTACCCGATCCGACGGCGTAGGCGCACCGGGTCGACGTCGGTGACGTCCTCGTCGCCGAGCGTGATGCGGCCGGCGGTCGGCTCGATCAGGCGATTGATCATTCGCAGCACTGTCGACTTGCCGCAGCCGGACGGGCCGATCAGCACCACCAGTTCGCCGGCCCGGACGTCCAGGCTGAGGTCCCGGACAGCTTCGGTGCCGTTCGGATAGCGCTTCTGGATGCCGTGCAGGGAGATCGACGCCGCGCGAGGTGACTGGGCCACGCTGGCAGCCTCCGGGGTAACGTCCACGTATGTCCTTCCGCCTGAGCTACCTGGCCGACCCGGGTAACCCCTGGTTCTCCTGGCAGTACGTGCGGGACAACTCTGACACGATCCTCGCCGCGGTGCGCGAACACGCCTCCCTCACCGGGCGGGCGGTGGTGATCGCGGTGCTGATCGCCCTGCCGTTGTCGGTGCTGGCGTACTGGTTCCGTCCGCTCGCCGGCCCGATCCTCGCTGTCAGCGGGGTGGTCTACACCATCCCGTCTCTGGCGCTCTTCGCGTTCATCGCCCCGTACCTGGGCACCGGTGCGACAACGGTGCTGGTCGGGCTGGTCCTCTACGCGCTGCTGCTGATCGTGCGCAACGTGGTGGCCGGTCTCAACCAGGTGCCGCCGGAGGTGCGCGAGGCCGCCGAGGGCATGGGTTACGGCAGGTGGAGGCGCCTGTTCCGGATCGATCTGCCGCTGGCGCTGCCGGGCATCGTGACCGGCGTACGGCTGGCGACCGTCTCGACGGTGGCGCTGGTCACGGTCGGGGTGCTGGTCGGGCACGGCGGGCTCGGGCAGTTGATCTTCGCGGGCTTCCAGAACAACCTCTACAAGGCCGAGATCATGACCGCCGCGCTGCTCTGCGTGGCGCTCGCGGTGGTGCTCGACCTGCTGCTCATCCTGGTCGCCCGGCTGGTGACCCCCTGGTCCCCCCGGAGGGCGCGGTGATCGTGGCGGCGAACCCGATCGGGCAGGCGATCACCTGGATCAACGACCCGCTGAACTGGACCAACCCTGGCGGCATGCTGGACCGGCTCGGCGAGCACCTGACGATCTCCGCCCTGGCGGTGGCGCTCGGGTGCCTGGTGGCCTGGCCGCTCGGACTCTGGCTGGGGCACCTCGGCCGAGGTGGCGGTCTGGTGGTGCTGATCTCCAACGCGACCCTGGCCATCCCCACCCTGGCGTTGCTGACCATCCTGCCGGTGGTCTTCGCCAGCGGCTTCGGGAAGACGCCGGTAGTGGTGGCGCTGGCCGTCTTCGCCGTGCCTCCGTTGCTGGCCAACGCGTACACCGGGGTGCGGCAGGCGGACCCGGAAGCCCGGGACGCGGCCCGGGGGATGGGTCTGTCCAGCGCGCAGTTGCTGCGCCGGGTGGAGTTGCCGCTGGCCGTGCCCTATCTGGCGGCCGGCTTCCGGACCGCAGCGGTTCAGGTGATCGCGACCGCCGCGCTGGCGTCCTTCGTCAACGGCGGGGGCCTGGGCCAGATCATCCGGACCGGCTTCGGGATCGGTATCGCGGCCGGCGGCGGGCAGATCGTCGCGGGCGGTGTGCTGGTGGCCGGGCTCGCGCTGCTCGCCGAGGTGGTCCTGGGCGGTGTCGAACGGCTGGTCACCCCCAAACCACTGCGACGCGGGCGGCAGCGCCTGGGACGCCCCCGGGCCGCCGACGCCACCGGCAGCGCGTGACCCGTCCGGGTGGGCCGGCGTCGAACTGACCACCCGGCCCGGTTCGTTCGGTGACGATGGGGTGACGAAGTCCATCCCAAGTTGTCGGTCGGTTGCGGAGGATGTTGGGTGGATATTCGCGGGCGGCCGACAGTCAGGATCGCCCGTCGGACACGCGGCCGGCCCGGGACGGGCCGCGCCGGGACACGGAAGGCGGGCACATGCGCGCACGTACACGTCTGGCGATCGGGGCGGTCAGCGCCGTCGCCGGGGCAGCGCTCCTCACCGGCTGCGGTGACGCCGGCTCGTCCGGCACCGACGCACCGCAGTCGAGCGCCTCCGGCGCCGGGTGCGCCCCGGTCGCCGGTCAGCAGCTCATCGCTCTGCAGGACGACAAGAAGCTCCAGAACTCCGACAACGTCATTCCGGCGGTCAACAGCAAGGCGGCCAACCCGCAGTTGATCGCGGCACTGGACAAGGTCTCCGCCGCGCTCGACACCCCGAAGTTGATCCAGCTCAACAAGGCGGTGAACGAGGACCGCAAGACCCCAAAGGTGGCGGCCGAGGAGTTCGCGTCCGCCAACAACCTCACCGCTGGCATCGCCAAGGGCCCGGGCGGCGACATCACCGTCGGTGCCGGCAACTTCGCCGAGAGTCAGATCCTCGGCGAGCTGTACCGGATCGCGCTCACCGCCGCCGGTTACCAGGTCAAGGTGCAGCAGATCGGTAACCGGGAGCTCTACGCGCCGGCTCTGGAGAAGGGCGAGATCCAGGTCGTCCCGGAGTACGCGGCGACCATGGCCGAGTTCCTCAACACCAAGGCCAATGGCCAGAACGCCCAGCCGATCTCCTCGCCGGACATCAACGCCACGGTGACCGCGCTCAAGGCCGAGGGCGACAAGGCCGGCCTCACCTTCGGCACCCCGGCCGCCGCGCAGGACCAGAACGCCTTCGCGGTGACCCAGGCCTTCGCCGACAAGTACGGCGTGCGGACCCTCTCCGAGCTGGCGGCGAAGTGCTCCGGCAGCGCGACGGTGCTGGGCGGGCCGCCGGAGTGCGAGCAGCGTCCGTTCTGCAAGCCGGGCCTGGAGAAGACGTACGGGCTGTCGGTCGGCAAGTTCTCCTCGCTGGACCAGGGCGGGCCGCTGACCAAGAGCGGGCTGCGCGACGGTTCGATCAGCGTGGGCCTGATCTTCTCCTCGGATGGTGCCTTCGCCACCAGCTGAGCCCTCCCCGCACGCGCTGTGGACGCCCCCGCCCCCGACCGGGCGGGGGCGTCCGCGCGTCCCGGGGACCCGTTCCCTCCGCCGGACATCGTGGGTAGGCTGCACATCCATGCCAGCCCCGGCCACCCCCGACGCCCGGCGTCAACCACCGCTGCTGACCATGCTCTTCTGGGCGGGCGTCGCCCTCGCCCCGGTGGCGGCGCTGATCCTGCTGGTGGCCGACGGCAACGGCCCGCTGCGCTTCGCCGCCGTGCTCGCCATCCTCGCGGTGGTGTTGATCGGTCTGTCCATCGCGCTGCGGCCCGAGGGCGAGGTCGACTCGGTGCGGACCGACGAGCTGCTGGACGAGATCGAAGGGCTGCGTCGGGAGCTGCGCAGCGAGATCGTGGCCGCCGCGCAACGCGGCAATCAGGCGCTCGACCAGGCGCAACGGGCCCAGGAGGCGATCGCCGCGGTGCGTCGCCGACTCGACGTCAGCGGTGCCGCTCTCGCCGGTGCCGCCCCCGCTGTCGAACCAGCGGGCGCCGGGCGGGCGCGGGTGGCTGCCGTCGAGCCGCCGGTGGACGACACGCCGGCGGCCCGTAGCCGGGTCCCGGGTGACGCGTCGGCCGGCCGGGCCCGGGTGTCGAGCCCCGACGACGCGCCCCGGTGGGGGCGCTCCGAGCACCCGGACGACGACGAGCCGGGGTACGCGCGGGCAGCCCCCGAGCCACCGGCCACCGCCGGGACGTACGGCGGGGAACGACCAACGGCCGCCGCGTACGGCTCAGCCCGACCCCGGGAGCACGACCGCCCCGAACCGGCCCACCGGCCGGGTGGCGTGGTCAGGCACACCGAGACCGTGCACGTCACCACCCGGCACACGGTGGTGGACGGCGGCGCGGCCGAACCCGCCGGGCGCTACGGCGGCGGGTACGCCGGCCAGTGGACCCCGCCCGCGCAGGAGTGGACCCGGGGCGGCGACGCGGACGAGCGCCCCCGGCCGGCCGGCCGGGCGAGGCACGAGCCGGACGAGCGCCCCCGAGCCGGGTACGGCGACGAGTCGGGCTGGACGGGCCGCCGCGACGAACCAGAGTGGACCGACCGGCGCGACGGGTACGCCCCACCCGACGAGCCCACCCCGCCTTCCCGGTCGCACCGCACCCCGGAGCGGCCGGCGGCCGCCTCCTGGGACAGCCCGGACGATCGGGGCTGGTCGGAGCAGCGTGACCGGGCGGCTGCCGCGCCGCAGCCCGGGCCGCCCCTGCGGGCTGACGACACCGGCGAGTACTGGTCGCAGTTGCGGACCGGTGACCGGTGGGCCGCCGTCCGCGACGACGAGAACGGCCGCGAGCTGCGGGTCGGCGAACGCCGGGCCGAGGTGCACGCCGACGCCACCGGCACCGAGTACCGGATGGCCGACCGCTGGGCCGCCGTCCGCCACGAGGAGCCGCGCCGCCAGGAGGACGCCGGCGGTTACGAGGAGCCGCGCCGCTACGAGGACGCCAGCGGTTACGAGGAGTCGCGCCGCCACGAGGAGGCCGGCGGTTACGAGCCGGCGCGTCGCCGCGACCGCGACGGTGGCTGGCGGGACGAGCCGGGCCGGCCCGCGCTGCCGGCGGGCGGTGTGCCGGTGCCCGACGAGTGGCGTCCACCGCGCCAACGCGGCCACCAGGCGGAACCCGCGCCGGAACGGACCGGCCGGCGGCGGGTCGACGAGCGTTACGGCTACCCGCCCCAGGACGACGTGCCGCGCGCCGGGGGCGCGCCACCCGCCGACCGCTGGCGCTGACCGGTCAGCCGGCTCGGGTCACTTGTCGATGTCGCCGACCACGAAGAACATCGAGCCGAGGATCGCGATCAGGTCCGGGACCAGGCAGCCGGGGAGCAGGGTGGCCAACGCCTGCACGTTCGCGTACGAGGCGGTGCGCAGCTTCAACCGCCACGGCGTCTTCTCGCCCCGCGACACCAGGTAGTAGCCGTTGATGCCGAGCGGGTTCTCTGTCCAGGCGTACGTGTGTCCCTCCGGCGCCTTGAGCACCTTCGGCAGCCGGGTGTTGATCGGCCCGGTCAGCCGATCCACCCGGTCCAGGCACTGCTCGGCGAGATCCAGCGACGCGTACACCTGGTCGAGCAGCACCTCGAACCGCGCGTGGCAGTCCCCGGCCGTCCGGGTGACCACCGGCACGTCCAGCTCGTCGTAGGCCAGGTAGGGGTCGTCGCGGCGCAGGTCCAGGTCGAGCCCGGAGGCTCGGGCCACCGGGCCGGACGCACCGAACGCGGCGGCGTCCGCGGCGGACAGCACACCCACGCCGACGGTGCGGGCCAGGAAGATGTCGTTGCGGCGGATCAGGTGGTCCAGGTCGGGCAACCGGCGGCGTACCTCACCGATCGCCGCGCGGGCCCGCCCGGTCCACCCGTACGGCACCTCCTCCTTGAGGCCACCCACCCGGTTGAACATGTAGTGGATCCGGCCGCCGGAGACCTCCTCCATCACCGCCTGGATGGTTTCGCGTTCCCGGAAGGCGTAGAAGATCGGCGTGATCGCGCCGATCTCCAACGGGTACGAGCCGAGGAACATCAGGTGGTTGAGCACCCGGTTCAGCTCCGCGAGGGCCATCCGCAGCCAGGTGGCCCGCTCCGGCACCTCCATGCCCATCAGGCGTTCCACAGCGAGCACCACACCCAGCTCGTTGGAGAACGCCGAGAGCCAGTCGTGCCGGTTGGCCAACACGATGATCTGCCGGTAGTCACGCACCTCGAAAAGCTTCTCCGCGCCCCGGTGCATGTAGCCGACGATCGGTTCGCAGGCGACCACCCGCTCGCCGTCGAGCACCAGCTTCAACCGCAGCACACCGTGCGTGGAGGGGTGCTGCGGGCCGATGTTCAGCACCATGTCGGTGCCGAGCTGCTGATCACCGGTGCCGGCGACCAGGCCGGCCCCGGTGCCGACGGTCAGTTCACGAAGGTCCCCGGCGTCGGTGGTCATGCCCGTCATCGTGCCACGACCGACCCGAGCGGGATGCCGACCGGCTGGCGCAACCACAGGTGCCCGCCGAGCCCGGCCGGGTCGGTCAGCTCGGCCACCGCCGACGCGGCGGCCAGCGCCCGCACGTAGCCGGCCGGGTCGGTGCCGGCCAGGCTGAGCGGCGGTCGCCCACCGTCGGCCCCGAGCGCCCGCAGCGCCTCCCGCTGCGGAACCATTGAGTACGCGCACCGGGCGACCGCCGCACCGGCGGAGGCGACCGAGTCCATGGCCACGTGGGCTGTCACATCACTCGTCCCGTCCGGCACCGGAGGCACCTGCCGCCCACCCCGGTACCCGGTCAACGTCCCGTCCACCGGCCTCTCGTCGCGTAGGTGCCCGTAGTCGACGGCAACCGCCAGCCCTCGGCTGATCTTCCGGACCGCGTTCGCCCAGGCTTCGTCCCTCGGTCTACCGATCTCTGCGCGGTGGTTGCCGTGGGGGGTTTCCGGGCAGCCCGGCCAGCTCCGGGCGGTCAGGCTTGATCCCTGCGCCGGCCGGGCTGCCCGGAAACCCGACTCGCTTCCGCTGGTCGCGTCAGTCGAGGTCAACCCCGGATCCGGGTCGCTGGTCGCACTCGGGGAGCTGGTGAGGCTGGGCCACCAGGTGGTGAGCCAGTCGAGGTCGTCGGGGGTGACCGGCTCGCCGATCGTCTCCGCGCCGCTGTCGGGGTCGACGAGCACGTATCGCCAGCCATCGGCGGTGTGCACTGCCACGTCCAACGGGACGTTGTCCAGCCATTCGGTGGCGATCAACAGTCCGGTGATCCCGTCGGGAATCTCAGCGGTCCAGCTGATCTCTTCGGGCAGGTTCTCGGGGCGGTCGGCGTACTCGACTGCTGTGAAGCGGATACGTTCCGCAAGCGACGGACGGACATTGCCGGACGACGGCTCCCCGCCCAGCGGACGGGCGGAGGCCGTGGGAGTCAGGGTTTCCGGGGAGCCCGACCACGCAGGGATCAAGCCTGACCGCCCGGAGTGGGCGGGCTCCCCGGAAACCCCCACCGCGAGCCCGACGAGAGCCCGCAGCAGCTCGCCTCGCCCAGCCCCCACGTCGACCACGTCGAACCGCGACGGATGCCCCAGGGCGGCGTCGACCTGCGTAAGCAGGCGCAGCAGGGCGGTGGTGAACGCCGGGGACGCGTGCACGCTGGTCCGGAAGTGGGCGGCCGGCCCGCCGCCGGCCACGAAGAAGCCGCCCGGCCCGTAGAGGGCCTGGTTCATGGCGTCCCGCCAGCGGATCGGCATCAGGTCAGGGTGCGTCACCGTGCCGACCCTACGGTCACCGGTTGTGGGCCGACCCGTGATCCCCGCCCGGGGTCGTGCCGTTCATGCCGTCCGGAAGTAGTGCCCTTCGTGCAGGTCGGCGATCAGGTCGGGGTGGGTCGGGGTCCAGCCCAGCAGGTCGCGGGTGAGGGCGGACGACGTGGGGTTGTCGATCTGCACGAACGAGCCGAGGAAGCCGAAGTGCTCGTCGGCCTCGGCGGGGCTGATGCTGCGGACCCGGAGGCCGAGGTTGTCGCCGATGGCTGCCGCGATCTGTCGGAAGGGGACGCCTTCGTCGGCGGCTCCGTGCAGGCGCGTGCCGGCTGGGGCCTTTTCGAGGGCGAGTCGGTAGAGCACTGCCGCGTCGAGGGTGTGGACGGCCGGCCACCGGTTGGTGCCCTCGCCGACGTACGCGGCGTAGCCCCTGCGTCGGGCCGCGGCGATGATGGTGCTGATGAAGCCGTAGCGGTCGAGGGAGCTGTGCACTGTGGGTGCGAGCCGGACGATGGAGGAGCGCACACCGCGGGAGCCGAGGTCGGCCACGAAGTTCTCCGCGTCGATCCGGTAGCCGCCGCCCGGGAAGGTGTCGTGTTCGGTGCCGGGGCGGCCGACGATGCCACCCATCACGAGCATGGCCGTCCCGCTGGTGCCGACCAGGGGTTTGCCGGAGCCGGCCAGGCCGTCGGCGAGTGCGGTGAGGGCGTCCAGGTCGGTCCTGGCGGCACCGGCCAGGTCGCCGTTGACCATGAGGTCGTGGCGGAACGCCAGGTGGATGACGCCGTCGGCGGCGACCGCCTGGTCCCGAAGCACGTCGAGGTCGGCCAGGTCGCCGCGGTGTGCCTGGGCGCCGAGCTTCTCGATGGCGGCGGCGGATGTGTCGGAGCGGGCGAGGCCGACGACCTCGTGCCCGGCGGAGAGCAGTTCCGGGACGACTGCGGAGCCGAGGTGGCCGGAGGCGCCTGTGACGAATACGCGCATGGTGGTTCCTTCGTGAGTGTCGATGTCACCTTGCGACATAACCGTATCCCGAGTGATGTCACATAGCGACATCCGGACGAACTTAATGTCGCAGTGTGACGTCGGATACCATCGCCGCATGGCCCGCTGGCAACCGGACGCGCGCGGCCGCCTGGAGGCGGCCGCCTTCGAGCTGTTCCGCGAGCGCGGCTTCGAACAGACCACCGTCGCCGACATCGCCGCCCGTGCCGGCCTCGACAAACGCACCTTCTACCGGCTCTTCGGGGACAAGCGCGAGGCACTCTTCAGCGGCAGCGGGCACGTCGAGGAGGTCCTGGTCCAGGCGGTGACCGAGACCGACGCCGGCCCGTTCGAGGCGGTCGTCGCCGCCTTCCGCCGGGTGGCGGAGGAGCTTTTCGCGGACCGTCTCGAACTGGTCCGGGCGCGGCAGGCCATCATCGAGAGCAGCCCGGAGCTGCAGGAGCGTGAACTGCGCAAGACCGGCTCACTCGCCGCCGCCGTCACCGCCGCCCTGCGCGCCAGGGGCCTCGACGAGACCACTGCCACCCTGGCCACCGAGTCGGGCGCGACGGTCTTCCGGGTCGCGTACGCCCGCTGGGTCGCGCCCGGCAGCGACGCCCCGCTCAGCGACCTGATCGCCGAGGTGGCCGCCGAGCTACGCGCCATCACGTCAGCCCCTACCGAAACGCCCTGACGAGCCGTCTCGTCGGTGGTGAAGGTTTTCACACATGCTTGTCCCGGTTCGGCGGGCCGGGCGCATACTTGCGATCGACCGGTACCCCTTCTCGAGGACTGGATCATCGACATGAGCGCACCGATGCGCCCGCGTCCGGCCGCCCCGCCCGGGCCTGCCGCGTCGTGGGACAGCGCCGTTCCCGGCGCCCGCGCCACCTCCCGTCTGCTCACCGTCGGTGTCGTCGGCGCGGGCCGTGTCGGCGCCGTGCTGGGTGCCGCGCTCGCCGCCGCCGGGCACCGGGTGGCCGCCGTCTCCGGCAGCTCCGGAGCCAGCCGCGCCCGCCTCGCCCTGCTGCTGCCCGAGGTGCCCCGCCGCCCGGCCGCCGCGGTGGCCCACGCCGCCACCGACCTGCTGCTCGTCGCGGTACCGGACGACCGGTTGGCCGCCGTGGTGGCCGACCTCGCCCAGCGGGGTGCGCTGCACCCGGGCCAGATCGTCGCGCACACCTCGGGAGCGCACGGCCTGGCCGTGCTGGGGCCGGCCGTCTCGGCCGGAGCCCGCCCGCTCGCCCTGCACCCCGCGATGACCTTCACCGGTACGCCGGACGACCTGCCCCGCCTCGACGGCATCTCGTACGGGGTGACCGCCCCGGCGGAGTTGCGCCCGCTGGCCGCCCGACTGGTCGCCGACCTCGGCGGCGTGCCCGAGTGGGTGGCCGAGTCGGACCGCCCGCTCTACCACGCCGCGCTGGCCCACGGCGCGAACCACCTGGTGACCCTGGTCAACGAGGCGACCGACCGGTTGCGCGACGCCGGGGTGTCCCGGCCGGAGAAGGTGCTCGCCCCGCTGCTGCGGGCCGCCCTGGAGAACGCGCTGCGGCTCGGCGACGACGCGTTGACCGGCCCGGTCTCCCGTGGCGACGCGGGCACCGTACGGCGGCACCTGGACCGGTTGGTGGCCACCGCGCCGGAGTCCGTCCCCGCGTACCTGGCGTTGGCCCGTCGTACCGCCGACCGGGCGATCGCCGCCGGCCGCCTCCGGCCGGTGGACGCACAGTCGCTGCTCGGTGTGCTGGCCGACAGCGGTCGGGAGGTGGCGGCATGACCCAGGTGGTGCACACGCGGGCCGAGTTGGCCGAGGCCCGGGCCGGGCTGAAGGGCACGGTCGGGGTGGTGATGACCATGGGTGCGCTGCACTCCGGGCACGAGACGCTGCTGCGCGCGGCCCGGGAACAGGCCGACCACGTGCTGGTGACGATCTTCGTGAACCCGTTGCAGTTCGGGCCGAACGAGGACTTCGACCGCTACCCGCGCACCCTCGACGCCGACCTGGAGGTGTGCCGGCGGGCGGGCGCCGATCTGGTCTTCGCCCCGTCGGTGGCGGACATGTACCCGGACGGGCAGCCCCGGGTCCGCCTCGACCCGGGTCCGCTCGGCGCTGAGCTGGAGGGGGCGAGTCGTCCCGGCTTCTTCCACGGCGTGCTCACCGTGGTGCTGAAGTTGCTCCAGCTCACCCGGCCGGACCTGGCGTTCTTCGGCGAGAAGGACTACCAGCAGCTGACCCTGGTCCGACGGATGGCCCGGGACCTGGACGTGCCGGTCGAGGTGGTCGGCGTGCCGACCGTCCGCGAGCCGGACGGGCTCGCCCTGTCCAGCCGCAACCGCTACCTGAGCGAGTCGGAGCGGGCCGCCGCGCTGAGCCTGTCCGCCGCGTTGCGGGCCGGCGCGCGGGCCGCCGACGACGGTCGGGACGCGGGGGCGGTGCTGACCGCGGCGCACGCCGCGTTTGGTGCCGGTACGCCCGGTTCCCGCCTCGACTACCTGGTGCTCACCGACCCCGACCTGGAACCGGGACCGGTGTCCGGGCCGGCCCGGTTGGTGATCGCCGCCTGGGTGGGTGCCACCCGGTTGATCGACAACGCGGCGATCCACCTCGCCCCGCGCCCCTGACCCGGCCGCACCACCCTCCACCAATCCCGCGAAAGGCCATCCCGATGTTGCGGACCATGCTCAAGTCGAAGATCCACCGAGCCACGGTGACCCAGGCCGACCTGCACTACGTCGGTTCGGTGACGGTGGACGAGGACCTGCTCGACGCCGCCGACCTGCTCCCCGGCGAGCAGGTGGCGATCGTGGACATCACCAATGGCGCCCGGCTGGAGACGTACGTGATCCCGGGCGAGCGGGGCAGCGGCGTGATCGGTATCAACGGTGCCGCCGCGCACCTGGTGCACCCCGGTGACCTGGTCATCCTGATCTCGTACGGGCAGATGGACGACGCCGAGGCCCGGTCGTACCGGCCCCGGGTGGTGCACGTCGACGCCGACAACCGGGTGATCGAGTTGGGTGCCGACCCGGCTGCGGCGGCACCCGGCACGGCCGGGAACCCGGTGCCCAGCCCGTTGGCCGTGTCCGGAGTCTGATCCCGGGTAGCACGATTCCGGTCTGTCACCGGACTGTCATTTCCGGTTACCCTGGGCGCGCTGGCGGAAGCCGGTCGGTGGCTGGGGGAGGCCGCGATGCGCCGTGCCATGACGACCCTGTTCGCCGCTGTTGCCGCGGCGGCGCTGCTGGTGGCCTGTGCCGGGTCCGACGGCCTGGACGGTGATCTGACCGACGACTGGGCGGCCCTGCCGGCGCCGTCGGCGTTCACCCCGGCAGCCGGCGTGTGTCACGCCGCCGACTTCACCGATCTGGTCAGCCTGGCCAGCTACCAGCCGGTGGACTGCGCCGGCCCGCACCGGCTGGAGACCGTGCACGTGGGGGCGTTCCCGGTCGAGCGGACGACCGCCCCGGCGGGTGGTTCGGCGGAGTTGCGCGGCGCGTTCGCCGAGTGCGACACCCGGGCGGCCGGCTACCTGGGTGACGACTGGCGGTCGGGCCGGCTGCGGCTGTCAGTGGCGCTGCCCAACGGGCCGGGTTGGGCGGCGGGTTCCCGGTGGTTCCGCTGTGACGTCACCGAGCTGACCACCGTCGAGGCGGCGGCCACCGTGGTGGTCCGGTCGGGCAGTCTGCGGGACGCCCTGAAAGGGCCCACCGCGCTGCGCCTGGGTTGCCAGCAGACCCGCGCGGGCGCCGCCCGGGGGGTGCAGACGTTGATCCCGGTGGAGTGCGGCGCACAGCACGACGCGGAGTTCGTCGGGGTGTGGCGGGCACCGGATCGGCCGTACCCGACCCAGGACGCCGATTGGCTGCCGCTCTACACGGGTTGTCGCAGCGTCCTCGCCCGGTACGCGGGCGTACCGGACGACGCCACGCTGCGTTTCCGCAGCGGGGTGGTGGTCCGGCCGCCGGGGGCGGGGCGGTGGAAGGTCGGTGATCGGGGGGTCCGCTGCTATCTGTGGCTCAGCGACCGTACGGTGACCGCCTCCCTGAAGGGCGCGGGCCCGGCGGGTCTGCCGGTGCGGACGAAGTGACACTGGCCTGACGGTCGACGCGGCGCGGCGGGCGCCGGACGGCGTCGCCCAAACCACTCGTCCCGCCCCCGCCGCCCCGGGCGAGGACGGTTCGGGTTGACTGGGGGAATGCGTTTCCCGACCGTCGACCTGCCCGCCCTGCCCACGCTGCTGGCCGCGCCAGCGCCCGGCTGGGTGGAGACCACCGACGTGATCGTGGTGGGTTCCGGCGTGGCCGGGTTGACCGCGGCGCTGCACCTGCGCGAGGCGGGTCTGCACGTCACGGTGGTCACCAAGGTCAACATCGACGATGGCTCGACCCGCTGGGCGCAGGGCGGCATCGCCGCCGTGCTCGACCCGGCCGACTCCCCGGCGGCGCATGCCCGGGACACCGAGGTCGCCGGGGTCGGGCTGTGCGACCCGGCGGCGGTCCGGGTGCTGGTCGAGGAGGGCCCGACCCGGCTGCGTGAGCTGATGCGGATCGGCGCCGAGTTCGACAGACACCCGGACGGCTCGTTGATGTTGACCCGCGAGGGCGGGCACCGGGCGGACCGGATCGTGCACGCCGGCGGGGACGCCACCGGCGCGGAGGTGCAGCGTGCCCTGCACGCCGCCGTGCAGCGCGACCCGTGGATCCGGCTGGTCGAGCACGCCCTCGTGCTGGACCTGCTGCGCGCGCCCGGCGACGGCCCGGACGGGCTCGGACCGGCGTGCGGGATCACCCTGCACGTGTTGGGCGAGGGCAGCGAGGACGGCGTCGGCGCACTGCTGGCCCGCGCGGTGGTGCTCGCCACCGGCGGAATGGGGCAGGTCTTCTCGGCCACCACCAACCCGGCGGTCTCCACAGGGGACGGGGTGGCGCTGGCGCTGCGGGCCGGCGCGGCGGTGACCGACGTGGAGTTCGTCCAGTTCCACCCGACCGCCCTGATCACCCCGGCCGGCGCGGGGGTGCCCGGGGCCGGGCACGCGCAGCAGCCGCTGGTCTCCGAGGCGTTGCGCGGCGAGGGCGCGTACCTGGTGGACGCGGACGGCAAGCGGTTCATGGTGGGCCAGCACGAGTTGGCCGAGTTGGCCCCCCGGGACGTGGTGGCCAAGGGCATCCACCGGGTATTGGTGGCCACCGGCGCGGACCACGTCTTCCTCGACGCGCGGCACCTGGGCGGCGACTTCCTGGCCGGTCGGTTCCCCACCATCGTGGCGTCCTGCCTGGCGATCGGCGTGGACCCGGCGACCGACCTGATCCCGGTGGCGCCGGCCGCCCACTACGCCTCCGGCGGGGTCCGGACCGACCTGCGCGGCCGTACCTCCATCCCCGGCCTGTACGCCTGCGGCGAGGTGGCCTGCACCGGCGTGCACGGCGCGAACCGGCTGGCCAGCAACTCGCTGCTGGAAGGGCTGGTCTTCTCCCGGCGGATCGCCGAGGACATCGCGGCCGGCCTGCCCGAGCAGGCCCAGCCGGCGGACGTCGGCGCCTGGCGTGGCGGCACGGGCTGGGTGCTGCCGGCGGAGGTGACGCCGACCCTGCAGCGGGCGATGACCCGGGGGGCCGGGGTGCTCCGATCCGCGGCGACGCTGGCCGAGACGGCCGGGACGTTGACCGAGCTGGGTGTTGCCCGGGGTCGCCCGCGCACCGCCGACTGGGAGGCGACGAACCTGCTGACCGTGGCGTCGACGCTGGTCGCCGCCGCGTACGCCCGTGGTGAGACTCGGGGCTGCCACTGGCGGGAGGACTTTCCGACGGCCGACGAACGGTGGCTGGGCCATCTCGTCGGGGCGGTCGGGGCGCAGGGCCGGGTGACGCAACAGTGGGAGGGGAGTTCACGGTGAGCGCGACGGAGATGGCGTTGACGGGGCCGACGGCGGTGGCGTTGCAGGCGGCCGGGCTGGACCCGGCACAGGTGCGGCAGGTGATCGAGGGCACGCTGGTCGAGGATCTGGGCCCGGACTTCCTGGACGTCACCAGCGTGGCCACCGTCCCGGCGGAGCAGACCGACACGGCCGACCTGGTGGCCCGCGCGGACGGGGTGTTGGCCGGGATGGCGGTGGCCGCCGCCGTGTTCGAGCTGGTGGGTGAGGTGACGGGCTTCGGTCGTACCGTCGAGGTGTCGGTGCTGGCCCGCGACGGTGAGCGGGTGGCCCGCGGTGACGTGCTGGCGACGGTGACCGGCCCGACCCGGTTGCTGCTGACGGCCGAGCGGACGGCGCTCAACCTGCTCTGCCGGATGTCCGGGGTGGCCACCCACACCCGGGCCTGGGCGGACGCGCTGGCCGGTACGAAGGCGATGGTGCTGGACACCCGCAAGACGACGCCGGGCCTGCGGGCTCTGGAGAAGTATGCGGTGCGGGCGGGCGGTGGCACCAACAAGCGGATGGGCCTCTACGACGTCGCCATGATCAAGGACAACCACAAGCTGGCGGCCGGGGGCATCACGGCGGCCTACCGGCGGGTCCGGGAGGCGTTCCCGGAGGTGCCGGTGCAGGTCGAGGTGACCAGCGTCGACGAGGCGGTGGAGGCGGTGGAGGCCGGGGCGAACTTCCTGCTCTGCGACAACATGACGCCGGAGGCGCTGGCCGAGGCGGTGGCCGCGGTGGGTGACCGGGCGGAGCTGGAGGCGACCGGTGGGCTGACCCTGGAGGTGGCCGGCCGGTACGCGGCCACCGGCGTGGACTTCCTCTCGGTGGGCGCGTTGACGCACTCGTCGCCGATCCTGGACATCGCGATGGACCTGCGTACCGACTAGTTGTCTAGGCTGCGTGCGTGCTGCTCTGCATCGACATCGGAAACACCAACACCGTGCTGGCGACCTTCGACGGCGACAAGCTGGTGCACTCCTGGCGGATCAAGACCGATGCCCGCTCGACGGCGGACGAGCTGGGCCTGAAGTTCCGGGGTCTGCTCGCCGGGGACAACGTCGAGATCACCGGCGTGGCCGCCTGCTCCACCGTGCCGGCCGCGTTGCGGTCGCTGCGGACCATGCTCGGCCGTTACTACGCCGACCTGCCGAGCGTGATCGTGGAGCCCGGTGTGCGGACCGGCGTGCAGTTGGCGATCGACAACCCGAAGGAGGTGGGCGCCGACCGGGTGGTGAACACCCTGGCGGCGTACACCCTCTACGGCGGCCCGTCGATTGTTGTGGACTTCGGCACCACCACCAACTTCGACGTGATCAGCGAGCGCGGTGAGTTCCTGGGCGGCGCGTTCGCCCCGGGTATCGAGATCTCCTTCGACGCGCTGGCCGCTCGGGCGGCGCAGTTGCGCAAGGTGGAGGCCACCAAGCCCCGCTCGGTGATCGGTAAGAACACCGTGGAGTGCCTTCAGGCCGGCCTGTACTTCGGCTTCGCCGGGCAGGTGGACCGGATCGTCGAGCGGATGACCGAGGAGTTGGGCGAGGTGCGGGCGGTGATCGCCACCGGCGGCCTCGCCTCCCTGGTGATCAACGAGTGCCGCACCATCACCCACCACGAGCCGATGATCACGCTGATCGGCCTGCGGATGGTCTACGAGCGCAACCGGTGACCCCGGCCGCCGTCGGGGGCGGCCGTCGGGTGGACCTCAGCGGCGTCGGGCGCGCAGCACCAGCGTCCGGTACGGCAGCTCGATGGTGTCCCGGCCAGCGAGGGCGGGGTGGGTGTTCAGGAGTTCGGTCAGTTCCCGCTCGACCCGCCGTTGATCGTCCGTGGTGGCGGTGAGCCAGTACGAACGGGTGCGGACCACGCCGCGCAGCTCGTCCGGCGTGAGCGTGCTGTGGTGCCGGAACTCGCGCCGCTCGATCGGGTCGAAGGCGGAGCCGAAGTCGGGGTGGTCGTTGCCCGCCAGGCTGGCTGAGTTGTCGCCGAAGTGGGCGATACGACCCAGCTCGGCCACCCAGTCGACGCTGTCGTCACGGATGTTCCACAGGGGGGGCGAAGGTGCCACCGCCACGGAGCACCCGGGCGATCTCGGCGTGCGCGGGCTCCCGGTCGAACCAGTGGTACGCCGTGCCCACCAGCACCGCGTCCGCGGCCGAGTCGGGCAGCGGCAGGGCCTCGGCGGTGCCCGCCAGCGCGGTCGTGCCCGGGGTGCTGACGGCGAGTTGCGCCCGCATCCCCGGATCGGGCTCGACCGGTACGACCTGGTGGCCCAGGGCCAGCACGGCGCGGGTCAGGATGCCGGTGCCGGCCGCGAGATCCACCACTTGGCCCGCCCGCAGCCCGCCGAGGGCCCAGCGGACCGCAGCTTCGGGATAACGTGGCCGAAAGCGGTCATAGTCACTCGCCGCGACGCCGAAGGACAGGGCGTGAGTGTGATCCGCCATGACGGGCAGGTTATCCGGTAACAGCCACCTGAGCGCTTGAGTACGCTCGGGCCTGACCCCCCGTAGTCATCGTGACGAGGAAGCGTGCCGTGAGCGAGCAGAACCCCGTGCCAGTGGACCCCGCCGACGACCTTCCCGAGCAGATGAAGGTCCGCCGGGAGAAGCGGGACCGGATGCTCGCCGAGGGTGTCGAGCCCTACCCGGTCGGCTTCCCCCGCACCACCACCCTGGCGCAGGTCCGGGCGGCCTACGCCGACCTGCCGACCGACACCGCGACCGGCGACCAGGTCGCTGTCACCGGCCGGGTGATCTTCGTACGCAACACCGGCAAGCTCTGCTTCGCGACCCTGCGGGACGGCGACGGCACCGAGTTGCAGGCGATGCTCTCGCTGGACCGGGTCGGGCCGGAGCGGCTGGAGGCGTGGAAGCGCCTGGTCGACCTCGGCGACCACGTCGGCGTCACCGGTGAGGTGATCACCAGCCGCCGGGGTGAGCTGTCGGTGTTGGCCCAGCACTGGGAGATGACGGCGAAGGCGCTGCGACCGTTGCCGGTGGCCCACAAGCCGCTGTCCGAGGAGGCGCGCGTCCGGCAGCGTTACGTCGACCTGATTGTCCGGCCGCAGGCACGGGAGATGGTGCGTACCCGGGCCGCCGCCGTACGCAGTCTGCGCGATTCACTGCACGGGCAGGGCTTCATCGAGGTGGAAACGCCGATGTTGCAACTGCTGCATGGCGGCGCGACGGCTCGACCGTTCGTGACCCACAGCAATGCGTTGAACACCGATCTGTATCTGCGAATCGCTCCCGAACTGTTTCTCAAGCGCGCTGTGGTCGGCGGCGTCGACCGCGTCTTCGAGATCAACCGCAACTTCCGTAATGAGGGTGTCGACTCTTCGCACTCGCCGGAGTTCGCGATGCTGGAGACGTACCAGGCGTACGGCGACTACGACACGATCGGCGAGTTGACCCGTAATCTCGTGCAACAGGCGGCGATCGCGGTGAGCGGTTCGACTGTGGTGACCCACGCCGACGGGCGCGAGTTCGACCTCGGCGGCGAGTGGCGGTCCGTGACGTTGTTCGGTGTGCTTTCCGAAGCGCTGGGCGAGGAGGTCACGGTCCGCACCGAACGCTCACGCCTGGTGGAGTACGCGGACAAGGTCGGATTGGCGGTGGACCCGAAGTGGGGCCCGGGCAAGCTGGCCGAGGAGTTGTTCGAGGAGCTGGTCGTTCCCGGCCTGGAGGCGCCCACCTTCGTCCGGGACTACCCGGAGGAGACCAGCCCGCTCACCCGGGGCCACCGCAGCGAGCCGGGGTTGGCCGAGAAGTGGGACCTCTACGTGCTCGGCTTCGAGCTGGGCACCGGGTACTCCGAGCTGGTCGACCCGAT
Source organism: Micromonospora parva (assembly GCF_000718515.1). Lineage (GTDB taxonomy): Bacteria > Actinomycetota > Actinomycetes > Mycobacteriales > Micromonosporaceae > Micromonospora > Micromonospora parva. The sequence continues at coordinate 179,756 of NZ_JNZS01000002.1, read as the reverse complement.
CGTGCAGCGGGAGCGGCTGGTCGCCCAGGCGCAGTTGGCCGCCCGTGGCGACGACGAGGCGATGCGTCTCGATGAGGACTTTCTTCGGGCGATGGAGTATGGAATGCCGCCGGCCGGCGGTATGGGAATGGGAATCGACCGGCTGTTGATGGCGCTGACCGGCCTCGGAATTCGGGAAACGATCCTCTTCCCCTTGGTCCGCCAGGAGTAGTCCGGGCCGGAGCTCACGGCGGGCCGTAACGGGGTCCTATTGACGCGACGAGCGGCGCGGGGGTTATTGTGCTCTAGTTAGCAGGAGCGCCCTGCTCGAAAGGAATGTGGGACGTGGCCAAGCAGATCATTCACAAGCTGGTCGATGACCTGGACGGCGGGGACGCGGACGAGACCGTCAAGTTCGCCCTCGACGGCGTTCAGTACGAGATCGACCTGTCGAGCGCCAACGCCGCGAAATTGCGTGATGCATTTGCCGCGTACGTTGGCGCCGGCACCAAGGTCGGCCGTGGTGGTGTCGTGATCGGTGGGCGGGCTGCCCGCGGTCGCGGTGGCGCGACCGCCGATCGGGAACAGAACAAGGCGATCCGGGAGTGGGCCAAGAAGGCCGGCAAGGACATCTCGGACCGGGGTCGTATCCCCCAGGAGATCGTGGACGAGTTCCACGCGAAGCGCTGACCTGTCAGCAGCGTGGTGGCCAGCCGCCACCGCAGGCGACACCGACGCCGGGCCGGAGGAGTTCTCCGGGCCGGCGTCGCCGTATCCGGGATGTCGCGTCGTGTGCCCGTTCGGGGTGAGTGACCGTTTCGCCGCTGGGGTCGCGGTGGCCGCTCGGGGGCGGCGTCGTCGGGTCCGGTCCGGGCCGGGAAGCAATTCGAGCCGACCGTCGTTGTCCACAACCAGTGGACCAGCTGTCCACAACCTGTGGACAACCTCCCCAGGGTCCGGCGCGACGCTTGTCGCGACCGCCGGTCCGGCCGCCCGGAGCCTCCGGGAGCGCTTCCGGACCCCGGATCGGGCTTCGGTGGCGCCAGTCGGATTTCGCTCTGCGCGTAGCGACAGGGCTACCGGAACACCTCCTGAGCGCGGACGGTTGTTCAAAACGACGTGGAACTGACCCAGACCGGAGACACACGACCTCAGCTGAGTCGGTCAGCGACGATAGAGTAAGGAGGCACGGACGCCCGTCCTGGACGTTCGTGCACCGGCCCCGCCAAGATCTTGACCATCAAGGCGCACGGCACGTGAGGAGCACGAGGGCATGTTCGAGCGGTTCACCGACCGAGCGCGACGGGTTGTCGTCCTGGCCCAAGAAGAGGCCCGGATGCTCAACCACAACTACATCGGTACGGAACACATCCTGCTGGGCCTGATCCACGAAGGTGAAGGCGTCGCGGCTAAGGCCCTGGAGAGCCTCGGCATCTCCCTGGAGGGCGTCCGCCAGCAGGTCGAGGAGATCATCGGCCAGGGCCAGCAGGCGCCGAGCGGGCACATCCCGTTCACGCCGCGGGCGAAGAAGGTGCTGGAGCTGTCGCTGCGCGAGGCGCTGCAGCTCGGCCACAACTACATCGGCACTGAGCACATCCTGCTCGGGCTGATCCGTGAGGGCGAGGGCGTCGCCGCCCAGGTGCTGGTCAAGCTCGGCGCCGACCTCAACCGGGTCCGCCAGCAGGTGATCCAGCTGCTCTCCGGCTACCAGGGCAAGGAGCCTGCCGCGGCGGGCGCCGCGCCGGGTGAGGCCGCGCCGTCGACCAGCCTGGTGCTGGACCAGTTCGGCCGCAACCTGACCCAGGCCGCCCGCGAGGGCAAGCTCGACCCGGTCATCGGGCGCGAGAAGGAAATCGAGCGGGTCATGCAGGTGCTCTCCCGCCGTACCAAGAACAACCCGGTCCTGATCGGTGAGCCCGGCGTCGGTAAGACCGCTGTGGTGGAGGGGCTGTCCCAGAAGATCATCAAGGGCGAGGTGCCCGAGACCCTCAAGGACAAGCAGCTCTACACGCTCGACCTGGGTGCGCTGGTCGCGGGTTCCCGCTACCGCGGTGACTTCGAGGAGCGCCTCAAGAAGGTGCTCAAGGAGATCCGCACCCGCGGCGACATCATCCTGTTCATCGACGAGATCCACACCCTGGTGGGTGCGGGTGCCGCCGAGGGCGCCATCGACGCCGCCAGCATCCTGAAGCCGATGCTGGCCCGTGGCGAGCTGCAGACCATCGGTGCCACCACCCTCGACGAGTACCGCAAGCACCTGGAGAAGGACGCCGCTCTCGAGCGCCGGTTCCAGCCGATCCAGGTGGGTGAGCCGTCGCTGGCCCACACCATCGAGATCCTCAAGGGTCTGCGCGACCGGTACGAGGCCCACCACCGGGTGAGCATCACCGACGCGGCGCTCGTGGCCGCCGCGACGCTGGCCGACCGGTACATCTCCGACCGCTTCCTGCCGGACAAGGCGATCGACCTGATCGACGAGGCCGGTGCCCGGATGCGGATCCGCCGGATGACCGCGCCGCCAGACCTGCGTGACTTCGACGAGCGCATCGCCCAGGTGCGTCGCGACAAGGAGTCCGCGATCGACGCGCAGGACTTCGAGCGCGCCGCCCAGCTGCGCGACAAGGAGAAGCAGCTGCTCGGCCAGAAGGCCCAGCGGGAGAAGGAGTGGAAGGCCGGTGACCTGGACGTCGTCAGCGAGGTTGACGACGAGCAGATCGCCGAGGTGCTCGGCAACTGGACCGGCATCCCGGTCTACAAGCTGACCGAGGAGGAGACCTCGCGCCTGCTGCGCATGGAGGACGAGCTGCACAAGCGCGTCATCGGCCAGGAGGACGCGGTCAAGGCGGTCTCGAAGGCGATCCGGCGTACCCGGGCCGGCCTGAAGGACCCGAAGCGCCCGTCGGGCTCGTTCATCTTCGCCGGCCCGTCCGGTGTCGGTAAGACCGAGCTGTCCAAGGCGCTCGCCGAGTTCCTCTTCGGCAGCGAGGACGCCCTCATCCAGCTGGACATGTCCGAGTTCCACGACCGTTACACGGTCTCCCGGCTCGTGGGTGCCCCTCCCGGCTACGTCGGTTACGACGAGGGCGGGCAGCTGACCGAGAAGGTGCGGCGTCGGCCGTTCTCGGTGGTCCTCTTCGACGAGATCGAGAAGGCCCACCCGGACGTGTTCAACACGCTCCTGCAGATCCTCGAAGACGGTCGGCTCACCGACGGTCAGGGTCGGATCGTGGACTTCAAGAACACGGTCATCATCCTGACCACCAACCTGGGCACCCGAGACGTCGCCAAGGCGGTGTCGCTGGGCTTCCAGCAGTCGGAGGACTCCGAGTCCAACTACGACCGGATGAAGCAGAAGGTCAACGACGAGCTCAAGCAGCACTTCCGGCCTGAGTTCCTCAACCGGATCGACGACACCATCGTCTTCCACCAGCTGCGTCAGACCGAGATCCTCTCGATCGTGGACATCATGATCCAGCGGATCGAGGGCCAGCTGCGGAACAAGGACATGGGTCTGGAGCTGACCGACAACGCCAAGAAGTACCTGGCCGCGAAGGGCTTCGACCCGGTGCTCGGTGCCCGTCCGCTGCGTCGCACGATCCAGCGCGACATCGAGGACAACCTCTCCGAGCGGATCCTGTTCAACGAGCTGACCCCCGGTCAGATCGTGGTGGTCGACTGCGAGGGCGACCCGGACGACATCGACAAGTCCAAGCTCGTCTTCCGGGGCTCGGACAAGCCGGTCGAAGTTCCGGACGCCGTCCCGGCCGATCTCGGTGGCACTGCCGCTGGCACCGCCGCCGCAGGCGTGGACGAGTAGCACAACCGGCAAGGGGCGGGGCCCCGGTGGCGCAAGCCACCGGGGCCCCGCCTTCGTGCGCCACCCGCACGAACAACACCCGCCACCCCGCCGCCGCCCGGCCGACCACCCTCCAGGACCGCCCGACCCGCCCGACCCGTCGCACCCGCTCGGCGGTGGCCTCGTCCCGGTGGAGCGCTTCCGCCCGCAAGATCGCACAACATCCAGGATGTAGTGGCATCCGTCGCGCCTGACACCACTACTTCCAGGATCGAGCACGATCTTGCGGACGGTCAGGTCGTGAGGTCGGCCGTTGGCAGGGAGGGGCCGTCACCGACCAGGCGGAAGGAGTCGGTGCCGGCGGGCTCGACCAGCCCGTCCTGCACCAGGCCGGCGAGGGCGCGGGCGCGCTGCACGTCGTCGGTCCAGACCTGGTCCAGCCGCTGGTGCGGAACCGGTCCGGTGCTGTCCCGCAGCACCCCGAGCAGCAGGCCGCGTACCTGTCTGTCGGTACCCGCGTACCGCTGGGGCCGACGGGTCGGCCCCGCCGGTGCCTGCTGGCCGGACGCCCGCCAGGCGCAGGTCGACTCGACGGGGCAGGCCGTGCAGCGCGGCGACCGGGCGGTGCAGATCACCGCTCCCAGCTCCATGAACGCGGCACTGGCCAGCGCTGCCGCTGCCGGTTCCAGTGGGAGCAGTTCTTCGGTGGCGACCAGGTCGGCGGGTCGGGTGACCGGCCCGGCGTCCGGTTCACCGGCCACTGCCCGGCACACGACCCGGCGTACATTGGTGTCGACCACCGGGTGCCGCTGCCCGTACGCGAAGGCGGCCACCGCCCGCGCGGTGTAGGTGCCGACGCCGGGCAGTGCCAGCAGGTGCTCCAGCCGGTCCGGCACCTGGCCGGCGTGCCGGTCGACGATCGCGACCGCGCATTCGCGCAGCCGCACCGCCCGACGGGGGTAGCCGAGGCGTCCCCACATCCGGATCGCCTCGGCGGGGGTGTCCGCCGCCAACGCGGCCGGCTCCGGCCATCGCGCCAGCCAGGCCTCCCAGGCCGGCACCACCCGGACGACTGGCGTCTGCTGAAGCATGACCTCGCTGACCAGGATGGCCCACGGGGTGACACCGGGCTCGCGCCACGGCAGGTCCCGGGCGTGCTGCTGGAACCATCGGCTGACCGCCGTGGCGAAGTCGGGTTGAGTCATGGCGTCGTCGATGATGTCACGCCCGGCGTTCCCGTTGGATGGGCGGCTCGGGCGGGGTGCCACATCGTCGTCCGGCGGACGGGGGAGAATGCCCGGATGAACGAGCTCGCGATCACCGTCATCGGTCGGGACCGGCCGGGCATCGTGGCCGACGTCGCGGAGGTGCTGGCCCGACTGGGCGCGAACCTCACCGACAGCACGATGACGCGCCTGCGGGGGCATTTCGCGATGACCCTCATCTGCACCGGGCCGGCCGCCGCCGAGGTCGAGGCCGCACTGGCGTCACTGACCGCCGAGGGCCAGCTGCTGGCGACGGTACGCGCGGTCACCCCGGACGGCGACGTGCCGCCGGCCGGTGAGCCGTACGTGATGGCGGTGCACGGTTCGGACCGGATGGGGATCGTCGCGGCGATGACCCGGGTGCTGGTGGACGCCGGGGGGAATGTCACCGACCTGAGCACCCGGTTGACCGGTGAGCTCTACGTGGTCCTGGCGGAGGTCGAGTTGCCGGCCGGGGTGGCGGACACTCTGGTTGACCGGCTACACCGGACGGCTGCCGAGCTGGGCGTGGAGGTCACCCTCCGGCCGGCGGACCCGGATCTGCTGTGACGGGCGAGGAGCGCGTGCCGGACGTCGAGGCGTACACCGGTCTGGGTGACTGGACGCCGGACTCGCTGTTGGTGCCTGGCGTGGTGCGGCCGGTGGTATCCGCCCCGCACGCGGTGTTGAGCCGGGCCTCGGACGAGGTCGATCCCACCGCCGCGGAGACGGTCCAGTTGGCGGCCGACCTGGTGGCCACGATGCGGGTCTCGCCGGGCTGCGTCGGGCTGGCCGCACCGCAGGTCGGGGTGGGCGCTCGGGTCTTCGCTGTCGACGTGACCGGGCATCCGAAGGCGGTGACGGTGCACGGCACGTTCGTGCTGTGCAACGCGCGGGTGGTCGAGGCGACCCGGTGGAAGCCGGGCCGGGAGGGCTGCATGTCGGTGCCGGACCTGACCGGTGACGTGAAGCGGGCCAGCCGGCTGGTGGTGGAGGGTGACCTGCCGGGCAGTGGCGAGCCGGTCCGGCTGGTGACCGACGGCTTCGAGGCTCGGGCGTTGCAGCACGAGATCGACCACTGCGCGGGGCTGCTCTTCCTGGACCGGGTGGCCGGTGCGCACGCGATCTATCAGCGCAAGGTCTACCTGTGACCGGTGCGTCGTCCGTCCTCAGTGGACGGTGGGGCGTAGCCCTCGAATCGGTTCCGGCGCGTCGCGCCGCACTGCCGGGTACGGCGCGGCTACGGTGGAGGGCATCATGCGTCTGACGGTCGGCCCCCTGCCACCCGCCGTGTACTGGCGGCGTCGCGCCGTCGTACTCGGAGCGGGGTTTCTGTTCCTGATTGTCCTGCTCTACTCCTGCACCGGTTCGGATCGGTCCGGCGGTCAGAAGCCGACGGCGGGAGGCACCCCGTCGGCGACGTCCTCCGCGACGTCTGATCCCGGCGGGCCGGTGTTGACACCGCAGACCGGGTCTCCGTCACCGCCCGCGCCCGCTGATTCGACTGCGACGACTCCGAGCCCGGCGATCACCAGCAACACCCCGCCGCTGGGCGCGGCGGCCGGTTCGGAGGACGACGGCACCTGCACCGACGGGGAGATCAGCGTGGTCTCGTCGGCGAGCCAGACCTCGGTGCAGCGAGGCGCGGTGGTCGAGCTGCAACTGAAGATCAAGAACACGTCGGACCGGACGTGCAGTCGCAACGTCGGCGCCGACCTGCAGGAGATCTTCATCAAGTCCGGTGCCGAGAAGGTCTGGTCGTCGGACACCTGCGGCAAGGTCCAGGGGTCGGACGTGCAGACCTTCACGCCGGGCTTCGTGCGCTCCTACGAGGTGCCGTGGAACGGGCGGGACACCAGCCGCTGCGACGGTGCGCTGGCCGGTGGGCCGTTCGCGCCGGTCGGGTCGTACCAGGTGTTCGCCAGGGTCGGCACGAAGCTCAGCGAGCCGGTGAAGCTGACCGTCGCCGGCTGAGCCCGCTCAGACGTAGCGTTCCAGGATGGATGCCTCGGCGAGCCGGGACAGCCCTTCACGGACGCCACGGGCCCGGGCGTCGCCGACCCCTTCGACGGCTTGCAGGTCCTCCACTGTCGCGCCGAGCAGCCGCTGGAGGCTGCCGAAGTGCAGCACCAGGCGGTCGACCACCGCCACCGGGAGCCGGGGCACCTTGGCCAGCAGTCGGAAGCCGCGCGGACTGACCGCGGCGTCGAGCGCGTCGGACGCCGCCGGGTAGCCGATCGCCTTGGCGACCGACACCAGGTCGATCAGCTCGGTGGCACCGAGCAGGTCCAGCTCGACAAGAGCCTCGTCCAGGGTGCGGGACTTGCGGCCGACCGGGAGGTAGTCCCGGATGACCAAGGTCCGGTCGGCGTCCACGCCGGCCATCAGCTCGTCGAGTTGCAGGGCGAGCAGGCGGCCGTCGGTGCCCAGCTCCACCACGTAGCCGGCGATCTCGTCGGCGATCCGGCGGACCATCTCCAGTCGCTGCACCACTGCCACCGCGTCCCGCACGGTGACCAGATCCTCGATCTCCAGGGCGGAGAGCGTGCCGGAGACCTCATCCAGCCGGAGCTTGTAGCGCTCCAGGGTGGCGAGCGCCTGGTTGGCGCGGGAGAGGATGGCCGCCGAGTCGTCGAGCACGTGTCGTTGACCGTTGACGTAGAGGCTGATGATCCGCATGGACTGGCTGACCGAGATGACCGGATAGCCGGTCTGGCGGGCCACCCGCTCGGCGGTGCGGTGCCGGGTGCCGGACTCTTCGGTCGGGATGGACGGGTCAGGCATCAGGTGCACGGCGGCCCGGACGATCCTGGTGCCGTCGCTGGAGAGCACAACGGCGCCGTCCATCTTGCACAGCTCGCGCACCCGGGTCGCGGAGAACTCCACGTCCAGCGGGAAGCCGCCGGTGCACAGGCCCTCGACCACCTTGTCGTAGCCGAGCACGATGAGCGCACCCGTGCGACCCCGCAGAATGCGCTCCAGACCGTCGCGCAGGGCGGTGCCCGGGGCCATCAGGGCGAGGTTGGCCCGCAGCGGATCTCCGGCGCTCCCGGCGGCCCCCGCAGTCACGCTCACGCTGATCGGGCGGGCGGGCGAGCCCACGGCGCCGGTGCGGGCCTGGGGCGGCGCGCCGGCTGGCTTGGTGGTATCGCGGTCGATCGGCACGGGCACAGTCTACGGACTGCCGTGCGGTGGGTGCTGTCGTGGTTACTGTGATGTGTCACGATGCCGCCCTCTCCGGCGTTTCCCGCTTACGACCCGCTGTCCGGTTTCGCCGCCCTCGTCGGCACGGTGGGTCACTCGGCGGACGCACGGGCCGCATGGTGTAGCGCCGAACGGACGTCGGTGACCTCGGTCACCCGCATCTGCTCGGGCCCGGCGCCGGTGCTGGCCGGGCCGCAGCCGGGCGGCACCAGGGCCACCTTGAACCCCAGCCGGGCCGCCTCGGCCAGTCGGCGCGGCACCGCCCCGACCCGCCGCACCTCGCCGGTCAGCCCCACCTCACCGATCGCCACCAGGTGCGGCGCGATCGCCAGGTTGAGCCCGCCGGAGGCGACCGCCAGGGCCACCGCCAGGTCGGCGGCCGGCTCCACCACCCGGATCCCGCCCACGGTGGCGGCGAAAACCTCCCGGTCGTGCAGGGTCAGCCGCTCGGTGCGCCGTTGCAGCACCGCGAGCACCATCGCCAGTCGCGCCGAGTCGAGGCCGGAGACGGTGCGTCGGGGAGAGCCCGCCACCGTCGCGCCGATCAGCGCCTGCACCTCGGTGACCAGCGCCCGCCGCCCTTCCATTGCCACCGTGACGCAGGTGCCCGGGACCGGCTCCGCGTAGCGGGTCAGGAACAGCCCGGACGGGTCGGCCAGGCTGCTGATGCCGCCCTCGTGCATCTCGAAGCAGCCGACCTCGTCGGCCGCGCCGAACCTGTTCTTCACGCCGCGCACCAGGCGCAGCGACGAGTGCTTGTCGCCCTCGAAGTGCAGCACCACATCGACCAGGTGCTCAAGCACCCGAGGCCCGGCCACCTGGCCGTCCTTGGTGACGTGCCCGACCAGCACGGTGGCGATGCCCCGCTCCTTGGCGACCGACACCAGCGCCGCGGTGACCGCGCGGACCTGGGTCACCCCACCGGGCACCCCTTCGGTGCCGGTCGTCGAGATGGTCTGCACCGAGTCGAGCACCAACAGGCCCGGCTTGACCGCGTCGAGGTGCCCGAGCACCGAGGCCAGGTCGCTCTCCGCGGCGAGGTAGAGCTGCTCGTGCAGGGTGCCCATCCGCTCGGCGCGCAGCCGCACCTGACTCACCGACTCTTCGCCGCTGACCACCAGCGAAGGGCTGCCGGCATTGACCGCCCACTGCTGTGCCACATCGAGCAGGAGGGTCGACTTGCCCACGCCGGGCTCGCCGGCGAGCAACACCACGGCACCGGGGACCAGGCCGCCGCCGAGCACCCGGTCCAGCTCGCTGACCCCGGTGGGACGGGCGCGGGCCGGAGCGGCGCTGATGGTGGCGATCGGCCGGGCCGGCTCGGCCGGCATCCGGGAGCTGACCACCCGACCGGAGACGGTCGGGCCGGTCACCGTGCTCTCGACCACCGCCCCCCACTCGCCGCACTCCGGGCAGCGCCCCACCCACTTGGGCGGCTGGTGCCCGCAGGCGTCGCACTGGTAGGCCGGACGCGGCTCGCGGGCGGCGGACCGAGCACGGGCGGCACCGGCCGTGCCGCCACGCGGAGGGGTCGATCGGGACGTGGTCACATCAGGACGCTAGCCCCCGCGTACGACGAAAACACCCCGGCGTGGTGGTCACCACGCCGGGGCGTTCGTCGATGTGCGCTACGGGTCACTCGTGGGTCGTGCCGCCCTCGTCGCCCTCGTAGCCGCCCTCGCGCTCGATGATCGGCGACGGAGGGGCCGCCGGGGTGAGCGGCACCGCGACCGGCGCCTGGCCGGTGACCGTGTTGCCGTTGCCGAAGTCGAAGGTCACCACGACGTTCTGACCGGAGCGCAGCGCCTCGGTCAGGCCGATCAGCCGGAGCTGCGAGGTGGCCTCGGAGTTGAACTGGATGTAGCTCAACGGCGCCAGCTCGATCCGGGCCGGCTGGCCCGGAGCGGCCGGGCTGGCCGAACCGGACGCCCGCGCCGACTCCGGGGCGGACGGCGTGGCCGAGGACGACCCGGTCTCGGACGGCGTCGCCGACGGGCTCGGCGAACCCGAGGTGGAGTTCGACGGGCTGGCCGAACCGGACGGCGACGGGCTCTCCGAGGCGGACTCCGAGGCGGATGGCGACGGGCTCGCCGAGCCGCCGCTGATCACCACCTCGCGGGCGCTCTCGGTGGTGACGGTGACCGTCACCGTCTCCTTGGAGTCGTTGTAGATCACTGCGCCGAGGCCGGCGTCCTGCCCGGCCCGGTAACCCTCGGTGCCCGGGTAGTCCACCAGCAGGCCCCGCACCGAGAAGGAACCGTTGTCGGTCGTGAGGTTGACGCCCTGGACCGACGGCTCCTTCAACGCGGTCTCGGCGATCTGACCGGCGCCGCATCCCGAAGCCAGCAGGCTGGCCGCCGCAATCCCGGACAGCAACAGGGCCGCCCGCCGGGATCCCCTGATCGAGCGCGTCACGTCGGTCCTCCTCGTCACAATCCCCACCCGGGCCGTACGCCGGGCACGGTGGCCATACCCGCGCAGACCGCGCTCCAGGGTAGTTGGGGCTGATCGAGGCCCGCACGCGGACCCGGCAATGCCACCTGGCCGGGTGGCGTTCAGACCACCCGACCGCTCGCCACCAGCAGAACCACGTCGATGAGGGCCACCAGCATGACCGCCCGGAAGGCCGCCACCGGCCGCTGACCGGCCCGGCTCGCCGAGCGTCCGGCGTACCAGCTCAGTGGCGGCACCACGGCGGCCGTGCCGACCGCCGCCCAGCCGATCGCCGACGGCGGCCCTGGTGGCCCGAGGACCAGGGCCGCGGTCGCCGCGAGCAGGAGACCCGCCGCGGCCACCCGGCTGCCGGCGGCGCCCAACCGGTGGGGCAGGCCGCGCACGCCGGTGCGGGCGTCGTCGGCCAGGTCGGGCAGCACGTTGGCGAAGTGCGCGCCGGCGCCCAGACAGGCCGCCGCCGCCACCAGCCAGACGGGCGGGGCCGGCTGACCGGGCAGTGCCAGCACCACGAAGGCGGGCAGCGCGCCGAACGACACGGCGTAGGGCAGCACCGAGAACGCGGTGGCCTTGAGCGGCCAGTCGTAGAGCAGGGCGGAGACCAGGGCGAGGGTCAGCCAGAACGCCGCCGCCGGGTTCGTGGTCAGCGCCAGCAGAGGGCAGGCCACCGCGGCCACGACGGCGGCCCAGGCCGTGACGCGCCGACCGACCGCGCCACTGGCGACCGGCTTGTCGGTACGCCCCACAGTGGCGTCCCGCTCGGCGTCCAGCGCGTCGTTGGTCCAGCCGACAGCGAGCTGGCTCGCCAGCACGGCGAGCACCACCGAGACGATTCCGGCCGGCCGGTGGCCCACTCCCCACGCCAGCAGACCGGCCACCGTGGTCACCGCCGCGGCCGGTTCCGGATGGCTCGCTCTGACCAGCCCTAACACCCTCGACGACATAAGGGAAGTCTGGTCGTTACCGAGCAGTCGTGCCACGCTCGGTTCCATGCGAGACGTGGCTGCGGCCGGGGCGTCCACCGGGCCGAGGGTGCTGCCGCGAAACGATCCGCGTCAGTACGACGATCTGGCCGGTGAGTGGTGGCGGCCCGACGGCGCGTTCGCGATGCTGCACTGGTTGGCGGAGGCGCGTGCGGCGCTGGTGCCGCCGGCCACCCGTGCGGGCGCGGTGCTCGTCGATCTGGGTTGCGGTGCCGGCCTGCTCGCGCCGCACCTGGCCGGCAGGGGCTACCGCCACGTCGGGGTGGATCTGACCCGCTCGGCCCTCGTCCAGGCGGCCGAGCACGGGGTCAGCGTGATCCAGGGTGACGCCACCGCTGTTCCGCTGCCCGACGGCTGTGCCGACGTGGTCTCCGCCGGCGAGTTGCTGGAGCACGTGCCGGACTGGCCGCGGGCGGTGGCCGAGGCGTGCCGGCTGTTGCGCCCGGGTGGCGTGCTGGTGCTGGACACCCTGAACGACACGGCGCTGGCCCGGCTCGTCGCGGTCCGGATCGCCGAACGGCTGCCGACGGTGCCGCGTGGCATTCACGATCCTCGGTTGTTCGTGGACGCCCGGGCGCTGGTCGCCGAGTGCGCCCGACACGGTGTCGACCTGCGGTTGCGCGGCATCCGGCCGCAGGTCGGCGGGGTGCTCGCCTGGCTGTTGCGCCGCGCCCGCGCGGCCGGAACGCCCGGTACGGTGCCCGCCGGTCGGGCGCCGCGCATCGTGCCGACCCGCTCCACCGCCGTGCTCTACCAGGGCCGGGGGGTCCGCAAAGGATAGTCAGGCCGTGGCGGGGGTATGGAACGCCAAGGAGGGGACGAGATGACGGTGCACGCGCTTGAGGCAGCTCGCCGGTTGGCACCACGGTTCGCCGCGCGCGCGGCCGAGCACGACCGGGACGGTTCCTTCCCTGTGGACGACTTCGCCGACCTGCGCGAGGCTGGCCTGTTCGGGCTGATGGTGCCCCGGGCGCTCGGCGGCCTGGGCGCCACCTTCGCCGAGTACGCCGCGGTGGCCACTGAGCTTGCCCGGGGCAACGGTGCGACCGCCCTGGTGTTCAACATGCACGCCTCGGTGACCGGTGCGCTCGGTGCGGTCACCGAGGAGTTGGCCGAGGCGCTGGGCGTACCGGACGAGGCGCTGGCCGCCCGCGACCGGCTGCTCAGCGCGGCGGCGCAGGGCTCCTGGTACGCGGTCGCGATGAGCGAGCGGGGCGCGGGCGCGCGGTTGTCCCAGCTGAGCACCTCGTACACGCCGGTCGACGGGGGCTGGCAGCTCAAGGGCAGCAAGACCTTCTGCTCCGGTGCCGGGCACGCGGACGGCTACCTGGTGGCGGCACGCAGCGCTGCCGACCAGTCGGTGGTGTCCCAGTTCCTGGTGCCGGCCGGTGACGGGCTGACAGTGGAGCCGACCTGGGATTCGCTCGGCATGCGCGCCACCTCCTCCCACGACCTGCACCTGGACGTCAGCGTGCCCGCCGACCGGCTGCTCGGTGGGGTGGAAGGGCTGGCGCTGGTGGTCGCCCAACTGATGCCGCACTGGCTGGTGGCCAGCTACGCGGCGGTCTACGTGGGGGTGGCCCGCGCGGCGATCGACGCGGCGGCCGAGCACCTCAACGCCCGCAATCTGGCCGGTCTGCCGGCGGTGCGGGCCCGGCTGGGTCGGGCGGACGCGGCGACGGCCGCCGCGCAGCTGGTGGTGGCGGAGGCGGCCCGCCGGGTGGACGAGGCGCCCGGTGACGAGGAGACCAACCGGTGGGTGTGGCGGGCGAAGCTGCTGGCCGGCACCACAGCCGCCGAGGTGGCGGCGTCGGTGTTGGAGGCGGCGGGCACCTCGGCGACCCGCCGTGGTCATCCGCTGGAGCGGCTCTACCGCGATGCCCGCTGCGGGTCACTGCACCCGGCCACGTCGGATGTCTGCGCCGACTGGCTCGGCATCGCCGCACTGGGTGGCGACCCGGATCGTGACGGATCGGCACCACGTTGGTGAGCCCGCGCCACCGGGCTCGTACGGGAGAACGACCAGCCGGGGTGGCTGGTGGGACGGCCAGGGGGAGGACAGCATCTGACGAGAGGTGGGGATCGTGTCCGTACCAGTGATCGCGGGGCTCGGGACAGCGCAGCCGCCGTCCGCTTCGCAGGACGAGTTGTGGGAGGGCTTCTTCTCCCGGCACTTCTCCGGCACCACCCGGTCGTTGGCGCAGCGAATTTTCGCCAACTCCGGGGTGACCCGGCGGCAGGCTGCGGTGAACCCGCTGCTGGAGGACGTTTCGGACTGGCCGACCGAGCGCCGGATGCGCCGCTACCAGGTGGAGGCGCTGCCGTTGGGCAAGGAGGCGGTGGGCCGCGCGTTGACAGCCGCCGGGTTGAGCGCCGGCGACATCGGGCTGTTCATCGTCTGCTCCTGCACCGGGTACGCCACTCCGGGGCTGGACATCCTGCTCGCCCGGGACCTGGGCATGGCCGCGGACACCCAGCGGATGGTCATCGGCCACATGGGTTGTTACGCGGCACTGCCGGGTCTCGGCGCGGCGAGTGACTTCGTCACCGCCCGGGGGCGTCCGGCGCTGCTGCTCTGCGCGGAGCTGACCAGCCTGCACATCCAGCCGTCCAGCGCCCGGGTGGACACCCAGCAGATCGTCTCCCACGCGCTCTTCTCGGACGCCGCGGTCGCCGCCGTGGTCGTGCCGGGCGGCCCGGGGTACGCGGTGCGCGAGGTCACCGCCGTCACCGACACCTCGACCGCCGATCACATGACCTGGGACGTCACCGACGCGGGGTTCCGGATGGGGCTGTCGCCGAAGGTGCCGCAGGTGCTGTCCAGGCACGTCCGTGGGCTCGTCGACGAGCTGTTGGCCCGGCACGGCGTCACCAGCTCCGAGGTGGACGGTTGGGCGGTGCACCCGGGCGGGCCGCGGATCCTCAACGTGGTCGAGCGGGAGCTGGCGCTGCCCCCGCTGGGGCTGGCGGCGTCCCGGGCGACGCTCGACGAGCACGGCAACTGCTCGTCGCCGACGGTGCTGCTGATCCTGGACCGGTTGGGCCGGGCGACACCGGCGGCCCGGCGCATCGTCATGCTGGCCTTCGGCCCCGGCCTCACCCTGTACGCCGCCCTTCTCGATCGACAGGACTGAACCTCCGACCGGTACGCTCGTGCCGTGGATGCGACAGCGGACGATCGGCTGCGCTCGGTGGTGCTGTTCGGCGCCGCGGCGGCCGTCCTGGTCGTCGGTGGCTGGTGGTGGCACGCTGCCGAACCGTCGTCGACGGCCGGGGCGGCTGCCACTCCCTCGGCGGCGCCGAGGGCCGAGCAGAGCGTCAGCACCCCGTTGGAGCGGGCCATGGCGGGGGCGGAGCCCGACGAGCGGGTGACGGTGCGGCTGGACCCGGACAGCGGCGAGATTACCCGGGGGCGGAACGGCGCGTGGGCGGTGCTCGACCCGGCAACGGGCTCGCCCACCGAGACCGAGGGCGGCCCCGCAGTGCTCTCCCCTGCTGGTGAACTGCCACAGTTCCACGAGACGATCTGGCGGGAGGAGCGGGAGCTGGCTCCTGGTCAGGAAGTGACCCGGCAGGCCGGCAACGGCGCCGACCGCTACCTGCTCCAGTACCGGTGCACCCGGCTCGGCACGATGGTCGTGACGAGCGCCGGGGCCAGGATCGCCGGCGAGTCGCGCATCGACTGCGACGGCACGATCGCCACTGCCGAGGTGCTGCCCGAAAACGGGTCGTTCCTGGTGTCGCTGTCGACCGTCGACCGGCCCATAGACATCGAGGTGCAGCTCGTCGCGCTGCCCCGCTAGATCCGGCGCTCAGGCGGCGAGGGCGCTCAGGTCGCTCCGGTAGGACTCGACGGTGCCCAGGTCGGGCAGGACCCGGGTCACTGTGCCGGCCCTGTCGACAAGCACGGCGGTCGCGACGCCGGGGCGGGCCGGTTGACCCAGGAACGAGCGCAGCCCGCCGGCCGGGTCGGCCAGGACGTGCGCCTGCCGCTGGGTGGTCGGCCCGGCCGGGGCACTGCGCCCTGCGGTGACGGTGACCACGGAGACGTCGGCGGGTGCTGCTGCCAGGGCCTCGCTGACCCGGTCCGGGCAGGGGCAGCCGTCCAACAGGATGATCATGGCGGGTAGCAGGCCGCGCAGTGGCACTGGTGCGTCCTGGGCGTCGACCAGGTCCAGTGCGGGCAGCGCCTGCCCGGTCAGGCTGGCCGGTGGTGAGTAGGGGGTCGGGCTCGGGCGCTCGGTGCCGCGGTTGGCCCGGGGCCAGGTGACCACCAGCAGGCCGGCCAGTGTGGTGACGACCGCCACCAGCAGGACCAGCAGCGGCAGCCCCAGAGCCCGGTGACCGCCGGGGAGGCCGCTGGCCCGACGGAGCTCACGGCGGACCTGGGCCGCCTCGGCGGCCAGCGCGGAGGCGTCGTCGGGGACCACCACCCGGCCCCATTCGGGAGGCAGGCCGGGCAGGCCGTCGGCTGGCCCGTTACCTTCTGCGTCCGGCTTGCCCATCGGACCTCCTGGAAGCGTCTCGAGAGCTGAGTGCGGCTCGGTCTCCAGGGTCGCGCACCGGGGGCTCCTCCCGCTACATCTGGGCGCGGTCCGGCTGGCCGGGCTACCATGGGAGGAGCGCATAGCCCTTGATCTCGACGTTCTGTTCACCCGTACCGGGCAGTCATTTGCGCGTTACGGAGCGTGTTCGAACCATCGGTTTGACCGCCTGTCAAGCTGAAGCAAGACCTCTCACAGGGCCCCTGAGCTGCGCCAACGGTCAGGACATCGGTGAGACATCGGTGCCTGAGCGTGTTACCCTAGACACAGCGAAAGGGGTTTCGAACCTATGGTTTTCAGTGTCGGCGAGACCGTTGTTTACCCCCACCACGGGGCCGCACTCATCGAGGCAATCGAGACTCGGGTCATCAAGGGCGAGCCTAAGCAATACCTCGTCCTGAGGGTCGCGCAGGGTGACCTGACGGTCCGGGTGCCGGCCGAGAACGCCGAGATCGTGGGCGTCCGTGAGGTGGTCGGCGAAGAGGGCCTCGGGAAGGTCTTCGACGTTCTGCGGGCTCCGCACACCGAGGAGCCGACCAACTGGTCGCGGCGTTACAAGGCCAATCTGGAAAAGCTGGCTTCCGGCAACCCGCTGAAGGTCGCCGAGGTCGTGCGTGACCTGTGGCGCCGGGAGCGGGAGCGGGGCCTCTCTGCGGGCGAGAAGCGGATGCTCGCCAAGGCCCGCGACATTCTCGTCGGCGAGGTCGCGCTGGCTGAGAAGAGCACCAAGGATGAGGCGGAGACGCTGCTCGACAAGGTTCTCACCGAGGCCTAGTCCGCACAGCATCGTCGTACCCACTTCGTAGTGAAGAAACCACCGAGGACCGCGACGTGACCGCGCAGCTCAATCCGCGCGGTGACGTCGCGGTCCTCGTGCCCGCGGCGGGTGCCGGCGTACGGCTCGGCCCCGGCCGACCCAAGGCGCTGCGCCTGCTCGCCGGTGAGCCGCTGTTGGTGCACACCGTACGTCGACTGGCTGCCGCGCCCTCCGTGCACACCATCGTGGTGGCCGCGCCGACCGCCGAGGTGCAGGCCGTCCGCGAGCTGTTGGCCCCGGTCGCGCCGGTGATCGTGGTGCCCGGAGGGGCGGAACGGCAGGCATCGGTCGCCGCCGCGCTGGCCGCCGTGCCGGCCGGCCCGACGATCGTCCTGGTGCACGATGCCGCCAGGGCGCTCACCCCGCCCGAGCTTGTCGAATCCGTCGCGGCGGCGGTCCGGAGCGGGCGTGACGCGGTGATCCCGGTCCTGCCGGTCGTCGACACCATCAAGGAGGTCGGCGCCGGCGAGGTGGTGCTCGGCACCGTCGACAGATCCGCCCTGCGCGCGGTGCAGACCCCGCAGGGTTTCCGCCGGGCCGTGCTCAGCGCCGCGCACGCCACTGCCGGTGACTCCCTCACCGACGACGCCGGGCTGGTCGAGAAGCAGGGTGTCGAGGTGAGCTGCGTGCCCGGCTCGGAGTACGCAGTGAAAATCACCCGACCGTTCGACCTGGCCCTGGCGGAGCATCTGCTTGCCACGACCGGTTGACGCGTACCCTCTGATCATGATCGTTCCTCGGGTGGCCATCGGGACCGACGTGCACGCGTTCGAGCCGGGCCGGCCGTGCTGGGTGGCCGGGCTGCTCTGGCCCGACCAGGACGGCCTCGCCGGGCACTCGGACGCCGACGTGGTCGCGCACGCCGCCTGCAACGCGCTGCTCTCCGCCGCCGGTCTCGGTGATCTCGGTTCCGCCTTCGGGGTTGACCAGCCGGAGTGGGCCGGCGCGTCCGGGGTGGCGCTGCTGACCGAGACGGCCCGCCGGGTGCGGGCCGTCGGCCTGGAGATCGGCAACGTGTCGGTGCAGGTCATCGGCAACCGTCCCAAGATCGGCCGGCGTCGCGCGGAGGCGCAGGAGGTCCTCTCCGCCGCGGTCGGCGCCCCGGTCACCGTCTCGGCGGCGACCACCGACGGGCTCGGCTTCGCCGGTCGTGAGGAAGGGCTGGCCGGGATCGCGGTGGCCCTGGTGTACGACGCTCCGGCCGCCTAGGCTCGCCGCGATGTCCAGCGACCCCGCCCCCGACCAGTCCGCCGCCGACGGCTACGTCCAGCGGGCCCAACTCCTCGCCGAGCTCGGCCGCTACGACGAGGCGGCGGGGGAGTTGGCCTACGGGTTGGCCCTCCAGCCGGATGACGTGGACGCGCTCACCGTGCTGGCCCGGGTGCACCTGGCCGCCGACCGCCCGGCTGAGGCGCTCACCGCCGCCGACACGGCAGTGGCCGTCGCGGCGGAGGCGGTGCCACCGCTGGTCGCCAGGGGGATGGCGCTTTCCGATCTGGAGCGCTACGCGGAGGCGGCGGCCACCGCCGACCGGATCCTCGCCCTCGGCCCGGCAGACGCGTACGCCCAGCGGAGCGCGGCGGCGATCCTGGCTGGCGCCCGCAACGGTCAGCCGGCGCTGAACGCGGCCTGGCGTGGTGTCGAGTTGGCCCCACAGGAGCCGCAGGCGCACCTGGTGCTCAGCCTGGTCGCCGCCCGGTTGGACCTGTTCGACCTGGCGGAGCGGGCCTACCGGGAGGCGCTGCGGCTCGACCCGCGGATCGCCGAGGCCGGCCACGACGTGGGGGTCATGCGACTGGAGCAGCGCCGCTGGTCGGAGGCGTTGGCGCACATCGCCGAGGCGGTGACGGTCAGCCCGAGCCGGATCGACTCGCCACGGACCCTCACGTACGGGCTGCACCGCCTGGTGCTCTACGGCGCGGGCTGGTCGCTGATCGCGGCGGTGCTCGTCGCGTTCGCGGCGTCGGCGGGCGACGGGTTCTCCCGCATCCTGGCGGTGCTCGCCGCGCTGACCGGGGGCATCGTCGTCTGGCAGCTCGGTGCCCGGCTGCCGGGGCTGACCCGGAGCGTCCTGCCCGCTCTGCTGCGCGCGGACCGCACGATGGCCCTGGCGATCTACGCCGTGGCCGCCGCGCCGCTGCTGCTGCTGGTGTACGCCATGGTCGGCTCACCGTGGCCCCTGGTGCTGGCCATCGCCGTCACAGCGGTTGCCGAGTTCGCCGTCTTCACCCGAACCGCCGTCCGCTAGGCGCGACGCGCCCACGTCCAGGCGTACCCCTCGTCCTCACAGGCGCTGGCGGCGTCGCAGAGATCCAGCGGGCGGAAGGTGTCGACCATGACGGCCAACTCGTCGAAGTAGTCCGCGCCGATGGAACGCTCGGCGGCACCCGGCTGGGGGCCGTGGGTGAAACCGGACGGGTGCAGCGAGATCGAGCCCTGCTCGATGCCGGAGCCGCGCCGTGCCTCGTAGTTGCCCCCGGTGTAGAAGAGCATCTCGTCGGAGTCGACGTTGTGGTGGTTGTACGGCACCGGGATCGACTGTGGGTGGTAGTCGACCTTGCGGGGCACGAACGAGCAGATGACGAAGTTGGGCCCCTGGAAGGTCTGGTGCACCGGTGGGGGCTGGTGGATGCGGCCGGTGATCGGCTCGAAGTCGTGGATGGAGAACGCCCACGGGTAGAGGTGCCCGTCCCAGCCGACCACGTCGAACGGGTGGTTGGCGTAGACGTAGCGGGTCCAACCGCGCCGGTGCCGGACGAGCACCTCGACCTCTTCGTCGTCGACGAGCAGCGGGGCGTCGGGGCCCCGGACGTCCCGCTCGCAGTACGGCGAGTGCTCCAGGAACTGGCCGCGTACGGAGAGGTAACGCTTGGGCGGGCCGATGTGCCCGGACGCCTCGACGGCGAGCAGCCGGACGGGCTGGTCGCCGGTGGGCACCAGCCGGTGGATGGTCGAGGTGGGGATGACGACGTAGTCGCCGGCGACCGCGTCCAGCACCCCGAACGGAGACTCGACGCGCAGCGTGCCGGCCTCGACGTAGAGGCAGTGGTCGCCGGTGGCGTCGCGGAACAGCGGCGAGGGCCGGTCGGCGAGGACGTACCCGATCCGGACGTCGTCGTTGGCGAGCAGGTACTGCCGGCCGAGGATGGGGTCGGAGCCGCCGGTGTCCAGTTTGTGGGTGCGCAGGTGGCGGGGCTTGAGCGGCAGGTTCGGTGCCCGGGTGAACGTGGGCGGGGTGAACTCGTCGGCGGCCAGGATCGCGGTGGGCGCGTGCCGGTGGTAGAGCAGCGACGAGTCGGAGGAGAAGCCCTCCTGGCCCATCAGCTCCTCGGCGTAGAGGCTGCCGTCGGGCTGCCGGAACTGGGTGTGGCGCTTGCGCGGCACCTCGCCGACGCTGCGGTAATACGGCATCTCGCCTCCCGAGGGGTTCCGTCCACCGGCCGAAGGCGTCCGATAATCGGACGCTGTTGTCCGTTCCTCGTAGCGTCCCGTACATTCTTGTTCCGTGTCAACGCAGGTGCCCGCACTCCTGACCGGCCTGGTGGACGACGCCGCCGTCTTCCCTCCGGGCAGCGCCACGCTGCCCGACGCCCTGGCCGCCCACCGCCAGCACCGCGCCGCCTGGTACGCCGACCTGGTCGGACCGCTGCTGGTCCCCGCCTCGACGGTGGCGGCCGGCGAGCTGAGCGGGCTCGTCGACCCGGACGAGGGCCTGGTGGTCGGCGTCATCGGTGACACCGGGATCGGGAACCTGCCGTTCGCGCTGTCGTTCCTCGCCCCGGACGGCGTCACCGCGCGTCAGGTCGAGGTGGCGGTCGCCAAGCGCGGCGAGGACCCGCTGCCCGGCATCGCCGAGCTGCTGCGGCTGACCGGCGAGCTGGCCGGTGTGGAAGCCATCTACGCCGAACTGCCGCTGACCTTCGGTCTGATGGGTGCGCTGGACGCGCTCGTCGCCGCGCGGGCCGACGGGGTGCCTGTCGCGGCCAAGTTCCGCACCGGCGGCCTGGCCGCTGAGCTCTTCCCCACCCCGGCCGACCTGGCCGCGGTGATCTGCGCCTGCCGGGACCGGGACCTGCCGTTCAAGCTCACCGCCGGCCTGCACCAGGCGATCCGGCACCTGGACCCGGAGACCGGGTTCACCCACCACGGCTACGCCAACGTGCTGGCCGCGACACTGGCCGCCGCCGACGGCGACGGGGTGCGCTCGGTCGCCGAGCTGCTGACCGTTGTCGACCCGCGGCCCCTGGTGGAGCGCGCGACGGCATGGCTGGACGCGCCCCGCCCGCTGTGGGTGGGCTTCGGCTCGTGCAGCATCCTGGAACCACTGACCGATCTGATCCGGCTGGGGCTGGTGAACGGGGGCTACGACGCATGACCTGGGTGACCGGCGCCGACGGTTCGCCGTACGGGGTGACGAACCTGCCGTACGGGGTGTTCCGACAGAACGGCGGTCCGGCGCGGATCGGCGTACGGATCGGGTCCTGGGTCCTCGACCTCGCCGCTGCGGAGGCCGCCGAGCTGGTGCTGGCCGCCGGCGCGCTGTGCCGGCCCGTGCTCAACGACTTCATGGCGCTCGGACGTCCGCAGTGGACGGCGGTACGCCAGCGGATCACCGAGCTGCTGACCGACCCGGCGCACCGGGCCGCCGTGGAGCCGCTGCTGGTGCCCCTCGACGACGTGGAGCTGCTGCTCCCCATCGAGGTGGCCGACTACGTCGACTTCTACTCCTCCGAGCACCACGCCGCGAACGTCGGGCAGATCTTCCGCCCCGGCCAGCCGCCGCTGCTGCCGAACTGGAAGCACCTGCCGATCGGCTACCACGGTCGGGCCGGCACCGTTGTCGTCTCCGGCACGCCGGTGACCCGGCCGACCGGGCAGCGGGCCTCCGCCGACGGCCCGGTCACCGGCCCGTCGGTACGCCTCGACATCGAGGCCGAGGTCGGCTTCGTGGTGGGCGTACCCAGCGCGTTGGGCGATCGGGTTTCCGTGGACGACTTCGCCGAGCACATCTTCGGGGTGGTGCTGGTCAACGACTGGTCCGCCCGGGACATCCAGGCCTGGGAGTACCAACCCCTCGGCCCGTTCCTCGGCAAGTCGTTCGCCACCTCGGTCTCGGCCTGGGTGACGCCGTTGGACGCGCTCGGCGACGCCTTCGTGCCCGCTCCCGACCAGGACCCGCCGGTCGTCGACTACCTGCGGGACGTGCCGCACCTGGGCCTGGACCTCCGACTGGCTGTCGAGTGGAACGGCGAGCGGGTCAGCGAGCCACCGTTCGCCACCATGTACTGGACCCCCGCACAGCAGTTGGCGCACCTCACCGTCAACGGGGCTTCGCTGCGCACCGGTGACCTGTACGCCTCCGGCACCGTCTCCGGGCCCGAGCGGGGACAGGTCGGGTCCTTCCTGGAACTGACCTGGGGTGGGGCCGAGCCGGTCACTGTGGGCGGCGAGAGCCGCACCTTCCTCGACGACGGTGACACGGTGACCATCACGGCCACCGCCCCCGGCCCGGACGGCACCACCATCGCCCTCGGTGAGGTATCCGGCACGGTTCGTCCGGCCCGCTGAGCGGGCACCCGCCATCCGTCTCGTGCACGGGACCCGTGATCGCACCGGCTGTGCGATCACCGGCCCTTGTTGACCCGTTGATCGTCCGGATTCCGTTGCCACACCGCGCAATCCGAGCCGGGCTCCACCCGGCCGCCAGCGGTGGGCATCCCGACGCACACGGAGGTAACGACGATGCACGATCTTGCGGGCGCGGTCTGGCGTACCAGTAGCCGCTCAAACGACCAGGGGCTCTGCGTGGAAGTGGCGGACAACCTGGTCGATGTCCATGGTCTGGTCGGGGTCCGCGACTCCAAGGATCAGGCCGGCCCCACACTCGCGGTCAGCCCGCCGGGGTGGACAGCGTTCATCGGCGCGATTCGGGCCGGTCGCTTCGAGCGCTGACCGGCTCTTCGGCACCGGTCGACGACGACCGGTGCCGAAGCGACCGCCCAATCGGACAGCATCGCCCCCGGGAGGTGGAAATTCCGTCCCGGGGGCCCCGTCCGGCCCTCACTCCGCGTACCGTCGGGGACACGGGAGGGTGGCATGTCGACGGTGGCGATTACCGGGATCATCGAGGCCGACACTGTCGACGTCTGGCGTCTGCTGACCGACCTGTCCGGCCGCGCCGCGCGGCTGACCGCCGCCGGCCCGATCGAGGTGCTCACCCCCGGCCCGTTCGGTCCGGGCACCTCCTGGCGTGAGGAGCGCGTCCAGCCGGGCGGCGGCACGCTCACCGAGGAGTTCCTGGTGGTGGAGGCGCTCGCCCCGCAGCGACTGGTGCTCTGCTCCTCCGGCGCCGGCGCCGACTATCGCATCACCTGGGGCCTGCGGCCGGTCCGTCGCCGCAGCCGGGGCTGCACAGCGATCACCGTCACCCAGGAGGCGGTGCCGACCGCTCCATACGGTCGGGTGGTGGCGCTGCTGCTCGGCGGCCTGGCCGCCCGGGCGGTGGAGGCGGCACTCTGGCGTGATCTCGCCGATCTGGCCGTCGCGGCCGGTGCCACCGGCACTGTCGAAGCCGCCTGAACGCCAACCAGCAGCCCCGCCACGACCTGACCGGGGTCCGGCCGCCTCCGCTGGGTAGGGTGCCGGGCGGAGGTGCGGCATGAGGTTCCCGAGAGGCCGGCGACGGCTCGTGATCGCGGTCGCGGCGCTGCTCGCGACGGCGGCGGTCGCGGTCATCGTCCACCGGGTCCTCGCGCCGGCAGAGGTGAGCACCGTGGCGCGGGCCGACTATCCGGCCCCGGCCCGACCGGCTGCCGGAGTGATCGGTCGGTTGCCGGTCGCCCCGTTGATCGTCGACGGGAGGCTGCGGGTGTACGCCGCACACCGCCAGGTCTACGCCGACCGACCGGTCGACGGACGGTACCGGACCAGCCCCTACTGGTCGTACCGGCGGTGGCCGGCAGAGCTGAGCGGGGTGGTGGCCAGCGGCAGCACGGTGGTCAGCCGCTGGTCCGATGGGCAACTCGTCGCACTCGACGCCCGCACCGGCGGGGTGCTCTGGCGAGCCGACGGCCCGGAGCCCGCCGAGAGCGCGGCGCTGGTGCGGCGTACCGGGGCGGCGACCGTCTGGGATGCGCCAGGGCTCCAGCTCACCGACCTCCCCGACGGGCGGACCGTGCTGGTGGTGACCGGGGATGCCCAGGCGCGCGGGGTCGAGCTGAGCAGCGGTCGGGAGCTGTGGCGGGTCGAGCTGCCCGGCAGTTGCCGCAGCGACGTCGGCACCACCGCCGCCGGGCAGCTGATCGGTCTGGACACCTGCGCCGGGGCGGCGACTGTCGAGTTCCGGGACGCGGCGACGGGCGCGGTACGGGAGCGTTGGCGACCGCCGAACGGCCCGGACGCGTTGGTGGTGACGCCGCTCGGTTGCCGTACCGGCTGGTCGGACTGTCTGGGGCTGCGGACCGCCGGGCCGGGTGACGAGGGTGGTCGGGGTTGGCTGGTGGACGCCGGCCGGCCGGTCGCCGCCCCCGCGCTGGACCCGGCCGGTGCGGTGCTGGTCGGTGAGCAGTCGGTCGCCGTACTCGACGGGGTGGTGGTGGGTCGATCGGCGCGTACGGGCAGCGAGCTGTGGCGGTCCGCGGGCCTGGGGGTGGCCCGGGTGTTGGCCGCGCAGCCGGGCCGGGTGCACCTGCTGACCGAGGCGAACGAGTTGGTGACTGTGGACCCGGTGACCGGTAGGCAGTTGTCGCGCTTCGTGCTCAACGTCGGCTCGGACGGCACCGGCTGGGCGCCCGGTGCGGTGACGGCCGAGGACGGGTTCGTCGCGGTCGAGCGGCTCCGTAAGCCGGTCGACCCCGCCGGCGACGACCGGCGTTACTACTACACCGGCGAGGCGGTGATCCTGGCCGCCACCTGATGGTGGCGTCTTCGACCGCGGAATCGTGAACCGTTCTACCTCTTTGTCCGAAAAGGGTATGTTTTTCACGGTTCGGGTTTCCGGTGGAAGGGGTCGGCGCATGGCCAGGACAGCAGCCAACTACCTCGTGGGCGGCGCGCTCGCCGCCGCCGCGAGCCTGACGCTGGCGGTGTCGCCGGTGCTGGCTGCGGAACCCGCCTCGGTACCCGGGTTCAGTGTCGCGCGGCCCGAGCCGTCCGGAGGTACCGGCGTCACCTTCGAGATCCTGCCGGCGTCGCCGACCCCGCAGCCGCCACCCACGTCCACGCCGACGGCACCACCGCAACCCTCGCCCAGTCACGGCGAGTTGCCGGTCACCGGATCAGGCGGGTCGGCGCTGCCGCTCGCCATGCTGGGCGCGGCCCTGATCGTCATCGGTTGGTTCGCCGCCCGCCGCCGCCGACCGAGTTGATCGGCCGGGCTGACGGGCCTGGCCGGCGGCGGCCGGGCTGACGGCCTCGGCGAGGGGCGGGTTTCGGCGAAGGGCGGGTTGTGGTGCGGGGTCAACGACCGGCCGGGACGCGCTCCCTCGGCTCGCTGCTGGCTGGCCGATCGGACCGGCGCGAGCGGCGGACCAGCACTGCGAGGCCGACAACCAGCAGCAGCCCCGCGCCGGCCGCCGCCACCGTCCACCCGGAAACGATCCGGGAGACGACGCTGCCCTGCTTTCCGACCTGACCGGGGTCGGGGAAGGTGATCTGCGCGGTGACGCCGCGCTTCACCAGACCGCTCTCCAGGTTCACCTCCGCCTTCCAGGGGCCGTTCGGCAGCGCGGCCGGGAACCGGGCGATGACCTGCCCGGATGCGCCCGGCGCCAGCGTGACGCCCTGCCCGACCGGAAACGGGCCGGCCCGGCTGCCCGCCGGGCCGTCGGCCAGGGCGACCGCGCCGGTCAGGTCGATGGCACGGCCTCCGGTGTTGGTGACCTGGACGGTCAACGACGGTTCGCCGGCGGGGCTGCGGGCCGGGCGCACCTCGCCGATCGAGAAGTCGGAGGCGGGTTCGCCGCCGGGCCCGACGTCGAGGTACATCCGGACGCCGACCCGGTGGACCTGACTGATCTCGCCGCCGGCTCGGGGAGGCGAGGTGGTGGACGCCCAGATCACCCCGTACCGCTCGCCCCGGGAGGCAGCCGGCGGCACCGTGACAGTCGCGCGGACCCGGGTCTCGCCCCGCGGTCCCAGCTGGACGGAGCGCTCGTCGAGGGTGACCCAGGAGGTCAGCTCGTTCTCGGCGCGGCCCTCGCCGAAGCGGAACGCCGCACCCTCCACTGTCGCGGCCGCCGGGTACACGTCGACCCGACGGGTCTGGTCGGTGCGGTTGACGATCAGCAGTTGCCGCTTGATGGTGGTCCCCGGCGGTAGGTGGTCGACGATGTAACGCAGCGCCCGGGGGTCGGCGCGGCGCTCGGTCGGGGCTTCCAGCAACCGGATCCCGATGGTGCCGTCGTCCGAACCCGCATCCGGTTCGACCGCGCCGGCCCGGGTCGACAGACCCGGACCGGCGAGGCAGAACAGGGCGAGCGCGACCGCGATGGTCGACCGCCCCCGGCGGCTACGCCACGGAATGTGTCACCGTGCCCGTGTAGACGCCCGCGATGCTGTCCAGCGGGACGTTGACCACCAGGGTGGGGTTCCAGCTGGCGGTGTTGCCGCCGGTGCCGCCGCTGTGGGTGAACGCGGTGAGCAGGGTGACGCTGTCCAGCGGTGCGGCGTCGCCGGCGGTGGTCTGCCCGGGGGTGAAGGTGCCGTCACCGGTGGTCGCCGTCGCCGGGCCGGACCAGTAGTCGATCTCGGCCGGCAGGACCGTCTCGGGCGGCGAGCCGCCGCCGGTCTGGAAGACCGTCGAGGTCACCGAGGCGACCCAGGAGGCGTCGGCGGCGCCTCGGGAGTCGTCGACGGTCACGGTGCCGAGCTGCCCGGTGATGGTGCCACCGGGGGCACCAGTACCAAGGTCGGCGGTGGTCGGCGCGACGATGTCGAGGGTGCCGGCGAGCACCTCGAACGTGGTGGCGGTGGTGTCGTCGGGCGCGGCGGCGGCCGGAGCGGCGAGGAAGCCGACCATCGCCGCGGCGGCCGCGCCGGCCAGACAGATCTTGGCAGTACGCACGTGTTTTACCCCGTTCTCGAAGTGAGTCGACGCGATCCTCGGCGCGTCGACTACTTCGGAAGATAGGGCAAAAAATGGAGCAAACCGGACAAACCGTCCATCCGTCATTAATTGGTCACAGATGGCCGGTCGGTCCTCAGGTCAGCGCCGTCTCCGCAGCGGCCAGGAATGCGTCGTTCTCCGCCGGGGTGCCGATGGTGACCCGGACGCCGTCCCCGGCGAACGGCCGCACGATCACCCCGCGCGACTCGCACGCCTTGCCGAACGCCACGGCACGCTCGCCCAACGGCAGCCAGACGAAGTTGGCCTGGCTCGTCGGCGCCTCGGGCACGAACTTGCGCAGCGCCTCGGTGACCCGGTCCCGCTCGGCGACGACCAGGGCGCAGCGGCGCTCCATCTCCGTCGCCTGGGTCAGCGCGGCCAGCGCCCCGGCCTGGGCCGCCGTGCTGCTGGAGAACGGGGTCGCCACCTTGCGGATGGCGGCGGCCACCACCGGCTGGGCCACCAGCCAGCCCATTCGCAGCCCGGCGAGCCCCCACGCCTTCGACAGGGTGCGCAGCACCGCCACGTTGGGCCGGTCCAGGTAGTCGAGACCGTCCGGCACCTCCGGGTCGGTGACGAACTCCCGGTACGCCTCGTCGATCACCACCAGCACGTCGTCCGGCACCCCGTTGAGGAACCGGTCCAACTCGGCCCGGCGCACCGCCGTACCCGTGGGGTTGTTCGGGTTGCAGACGAAGATCACCCTGGTTCGGTCGGTCACCGCCGCGGCCATCGCCGCCAGGTCGTGCCCGTGCCCGGCGTCGTTGGGCACCCGCACGCTGGTCGCGCCGCTGGTCGCCACGATGATCGGGTACGCCTCGAAGGACCGCCACGAGTAGAGCACCTCGTCACCCGGCAGGCAGGTGGCCCGCACCAGGTGCTCGGCGAGCGCCACCGAGCCGCAGCCGGTGGCGATCCGGTCGGCGTCGACGCCGTACCGCTCGGCCAATGCGTCCCGCAGCGCGACAACGCCCATGTCCGGGTAGCGGTGCGACGTGGTGATCGCCTCGGTGACCGCCTCCACCACGCCGGGCAGCGGGCCGTACGGCACCTCGTTGCTGGCCAGCTTGATGGCCTCCGGCAGGCCCAACTCGCGGGCCAGGTCGGCAGGACTGCGCCCCGGCACGTAGTTGGGCAGCGCGTCCAGGTCGGCGCGGGTCAGCCGCAGTGCCGGCTGGTGACGTCCGGAGTCGGTCATGGGGTGTCTCCCGGGGGCTGGTTGCGGTCGTTCGAGGGGGCGGAATCGGGCCGGTTGGGGACTTCGACGACCACCGTCTGCGCGCGCTTGTCGTGCAGCGCCATGCGCAGCGGGTGGTCGAAGAGGGGGGAGAGGGCGTCGACCAGTTGCAGCACCAGGCCCAGCCCGGCGCAGTACCAGAGCAGCGTCGGCAGGCCCAGCGTGCTCCACCGGCTCAACGCCCGGCGGAAGCCCAGCGGCTGGTCGGCGGCGATCGGCACCGCCCGGATCCGCATCATCCGCTTGCCGACGGTCTGCCCACCGGCGGCCATGGCGGGCACCTCGTACGCCAGCCAGAGCGCGGTGGCGATCAGCAGGATCGCCACCAGGAGGGAGTTGGACTGCTCACTGGGGAGCGGAAGGCCCTCGGCGGAGGTGTCGCCGCGCGCCGCGCGCCGGAAGACCTCCTGCCAGTACGGTGCCCACTCCTGCGCCCAGCGCCAGACGAACCAGCCGTTGACGACCACGTTCAGGGCGAAGACGAGGCCGAAGTCGATCACCCGGGCGGCGAGCCGACGGCCGTAGCCGGCCAGCCGGTGGCCGTGCGGTCGTGGCTCGGGCGGCCGTCCGGGCCAGCCAGGATGACCGGCCTGTGGTCCCCATCCGGGTGGGCCGGCCTGCGGTCCCCATCCGGGTGGCCCGGCCTGCGGTCCCCATCCGGGTGGGCCGGCCTGGGGTCCCCAACCCGGGCCGTGCCCCGGCTGCGGGCCGTACCCCGGGGGTGGGCCCTGCTGCGGGCCGTACCCGGGGGGTGGGCCCTGCTGCGGCGGCCAGCCCGGCGCGGCGGTCGCCGCGTCGCGGGTTGCCGACGTCGCGGGCTCGGCCGGGCCGACCGGCGCGGGTGGTGGCTCGGGTGGCGGCGGGCCGTCCGGCGGGGTCGCGTCGACGGGGATGGGCGCGCCGAGCCAACCCTCGCCGTCCCAGTAACGCCGGGTCTCGGTGTCGGCGGGGTCGACGTACCAACCAGGTTGAACGCTCACGCGGCCGTTCCGCTTCGCTCACTCACGAGGACACCTTAACGACGACCGTCCCGGCGAACTCGTCATGGACGTGTCGCGGGGCGTACCCCGAAGGGTGTGGTCCGGGCAGCGGCGCGACGCCGCCGGTGGTGGGTCGGGGCCCACCGACCGGCGGCGTCGGGTACGACGGAGGTTGCGTCACGCTCGCAAGTGTTACAGGTTGCCGCGGGCTTCCTGCTCCCGCTCGATCGCCTGGAACAGCGCCTTGAAGTTGCCCTTGCCGAAGCCGAGCGAGCCGTGCCGCTCGATCAGCTCGAAGAAGACGGTGGGACGGTCCTGCACCGGCTTGGTGAAGATCTGCAGCAGGTAGCCGTCCTCGTCCCGGTCGACCAGGATCTTGCGGGCCTTCAGCTCCTCGATCGGCACCCGCACGTTGCCGATCCGCTCGCGCAGCTCGGGGTCGTCGTAGTACGAGTCCGGGGTGTCCAGGAACTCCACACCGGCGGCGCGCATCGCGTCGACGCTGGCCAGGATGTCGTTGGTGGCGACGGCGATGTGCTGCGCGCCCGGGCCCTGGTAGAACTCCAGGTACTCGTCGATCTGGGACTTCTTGCGGGCGATCGCCGGCTCGTTGAGCGGGAACTTCACCTTGCGGGTGCCGTTCGCCACGACCTTGCTCATCAGCGCCGAGTAGTCGGTGGCGATGTCGTCGCCGATGAACTCCGCCATGTTGGAGAAGCCCATCACCCGCTTGTAGAACTCGACCCACTCGTCCATCCGGCCCAGCTCCACGTTGCCGACCACGTGGTCGACGGCCTGGAAGAAGCGCTTCGGCTGGATGCCGGCGTCGATCATCGGCTGCCGGTCCACGATCGGGCCGCGGGCCACGAAGCCGGGCAGGAACGGGCCGGTGTAGCGGGACCGGTCGACAAGCGTGTGCCGGGTGTCGCCGTACGCGGCGATGGCGGCCATCCGCACGGTGCCGTGCTCGTCGCTCACCTCGTGCGGCTCGACGACGCTCGCGGCGCCCTGGGCGATGGCGTGCGCGTACGCGGCGTCCACGTCCGGCACCTCCAGCGCGATGTCGCTGACCCCGTCGCTGTGCCGGGCCACGTGCTCGGAGCCGTCGGCGTCCGGGCGTACCGCACCGGTCAGCACGAACCGGGCCGAGCCGCTGGTCAGCACGTACTGGGCGTGGTCCCGGTAGCCCTGCTCGGGACCGCGGTACGCCACGCAGGTCATGCCGAACGCGGTGGAGTAGTAGTGGGCGGCCTGCTTGGCGTTGCCGACCAGGAAGTGCACGTGGTCGAGGCCCCGGACCGGGAACGGGTCGTGGCTGATGTCGTGGTCGACAGCTCCCACGAGCCGGTCGGTGTCGACGTCCTCGGTCGACTGGGGTCGGTCGATCGCCTGGGTCATGATGGGCTCCCTCGCGTACCGGCCGGCCTTGTGGGCCGCCGTGGTCGGTTCTTCTGGCGAGGATCGCTGGCCCGGTGTGGGGTGGGCAACTGTTGGCAGAAATGCTGGTCAGGTTGCGCATTCGGTATGGTCTGCACTCATGAATGGTGAGCAGAATGTACAGCTCGACGCGCTCGACGTGCGCTTGATCGAACTGCTCGCCGAGGAACCCCGGATCGGGGTGCTGGAATGCTCCCGGCGGCTCGGGGTGGCCCGGGGCACCGTGCAGGCCCGGCTGGACAAGCTCATCGAGCGGCGGGTCATCAAGGGCTTCGGCCCCGAGATCGCACCGGCCGCGATCGGGTTCGCGGTGACCAGCTTCGTCACCCTGGAGATCAGTCAGCGGCACGGCCACGACCCGGTCACCGCCCACCTCGCCGCCATCCCCGAGGTGCTGGAGGCGCACACCATCACCGGCTCCAGCGACCTGCTCTGCCGGATCGTGGCCCGCTCCAACACGGATCTGCAACGGGTCATCGACCAGATCGTCTCGTCCGCCGGCATCACCCGGGCCTCCACGATCATCGCGCTGGCCGAGCAGATTCCCTACCGCACGCTTCCACTGGTGCGCAGCGCCGTTCGGGCCGACGGAAGGGTGCTGTAACACCTCCCCGCCCAGAAAGCGCGGCGACACGGCGACGCGGGCGTACGGAAGATCCGTGATCGTGGCTACGGTGTGCGGTGTGGCGAAGGGGAGCGTGCGCGGTGGGCTGCTGCTCGGCCTCGCCGTGGTCGTCGCGCTCGCCGCGACCGGCGTGTGGAACCCGTTCCCCGGCCTGTGGGACTGGGTGGACCGCAGCGAACCCATCTCCGAGCCCGACGTGGTCTGGCAGCAACGCGTCGGCGGCACCCCGCGCAGCGTGACCATCGCCGGTGACGCCGTCGTCGTCGAGCAGCGCACCCGGGTCGAGGCCCGCAGCCTGGCCACCGGCGCCCAGCTCTGGGAGCGCAAGGCCGACTGGGCGGCGGTCGCCGGCGGTGACCGTGACCCGGTCGTGGCCGTGGGCAAGCTGCTGGTCAAGGGGTACGAGCTGCTCGACCCGACGACCGGGGTGACCCGGCGACGTGACGACGACGCGGTTGCCGTCTGGACGTACCGCAATCTGCTCCTCGACGCCCGCTGCACCGACGCCACCGACTGCACCCTGAGCGCCTGGGACCCGCGTGGCACCGCGCCGCTGTGGACGGCTTTCCTGCCCGGGGTGCACAGCGGCCTGCTCGCCGACAACCCGGGTCTGCGCGGCACCCGCCGGCTCACCGCCAACCGGATCGACGACGGGGTGGCCGGGGCCGAGGCCGCGCCGCCACTGCTCGGTTTCCCGGTCGACGGTCGGGTCCACGTGGTCGACACCGCCACCGGCCGGGTGTTGCAGAACGTCGAGCCGGCCCGGGACGAGCGGCTCTCCGTGGTGGGCGGTCGGCTGCTGCGGATCGCCGCCCGCTCCCAGGACGGCACCTGTTACTTCGCCATCTCCGCCCGCGACTCGGCCACGGGGCAGGAGGCCTGGCAGCGGGCCGGCGTCAACCTGCGCACCGCTGACTCGGCCGGCTGCGTGCAACGCGAGGACCCGCAGGGCGCGCGGAACGTGCTGATCGGTGTCGCTCCCGACGGCCGTGAGGCGGTCATCGACGGGTACGACGGACGGCTGCTCTGGGTCGGTGAGTCGGGCACCAAGTTGATCGCTGTGGACGACCGCTCCGCGGTGTTCCGGGCCGCCGACAAACGCTCCGTCATCGCCCGTGAGCTGGGCACCGACAAGGTGCTCTGGACACGGCAGGCCAGCGGCAAGGCCGGCGCGGCGCTCACCCCGTACGCGGTGGTGGTGACCGACGAGAAGCCGTCCCGGCTGGCCGCCCTGGACCCGCGCACCGGCCGGGAGCTGGCCGCCCTGCGCACCTCGGCGAACGCTCTCGCCGTCGGATCACAGGGGATGATCATTGGCGAGGGGCGGGAGATCGGGTACGTCCGCTTCGTCGGCGCGGCCGGCGGCTCGTCCACCCGACCGCCCGGCGACGGTGGGAATCCCCGGCCGGGCGGCACCGACCCCGGCGAGCCGGACAACGACGACTGCGGGCCGAAGGGGGAACTCTGCCCCGACCCGGGCGGCGGTAAGGACGGCTGAGCCGGCCGTTCGCCCGACGATCCGCACGGCGGCCGGGCACGGCGCGCCTGCTGGATGAGAGCGGCGTCCCAGGACCCGCCCGGCGGGTGGGAGTGATCGACCGGTCTGCCCTAGGCTTGCCGCTCATGAGCAGTGCCGCCGCATTCTCGTACGCCCCTCTGCTGCCGACCGGCCCGGACCAGACGGACTATCGCCTGGTCACCGACGAGGGCGTGGACGTCGTACACGGCCCGGGAGGCCGCCGGTTCCTCACTGTGGAGCCGGCCGCGCTCACCGCGTTGACCGCCGAGGCGATGCACGACATCGCGCACTTCCTGCGCCCCGCGCACCTGGCGCAACTCCGGGCGATCATCGACGATCCGGCCGCCTCGCCGAACGACCGGTTCGTCGCGCTGGATCTGCTGCGCAACGCCAACATCGCCGCCGGCGGTGTCCTGCCCATGTGCCAGGACACCGGCACCGCCATCGTGATGGGCAAACGCGGCCGGCACGTGCTGACCGACGGCGCCGACGCCGAGGCCATCTCCCGGGGCGTCTACCAGGCGTACACCAAGCTCAACCTGCGCTACTCGCAGCTCGCCCCGCTGACCATGTGGGACGAGCGGAACACCGGCAGCAACCTGCCCGCCCAGGTGGACCTGTACGCCGAGGACCCGGACGGGCACCCCGACGCGTACAAGTTCCTGTTCATGGCCAAGGGCGGTGGCTCGGCCAACAAGTCGTACCTCTACCAGGAGACCAAGGCGCTGCTCAACCCGGTGCGGATGATGCAGTTCCTGGAGGAGAAGCTGCGGCTGATCGGCACCGCCGCCTGCCCGCCGTACCACCTGGCCATCGTCATTGGGGGCACCTCCGCCGAGTACGCGCTGAAGACCGCGAAGTACGCCAGCGCCAAGTACCTCGACGCGCTGCCGACCTCGGGTTCGATGAGCGCGCACGGCTTCCGCGACCTGGAGCTGGAGGCGCAGGTGCTGGAGCTGACCCGTAACTTCGGCATCGGCGCGCAGTTCGGTGGGCGGTACTTCTGCCACGACGTGCGGGTGGTCCGGTTGCCCCGGCACGGCGCGTCCTGCCCGGTGGCGATCGCCGTTTCCTGCTCGGCGGACCGCCAGGCCGTCGCCAAGATCACCCCGTCGGGCGTGTGGCTGGAGCGCCTCGAAACCGACCCGGCGCGGTTCCTGCCCGACGTCACCGACGACTCCCTCGACGGTGAGATGGTCGTCCGGGTCGACCTGAACCGGCCGATGGACGAGATCCGCGCCGAGCTGTCGAAGTACCCGGTCAAGACCCGGCTGTCCCTGTCCGGCCCGCTTGTCGTCGCCCGGGACATCGCCCACGCCAAGATCGCCGAGCGGTTGGACGCCGGTGAGCCGATGCCGCAGTACCTGCGGGACCACGCGGTCTACTACGCCGGCCCCGCGAAGACCCCCGAGGGGTACGCGTCCGGCTCGTTCGGCCCGACCACCGCCGGGCGGATGGACGCCTACGTGGAGAAGTTCCAGGCGGCCGGTGGCTCGCAGGTGATGCTGGCCAAGGGCAACCGGTCGGGTCAGGTGACCCGTTCCTGCCAGCAGCACGGCGGCTTCTACCTCGGCTCGATCGGCGGCCCCGCGGCCCGCCTCGCCCAGGACTGCATCAAGCACGTCGAGGTGCTCGAGTACGCGGAGCTGGGCATGGAGGCGGTCTGGAAGATCGAGGTCGAGGACTTCCCCGCCTTCATCGTGGTCGACGACAAGGGCAACGACTTCTTCGCCGAGGTCACCAAGCCGGTGCTCACCGTCGGCCGCCGCTGACCCGACCGCAACGCGAACGGGTGCCGGGCGAATCCGCCCGGCACCCGTCTGTCGCCCGTGTTCTACCGACAATCGGTACGCCCGCCCCGCTGGGGTGGGACGGGCGCACCGCCCCCGTCGGATGCCGTCACCGACAACCCGAAGTGAGTTTGCTGCGCATCACTGTCGATCCGCTCTCAGATCACTCTTGCCTGGCCGGGGCGATCTGTCACCACCGGACTACTCTGCTGGAAGTTGCACCACTGACGCGGGAGAGTAGATGCGGTTCGGGATCCTGGGGCCTCTGCGGGTGGGCGGTGGCGAAGCCACTGTCACCGCGGGACGCGACCGGACCGTCCTCGCCATGCTGCTGTTGCGGGCCGGCCGGCTCGTGCCGGTCGACGAACTCGTCGACGCGGTGTGGGAGGACCACCCGCCGGCCACCGCCCGCGCGCAGTTGCAGACCTGCGTGTCGCGGCTGCGCCGCCGGTTCACCGAACTCGGGCTGGCGCCTGAGCTGATCGTCACCGACCCGGCGGGGTACGGACTGCGTACCGCACCGAACGACCTGGACGCCGAGATCTTCAACCGGCGCGTGGAGGTGGCCCGTGCCCAGGTCGTCGCCGGCCGGCTGGTCGAGGCGCGTATGGAGTTCCGCGCCGCGCTGGCCCTGTGGCGGGGGCCGACACTCGGTGGCATCGCGAGCCGGAGCGTCCGCCGTCGCGCCCAGACGCTCGACGAGCAACGCCTCACCGCGTTGGAGGAGTGCGTCGACGTCGAACTGCGCCTCGGTCAGGCAGCTGAGCTGATCGAGGAGTTGGCGGAGAGCGTCGACCGGAATCCGTTGCGGGAGCGGCTGCGAGGTCAGCTGATGCTGGCGTTGTCCTCGGTCGGGCGGCAGGCCGACGCACTCGCCGTCTACCGCGAGGGCCGGCGGACGTACGCCGAGGAGTTGGGCATCGAACCGGGTGCCGAGCTGCAGGAGCTGCACCAACGGGTGCTCGCCGGCGACCTGGCCCTGGCCGGTCGGCCGGCCCCACCCGTCGGCCCGGTTCGTTCCCTGCCCCGGGCGATCGGGGACTTCATCGGTCGGCAGGAGACGGTGGCCCGCCTGGTCAAGGAGATCGAGGAGGACGGCATCCGGATCCAGGTGGTCGACGGGATGCCGGGCAGCGGCAAGACCACGCTTGCCGTACACGTCGCCACCGCGCTCGCGGACCGCTATCCCGACGCCCAGCTCTTCATCGACCTGCACGGGCACAGCGAACGCCGACCGTTGACAACGGCAACGGCCGTGGCGGCCCTCCTGCGGCAGCTCGGTGTGCCGGTGGAGCGGGTGCCGGAGAACCTGGACGACCGGTTGGCGCTCTGGCGGATCGAGCTGGCCGGCCGCCGTGCGTTGGTGGTCCTGGACAACGCGGCCAGTGCCGACCAGGTGGCGCCGTTGCTGCCCAACGGCGCGCAGAGCCTGGTCCTCATCACCAGTCGCCGCCGGCTCATCGGGGTCGACGAGGGCCGGCCGTCGTCGTTGCCGGTCCTTGACGCCGACGAGGCGATCGAGCTGCTCGGTCGGGTGGCCGGGATGGAGCGGATCGCCGCCGAGCCGGAGGCGGCGGCCGAGGTGGCGCGTCGCTGCGGCCACCTGCCGCTCGCTATCCGGCTGGCTGGCGCGCGGTTGGCGCACCGGCCGCGCTGGCGGGTCGCCGACCTCGCCGAGCGGCTGGTCGCCGGGGCGGGCCCGCTGGCCGAGCTGACCGCCGGGCAGCGCTCGGTGGGGCAGGCGTTCGCACTGTCGTACGCGCAGGTCTCACCGTCGGCGCAGCGGCTGTTTCCGCTGCTCGGCCTGTACCCGACGGGGCGCTTCGACAGTCGGGTGGCCGCCGCCCTCGTCGACCTGCCCCTCGCCGACACCCAGGAGCAGTTGGACGAGTTGGTCGACGCGCATCTGGTGGAGGAGGTGCAGCCGGGTCGGTACCGGTTGCACGATCTGCTCCGCGAGTACGCTCGGCTGCTGCTCGTCGGCCCGGAGCGGCAGACCGAACGCCGCGCCGCCGTGGAGCGGCTGTTGGATCATCACCTGTCGGTCACCTTGGCGATCGCCCGGACGGTCGAGGCGGCGGGCAGTCGTCGCAACATTCCCGAGCGCACGCCCGGTCGGCCGGACCTGTTGGCTGTCCCGGTGGCCGAGGGGCGGGCGTGGTTCGAGGAGAACCATGTCGCGCTCACCGCCCTGGTCCGGAAGGCGGAGGAGGAGAACTTCCCGGTTCAGTGCTGGCAGCTGGCCCGGGCCTGCTGGCGGCTCAACTTCGACGGCGGGCACCTCGACGAGCTGATCGAGACCCACACTATCGGGCTTCGGGTGACCGAGCGGCTGGGCGACGAGGCGGCCTACGCCACCATGCTGAACTACCTCTCGTCGGCGTACTTCCGGTTGGCCCGCTTCCCGGAGGCGATCAGCGCGATGGAGGTGGCACTGACAGTGCGCCGCCGGCTCGGGCTCCGTGACGACACGCTCAGCACGCTGTGGAACCTCGGCGTCTCCTACGCCGCGAACGGTGACCACCGGCTGGGTAAGGCGAAGTTCGACGAGGCGCTCGACATGATCCGCGGCTTGGTCGACGTCCATGCGCTGACCAATCTGTTGAACAACGTGTCCTACGCGTTTATCGCCTGGGGCCGGTACGACGAGTCGCTACGCCTGGCCCGGCTGCACCTCCTGGCGGCCCGGCAGGCGAAGGACCGCCGGCAGACCGACAACGCGTTGGGGCACCTCGCCATGATCCGGCACCGGATGGGTGACCTGGGCCCCGCCCGTCGCCTGCTGCGGACGGCGTTGTACCTCAAGCGCCGGGCCAGCAACCGATTCGGTGAGGGGGAGGTGCTCAACGAGATCGGTGTGATGGAACGTGTCGCCGGCGATCCGGAGCGTGCCGCAGCCCTGCACCGGGAGGCGCTGGTGGCGATGGTGGACGCCGGCGACCGAATCGGTCAGTGTGCTTCCCGGAACCTGCTGGCCCGGGCGATGTTGGAGCAGGGTGACGCGGTCAGCGCGCTCGACCTGCACCGCCGGGTGCTCGCCGACGCCAGCCGGCTCGCTGCCCGCTACGAGAAGGCCCGGGCGTTGGAGGGCATCGCCCGGTGCGTGCTGACCACGGATCCGACGGCGGCCCGCGCGCACCTGGAGCAGGCGCTGGTGTTGTTCCGGGAGGTCGAGTCGCCGGACCGGCACGAGGCGGAGCGGCTGCTCACCGAGTTGGGCTGACGGATCATCTGCGAGTCGGCCACGGGCGCGGCAGGATGGTACGCGTGACGACTCCAGAGGCGACCGGTTACCGCATCGAACGTGACTCGATGGGCGAGGTGGAGGTGCCCGCCGAGGCACTGTGGCGTGCGCAGACCCAGCGGGCGGTGCAAAACTTCCCGATCTCCGGCCGGGGAATCGAGCCGGCCCAGATCAAGGCCCTCGCCCAGATCAAGGGCGCGGCGGCCGAGGTCAACGGCGAGCTGGGTGTGATCGACGCCAACGTGGCCGCCGCCATCGCCGCCGCCGCCGCGCACGTGGCCGACGGTGGTTACGACGACCAGTTCCCGGTGGACGTGTTCCAGACCGGCTCGGGCACGTCATCGAACATGAACACCAACGAGGTGATCGCCACCCTGGCGAGTCGTGAGCTGGGCTCGCCGGTGCACCCGAACGACCACGTCAACGCCTCCCAGTCGAGCAACGACGTCTTCCCGTCCTCCATCCACCTGGCGGCCACCCAGTTCATCGTGGAGGACCTGCTGCCGTCGCTGGGGCATCTGGCGGCCACCTTGGAAACCAAGGCGGCGGAGTTCGAGACGGTGGTCAAGGCGGGGCGTACGCACCTGATGGACGCCACGCCGGTGACCCTCGGCCAGGAGTTCGGCGGGTATGCCGCTCAGGTCCGCTACGGAATGGAACGGCTGGAGGGCGCCCTGCCCCGGCTCGCCGAGCTGCCGCTGGGTGGCACCGCCGTGGGCACCGGAATCAACACCCCGCTCGGCTTCGCCGCCGCCGTGATCGACAAACTGCGTGAGTCGACCGGGTTGCCGCTGTCCGAGGCGCGTAACCACTTCGAGGCGCAGGGCGCGCGCGACGCGCTGGTGGAGACCTCGGGGCAACTGCGGACCATCGCCGTGGGCCTCTACAAGATCGCCAACGACATCCGCTGGATGGGTTCCGGCCCTCGCGCCGGTCTGCGTGAGCTGCGCATCCCCGACCTCCAGCCCGGTTCGTCGATCATGCCGGGCAAGGTCAACCCGGTGGTCGCCGAGGCGATGCGGCAGGTCTGCGCCCAGGTGATCGGCAACGACGCGACGGTCGGGTTCGCCGGTTCGCAGGGCGACTTCGAGCTGAACGTGATGCTCCCGGTGATGGGCCGCAACCTGTTGGAGTCGATCCGGCTGCTCTCCGCGGTGAGCCGGCTCTTCGCCGACCGGTTGGTGGCCGGCCTGGTCGCGGACGCCGAGGTCTGCCTGGCGTACGCCGAGGGCTCACCGTCGATCGTGACCCCGCTCAACCGCTACCTGGGGTACGACGAGGCCGCGTCGATCGCCAAGGAGGCGTTGGCGAAGCAGATCTCGATCCGCGAGGTGGTGATCTCCCGGGGGCACGTCGACTCCGGCAAGCTCACCGTCACCCAGCTCGACGAGACGTTGGACCTGCTTCGGATGACCCACCCCTGACCCACCCCTGAGCCGGCCCGCTCAGCGCAGGTTTTGTGGCCTCGCCCAGCCGACGAAGCGGGTGAAGAGCGCCGCGGGGTCCGGCCCATCGTGCGGGTTGAGCCGGTACAGGTCGGCGACCGCCTCGTGCAGGACCGCGCACAGGTAGACGCTCAACCCGACGCAGTCGTGCGCGTACTCCCGGCGGAGGGTGAGCCGGGCGACCGCGCACGGCCAGGGCGCGGCGCAGACCCGGCAGAGCCAGAGCGGGCGCAGCGGCAGGTGCGGTCGTCGGGGCGTGGTCGCGCGGTCGTCCGGGTTGGTCCGGGGCATGGTGTTGCGGTCCTTTCGAGCTGACTCGTTTGTGGCATCACCCCCCGACCCGGCGCCCCCGCCCTCGCGCTGGCCTCCGCACCCCGTGCCCCGCGCCCGCGCCCCGCGCCCCGCGCCCGCGCCCGCGCTTCGCCCCGCGCCCGCGCCCGCGTCCCGCGCCCGCGTCCCGCGCCCGCGTCCCGTGCCCGCGTCCCGTGCCCGCGCTCCGTCCCAGGCTCGCTGCTCGCTGCTCGCTCGGTGCGCCGGGCTCGCGGGCCGCCTGCGCCCGCGCCCCCGGCGCTCCCGAGGGCGGCGGCGCGTGAAGATCGTGCTTGATCCTGGATGTAGTGGTTTCCGCACGTTGGGACCCCACTACTTCCAGGATCGAGCACGATCTTGGGCGGTTGGTCGTCTTGGGTGGGGGTGGGACCGCCCGGCACGGGGGAGCGGGCGGTCCCGTGCGGCGCCGCCGGGCCCGGGGGACGGGGAGCGGTGCCGCGCTTCACAGTCTGGTGATCGGACGACTACGGTCGGAAGGGTTCGGCCCGCCTGTCGTAGCTGCCCTGTTCCCGGGCCGCGCCGGCTCTGTTGGTCGGCTGGAGTTGATCGTCGGCGGGTTGGAGAGTGGCTGGGTATGGCCGATGGACAGATGACGGCGGCGGCGTTCCTGGTCGCGGAGCTGCGCCGGGCGCGGGTGCGGCGCGGCTGGAGTCAGGATGAGCTGGCGAAGGCGGTCAACTACTCGGCGTCGATGGTCAGCGCCGTCGAGTTGGGTCAGCAGGTGCCCACCGCCAAGTACCTGGAACTCGTCGACCGGGCACTGGAGACCGGCGGCCTGTTCGGCCGCATGTCCACCGAGCTGGTGAGCCTGGACCGGGCGCAGCCCTGGCTGCGGGGCTGGCAGGCGATCCTTGCGCAGGCGCGAGCCCTGCGATGGTTCGACCCGCTGCACGTCCCCGGGCTGCTGCAAACCGAAGGCTATGCACGCGCCATCTTCGAGTCGGACCGACTGCTCGACGCCGACGAGGTCGAGCGTCGGCTGGCGGACCGGATGGACAGCCAGCGGGTCCTCTACGGGGATCGCCCGCCGCATGTGGTCGCGGTGCTTGACGAGTCGGTGCTGAGGCGACGGGTCGGCGGTCGGAAGGTGATGTGCGAGCAAGCTCTGCACCTGGCGCGCTTGTCGACCGAACATCCACGGGTTCAACTCCATGTGGTGCCCCGCTCGGCCGAGGAGTATCCCGGTCTGAACGGGCCATTCATCCTCGCGACCGTGGCCGACCACAGCGATCTTGCCTATCTCGGCGGCCAGATCGGCGGCCAAGAACTCGACCGGCCTGCGGATCTGTTGCGTCTACAACGGACCTGGGAAGCTACCCTCGGGCAGGCGTTGCCACCGCAGGAGTCGATCGAGTTGCTGAGGGAAGTGGCGGAGTCGTGGAGTTGAGCCGGGCTCGGTGGCGTAAGAGCAGCCGGAGTGGTTCCAACGACCAGTGCGTCGAGGTGGCTACGAATCTGGGGGACGTGGTCGGGGTGCGGGACAGTAAGGACTCGGGCGGACCCGTGCTCGTTGTCGACGCGTACTCCTGGCGGCTCTTCGTGGCCGCGCCCCCGCGCTGACGCGACCGGCTCGCCCGCGACGGCGGGCGAGGGGGCGCGGACCTGGGGTGGCCGGGTAAACGGCTCGACGGTGTCCACAGGGTGGCGGGATGATCCGGGCCATGGGTGACGATCAGGTGGCCGCGCCGGTGGGGACCGAGCGGCTGCGGTTGCGGCGGCTGACCATGGATGACGTGGGCCTGCTGGTCGAGTTGGACAGCGACCCCGAGGTGATGCGGTTCCTCACCGGTGGCGTCGCGACTCCGCTGGCCACCGTGCGGGACGAGCAGTTGCCGAGGTTGCTGGCCCAGTACGACAGGCATCCTGGGCTGGGTCGGTGGGCGGCGCACGATCGGGAGTCCGGGGAGTTTCTCGGTTGGTTCGCGTTGGACCCGTCGGAGGACGGCACCGAGGCCGAGTTGGGCTACCGGTTGCGCCGCGCGACGTGGGGGCGAGGGCTGGCCACCGAAGGGTCGCGGGCGCTGGTGCGGCACGCCTTCGACACTGTCGGGGTGCGTCGGGTCTGGGCCGAGACGATGACTGTCAACGAACGCTCCCGGCGGGTGATGGTGAAGGCCGGGCTGCACTACGTGCGGACCTTCCACCTCCAGTGGGACGACCCGATTCCGGGCACCGAGCAGGGCGAGGTGGAGTACGAGGTGCGGGCCGAGGAATGGGCGACAGCCGGTCAGGAACGGCCGGCGGCCCGTCGGGCTCGGTAGGCGGTCACCGCGGCGCGGTTGCCGCAGCCGGCCTCGCAGAACCGCCGGGACCGGTTGCGGGACAGGTCGACGACCACGTTGTCGCAGTCCGGGTACTCGCAGATCCGCAGCCGGCTCAGCTCGCCGCTACGGACCAGGTCGGCCATCGCCATGGCGGCCTCCACCGCGATCCGGGTGGCCAGCGGCGCGTCGCGGGGCACCGCGTGCAGGTGGTACGGCTCGTCGTCGTGCTCGATGAGCTGCGGTAGCGCCTTGTGTTCCAACAGCAGGCCGTTGACCACCGCGACGATCTCGGCTGGCTCGGCGTGCCAGATGCGGCGCAGTTGGGGCCGCAGATCCCGGACGGCCCGCAACTCGGCGTCGGTGCGTTCGTGCCGGCCGCTGTAGGAGTAGCGGACGAAGAACGCGTCCAGGGCCGCGACGTCCGGCAGCAACTCACCGTCTCGACCTGCGGTGTTGACCAGCGCCGCGGCGGCGATCAACGAACACTCGGTGTCATGAGCGAATAGCATCTTGACTCCTGTCACGGCTTCCGCTTAGCGTCATCAGCACAAGGATAGTTTGCTCATGACACCACGCCGATTGCGAGGAGCGCGACATGCACTCACGACCTGCTGCCGGCGTCGGGTTGGCGCTGCTCTCCGCTGTCACCTTCGCCACCTCCGGCACCTTCGCGCGGTCGCTCATCGAGGCCGGCTGGTCAGCCGAGTCCGCGGTGATCGCCCGGGTCGGCGTGGCCGCCCTGGTGCTGGCGATCCCCGCCCTGCTGTCGCTGCGCGGCAGGTGGCACGTGCTACGGAGCAACGCCGCGGCCATCGGGTTGTTCGGGCTCCTCGGGGTGGCACTGGCCCAGGTGTGCTTCTTCAACGCCGTGCGGTACCTCCCGGTCGGTGTCGCGCTGCTGCTGGAATACCTCGGCATCATCCTCGTGGTGGTCTGGATGTGGCTGCGACACGGGCAGCCACCCCGCCGGCTCACCATCGCCGGGTCGATGGCCGCCCTGGCCGGGCTGGCATTCGTGCTCGACCTCGCCGGCACCGCGGACTTCCACCCGGTGGGCGTGCTCTGGGGCCTCGGCGCGGCATTCGGCCTGGCGGGCTACTTCGTGCTCGCCGGCCGGGTCGACCCCCGACTGCCCTCGGTCGCCATGGCCAGCGGAGGAATGGCCGTCGGCGCCGCCGTGCTGCTCCTCATCGGGCTGACCGGCCTGCTGCCGCTGCACGCCACCTTCGGCGAGGTCACCTTCGCCGGGCAAGCCACCAGCTGGTTGGTGCCGATCGCCGGGCTCTCGCTGGTCGCCGCCGTCATCGCGTACCTCGCCGGCATCGCCGGCACCCGGATCCTCGGCCCGCGACTGTCGTCGTTCGTCGGGCTGACCGAGGTGCTCTTCGCGGTGCTGATCGCCTGGCTCTTCCTGAACGAGCTGCCCACGGGGTGGCAGCTGTTCGGCGGTGCGCTGATCGTCGCCGGCGTCGCCCTGGTCCGCCTCGACGAGCTGCGGTCGCCCCCGACTGCCGCACCCGCACCGGTCACGAGCGAACCCGAGCTGGCGCTCGACGGTCGGTGAGAGAGTGGCGTCGTGCTGACGACTGTGGTGTTCGACGCTGACGAGACGCTGCTGGATTTGCGCCCCGCCGTGACCGGCGGGCTGGTGGCCGTCCTCGACGAGATGCGGCGGCGCACCCCGGCGGCGGCCGGCGTGACGCTCGCCGAACTGGAGTCCGACTGGGGTGCGGTCTTCGGCGAGCTGACGGCCGCCCCGGTGATGGAGATCCGGCGTGCCGCGCTGGCCCGGTCGCTGACCCGCGCCGCGCTGGCCGACCACCTGGACGAGTTCGCGGATCTCTTCTTCGCCCGCCGGTTCGCCCTCACCCGACCGTTCCCGGACGTGACACCGGCGCTGGCCACGCTGCGCCGCCGCTACACACTGGGCTTCGCCACCAACGGCAACAGCCGCGCCGAACGATGTGGGCTCACCGGCGAGTTCGCCTTCGAGCTGTACGCGCACGAGAACGGCCTGCCCAAGAAGCCGGCCCCGGAGTTCTACGCAGCGGTGGTCGCGGCGGCCGGTGTGCCCGCCGGGCAGATCGTGTACGTCGGTGACTCCTGGGAGCACGACGTGGTGGGGCCCCGGCGGTTCGGCCTGCGATCGGTGTGGCTGAACCGGCTTGGTCTGCCCCGCCCACCCGGTGGACCGCCGGACGCCGAGGTGTCGACGATCGCCGACCTGCCGGCCGCACTCGCAGGCCTGGCCGTCGAGTCGGACAGCGCCGACACTGTCCCGGCTGCGCGTGTCGGCGTGGCCGGTGTCGATGCTCTTGGTGGGCGTGCGTAGGCGGAGAAATTCACGACCATAACGGGCGTTCAGCTGGCGTAATCCGACCCGGTGTTGTGTGATGGCTGCCACGTCCCTCAAC
The DNA here is from genome assembly GCF_000718515.1 of Micromonospora parva. GTDB lineage: Bacteria > Actinomycetota > Actinomycetes > Mycobacteriales > Micromonosporaceae > Micromonospora > Micromonospora parva. The sequence continues at coordinate 135,348 of NZ_JNZS01000002.1, read as the reverse complement.
GAGAGGATCCGATGTGGTGAGCAAGCGCTTCACCGCCCGTACGGTCGCGACAGCGGCAGTACTGGCACTTACGGCTACGGGGTTGGGTGTGCCGGCCAACGCCGCGCCGAGCGACTCCCGCGCCTTCACCGTCGTCGCCGAGGATGGCGTCGCCGCCGACACCGCCATCGCCGCTATCAAGGCGGCTGGCGGCACTGTGGTGTCGCGGTCCGACGAGGTCGGCATGTTCCAGGTCAGCAGCGACCGGGCCGACTTCGCGGCCAGGGCGACCGCCGCGCCGACGCTGATCGGTGCCGCTGAGCAGAAGGCCATCGGCCGCAAGCCGAAGCTGGACCGCGTCGAGCAGGAGCACCTGCTGGCCGGTGCCGGTGCTCGCGCCGGTGCTGGTGCCAAGAAGGGCGCCAAGCTCGATCCGCTCGACGACAAGCTGTGGGGCCTGGAGATGATCCGGGCCGACAAGGCCCGCAAGATCGAGCCGGGCGACCGTCGGGTGACCGTCGGCGTACTGGACACCGGCGTCGACGCCAGCAACCCGGACATCGCGCCGAACTTCAACTGGTCGCTGTCGCGCAACTTCGCGCCCGACCTGACCGATGTGGACGGCCCCTGCGAGGTGCCGAGCTGCCTCGACCCGGTCGGCACCGACGACGGCGGGCACGGCACCCACGTGGCCGGCACCATCGGCGCCGCCGCCAACGGCTTCGGCCTCTCCGGCGTCGCCCCGAACGTCTCGCTGGTCGAGCTCAAGGGCGGCCAGGACTCCGGCTACTTCTTCCTCGACCCGGTGGTCAACGCGCTGATCCACGCCGGCCGGTCCGGGATCGACGTGGTCAACATGTCGTTCTACGTCGACCCGTGGCTCTACAACTGCACCGCCAACCCGGCCGACTCGCCCGAGGACCAGGCGGAGCAGCGGGCCATCATCAAGGCGATGAAGCGGGCGCTGATCTTCGCGCACAACAAGGGCGTCACCCTCGTCGGCGCGCTCGGCAACAACAACGAGGACCTGGGCGCACCGCGTACCGACGTCACGAGCCCCGACTACGGCGCTGACCCGTACCCCCGGCCGATCGACAACGAGAGCTGCTGGGACCTGCCCACCGAAGGCCCGCACGTGATCGGTGTGTCGTCGGTTGGCCCGTCCGGCAAGAAGTCGGACTTCTCCAACTACGGCACCGAGCAGATCTCCGTCGCCGCGCCGGGCGGTTGGTTCCGGGACGGCTTCGGCACCGACACCTTCCGTACCGACGCCAACATGATCCTGTCGACGTACCCGAAGCACGTGCTTCAGGAGGAGGGGTCGGTCGACGCCGACGGCAACATCGTCGCCGGATTCGAAAACTCGGTCTTCAAGCAGTGCAAGGCCAACGGTGAGTGCGGCTACTACACGTACCTCCAGGGCACCTCGATGGCGTCCCCGCACGCCGCCGGCGTCGCCGCGCTGATCGTCAGCCGGCACGGCAAGGCGCAGGGTCGGACCGGCTTCGGGATGTCGCCGGACCAGGTCGAACAGCACCTCTACCGCACGGCCGCCGAGCACGCCTGCCCGGAGCCGCGCCTGCAGCAGTACCGCAACGAAGGCCGGGACGAGACCTACGACGCGTACTGCGCCGGCGGGGTCAACTTCAACGGCTTCTACGGCTACGGGATCGTCGATGCCTACGCGGCGGTGAAGACCCCGCTCAAGCCGAACGCGCGCCCGTAGCGCACATCGCACTGCCAGGTGGCCCAACCGCCACCACGCCCCGGGGCCCGGCCGACGCCTGTCGACCGGGCCCTGTGGTGTCCGGGCCTGGTCCGTCGTCCCGGGCCTGGTCTGTCGTCTCGGGGCTGGTCTGTCGTCCCGGGGCTGGTCTGTCGTCCCGGGCCTGGTCTGTCGTCTCGGGGCTGGTCTGTCGTCTCGGGCTCGGGCCGTCGTCCCGGGGCTGGTCTGTCGTCTCGGCGTGGGGCGTCGTCCCGGGCTCGCCTGCCGGGGCGCGCCTACCTGGCCTCGGTCATGATCGACTCGGGATTCTTGAAGGCGCGGTGTCGGAGCCTGAGGGAGGGCGCGGTTTCCGGAAACCCGAGATGATCCTGGTCATCTGGATGATGCCGGTCGCCATCCGCGGCTGACCAGCGCGTCGCGCACCTCTCGGAGGACCGCCGGAAAATCGCCGTACAGCCGTCGACTGGTCACGTGCAGGACCAGCCAACCCGCGGCGACCAGCTGATTGAGTCGGCGGCGGTCGCGGTGCAACTGCTCCGCGTCGGAATGCCACGTCCCGTCGTACTCGACCGCCACCCGATACTGCGGCCAGGCCAGATCGGGGTGCAGGACAACCCCGACGGGCAGACGTATCGGATGTTGAACCGCCGGACGCGGTAGCCCGCCCAGCACCAGCCGCACGCGAAGGTGCGACTCCGGCGGAGACTCGGCTCCACCGTCGGCCAGGTCGAAGACCCAGCGTGCCCGTCGTCCACCGGGCCGATCGGCATTGCGGGCAGCGATGGCGTCCAAGGTGTCGCGCCCGGTCAGACCCTGCCCGAGCAACGAGTCGACGATGGCGACCGCCCGGACGGGGTCGAGCCAGACAGCCGTCTCCCAGGCGGCCCGCCCGGGGTCGGACCGGCGGATCGGCAGATCGCGCTCGCTGGACCTGAGCGGGCTGGCCGCCGACCACCCATCGCCCGCGCTCGCCGTCATGACACCCCCTGCGCGGGCGGACACTGCGGCCTGGCGGGACAGCAGCGGTGCTGGCCGTGGCGACATTCGGCCGACAGGTGGTCGCCCTGCTCCCGTCGGTCGCGTCGCATCACGTGGACGTCCAGCGCCCGACGGACGCCCCGCATCTGGCGGTTGCCCCGCGCCTGACGGTCGCCCCGGGTCGGGCGTTGGCCCCGCGCCTGACGGTCGTCCCGGGTCGGGCGTTGGCCCCACGCCTGACGGTCGTCTCGGGTCGGGCGGTGCCACGAGCGGGGTGATGGTGTTGACGTGCACGCTGAGACCACGCTGTGGACCGACCCGCAGCGATCGGGGCACGAGGACGTGCACGTCGTCGGTGAAGCTCGCGGCGTGGTGGACGCCGTGCAGGTAGGCGGCCGACGGACCGCCGACCACCACTGCCTGCGGTAGGCGGAGGAGGGCGGCGCGACACGCCAGGGCGTGGTCGCGGTCCAGCCGTGCGTCGGCGTAGATGTCGTGGCGCAACCGCACCCAGGCGGAGTTGCGCAGCTGATGTTCGGTGAGCAGGCCTTCCCGGACAGCGTCGGAGCCGCGGAAGACCTGCCAGGTCAGGGCATCGGGGCGATGCGGACGTGGTGGCATACCGAGCAGACTGCCGACCACCGAGCGGCCCTCGAAACCCCTGTGGACAACCCGGCCTGCACCTGCCGCCGGACCTGTGGACAACGGCGACTCCGCCTGCCGATCGTGCTATGAGAACCGGCCATATCCGCCGACCGAGGAGTCACCGGCCATGTCCGCCGACCGAGGAGTCACCGGCCATGTCCATCGACTGAGGAGTCACCGACCGGATCCCACCGACCGATGAGGCACCCGGGGCCGCTGATGGGCGACGATCCACTCGCGTTCCTGAAAGTCGGGCGGTCGTTGGCCATGGGATACCGCGACTTCCGTGAACCCGAGTCGATCACGCCCGAGGCCGGGCGATCCTGGCCGGCGAGCCGGGGTCAGCTGAGGGCGGTGGTGATGGCTCGGGCGGCGGCCAGCACCTGGGGGCCGATCGTGTCGACGTCCAGCGGGGCGAGCGCGACCACGCCGACGCTGGCCTCCAGCCCGGGTACGTCGAGCACCGGTGCGGCCACCCCGTACGCCCCGGCCTGCAACTCTCCGCTGCTGCTGACCGCCTCTGCCACCCCGGCTCGCCCGGCCAGGATCGCCCGGCCCGCCGCTCCCCGGTCCAGTGGATGCCGCGCCCCGGCCCGGTACGCGACGTGGAACGACGTCCAGCTCGGCTCCACCACGGCCAGGGCGACACCCTCTCCACCTTCGACGACGGTCAGGTGGGCGGTGGCGCCGGCCTGCTCGGCGAGGCGACGCAGCGCGGGCAGCGCACCCTCGGCGAGCAGCGGCTGGGCCCGCCGGGCCAGGTGCAACAACCCGGCCCCCAGGCGCAGCCGACCCTCATCGTCGCGGCGCAGCATGCCGTGCCCGGTCAACGCACTGACCAGCCGGTAGACGGCTGCCCGGCCGATGCCGAGCCGATTCGCGGCCTCGGTGACGGTCAGACCGCCAGGAGCGTCGGCGACCAGGTGCAGCAGCCGCAACCCCCGGTCCAGCGTCTGCGACGTCTCCCCGCCCCGCCCGGCAACCCCGTCGGCCCGCCCCAGGCCCGCGCCGGACGGCGGGGCAACAGCGTCGGCCCGCCCCGCGCCCGCATCGGCCCGCCCCGGGCCGGTGGGAGGCGGCCCCGCGCCCGCGTCGGCCCGCCCCGGGCCCGCGCCGGCCCGCCTTGCGCCGGTGGGGGGCGGCCCCGCAGCCGCGTCGGGTCGCCTCGCGTCGGCGTCAGCCGAATCGGGGGCGGGGGCGGTGGGGTTGGCTGGCAGGTCACCGGAGCCACCGGAGCGTGCGGTCGCATCCACGCCTGGCAGCGTACGACCCGGCACCGGCCGACTCGGACAGGCGCGGACAGCTACCCTTGTACGGTGACGCTACGCCTGTATGACACTGCCACCCGATCGGTGCGGGACTTCGTCCCGCGGGAAGCCGGCAAGGTGGGGGTTTACCTGTGTGGTCTCACCCTTCAGGCTCCGCCGCACATCGGTCACCTTCGTTCCGGGGTCAACTATGACGTGCTGCGTCGTTGGTTGATGGCCGCCGGCTACGAGGTCACCTTCATTCGCAATCTGACCGACATCGACGACAAGATTCTGGTCAAGGCGGGCGAGCAGGGGCGTCCGTTCTGGTCGATCGCGTACGCCAACGAGTTGCTGCTCGCCCAGTCGTACCGGTCGTTGAACGTGCTGCCGCCCACCTATGAGCCGCGCGCCACCGGGCACATCCCCGAGATGCACGAGCTGATCACGAAGTTGATCGCCGACGGGCATGCGTACCCGGCGAGTGACGGCTCGGGCGACGTCTACTTCGACGTGGCGTCCTGGCCGGCGTACGGGTCGCTGTCGGGTCAGTCTCCGGACGCCATGCAGTCCGCCGGGGACGCCCCGGATCGGGGCAAGCGGGATCCGCGCGACTTCGCGCTGTGGAAGGGCGCCAAACCGGACGAGCCGGCGGACGCCTACTGGCCGTCGCCGTGGGGGTTGGGCCGTCCGGGTTGGCACATCGAGTGCTCGGCGATGTGCTGGCGCTATCTCGGCCCGGAGTTCGACATTCACGGCGGTGGCCTGGATCTGACGTTCCCGCACCACGAGAACGAGATCGCCCAGTCCAAGGCGGCCGGGTTGCCGTTCGCCCGGTACTGGGTGCACCACGGGCTGTTGAGCATCGGCGGGGCCAAGATGGGCAAGTCCGCTGGTAACGCGTTGGGCCTGGCGTACGTGGACTCGCTCGGGGTGCGGCCGGTGGAGCTGCGCTACTACTACGCCGCCGCGCACTACCGCTCGGTGATCGACTACTCGGAGGATTCGCTGCGGGACGCGGCCACCGCGTACCGACGGATCGAGGGTTTCGTGCAGCGGGCCGCCGAGCGGGTCGGTGCCGGGCAGCTCGGTGAGCTGCCGGCGGGCTTCGTCGCGGCGATGAACGACGACCTCAACACGTCCGCCGCGCTGGCCGTGCTGCAACAGCACATTCGGGACGGCAACACCGCCCTGAGCGCCAGCGACGATGTGACCGTCCGCACCACGCTGGCCGTGGTGCGGGCAATGCTGGATATCCTCGGGATCGACCCTCTCGACCCGGCCTGGACCGGCGGCGGCCCATCGGACGATCTTCGTGCGGTGGTGGACTCCCTGATCGCGCTGGCCCTGGAGCAGCGTGCGCAGGCGCGGGGCCGCAAGGACTGGGCCGCCGCGGACGCGGTGCGTGACCAGCTCAAGCTGGCCGGCGTGGTGGTCGAGGACACCCCCCAGGGCCCCCGTTGGACTATTGGAGAGCAGGACTGATGGCCGGCAACTCGCAGCGCCGTGGCCGGCGACTGACGTCGAAGGCGACCGCCCCCAAGGGCTCTGGTGGCAAGAACAAGGACTCGTTGGCCGGCCGGGGTCGCACCCTGCCCGCTGACGAGCGACCGTGGCACAAGGGCTACTCGGGCACCGAGAAGCTGCCCCAGCGCACCGCCTGGAAGCAGGACAAGGAGCGCCGCGCGGCAGCCGAGGAGGGGCGAGCCCCCAAGATCGGGCAGCCCGGAAGCAAGGACACCACCTGGGGCCGGGGCGGCGGTCGGGGGGTGCCGGCCGGTCGGGGTGCCACCGGCGGGCGGGGCGGCAAGCCCACCGGGCGGTCCGGCCCCCGGGTGACGCCGGGGCGCAAGTCCAACCCGTCCAAGGACACCCCTGAGCTGCTGGTCGGGCGTAACCCGGTGCTGGAGGCGCTGCGCGCCAACGTGCCGGCGACGGCGCTCTACACCGCCCAGGGCATCGACATGGACGACCGGGTCAACGAGATCATCCGGACCGCCGCCGACCGGGGCATCGCCAACCTGGAGATCAGCCGCGCCGAGCTGGACCGGATGACCGGCGGGGTGCTGCACCAGGGCGTCGGTCTGCAGGTGCCGCCCTTCGCGTACCAGCCGTTCGAGGACATGGTCGCCGCCGCCCTTGAGCAGCAGGCTCCGCTGCTGGTCGCGCTGGACGGTGTCACCGACCCGCGCAACCTGGGCGCCGTGATCCGGTCGGCTGCCGCGTTCGGCGCGCAGGGTGTCTTCGTACCCGAGCGTCGTGCCGCCGGGATCACCGCGACCGCCTGGCGGACCAGTGCCGGCGCGGCCGCGCGGGTTCCCGTGGCGCAGGTGACCAACCTGACCCGGTCGCTGAAGGCGTGCCGCGACGCCGGCTTCATGGTTGTCGGCCTGGACGCCGACGGCGACACCGACCTCTACAACCTGGAGGCCGCTGTCGGCCCGCTGGTGGTGGTTGTCGGTTCCGAGGGGCGCGGCCTGTCCCGCCTGGTCGGGGAGACCTGCGACCTGACCGTCAGCATCCCGATGATCTCCGAGGTCGAGTCGCTCAACGCCAGCGTGGCGGCGGCGGTCGCCCTGGCCGAGGTCGCCCGTCGGCGCTCCGTCGAGATGTAGCGCACGTCCACGAAGGCCCCTTTCCGCCGCGCGCGGGAGGGGCCTTCGTGCTCAGATCTGCCGGGTCCACGCGACGAAGAGCAGCGCCCCGGCAAACGCCATCAGCAGCACTGTCGGGAGCAACCAGAGCGGGCCGCGCTCGCCCTCCAGGCGTCGGGTCAGCCGCTGGTGCACGGCGGCGATGCCGATCAGGGCGGCCAGCCCGGCGGCGGCCATCGGCAGGCCGACCAGGAAGTGCGCCAACCAGGCGCCGGCCCGGGTCGGACCACCCCAGGAGTTGTCGTACGGCCCCGGGTCCACCAGGCCGTACAGCACACCCCGCAGCACCATCAGCAGCTGCACGCCGAGTGGCAGCAGGGCAACGGCACCCACCAGCAGGCTGAGCAGCGCGTGGCCGAGCACCGCGACGGTGCCGGGCCGCCGGCCGGGCACGGCCGTCGGTGGCATCCCGAGCAGTCCGGTACGCAGGGCTCGCCAGCGTGTGACGGCGGCGTCGGCTCCGCCCAACGGGGCGGTCACCAACGTGAGGACGGCGACCGGGATCAGCGTCGCGCAGTAGGCGAGGCTCCGGCCGGCCAGGCGAACCACCTGGTACGGCCGGCAGCGGGCGGTCGGCTGGTGGGCAGCGGGTCGGGCGAGATCGGTCGGCACGGCACGTCCTCCGGTTCGGGGTTGCCGTGACGGTAGGGGAACGGCCAGCCGTGCCGAGTCACCCCGAAGAGCCACCTGCGCGCTGGCTCCCGGGGGTGAGGCGCCACCGCCGGTACGACGAAAGGGGCGGCCCGCCGAAGCGGACCGCCCCTTCCGGTACGGCGTTACGTCAGATCCGGCTGCCGGTGGCGGCGTGGAAGACGTGGCTGCGACCGGCGACCGGCTTGACGAACACGGTGTCACCCATGTTCGGCATGTTGCGCCGGTCGGTGCGGACGACGAAGCGCTCCGAGTTGCCACCCAGCGCGGCGTGGCCGTAGACGTTGGCGTCCGAACCGAGGTCCTCGACCAGCTCGACCACGACCGGCATGCCGCCCTCGGTCGGGCTGACCAGCTCGCAGTCCTCCGGGCGGAAGCCCACGGTGACCTTGCCGTCGCCACCCTCGGCGCGGGCCGCCTCAACCTGCTCCCGGGTCAGCGGGATGTTCAGCTCGGCGAACTCGGCGCCCCGCTCGTTCAGCGGAACGGTCTTGATGTTCATGGCGGGAGAGCCCATGAAGCCGGCGACGAACACGTTGGCCGGGGTGTCGTAGAGCGCCCGCGGGGTGTCCACCTGCTGCAGGACACCGTCGAGCAGCACCGCGACCCGGTGACCCATGGTCATGGCCTCGACCTGGTCGTGCGTGACGTAGACGGTGGTGACGCCCAGCTTGGCCTGCAGGGACGCGATCTGGGTACGGGTCTGCACCCGGAGCTTGGCGTCGAGGTTCGACAGCGGCTCGTCCATGAGGAAGACCTGCGGCTCGCGGACGATCGCCCGGCCCATCGCGACGCGCTGGCGCTGACCACCGGAGAGCGCCTTCGGCTTACGGCTGAGGTACTCCTCCAACTGGAGCAGCCCGGCCGCCTCCTTGACCCGCCGGTCGATCTCCGACTTGGAGGTCTTGCGCAGCTTCAGCGCGAACGCCATGTTCTCGTACACCGTCATGTGCGGGTAGAGGGCGTAGTTCTGGAAGACCATCGCGATGTCGCGGGCCTTCGGGGGGAGGTGGGTGACGTCACGCTGGTCGATGTAGATCGAACCGGCGTCCACGTCCTCCAGGCCGGCGAGCATCCGCAGGCTGGTGGACTTACCGCAACCGGAGGGACCGACCAGGACGAGGAACTCCCCGTCGCCGATCTCGAGGTTCAGCTCGTTGACGGCGGGACGCTCTTGGCCCGGGTAGATCCGGGACGCCTTGGAATAGGTGACCGTAGCCATGGTGAAGCGCTTCCTTTCACCGGCAGGAACGTGCCGGACGATCCGAGTGAAGGAGCAACCGGCACGTGTCCGTGCCGGTCAACGGACGGCGGCCCGGTCGCGGGGGCGCCCGGTCGTCGTCCGTGTGAGTGAACCGTAAACGCGTTTACCCGTGCTGCCAAGGCGGGGGGCCGCCGAGCCCACCAGGCGGGCTACGCATTCCGGTCACTCGGGCACGGTCAGACATCAATCGACGCCACGGCGAACCGGTGTGCGTCGGGTTGTTGACGATTCCCGTGGTCGGGAGGCCTCGCGATCGGGATATCCGGACGTCAGTCGCTATGCTGACCTCGACGCACGCGCCCCTGTAGCTCAGCTGGCCAGAGCACTCGCCTTGTAAGCGAGATGTCGCCGGTTCGATCCCGGCCGGGGGCTCCAATTCCATCAGGCATTTCCCGATGGGCACTGCCACGAGTCGACCAGTTGACAGCAGCGGCACTCACGACAGTTTCCCGTCGAGCTTGCCGCGGGCCTTCCCGCTGCCGCCCGAGCTGCGTGCCACTGGCCCGCCAGACGACTACCGGATCCGACCGGCGCTCAGGCGAGCAGCTTCACCACGGCCGCGGCCACGGCGCGGGCGGACTGTGGGTTCTGACCGGTCACCAGGCGGCCGTCGACCACCGCGTGCTCGGTGAAGTCCGGTGCCGGTACGTGCTGCGCGCCAGCCTCGGTGAGCTTGTCGGCGAGAAGGAAAGGCACCTCGTCGGTGAGGCCGACGGAGGCCTCCTCGCTGTTGGTGAAGCCGGCCACCCGCTTGCCGGCGAGCAGCCGGGAGCCGTCGGTGAGGGTCAGGTTCACCAGCGCCGCCGGACCGTGGCAGACGGCCGCCACCACGCCGCCGCGCTCGTAGACCGAGCGGGCGATGCGGGCCAGGTCGGGGTCGTCGGGGAAGTCCCACATGGTGCCGTGACCGCCGGCGAAGAGGATCACGTCGTACCCCGCCGGGTCGACGTCGGCGGCCCTCGGGGTGTCCGCGACGCCGGCGGTGGCGAGGAAGTCGTTCTGGGTGCTGTCGTTCTCGTCCCGGCCGTCTACCGGCGGCTCGCCGCCGGCCACGGACACCAGGTCGACGTCGTAGCCGGCGGCCCGGAACACTTCCCACGGCTCGGCGGCCTCGCCGACGTAGTAGCCGGTCGAACGGCCGGTGCGGCCCAGCTCGGAGTGACTGGTCAGGGCGATGAGTGCACGAGTCATGCCCTCCATGCTGGCGTGGCCGGTCCGTCCCGGCCATAGGCCGATGTCACAACGGAGACGGGTTTGAACGCCGGCTCACCGGGTCGGCGGTAGCCTGGGCCCGGCAACGGGCGAGCGAGGCGGGGGCCGATGAGTCGCGCGGTGGAGGAGTCGAACCGGGCGATGCTGCGCGCCCGGGACGCGATGGACCGGGCGTACGCCGAGCCCCTGGACATCCCGGCGTTGGCCCGGATCGCGCTCGTATCCGAGGCGCACTTCATCCGTACCTTCCGGGCCACCTTCGGCGAGACTCCGCACCGCTACCTGCAACGCCGCCGGGTGGAGCGGGCGATGGCGTTGTTGGTGGAGACCGACCGGGACGTGACGGATATTTGTTACGCCGTCGGCTTCGGCAGCCTCGGCACGTTCAGCCGGACGTTCCGGCAGATCGTCGGCGAGTCGCCCACGGATTTCCGGCGTCAGCGCGTCGCGCCGGCCAACGTGCCGTCGTGCTTCACCAAAGCCTGGACCCGACCCAGCAGTTTTGGATAAGCCGCAGGTCACGCCCAACCTCTAGCGTCATGGGCATGACGATGAACGCGATCAGCCGCTCCCAGATCTACGTCCTCGACCAGGACGCCGCGCTTGACTTCTACGTCAACAAACTCGGCATGGAGGTCAACACCGACCAGGACCTCGGTTTCATGCGGTGGTTGACCGTCAACCTGCCCGGCGACCCGGAGCGGGAGATCCTGCTGGAGAAGCCGGGGCCGCCCGCGCTGGACCCGGCCACCGCCGAGCAGGTCCGCGAGCTGCTCACCAAGGGTGCCCTCGGCGGGTACCTCTTCATGACCACCGACGACGCCCGCAAGACGCACGAGGATCTGGTGGCGAAGGGCGTCGAGATCACCGACGAGCCGACCGAGCGTCCGTACGGGATCGACTTCGGCATCCGGGACCCGTTCGGAAACAAGATCCGCATCGGCCAGATGTTCCCGCGGGCGTAGGGGGCGGACGATGAGTCAGGCCGCGTCTCTTCCACTGGTCCGGCCGGCGGCTGTCGGTCGGGACCGCGCACTGCTGATCGGCGGGGTGCTCGCCGGCCCGATCTTCGCCGGCTCGGCGATCGCGCAGGCGTCGACCCGGGACGGCTTCGACTTTCGCCGGCACCCGGTCAGCGTGCTGAGCACCGGCGAGCTGGGCTGGATCCAGATCGTCACGTTCCTGGTCAGCGGAGTGCTCTGCGTGCTGGCCGCCGGGGCGCTGCGCCGCCGTGCCGGCGACGGTGACCGGTCGGTCTGGCTGCCCCGACTGCTCGCGCTGTACGGCCTGGGCCTGGTCGGGGCGGCGATCTTCAGCGCCGATCCGGCCGACGGGTTCCCGGTCGGTACGCCTCGGGGTGCCGGTGAGATCAGTTGGCACGGGGGTCTGCACTTCCTGGTGGCGGCGGTCGCCTTCGGGTCGCTGATCGCGGCGACGGTGCTGGCGGCCCGTCGGGCCGCACGGCACGGGGCGCGCGGTCGGGCCGCGTACAGCCTGGTGACCGGGGTGTTCTTCGCGGTGGCCTGGGTGACGCTGATCGTCCGGCCGGCACCGGCAGTAATGGTGGCGTTCGGCTTGGCGGTGTCGGCCGGTTGGCTGTGGGTGTCGGTCACCTTCGCGCGAGCGGCATCCGGTCGGACCGACTGAGCCGACGTGTGCGGGGCCGGGAGGCACGGGGTCGCGACCGTGCCTCCCGGTGTGTTGAGGTGTCAGCCATGGCGACGCGACTGCTGTACCTGACCAGACACGCCGAGCAGGACCTGTCCGAGCTGAACGGCTCAACCGCCGAGGAGCCCGACACCGGCCTGTCCGAGCGCGGTCGGCAGCAGGCCACCCTGCTCGGCGAACGCCTGCGCGGCCGCCGGTTCGCCGCCGTCCACCACGGGCCGCTGCGCCGGGCCGCGCAGACCGCCGCGCTGATCGCCACGTCACTGCCCGATGTTCCGGTGTACGAGACGGAGCTGGCCGGTGACCACCTTCCACACGACACGGACCCGACCGACCTGCCGCCCGCGTACGCGACATTCCTGGCCCAGTTCTCGGCGGCCCAGCGGGTCGACGGGCCGCAGGTGACGGCGGCGGCCGTGCGGCGGTTCGCCGGTCCGGCCACCGGGGCGACAGCCGGTGACGAGCCGGTCCGCGAGCTGGTCGTGACGCACACCTTCCTGATCGGCTGGCTGGTACGGCACGCCCTCGACGCGCCGGAGCAGCGGTGGCTGGGCTTGAACTCGCACAACGCGGGTTTGACCGTGATCCGGTACAGCCCCTCCGGCCCGCCGAACCTGATCGCCGTCAACGACGTCGCCCACCTTCCGGCGGAGTTGCGGGGCACCGGCCTGCCCCCGGACTACCTGGTCTAGGTGCCGGTGGCCCGCAGCAGCAGCTTGACCAGGGCCTGCGTAGCCGGCGGCGGGGGCCCCTCGGCCGGGCAGTCGGCGTACCCGGTTTCGGTGCTGCCCACGGTGAGGCGGTAGTGCATCACGTCCGCGCAGTTGGTAGCGGTGGTCGGTTGCCCCGCCTCGGCGGCGAGCCGGGGGTCGGCGGCCAGAGCCGTCAGGCTGCCCAGGTCGGCGGGGCTGAGCCGACCGGTGCGCCGGCTGCCGGCCCGGTCCACAGCGGTCCACCGACCGTCCGGCTCGACGGTCACGACGTCGCCGCGGCCCGCGAAGCCGCCCGAACTCCGCAGCGTCACCTGGGCGGCTGCGGCACCGGCGGCCGTGGGGGTGGAGCCGGGCGTTGAGGTGCCGGCGGTCGGGACGGTGGCCGTCGGGGCGGGGGTGTTCGGAGGAGGATTTCCGGCGGTGCCGGCCCGGTCGGTGCTGGTGCACCCGGCCAGCAGGGTGACCAGTAGCGCGACTGTGGCGCCGGTTGTCGAGGTGGCTCTCATCCCCGTCGGACGCGCGGCCCGCAGCGTCGGTTCCCATGTCACGGGCCTCCCCCGAACGGGCGCCGTCGATATCCGAGCCGCACGGTGGTCCTCGGCCCGTGCCTCGCTCGGTTTCCGGCAATCTTGGACAGTTTCCGTTACGCGCCAACGGAAACTGTCCAAGATTGCCCAGCACCACGCGTGCGGCGGGCCAGCCTGGCCGATCGGTCGCGGGTCGGCGCGGTTATGGTCGCCGGGGTTGGTGTGCGGCGTCGGGGTGCTTCGGCGTGCGGCGTCGGGCGTCGCGGCGACCGGGCGACCGGGCGTGCGGCGTCGGGGCGACCGGGCCTGCGGCGTCGCGGCCAGGTCGGCGTCGCGGGTCGGTTGGCGTCGTCGCGCACTGTGGCGCGGATGAGGAGGTGGGCGTGTCGGATGCGGAGTTGACAGTCGAGGTGACCGGACCGGTCGCGACAGTGGTGATCCACAACCCGGCTCGGCGCAACGCGATGACCGCGGCCATGTGGCGTCAGCTCCCCGAACTGCTCGACCGGCTGGAGCCCGACCCCGACGTACGGGCGTTGGTGCTCACCGGTGCCGGTGACGCCTTCTGCGCCGGTGCCGACCTCGGTGATCTGGCCGAACTGTTGGACGCCGGTGACACCAGCATCGCGGTGGCCGCCGAGGAACGGCTGGCCCGATTCGCCAAGCCGACGGTCGCGGCCGTCCGGGGCGCCTGCGTCGGGGGTGGGGCACAGCTGGCGGTCGCCTGCGACCTGCGGATCGCCGCTGACGACGCCCGGTTCGGCGTACCGCCGGCCCGGCTCGGGCTGGTCTATCCGGCGCCGACGACGCGCCGGCTGGCCCGGCTGATCGGTCCGTCCGCCGCCAAGCATCTGCTGTTCACCGCCGAGCTGATCGACGCCGAGCGGGCGCTGCGGATCGGCCTGGTCGACGAGGTGCTGCCGGCCGACCGACTCGCCGCGCGGGTGGACGAGCTGACCGCCACCATCGCCCAGCGTTCACCGGTGAGCATCGCCGCCGCCAAGGAGATCATCGACGATCGGGCCGAACCCGCGCGGATCGCCTGGTGGCACCGGAAGGTGACGACCACGGGCGAGGCCAGGGAGGGTGTCGCGGCCGTCGCCGAACGCCGTATGCCCCGCTTCGCCTGGCGACCACCGACCGGCGACTGACCGCGTTTCAGCTTCCCGCGTCGATGGGTAGTCCCCGCTCCACACGGTGATCGGGGGGCCACTATGGACACACCGGCGACGCCACCGGAGCGCACCGGACGGGGAAGACGTCGAACTGGTCCGGTTCTCGCCGTCGTGCTGCTGGTCGTGGTGGTCGGCGGGCTGGTGATCGGCAGCGCGGTGGGCGGTGCGGACACCGGCATCTTCGACGGCGACCCGCCGCGCTGGGCGAGCACCTTCGGCGCGGCCCTGTGTCTGCTCGGCCTGGGCGTCGAGATCGTGGCAATCGTGTGGGCCGTACGCACCGGCCGGTATCGCGCCAACCGTCGACAGTCACCGCTGACGACGCTCAGTTGGTCGCGCCGCCGACGGTTGGGGCGGCAGGTTCGGCGCGGCACACCCGAGCCCGGCGAGGACCCGGCCCTCCTCGTGGAGACGGCCCGTCAGGCCATCGCCCAACGTTGGTTCGTGCTGGTCATCGCCGGGTTGGCGATGACGGGTGCCGGTCAGGCGTTCCTGGGGTTCGCGCCGTTCCACGTGGTGATCGGTGGGCTGCTGGTGGTGATCTGGGCCGTCCTGATCGTGCTGGTCCTTCGGGCTGCCCGCCAGGGGGAGGCGTTCCTGCGGGCCCACCCGGATCTCGGCGGGCGATAGCCGAAGCCCGCGTCCAATCATCGCGATACCTCGATCCCGGGTGGCCCCACGCCGGGCCGGTACGGCAGGCTGTCCGTCGTGCAGCGTGATCAGTTGCTTGCGGGCCGCTACCGGCTCCTGGAGCGTCTCGGCAGTGGCGGCATGTCGGCGGTGCACCGGGCGTACGACGAGGTGCTCGAACGGGACGTGGCGGTGAAGGTGCTGGTCGCCTCGGACAGCAACGCCGGACAGCGGATCCGGGGCGAGGCCAAGGCGGCGGCCCGGCTGTCGCATCCGCATGTCACCAGCGTCTACGACTACGGCGAGTCGACGCTGGAGGGTGTCGCGGTCCCGTTCGTGGTGATGGAGTTGCTCGGCGGTCACACCCTCGAACACCGGTTGGTGGTCGGTCCGTTGCCGCCGCGCGCCGGGTTGCGGGTGTGCGCCGAGGTGGGCTCGGCGCTCGCCGCCGCGCACGAGCAGGGGTTGGTGCACCGCGACATCAAGCCGAGCAACGTGATGCTCACGCCGACCGGGGCGAAGGTGCTCGACTTCGGCATCGCGGCAGCCGCCGGCGCGCCGGAGATCGACTTCGAGGGGCGGCTGCTGGGCACACCGGCGTACCTGGCACCGGAGCGGTTGCTGGCCGGCGAGGTGCTGCCGGCCAGCGACGTGTACGCCCTCGGCCTGCTGCTGCACCGGGTGCTCACCGGCCGACTGCCCTGGCCCGCCGACGCGCAGACCGGGATGCTCCGCGCGCACACCCACGTCGAGCCGGACCCGCTGCCCCCGATCGACGGCGTGCCGCCCGAGGTGCACCGGCTCTACCGCTGGTGCCTGGCTCGCGACCCCGCCGACCGGCCGTCGGCAGCCGACGCGGCCCGCATCCTGCTCGCCGCCGCCAGCGCGGCCGCACCCGCAGTGGCCGCCGTCGAACCAACGGCGACCAGCGCCAGTCCGACCAGCGCCGATCCGACCAGCGCCGATCCGACCAGCGCCGATCCGGCGACCGCGACGTCGAGCAACGCCGGGAGGGCCAGCGCCGGGAGGGCCAGCGCCGGGACGGGCAGCGCCAAGCCGAGCAGCGCCAGGCCGAGCAGCGGCTCGGCGGTGCCGGTGCGGCGTCCTCCGTGGCGTCGGGGCCGCGCCATCCTGACCGTCGGCGGGGCCGTTATCGCCGCGGTGGCGCTGGCCGGGTCGCTCGGCGACTCCAGCAACCGTCGGCCCGGACAGGGCGCCGCGCCGGCCGGCAGCGGCCCGGGCACCACCACGGTGGGGATGCCCAGCACCGAGGAGCCGACCGACCCGGTCGACGTCGGGCCGTCCGCCGTACCGCGGACCAGGAGCACCGCCACCGCCGCCCGGACCGGCCCCCCGACCGGTCCGGGCGGAACAGTGGCCCCCGGCCCGACCGCCACCACTGGAGTCCCGACCCCGACCCCGACCACGGTCGCGCCGACTCCCACCCCCGGCGCTGGCGTACCCGTCGCCGGACGCGGCGGGACGGTCACCGTCCGCTGCGTGGGGAAGACGGTCGAGGTGCTCGCGGTGACGCTCGCGCCTGGCTTCCGGGCCGAGGCGTACGACCCGGGGCCGGCGAAGCAGATCGTTGTCGGGTTGACCTCCACCGAGCACCGCAGCGAGATCCGGGTGCAGTGCCCCGGTGGTCACCTGAGGTCGACGGTCAAGGAACGCGACGTCTGAATGGGGGGGCCGGCGGGTGCCGCGCCCAGGACGTACCCGGGCCGCGGCCCCCCGTTCCCGCCGGCCGGTCCATCACCGCCCGGCCAGCACCCCCCAGCCCGGGTTCACGGGCTCCCGGCGCAGCGGCATGCCCGCCTCCGCTGGCGTCCGGTCCCCCTTGCGCTGGTTGCAGGCGTAGCAGGCGGCCGTGGTGTTCCGCCAGGTGTTCCGGCCGCCGCGTGAGCGGGGCAGGACGTGGTCGACGGTGGATGCCGGCCCACCGCAGTACGCGCAGCACCGGTCGTCGCGGCGCAGCACACCGGCGCGCGACCAGGCCGGCCCGGAGTTGAACCTCCACCGGGTGACCACGTAGCGGACCAGCCGCACCACCCGGGGCATCGGGAAGACCCCGATCACCCGGTCCGGCTCGGCCTCGTGGATCTCGGCCACCCGACGGCAGAGCATTCGGACGGCGTGTTGGACGGTGACCCGGTGCAGCGGGCCGAGGTCGGCGTTGATGACGAGAACGGCGTCCACCGGGACTCCTTTCCGGTTGGTGGCGGACAGCAAGAAGCCGCCCGGTCCAGTGGTCGGACGGGGCGGCTCGGCACGTACGGGTACGCGTCAGTCGGGCCGGCCCGCCCGGGGACCTTCCGCTCGGCAACCGTCACCGGGCAGCGTCGACGGCACGGTGGTGACGTGCGACATCGTCATGTGCTGCTCCCGCGGTGGTGGTTGACAGTGCGCGCTCACGGTAGGTCGACGCGGGAGACCCGGGCAACGTATTTCGATCGGCCGGTGTCTTCGGGTCGCCGCTGGCGGCGGGTGCGGGGTGCCGCTTTCACAGCGACCCGGGCGGTGGTCAGCGGCCGGTTCAGCCGCAGGGCCATCCTGGTGGTGAGTTCGCTGTCCAGCAGCGGCCGGTTGACCTCACCGGCGACGGCCAGGGCGGGCCCGGAGACCGAGCGCCAGATCGCGGCCAGCCCGGCGCCGAGGCCCACCAGGGCGACGGTGGCCCGGGTGGTCGGTGAGCCGGCGGCCGCGGCGGCGCTCACCCCGACGACCGCGAAGAGCACCAACAGCAGGGGTACGAGCACCGGCCAGAAGATGCCCCGGGCGGCCTGCGCCACCAGCCGCCGGTCCCGGATGATCAGGTTTCTGGCGATCACCGCGTAGTCCTCCTCGTCGAGCAGGTCGCGCGGGTGCAGGCCGCCGGTCAGCACGTCCCGCCAGAGGTCACCCTGGCCGCGTAGGGCCCGGCTCAGCGCGGCCGGCGTCGGCTCGGTCGGGTCGCCGTGGCCGGCGCGGTCGACGGCGCTCGCCCAATCGGCCAGCGACCGGCGCACCACCGCGGCCGAGTACGGCGGCAGCACGCTGGCCAGCTCGTCCAGCCACCGGCTGATCTGGACGTGCCGGCCGCCGAACTGCCGCAGCAGCTGCGTGACATCACCGGCCCGGACGGTGTCGGCCACTGATCGGCCCAACCGGTAGGCCAGCCCGACCCGGTGGTTGGCGGCCATCGCCCAGCGCAGCACCTCCACGTTGAGGTCGTCGAGGGCGAGCAGCAGCGGCACCGGGTCGGCGGGGTCCGGCTGGCCCGGGTCGGGTAGCAGGGTCCGGGCGGCCGAGGTGTCGGGCACCGGCCCGGTGTGCCGGGTGAGTTCGACGATCTGGGCCACCGCGACGTCCACCCCGTCGAGGTACATCCGCATCCGCCGGTGCGCGGACATCTCGGTGAGGTTGGAGAGCTTGGCCGGCGGTACGGCGGGGCGGGTCTCCGCGAAGGCGCGGGGCTGCGCCTGCTGCCCGTGGTGGTAGGCGTCCGCCATCCACCAACCGAGCCGCAGCGCGGTGACGATGCAGGCGCGCTCGTCGCGGATCAGCGGGTACGTGTCGTCGCGGCCGATCTCGTCGATCGACGAGCCGTGGTCCGCGCCGGCGCGGTGCAGTGGTGACATCTCCCGCTGCCCTCCCGCCCGGCCGATCGACGGTTGATCATTCGAGCGTACGGCAGCGTGCCGGGGCTTATGTGGTGTTTTGTCGATTCAGCCTGCCGGCCAGCAGCCCACGCGGCCGGATCGAGCGCACCGGCTCCGCGGCGGCGCCCTCGGCCCGCAGGATGTGGTTCGCGGCGATGATCCCGGTCGCGGCAGAGCGTTCCATCAACGCGCTCGGGAAGTCCGTGGCGATGCCGTCCCCGGCCAGGTAGACGCCGGTCGCGTCGGTGCGTACCCCCGGCCGCCAGGAGTGGCTGCCCGGCGTGAAAGCCGGCGCCTGCGCCTCCACCCGCGCGCGCAGCTCGCGGACCCGCAGGTCGCCGGCCTCCGGCCAGAGCGCGACCAGCTCGCGGCGCATCCGCTCGGCCAACTCCTCGGCCGGCACGCCGGGTTCGCAGGCGTACGCGTGCAGCTCGATGACCGACCCGCCGGTCTGCCTCGCCCAGCGGCGCGACTCGTTCTCCAACCGGTGGTAGAGCGTCACCGAGTCCAGGGTGGGCTGCCGGGACACCCCGCTGAACACCGCGCGCTCGGCGGCGACGTCCCCGTCACACCAGTACCGGGCCACCGCGTACGGCGGACCGGGGGTGCCGAAGGCGGGCATCCGTGCCGCCAGCTCGGGTGCCCGCTCGGCCAGGTCCGGCGAGGCCGCGACCAGTGCGGCGAGCGCCGGTGGGTCGACGGCGAGCACCACGTGGCCGGCCGGGTGGCTGCCGCCGTCGGTGGTGGTCACCCGCCAGCCCTCGCCGTCGTGGTGCACCCCGGTGGCGGCGCAGTCGGTGAGGATCCGACCGCCGTGCTTCTCCACGTACCGGGTCAGCGGCTGCCAGATCGCCGTGGCGTAGTCCTCGTCAGGGCAGTCGAAGGCCAACCCCTCCGGGTTGCCGAGCAGGTAGAAGTGGAACTGGGCGACCATCTCGGCCGCCGACATCTCCGCCTCGTGGTTGAAGAACGAGTGCGAGAAGACCTCGAACAGCATCGCCCGCGCCCGGTCCGGCAGTCGCAACGACGCCAGCAGCTCGTCGGCGGTGGTGTCGTCCAGGTCGGCGTAGGTGCGCACCGGGTCGTAGCTGAGCAGCGGCAGCGCGGCGTCCCGATCCATCACCCGCAGGTCGGCCAGACGCAGGCTGGGGCTGCGCAACAGCAACGCGAGCAGGTTCGCCGGTGGGGCGGGCGGCAGCTTGCCGAACTCCTCGGTGGGCCACTGCTCGCTGAGAATCGGGTAGCCCGGAATGGCCTTGAGGAAGCCCAGGTCACCGTCGACCCGGCGGAGGATGGACCGCCAGTTGTAGTACTGCCGGAAGAACGCGTGGAAGCCGTGCTCGTTCTGCTGGCTGCCGTCGGCGAGCGCCTCCGGCCAGGCACCCAGTCGACCGCCCAGCGTGGGCGCCGCCTCCAGCACGGTGACCGCCACACCCCGTTCGGCGAGCACCACCGCCGCCGACATGCCGGCGATGCCGCCACCCACCACCAGCGCCGTGGTCGGTCGCGGCACCCGGTCGGCGCCACCGCCGCCCGGGTCCACCAGGTGCTGCCGTACGCCGATCAGCCGACCTACCACTTGCGACAGCGCCATGGGCCCAGTCTGCCCCACCTGCGGCCCAACGGCCTGTTCAGAGCCCTAGTCGGTCGGCAGGCATCGGCGGGGGCGGTCGGAGGCGGGCCAGACGTACTCCAGATCGTCTGGCACGTCGTCGCCGAACAGTGGGCGGTAGTGCGCCGGGTCCTTGCGCAGCAGCGACGAACGGTGACTCAGGTGCAGGTCGTCGCGGCCCAGCCAGGGTGGCAGCTCACCGGCCTCGGCCAGCTCGTCCTGGGTCCGGATGACACCCGGCCCGCAGGCGGCCGTGAGGTCGACGGTCATCGTGGTGGCACAGGTGTCGGCCCGCCCCGGCTCGGTCCAGACCGCGCACATGTCCAACCCGTAGCGGACGAGCGCCTCCTCGTACCCGGCCCACATCTTCACGGCCGGGTGGTTGCGCCAGCCGTACCCGGGTCGGGTGAGCCCGCGCAGCACCTGGATGGCCTCCACCCGCTGCTTGCCCAGCCGCTTCTGGTCCAGCGTGCGGGCGCTGGCCAGAAAGCCCGGGTACGGGAGGAACGTCTGCATGGCGCTGCTCTACCCGCCGTCGGAGTGGGCATGCCTGGCCCGGGGATGATCCGGACAGGGTCGCCCAGCATGGCCGTGCTGATTACGATCCGGGCATGGCGGAGCCGTGGCGGGACCGGGCGCGACGGGCGGTCGAGTGGAACTGGCGGCTGCGATCCGTCGGTGATCCGCGCCCGCACTACGTGATCTGCGGGAAGGACGCCCTCGCCTACTACGTGGCTCGGGCGATGCTCGAATCCGACCTGCCGGCCGGTGGGGCCCGGGTCACCGTCGTGGTGCCGGAGCGCTACCGCAGCAACGGGCCGGACGTGGCCGGGCTGCGTGGGGTCCGGGTGGTCCGCTCGGACCGGCTGGACGTGGACACCTTCGAGGCCGCGGGTCTGGCCGGGGCTGCCGGGTTGGCCCTGCTGAACCAGGACGACGTCGGCAACCTGCACGCGGCGCTCTGCGCGCAGGCCGTCGACCAGCGGGTCCGCCAGGTGCTGCGGATGTTCAACGGCACCCTCGCCGACGGCGTACGCAAACTGCTGAAGGCGCCGGTCGAGGTGCTCTCCGACGCCGAGATGGCCGCGCCGGCCTTCGTGGCCGCCGCGCTCAACGAGGTCGACCCCAGCTCCTTCCAGCATCGGGACAAGACGCTGCGGGTGGCGCGGCGAGCCGACGTCCGACCGCAGGACGTGGTCTGCGCGTTGGCCCACCTCACCGAGGCGCAGGGCGTGGAGTTGCTGCCCGCCGAGCAGGCCGGCGCGGACCTGGTGCTCGCCGAGGCGACCGGGCAGCCCCCGGGCACCGAGGTCGCCGCCCGTCGGCTGGTCCGCGCGCGCCGGCGGCGTCGTCCGGTCGCTGTGGTGATGGGAGCGGTTCGCGGCTTCGCCACCCGCAAGATCGGCGTCGCGGTGATGGCGGTGCTCGCGCTGATGGCGGTGCTGGGGGCGCTGATCTCCCGGGCCGAGGACGTCTCCCCGTTGGAGGCGCTGTACCTGACGCTGGTCACCACCCTCAGCGGCGCCGACCCGGACACCACCAAGGCACCGGACGCGCAGATCATGCAGGTGGTGCTCAACCTGGCCGGGTTGGCGCTGATCCCGCTGATCACCGCGGTCGTGGTGGACGGCATCGTCAACGCCCGGCTGGCCCTGCACACCGGCCGGCTGCAACCGGCGCGGGTCGGGCACGTGGTGGTGATCGGCTTGGGCAACGTCGGCACCCGCGTGATGGCGCAGCTGCGCGAGTACGACGTCGAGGTGGTGGCGATCGACAAGGCCCCGGAGCCGCGCGGTGCGGCACTGGCCCGCCAACTGGAGGTGCCGCTCATCGTCGGCGACGCCGCGTTGCCGGAGACGCTGGTGGCCGCCTCGGTGGCGGACTGTCAGGCGCTGGTGGTGGCGTCCACCGACGACGTGGCCAACCTGGAGGCAGCGCTCGCCGCTCGCGACCTCCGCAACGACCTGCGGGTGGTGCTGCGGTTCTTCGACGGTGACTTCGCCGAGCGGGTGGAGGAGACCTTCGCCCTCGGGGTGTCCCGGTCGGTCTCCTACCTGGCCGCACCGGCCTTCATCGGGGCCCTCACCGAACGCGCCGTGATCACCACCATCCCGGTCGACAGGCACGCGCTGCCGGTCGCCGAGGTGCCGGTCGCCGCCGGCTCCGAACTGGACGGCCGGCCGCTGGACGTGGTCAACCGGGACGGGCAGGTCCGGTTGATCGCACGCACCCCGGCGGGCGGTGCCAAGACGATCTGGTGGAAGGACCTCGACCCCCGACAGGTGATCTTCGCGGGTGACCGGCTGACCGTTGTCGCCCGGCGGCGCGGGCTGGACTGGCTGACCCGGCAGTGCGCCCCGCCGGCCCGACCGGGCCCGATCCCCCGACCGGCCGGGGCGGTCCACGGCGGGGTGCACGCCACGGCGGCGGCACCCCCCTCGGTGCCGGGCCCGACCGACTCCGAGGTCGCCGCCTCGGCGCCCGGCGCGGCGCATCCCGTTCCTGCCGCCGGGGAGGCGCCCTGGGCGACCAACGGCGACCAACCCGACGGACGTGAGCTGCCCCTCCGGAATGACGGCACCCGCGAGGAGGGCTGACGCCATCCCGACGCGGGCTGAGCCTCCCGATCCGTGAGGTCGGCTGGTCGGGCCGTGGGAACCGGCCGGCACTGCGCGACAATCCATGGCATGCGTTTCCGCATCCTGGGGCCGACCCAGGTGGTGCTTGCCGACGGGCGCGAGGTCCCCGTCGGCGGTCCGCGGCTGCGCACCCTGCTGGCGCTGCTCCTGCTCGACGCGGGCCGGGTGGTCTCCGCGGAACGGCTGATCGACGGCCTGTACGGGGAGCATCCGCCCCGGGGAGCGGCAAACGCGTTGCAGTCCCAGGTGTCGCGGCTGCGCCAGGCCCTGCCCGTCGGGCACGACCCGGTCGAGTTCCACCCGGCCGGTTACCGCCTCGCCGTGGATCCCGACGACGTCGACGCGTACCGGTTCGAAGGGCTCGCCGAGGCGGGACGCCGCGCGCTCGTCGACGGCGACTGGAGCCGGGCGGCGGCCCTGTTGCGCGAGGCGCTGGAGCTGTGGCGAGGCCCTGCGCTGGCCGATGCCATCGGCGCTTCCGCGCAGGCCGCCCGGTTGGACGAGCTGCGGTTGGCCGCCGTCGAGGACCGGGTCGAGGCGGACCTGGCGTTGGGCGCGGACGGCGTACTGATCGCGGAGCTACGGGAGTTCGTGGTCGCGCATCCGTTGCGGGAGCGGGCGCGTGGTCAGCTCATGCGGGCCCTGGTCGCAATGGGTCGGCCTGCGGAGGCGCTGGCCGAGTTCGAGGACGCCCGGCAGATCCTGGCCGAGCAGCTCGGCGTCGACCCGTCGGCGGGGCTGGCCGCGATCCACCTGGCGGTGCTGCGCGGTGCGGAACGCGGGTCCGCCCAACCGGTGCTACCCGGTCAACTCACCACCTTCGTCGGGCGGGAGGAGGAGCTCAAGCGCGTTGGCGAACTGCTCGGTGAGCGCCGGCTCGTCACCCTCACCGGCCCCGGTGGCGCGGGCAAGACGCGCCTGGCGATCGAGGCTGCCGGACACGTCGACGGGGAGGTCCGTTTCGTCGAGCTGGCCGGGCTGGCCGACGGTGCGGACGTACCGCAGGCGGTGCTGAGCGCGCTCGGCCTGCGCGACGCGGGTCTGCGCGCCTCCGCCGAGCCGGGCCGGCACCCCACCGACCGGCTGGTCGAGGCGCTCGCCGAGCGGCGACTGCTGCTGGTGCTCGACAACTGCGAGCACGTCATCGCCGACGCCGCCCGGCTGGCCGCCCGGTTGCTGGGCGCGTGCCCGACGCTGCGGGTGCTGGCCACCAGTCGCGAACCGCTCGGGCTGGCCGGTGAGGCGTTGTGCCCGCTCTCCGGGCTCACGGTGCCACCGCCGGGCGCGTCCGCGCTGGACGCCGACGAGTACGCCGCCGTCCGCCTCTTCGCCGAGCGGGCCACCGACGTCGCACCCGACTTCACCGTCACGGCTGCCAACGTCGACACGGTGCTGCGGATCTGCCGCACCCTCGACGGCCTGCCGTTGGCGATCGAGCTGGCCGCCGCCCGGCTGCGCGCGTTGCCCGTCGCCGAGGTGGCCGCCCGCCTCGACGACCGGTTCCGGCTGCTGTCGATGGGCAGCCGGGCGGCGTCGCCCCGGCACCGCACACTGCGGGCCGTGGTCGAGTGGAGCTGGGACCTGCTCGGCGACGCCGAACGCCGACTGGCCCGCCGGCTGACCGTCTTCGCCGGCGGCGCGACGCTGGAAGCGGCCGAACGGGTCTGCGGCCTGCCCGGCGGGGAGTTCGTGGACGCGCTCACCGGCCTGGTCGACAAGTCCTTCGTGGAGATGTCCGGCGGCCGGTACCGGATGCTGGAGACGGTGCGGGCCTTCTGCGCCGAGCGTCTCGCCGACGCGGGCGAGGCCGACGACCTGCGTCGGGCGCACACCGCGTACTTCCTGGAGTTCGCCTGGACCGCCAGCGACCACCTCCGGCGCGCCGAACAGCTGCACTGGTTGCGACTGCTCGACGCCGAGCGGGACAACCTGCACGCGGCGTTGCGCCGGGCCACGGCCGCCGGTGACGCGTCCGACGCGGCCGGGATGGTCGCCGCCCTGTCGTTCTACTGGTGGCTGCGCGGCATGCGCGGGGAAGGGGCCCGGCTGGCGGCCGACGTCCTCGGTGTGCTCGGCCCCGAAGCGCCTGCGGGGCTGCGCGAGGAGTACACGCTCTGCGTCTACAACGCCTCGCTCGGTGGATCGGGGCCGCTGGACTCGCTGACGACGCAGCGTTCCGTCATCCGCAGTCTCGACCGTCCGCCCCGGCAACCCTTCCTGCTGTATCTGTCCGGGATCTCGGCCGGACCGCCGTCCGGCGGGTCCGAGCACGTCAACGAGCTGATGCGGGAGCTGCGGCGGCTGGTCGGCTCCGACGTGTGGATCAACGCGCTGGGCGCGATGGGCAGTGGCTCGGCGCAGATGTGGAGTGGCCGGTGGGACCAGGCCGCGACGACACTGGAGACCGCACTCGACGGCTTCCGGCAGGCCGGGGACCGCTGGGGGTCCATGATCACGCTGGGCGTGCTCGGCGAACTCGCCGCCTGGCGTGACGATCCGGAAGCGGCGGGTGCACACATGGACCAGGCCATGAGATTGGCCGAGGAACTCGAATCGACTGTCGACCGGGCCGACATGCTGCGTACCCGGGGCGAGATCAGGCTGCGCGCCGGTGACCTCGGCGCCGCGGGCGACGACTTCGCCGCCGCCCTGCTCCTCGCGCAGCGCAGCGGCGCACCGGAGTTCGTCTCCGGCGCCCGGCTCGGCCTCGCCCAGGTTGCCCGGCTGCGCGGTGACCTGGCCGAGGCGAGGCGGTTCTGCGAAGCGGCGCTGACCGGCGGACTCACCGGCTGGTACGTCGGCGACGCCACCCGTACGGAGATCATGTTCGTTCTCGAACAGATCACCGAGGCGGAGAAGGCCGGCCCTGGTGCGCCGCCGTCAGCGGAGCGTGCGTGACCCGTCAGCGAGCCACCGCACGGTGGGGGCATGACGACATTCGACGTGGTGGCCGAAGGGCTGGGTAAGCGCTACGGCCCCACCCGCGCGCTGGACACCTTCCACCTGGCCGTGCCGGCCGGCACCGTGTACGGGCTGCTCGGCCCCAACGGCGCGGGCAAGACGACGGCGGTACGGATCCTCACCACGCTGCTGCGCTTCGACAGCGGCACCGCCAGCGTGGCCGGGTACGACGTGCTGCGCCAGCCCGACGAGGTGCGCGCCCGGATCGGGCTGACCGGGCAGTACGCCGCGGTGGACGAGACCCTCAGTGGTCGGCAGAACCTGGAACTGTTCGGCCGGCTGTTCCGGCTCGGCCGAGGGGCTGCCCGCCGACGCGCCGACGAACTGCTGGAACGGTTCGGGCTGAGCGAGGCGGCGAACCGGTCCGCGGGCGAGTACTCGGGCGGGATGCGCCGCCGGCTGGACCTCGCCGCCAGCCTGATCCGTACCCCTCGCGTGCTCTTCCTCGACGAGCCGACGACCGGCCTGGACCCGCGCAGCCGCAACCAGGTGTGGGACCTGGTCCGGGGCCTGGTCACGGACGGGACCACGGTGCTGCTCACCACGCAGTACCTGGAGGAGGCCGACCAGCTCGCCAACCGGATCTCGGTCATCGACGCCGGGCGAGTGGTCGCCGAGGGGACGCCGGACGAGCTGAAGTCGATGACCGGCGGCGACCGGATCGAGGTGGTGGTCCGCGACCCCGCCGCCCTGACCCGGGCCGCCGGTGTCGTCGCGCCGATCTGCGGTGTCGAGCCCGCTGTCGATCCGGAGATCCGGCGGCTCAGCGTCCCGGTGGCCGACCGGGTCGCCGGGCTGGTCGACGTGGTGCGGGCGTTGGACGACGCCGGGATCGCTGTCGAGGACATCGGTCTGCGGCGCGCCACGCTGGACGAGGCGTTCCTGTACCTGACCGGGCACCGGCCCGACGAGACCGGCGAGCCCGTCGGCGCCGGACGAAAGGCGGGAGTGGCATGACCACGGCGATCACCGACGGTTGGACGATGACCCGGCGGAACATGCTCCACGTGGTCCGCGCGCCGGAGGAACTGATCCTCTACTTCTCCCTGCCGATCATGTTCGTGCTGGTCTTCGGGTACGTGTTCGGCAGCGGCATGCAGGTGGCCGGCGGTGGCAACTACCGCGAGTTCCTGCTGCCCGGCGTCTTCGTGATGACGATGCTGTACGGACTCGGCGCCACCGCGACGGGCGTGGCGCTGGACCTCAGCCGGGGCGTCGTGGACCGGTTCCGGTCGATGCCGATGGCCCGGTCCGCCCTGATGACCGGTCGCAGCGCGGCTGACCTGCTGCGCGCGCTGTTGGAGATGTCCACCCTGCTGGTCTGTGGCCTGCTCGTCGGATGGCAGTGGCGACTCGGGGTGGGCAAGGCGTTGCTCGCCGTCGGGCTGCTCCTGCTGCTCCGGGTCGCGATCACCTGGGTCGGGATCTACCTGGCGTTGCTGGTCCGCAACCCGGACACGGTCGGCGTGATCGTCTTCCCGGCCGCGTTTCCACTCACCGCGATATCGAACGTCTTCGTGTCGCCCGAGCTGATGCCGTCGGTCATCGGTGCGATCTCGGAGTGGAACCCGCTGTCGGCCACCGTCGCGGCGATCCGCGAACTGTTCGGCAACCCGGGCCTGGGCGGCGACTCCTGGCCGGCGGAGCACGCCATGCTGCTGGCGGTGCTGTGGCCGGTGCTGCTGATCGCGATCTTCGCCCCGCTGGCGGTGCGCCGCTACCGGCGGTTGAGTCGCTGATCGAGGACGTGACGGGGGTCAGCGGCGGGCCCGCAGCGCGTAGACGGCCGCGCCGACGGCGAGCACGCCGAATCCGGCGAGGACGCTGCTGAGCGGCAGGTTGACAGCGAGCAGCAGGCAGCCCACCAGACCCAGAGCGGCGAGGACCTGGACCGGCAGCCGCCGGTCCGGGTCCCGGCCGAGGGTGAGCGCCGCCGCGTTGGTGATCGCGTAGTAGACCAGCACCGTGCAGCTGGAGAAGCCGATCGCGCCGCGTACGTCGCCGAGCAGCACCACCACGATCACCACGGCGGCGACCGCCAGTTCGGCCCGGCGCGGCACCTGGTGCACCTGGTGCACGGCGGCCAGCGCACCGGGCAGGTCGTGCCGGCGGGCCATCGCGAGGGTGGTCCGGCCGACCCCGGCGACCAGGGACAGCAGCACCCCGATGACGGCGATGGTCGCACCGGCGCGGACCACCCACGCCAGGCCGGGCAGCCCGGCGGCGGTCACCACGTCGACCAGGGGCGCGGCGGAAGCGGCCAACCGGTCGGCGCCGAGCACACCCAGCGCGACCACGGCCAGCACCAGGTAGATCGCGAGCACCACCCCGAGCGCCAGCGGCACCGCACGCGGGATGGTCCGCTGCGGGTCGCGGACCTCCTCGCCGAGCGTGGCGATCCGGGCGTACCCGGCGAAGGCGAAGAACAGCAACCCGGCGGCGGTGAGCACACCCCGCGCCGAACCGCCGCTCTCACCGAGCCGGTCCAGGTGCACCGGCCCGCCCAGCAGGCCGACGACGGTGACGAGGGCCAGCACCGCGAGCACCAGCGCGACCAACGCCCGGGTCACGGCGGCGGTCTTGCCGATGCCGCGTAGGTTCACCGCGGTCACCGCGAGCACCGCGGCGGCGGCCACCAGCCGGGCCTGGCCCGGCCACAGGTACGCCCCGATGGTCAACGCCATCGCCGCGCAGCTGGCCGTCTTACCGACCACGAAGCCCCAGCCGGCCAAGAACCCGGCGAACGGCCCGAGGCGTTCCCGCCCGTAGACGTAGGTGCCGCCGGACTCGGGGTACCGGGCGGCCAGCCGCGCCGAACTCGTCGCGTTGCAGAAGGCGACGAAGCCGGCCAGCACCAGCGCCGGCAGCAGGCCGGCGCCGCCGGCCGCCGCCGCGGCCGGGCCGAAGACCACGAAGACGCCCGCGCCGAGCATCGAGCCCAACCCGATGACAACCGCATCGGGTACGCCCAGTCGCCGCGCCAGTTGATCCACAGGGCAAACCTAGGGGTACGAGGTGAACGGCCGGTCCCATTCGCGTAGCCGGCCGGGAAGCGGGATGCCGTCCCAGGGCACCCGGTGCAGCAGCCGGTCCAGGAACAGCCCCAGCAGCAGCCCGGCCACCGAATCGGTCAGCCAGTGCCAGCCCAGGTAGGTGGTGGTGGTGAGAACGACCAGCGGCGGCACGATGCGGATCACGGTGACGAGTCGGGCCGGTAGGTGCCGGCCGAAGCTGCGGGCCAGCGGGGCGAGCAGCAGCGCGATGACCCCGTACCAGACGATGGCGTTGGCGACGTGCCCCGACGGGTAGGACTGGGCGAATCGGACCGGCAGGTCGTCGTGGAACAGCGGCAGGGTCTGCTCGGGTGGCAGGAACGGCTCCTTGATGCTGGCGCTCGGTGCCGTCCGCGCGGTCCAGACCTTGAGCGGACCGATCGTGAAGGTGGTGACCACGAATCCGACCACCGGCAGCAGGATGGGCCGCACCGACCGCAGCCGAACGGCCAGCAGCACGCCCAGCCCGGCGCCGATCAGGGTCAGCGGGGTGCCCTGGCCGAGGAAGTTCAGCACCCGGGCGACCCAGTACGCGGCGGTCGGTCGATGCCCGTCGGCCCAGTCGGCGACCGCCCGGTCCAACCCGAAGAGCTGGCCGGTGGCGAGGGCGACTGTCAACCCGGCCAGACCGACGAGCAGGAGGGCGTCGAACCACCAGCCGGCCGGGCGGACGGGCCGTAGCCGCAGGTCACGTCGTACCGCCGTGGGTTTGAACACGCGACCACGCTACCGGCCCGGTGCGAGGCCGGGATGTGCGGCGCTGTGGGCCCAACCACGATCAGGAGCGGATACCGGGGGCGAGGCGTCATGCTTGTGCCCGTGCGGATCACGTCTGCCCTCGTGGACCCGGCGCTGCTCGACCTGCCCTGGTCGACGCCGCTGGAGGAGTGGCCTGCCCAACACCTGGTCGCGCTGCCGCAGGGCATCTCCCGGCACATCGTCCGGTTCGTCCGGTTGGGCGATTACGTGTACGCGTTCAAGGAGACCCGCGAGCGGATCGCCGAGCGGGAGTACGACCTGCTGCGGGCCCTGGAGCGGATCGACTTTCCCTCGGTCGAGGCGGTGGCGGTCGTCGCCGACCGGCAGACCGAGGACGGGGAACCTCTCGAATCGGTGCTGATCACCCGGCACCTGCAGTTCTCCCTGCCGTACCGGGCGTTGTTCTCGCACACCCTGCGGCCGGAGACGATGAGCCGGCTGCTCGACGCGCTCGCCGCCCTGATCGTGCGGATGCACCTCACCGGCTTCTTCTGGGGCGACTGCTCGCTGTCGAACACGCTATTCCGGCGGGACGCTGGCGCGTTCGCCGCCTACCTGGTGGACGCGGAGACGGGTGCCCTGCACAACTCGCTCTCCAACGGGCAGCGCGGTGAGGACCTGGAGATCGCCCGGGTGAACATCTTCGGTGAGGCGCTGGACCTGCAGGCCGCCGGCCTGCTGCACGAGTCCATCGACCCGGAGGTGGTCTGCGAGGAGGTCGTGCAGCGTTACGAGCGGCTCTGGCACGAGATCACCTACGAGCAGGCGATCGAGCGGGAGGCCCGGCACGACATCGAGGGTCGGATCCGCCGCCTCAACGAGCTGGGCTTCGACGTCGCCGAGGTGGCCATGTCGTCCATCGACGGTGGGCGTTTCCTGGTCCGGCCGAAGGTCGTCGACGCCGGCTACCACACCCGGCGGCTGCTGCGGCTGACCGGGCTCGACGCCGAGGAGAACCAGGCCCGCAAGCTGCTCAACGACCTGGACGCCTACCGGGCGGAGAGCGACCTGATCGACGAGCAGCAGGCCGCGCACCGCTGGCTCACCGAGGTCTTCGAGCCGGTGGTTCGGGCCGTCCCCACGCACCTGCGCCGCAAGCTGGAGCCGCAGGAGCTGTTCGCCCAGATCATCGAGCACAAGTGGCTGCTCTCCGAGCAGGCCGGCCGGGACGTCGGGATGCGCCACGCGGTCCAGTCGTACCTGTCCGACGTGCTGGTGCACCGCCCCGACGAGCAGGCCGTCCTCGGCGTGGAAGTCGCCAGCCTGAGCTGAGGCCCGGCCCGGTTGTTCCTGGCCCGGTTGTCCCTGGCCTGCGGGGCCGGCTCGTTCATACGGGTTGCTGGTCGGCTCGGCGGCCGGACTTATCCAAGCGGCTGCCTTTGGAGCTGATGCCGCAAACGATTCAGCTCCAAAGGCCCTCCAGGTGCACTGTGGGGCTAGCCGCGGGCGGGCAGCCTGCGGCCATGGGCCGACACCGGGCGCGTCACTCCACCCAGGAGCCGCCGCGCAGCACCCGCACCACGTTGAGGTCGTCGTCCAGCACCACCAGGTCGGCGCGCAGGCCCACCTGAAGGGCGCCCACCCGGTCGCCCAGGCCGATGGCCCGCGCCGGGGTGGTGGCCACCATCCGGGCGGCGTCGGCGATCGGGATTCCGGCGTTCACCGCGTGCCGCAGCGCGGCGTCCATGGTCAGCGTGCTGCCGGCGATCGCGCCGTCGCGGGCGAGTCGGGCCACCCCGTCGGCGACGGTGACAGCCTGGCCGCCCAACTCGTACTCACCGTCGGACATTCCGGCGGCGGCCATCGCGTCGGTGATCAGCGCGGCGCGATCCGGCCCGGCGGTCGCGGTGACGAAGGTCAGCATGCCGTCGTGCAGGTGCACCCCGTCGGCGACCAGCTCGCAGATCACCGTGGGCGCGTCGAGCAACGCCACCACCGGTCCCGGCTCGCGGTGATGCACCGGCCGCATCCCGTTGAACAGGTGGGTGCCGACACTGGCGCCGGCGGCGACCGCGGCGCGAGTCTGCTCGTACGTGGCGTCGGTGTGGCCCACGGCGGCCACCACCCGCTGCGCGGTGAGCAGCTTGATCGCCTCCAGCGCGCCGTCGCGCTCCGGGGCGAGGGTGACCATCCGGACCGCGCCCCGGCCCAGCTCGATCAGCTCGGACAGCTCGTCGGTCGACGGGTCGCGCAGGTACTCGGGGTTCTGCGCGCCGCAGCGGGCGGCCGACAGGTACGGCCCCTCGAAGTGGACGCCCGCCAACACGCCCTCCTCGACCAACGGGGCGAACGCCTCGGTGGCCGACTGCATCAACGCGAAGGGCGCGCTGACCAGGCTGGCCAGCAGGGTGGTGGTGCCGTGGCTCAGGTGGAAGCCGGCCGCCGCGCGGGCCTCGTCGGCGTCCCCGGTGGTGAAGGTGTGGCCGCCCCCGCCGTGCGTGTGCATGTCGACGAAACCGGGCAGGATCCAGTGCCCGTCGCGCACCGATGGATACTCGGCCACCGCCGTGATCCGATCCCCGTCCCACTCGACGCAGCCCTGTCGGACGACTCCGGTCGGGGTCACCACTCGGCCGTTCACCCTAACGGTCATCGCTTCTCCTGATGGTCACGGACACCCACGGCGTCCAGGGCGAGCAGGGCGGCACCGAGGCAACCAGCCTCGTCGCCGAGGGCTGCCGCGACCAGGTGCGGCTCCCGGTGGAAGGTCATTCGTTCTCGCATGGCCGCCCGCAGCGGGGTCAGCAGCCCGTCCCCGGCCTGGGCCAGGCCGCCGCCCAGCACGATCGTCGCCACGTCGAACAGCGCCTGCCCGCTGGCGAGACCGTCGGCGAGCGCGTCGATCGCCTCCTGCCAGACCTGGCCGGCGAGCGGTTCGCCGGTTGCGGCCCGTTCGGCCACCTCCGCCGCCGTCACCGCGGCGTCGGCGCTCGGCCCGGCGAGTTCGGCGTAGCGGCGGCCGATCGCGGCGGCCGACGCGATCGCCTCCAGGCAGCCCCGACGACCGCAGCCGCAGCGCGGACCGTCGGGCCGGACCAGGATGTGTCCGATCTCCCCGGCGGCGCCGTGGGCACCGACGGCGGCCGTGCCGTCGACGACGTGCGCGGAGGCGATGCCGGTGCCGATCGCCACGAACAACACGTGCCCGCTGCCGCGCCCGGCACCGAGCCGGGCCTCGGCGAGACCACCGACCCGCACGTCGTGGCCGAGCGCCGTCGGCAGGCCGAGCCGCGCCACCGCCAGGTCCCGCACCGGTACGTCCCGGAAGCCCACGTTCGCCGACCAGACCGCGACGCCGCGCGCCTCGTCCACCACCCCGGGCACGGCGATGCCCACGGCGATCGGGGTGAGCCCATCGGCGCGGGCCTTGTCGGCCAGCCCTTCGGCCACGTCGAGGATGGTGCCGACCACGGCGGCCGGGCCGCGCGCGGCGTCGGTGGGATGCCGCTCGGCGCGTACCACGACGCCGTCCGGTCGGACCACTGCGCACTTCATGCCGGTGCCGCCGACGTCCAGCGCAACGACCACGCGGTCATCGGTCATGGCGCGAGAACCACTGACCGGGTCAGGTGACGGGGCGCGTCCGGGTCGAGGCCCCGGCTGGTCGCCAGCGCGACCGCGAAGCGTTGGGCCAGGATCAGGTCGGCCATCGGGTCGACCGGGGTACGGCCGGCGGACCAGCTGCCCAGCACCGTGCGCCACCCGTGTGTGCGGCTGTGCACGAAGGCCGCGCCGGTGGCGGCCACATCCTCGGGCAGCCCGTCGGGTAGCTCACCGAACGCCCACACCAGCCGGCCCGGCGCGGCGACCGAGATGGGCCCGTGCCGGTAGTCCATCGCCGGGTACGCCTCGGCCCAGAAGGTGGCCGCCTCGCGGCACTTCAGCGCCGCCTCCTGCGCCAGCCCGATCGTCCAACCCCGACCGAGGAAGGTGGCCTGCTCGATGGTGGCCGGGTCGATCGGCAACGGGGATCGCACCGCCACCTCGGCGTCGGCGGCGAGCGCGGTCACCGGGTCGCCGAGCTGGGCCCGCAGCAGGGCCAACGCGGTGGTGGCGAAGCGGGTCTGCACCACCGACCGCTCGTCGGCGAAGGGCATGGTCACGGTGGCGGTGGCCAGGTCGACCGCCGGGGAGGCCGGGTCACCGACGATGACGGTGGTGGGTGTGTGCCCGCGCAGCGCGGCGAGCAGGTCCAGCACCTCGGTGGTGGTGCCGGAACGGGTGATCGCGATCAACCGGTCGTAGCGGCGGCCGGCGGGGAACTCGGACGCCTGGAACGCGTCGGTCTCACCCTGGCCGGCCTGCTCGCGGCGGGCCGCGTACGCCATCGCCATGAACCACGACGTGCCGCAACCGACGACGGCGACCCGCTCACCGGGGCGCGGCAGGTCACCGCGTACGACCTCGGCCAGCCTGGCCGCCTCCCGCCAGCAGTCGGGTTGGCTCGCGATCTCCGCGTCCACGTACGCCATGGGAAACTCCTCGCAGGGCCGATCGGTGCGCAATACGGCTCGTTACACCCGCATTTCGCGCGTTATTCTGCGCGAACGCAGGTGACCATGGCAACCGACCAGTCGATCGCGCAGGTCAGTCTTTTGCGCCAGCCTAGTTTCGCGCACTAGTGTGCACGCAATCAATCACCGTCCGTGCAGTTGCTGGGAGGGCCCCCGCGGTGGACCGGTACGCCAGATGGAACGCCCTGCTCGAAATGCTGACCGACAACGGCCGGGTCAGCGTCGAGGCGGCGGCCGAGCGGCTTGACGTCTCCCAGGCCACCATCCGGCGTGACTTCGACCAGCTCGCGCAACAGCAGATGATCACGCGGACCCGGGGCGGCGCGGTCGCCAACGGCGTGTCGTACGACCTGCCGCTGCGGTACAAGACGGCCAAGCACTCGGCCGAGAAGCAGCGGATCGGGGCGGCCGCCGCGGCGCTCGTCACGCCGGGCACCGTGGTCGGCCTGAACGGTGGCACCACCAGCACCGAGGTGGCGCGGGCGCTCGCCGTGCGCCCGGATCTCAACACCAGCGCCGAGGGCGCCCAGCTCACCGTGGTGACCAACGCGCTGAACATCGCCAACGAGCTGCTGGTCCGATCCCGGATGAAGGTGGTGGTGGCCGGCGGCGTGGTGCGTCCGAAGTCGTTCGAGCTCGTCGGCCCACTGGGTGGGGCGTTGCTGCGCGAGGTCACCCTGGACGTCGCCCTGCTCGGTGTGGACGCGATCGACCCGCAGCTCGGCGCCGCCGCCCACCACGAGGGGGAGGCGGCGATGAACAACCTGATGGTGGCCCGCGCCAAGCGCGTGGTGATCATCGCGGACTCGTCCAAGCTGGGGGGTCACGCCTTCGCCCGGATCTGCCCGGTCGAGCGGGTGGAGACGCTGGTGACCGACTCCGGTGCCGCGCCGGAGATCGTGGACGCGTTCCGCGCCGCCGGAGTGCAGGTCATCTGCGCCTGACCGGTCACGCTCCGTCAATGAAATGACCTGATCGGCGCGTCAATGCATACCGCGTATTGCGTGGCCCTGCATACCGCGTATGGTGTCGGCTGTCACGCCCACCCATCGGGGGAGGTGCAGCTTGCCAGCTGTCCTGGAGATCGAAGGTCTACGTAAGACGTACAAGAGTCGTCGACGCGGCACCCGCAACGCGCTCGACGGCTTCGACATGCGGGTCGACGCGGGGCAGGTGCACGGCTTCCTGGGTCCCAACGGGTCCGGCAAGACCACCACGCTGCGTACCCTGCTCGGCCTGATCCGACCCGACGGCGGCCGGATGGTGCTGCTCGGGCACGAGGTCCCCGACGCGCTGCCCGCCGTCGCCGGCCAGGTCGGCGCGATCGTGGAGAGCCCGCAGTTCTTCCCGCACTTCACCGCACGCGACACGCTCTCCCTGCTCGCCGGGGCGGGCGAGGTGCCGGCCACCCGGGTCGACGAGGTGCTGGAACTCGTCGGGCTGCGCGACCGGTCCGGCGAGCGGGTCAAGACGTACTCGCTGGGCATGAAGCAGCGGCTCGCGGTGGCCTCGGCCCTACTGAAGAACCCGAAGCTGCTCATCCTCGACGAGCCCGCCAACGGCCTCGACCCGGGCGGCATCCGGGAGATGCGCACGCTGATGCGTAACCTCGCCGAGTCCGGAATGACAGTGGTGCTGTCCAGCCACATCCTCGGTGAGATCCAGCTGATCTGTGACTCGGTCACCATCATCTCGCTGGGCCGGCGGGTCGCGTTCGGCCCTGTCGACGAGGTGCTCGCGCAGCACTCGTCCGGTGCGGTGCGGATCCGGCTGGAAGCGGTCAGCGACCTGCCGGTCGCCACCGACGTGCTCACCCAGGCGGGGATCCGGGTCACCGGTCACCCCGACCACCTCATGCTGGCCGGCGTCGACAAGCCGGCGTCGGTGACCCGGCTGCTCGCCGAGAAGAACCTCTACGTCAGCGAGTTGGCGCCGATCGCCGTCGACCTGGAGAGCGTCTTCCTCGAACTGACCGCCACCGCGCCGGTCCCCGGCCAGCACCGGCAGGTCGACGAGTCCATGAAGGTCGGCGGGACGGCTCAGCCCGGTCCCGCCGGGGGAGGGTGGGGCGCGTGAGCCTCTTTCGTACCGAACTGCGCCGGCTCAGCAAGCGGCGCTTCACCCGTTACATGACGCTGCTCGGCCTGGTGGTGCTGGCCGCGGTGGTGGTCGGGGTGTTCCTCACCAACCAGAAGATCGACGCCGGTCAGCTCGCCCGGGCCGAGCGTCAGGCCGACCAGCAGTACCAGGAGCAGGTGCGCTGGAGCGAGCAGGAGCGCGCGGCCTGCGAGCAGGCCAAGGCGGCCGGCACTGCGAGCGACGGCCGCTACCCGGACGACTGCTCGATGATCGCGCCGCCGCCTCGGGACCAGATCGAGGCGAAGTGGTTCCTGCCCTCGACGTTCAACTTCAAGGAGACGTTCGACGAGACGCTGATCCCGTTCGCGGCGATCCTCGCCCTGGTCGGGTTCGTCATCGGCGCGTCCTTCGTCGGCGCCGAGTGGAGCACCGGCGGCATGATGAACCTGCTGCTCTGGCGGCCGAAGCGGCTCACCGTACTGCTCACCAAGCTGGCCGCGCTGCTCACCGGCATCCTGGCGGTGACGCTTCCGGCCGCGGTGCTGTGGTTCGCCGGGTTCTGGGCGGTCGCCACGTTCCGGGGCAGCACCGAGAAGATGACCTCGGGGGTCTGGCAGTCGTTCGTGCTGACCGGCGTACGCGGCGTCGCGCTGGTGGTGGTGTTCACCACCATCGGGTTCGCCCTCGCCTCGCTGGGTCGGCACACCGCGATGGCCCTCGGTGGCGTGGTGGCGGTGATGGTGGTCGGCCAGTTCGGCCTGGGCATCCTGCTGGACATGGCGGGAGTGCGCTTCGCCGAGGCCTGGCTGCTGCCCACCTACGCGCTGGCCTGGATGACCAAGAAGATCACGTTGGAGGACTGGAACGCCTGCAACGCGACCTACTACGGGGAGTGCAAGCCGGCCACGATGGACATCACCTGGCAGCAGTCCTCCGTGCTGCTCTCGGTCGGAGTGGTGGTGATCCTCGGGGCGGCGCTCTGGGCGATGCGCCGCCGCGACATCTCCTGACGTTCGGCCCCCGACGGCCCCCGGCGCGCGCCGGGGGCCGTCGGGCGTGCGGCACCGCCGCGCCGGCTGCTGCGACCCGGGCCCAGGCTGGCTAGGCTGAGCGAATGTCCGCCGACGCCACCACCCCGGAGCCGTCCACCGACGCTCGTCCGGGTGGCGTCGGCCAGACCGTTCCGACTCCCCGGCCCGCTCCTGCGATCGAGACCGCCGACGAACCGGCGCTGCCGGTCGAGCCGGTCGAGACCGCTGACGATCCGGCGTTGCCGGCCGAACCGGTGGACGTCCAGCCCGTCGACCCGGCGGCGGCGTTGACCGGGCGGGAGCGGGCCATCCTCGCCTTCGAGCAGCAGTGGTGGCGGCACGCCGGCGCCAAGGAGCAGGCCGTCCGGGACACCTTCGGGCTCTCGTCGACCCGCTACTACCAACTGCTCAACGGTCTGCTGGACAATCCCGCCGCCCTCGCCGCCGACCCCGTGCTGATCAGCCGACTCCGCCGGCTGCGCTCGTCGCGCGCCCGCAACCGTCGCCGCTGACCGAACGCCCCGCGATCTTGCACTTTCTGCGGCCGTTTCGCGCCTTCTGCACGCCTTTGTCGCGACTCAAAGTGCAAGATCGCCGGCGGCGGCCGTGGGCCCTGCCGTTGGCGGCCCGCCGTCCGGCGGTCGGCCCAGCCGCATGCCGCCTGACCTGGCGGGTAGGCGGGAGGCGTTCCGGGGGTCGCACGCGACCTCGGGCCCAGGAAGGGAGCGGGGTATGACGGCAACGAACCAGAGCGGTACCGGACAGCAGGCGCGACAGGAGGCCTCGCGGGTCGGCCAGCAGGCCGCGCAGGCCGGGGGTCAGGTCGCCCACACCGCCGCTGCGCAGGGCGGGCAGGTGGCCGCAGAGGCGCGGCGACAGGCCCAGCAGTTGACCGGGGAGGCCACTGGGCAGCTTCGGGATCAGGCGCAGACACAGCAGCGGCGGGCCGCTGCGGGACTGCGCGACCTGGGCCAGAACCTCAGTTCGATGGCCGAACGGGACGGCGATTCCGGGCTGGCCGGTCAGGTGGTGCGCAGGGCCGCCGACGCCGCCCAGCAGGCCGCCGGCTGGCTCGACGAGCGCCAGCCCGGCGAGGTGCTCGACGAGGTCCGCACGTACGCGCGGCGCCATCCGGCGACGTTCCTCGCGGGCGCGGCGGTGGCCGGGCTGCTCGTCGGGCGGCTCACCCGTGGCCTGACCGCGCCGACCTCGGCCAACGGTCAGGGCGGCGGCGCGTCCGGTGCTCCGTCACCAGCGCAGGGCGCACCGATGGACGCCGGTCAGCAGCCGTACGTGGGGACGGCCCGGGCGCAGAACGTCTCGCCGGCCGGTCAACCGGCACGGGACCTGCCCGGCGGGGTGGCACTGTGAGCGCCCCGGAGAAGGAACGAACCCAGGCGTCGGTCGGCGAGCTGATCGGCGACGTGACCCGGGACATGTCCACCCTGGTGCGCAAGGAGATCGAGCTGGCCAAGGCCGAGCTGCGCGAGGAGGCCGCCCAGGCAGGCAAGGCCGGCGGGATGTTCGGCGGCGCCGGACTGGCCGGGTTCCTGGCGGTGCTCTTCGTGTCGTACGCCCTCTGGTGGGGGCTGTCCAACACGATGGACCAGGGGTGGGCGGCGCTGATCGTCGCGGTGCTCTGGGCCGCCGTTGCCGGTGGCCTCTTCATCAACGCCCGGACCCAGCTGAAGCGGGCACGTGCGGTTCTGCCCCGAACGAAGCAGACTGCCCGGGAGTTGCCGGACGCCCTGCGGGGCCGGTGAACGAGTCGGGAGGAACAGATCATGTCCACTGATCCGGATCGGATCCGGCGGGAGATCGAGACCACCCGCAACGAGTTGAGCAGTGACGTCGACGCGCTGACCGACAAGGTCAACCCGCGTCGGATCGCCGGTGACCGCGTCGGGCAGGCCCGCGGGGCGTTCACCCGAGCGAAGGAGAAGATGATGGGCAGCTCGAACCACTTCGGGCAGGAGGCCAGCCAGCGGATGTCGCACGCGGCCGGCTCGGTACGCGACGAAACCCGTTCACTCGGGCAGCACTCCCGCGAGCAGGCTCAGGGCAACCCGATGGCAGCCGGCCTGGTCGCCTTCGGAGTCGGTCTGCTGGCCGCCTCGTTGATCCCGCCGAGCGGGCGTGAGCGGCAACTCGCCGGACGAGCGCGGACCATGGTGAGTGAACATTCCGATCAGCTGCGTGAGCAGGCGAGCCAGGTCGGCCACCAGATGCAGGACAACCTCCGGGAGCCTGCGCAGCAGGCGGCGCAGTCGGTGCGGTCCAGCGCCCAGCAGGGCGTGTCCGCGGTCCGCGACCAGGGCCGCTCGGCCGCCGGTCGGGTGCAGGGAGAGACGCATGCGGCCGTCGACGACCTTCGACAGCGCTGACCCGGTCGGCGTGCCGGGGCCGGCGTCGATGATGCGGGTACGCTCCGCGTCCGCGCCGGCCCCGGGCCGGCCGGTCAACGAGGATCTGGTCTTCCGGTTCGGCCCGCTGGTCGGTGTCCTGGACGGCGCGACGGTGCCGGACGGCTTCGACACCGGCTGCGTGCACGGGCCCGAGTGGTACGTCCGGCACCTGGCCGCCCGGATCGGCGTCGCCGAGGCGGTACGCCCGGCGGCCCGGCTGACCAGCAACCTGGCCGCTGCCATCCTCGCGGTGCGCGCCGACCACGGCGGTCAGTGCGACCTCGACCATCCGGGCACCCCGTCCAGCACGGTGTGCCTCCTGCGGGACTGCGGCGACCAGGTCGACTATCTGGTGCTCTGCGACAGCCCGCTGGTCCTCGACGCGGGCGGGCGGGTCAGCGTGGTCACCGACAACCGGCTGGACGCGGCGATGACGGAGCTGCGGGAGACCGTGGCGATCGTGCCGGGCGGCGCGGCGGACCCGGTCACCCGGTTCCGGCACGCGGTGAGCGTCCAGCGGGAGCGGATGAACCGCACTCACGGCTACTGGGTGGCCGCCGCCGACCCGGACGCGGCCTTCCATGCGGTGACCGGGACCGCACCCCGGTACGGTCCGGGGGCGCTGCGGCGGGCGGCGTTGCTCAGCGACGGCGCGTCCAGCGCGGTGGAGCAGTTCGGTCTGACCGACTGGGCCGGTCTGCTGGACCTGCTGAGCGTCGACGGTCCGGGCGCGTTGATCGACAGGGTGCGGGACGCCGAGCGCGACCACCCCGACCGACTGCGCCGGCACAAGTCCACCGACGACGCGTCGGTGGTGTTCTGCGAGTTCGGGTAGGCGGTTCGCGCGTTAGACACCCGGTCGGGTGACAACAGAGCGTGATGCGGAACACCCATACCGCCCGACCGGCCGGTACCGCTGTCCGGACCGCCAGTGGATGGCCAATGGGGTGGACTTCGGCCGATGAGGGCGGCAGACTGCGGCACGTGGCGGGTGCGGTCCGGCTGGAGCCGGTGGACGAGCGAAACCTGGAGCCGTTGCTCTCCGTAGCGGCGGCCGAGGCGGAGCCCGGCGACGTCATGCCCCCTGTTGAGGCACCGGCAGGCTGGTCACTCGCCCGTCGCGAGGCGTTCCGCGAGTTCCACCGAGCCAGCTTCGGCGGACTGGACGGCCCGACCCGTTCGCAGATGTACGCCATCCTCGTCGGCGGCGAGGTGATGGGCATGGTGCGGATGACGCGCTGTGACGAGCCCGGCACTGTGGAGACCGGGATGTGGCTCGGCCGCTCGGCACGAGGGCAGGGGATCGGTGCGGCAGCCCTGCGGGAGTTGCTGAACGCCGCCGCTCGGGCCGGCATGCGGGTGGTGGTCGCTGAGACCACCCCGGACAACATCGGTGCGGTCGCCGTCCTGGAGAAGTGCGGCGCGAAACTGCACGAGGACGACGGCAAGATCCGCGCCCAGATCTGCCTCGACTCGACGCCGCCCACCTTCTGAGCAGCCGATGGGCCGGCGGTGACCGCAGGGCCGCCGCCGGCCGCCCCGGCTCAGGCCGGCAGCCGGACGATGTCGTAGTCGGTGCTCGGCGTCGACTCCACGTCGAAGCGGCCGTTCACCACGTACAACGCCGAGCCGAGCAGGTCGCCGGTGGCCGGGGACCGCAGCTGCGGGCCGGTAATCTCCCGCTGCACCACCCCGGAGGTGTACCCGGCGTTCAGCCGGACCACCGCGACGACGTTGGACAGGTTGCGGATCACGTGCAGGGTGCGTCCGCGCAGCACCAGCCCGTCGGCCCGGTCCACCGAGTAGCCGCCCAGGTCGAACAGGGCGCTGCCGCCGGTACGCGGGTCGACGCGGACCAGCTGCCCGGTCAGCATCTGCGCGACCAGCAGGTCCCCGTTCGGCAGTGCCACGATCCCGTTGTTGAACGCGTCCGGCGTCGCGCCCGGACCGGTGAGTGGCAGCACCCGGAACGCGTCCGGGGCCGGCAGTCGACCACCGGGGCCCAGCGGCACCACGTACAGCACCGGGCGGACGGAGTCGGTGAAGTAGATCGCCCGCTCGGTGATCACCATGTCGTTGACCAGGGTGTTGGCGTCGGTGGTGAACTGGTAGTGGGCCAGCCGGGCGCCGCTGCCCGGGTCGTACACGCTGGCCCCACCGCCGAAGAAGTCGGCGCTCCAGAGCCGCCCCTTCGCGTCGAGCTTGATGCCCGCCTTGGCGGTGCCCGGGGTGCCGGGGATCAGCACCGAGCCGCGTCCGGTGCGTAAGTCACCCCGCCAGACGGCACCATCCAGGACGGAACCCACGTAGACGGTGGTGCCCCGGCCGATCGTCAACCCTTCCGGGGTGAACCCGTCCGGCAGCGCGATCCGGGCCGGGAACGGCTTCGCCGGATGAGCCGTCGCCGGTGCGCCGACCGAGACCAGCGTCGCCGCCGCCACGAGGGGGACGAGGAGAAGAGAGAGCCGCTTGCGCACCGAACACCACCTGACGTCGCAGTGGATGACTCCACTGAGGAATGTGACGTACTAGGAACGTTCGGGGCGCGACAAAAGGTTGTGCTGGTCTGATCACTCCCGGTTGGCGGCGTACGCGGCCAGCCAGGCCACCTGGGCCGGGTCCAGCGACGGGCGTACCCGGGACCGGGCCGCCGACACGTGCTCGGCCGTGACGGTGGCAGCGGCGAGCGACTCGCGCATCGCGGCCAACGCCGCCTCGCGGACCAGCGCCGCGCAGTCCGCTGCCGAGAAACCGGTCAGCTCGTCGCCCAGGGCGGCCAGGTCGACGTCCGGTGCCAGCGGCACCTGCCGGGACGCGGCCCGCAGGATCTCCGCCCGGGCCGGCCCGTCGGGCGGTGGCACGTAGACCAACCGTTCCAACCGGCCCGGCCGCAGCAGCGCCGGGTCGACCAGGTCCGGCCGGTTCGTCGCGCCGACCACCACCACGTTGCGCAGCGTCTCGATCCCGTCCAACTCGGTGAGCAGGGCGGCGACCACCCGGTCGGTGGTGCCGCCGTCGGTGGCCTGACCGCGTACCGGGGCCAGCGCGTCCACCTCGTCCAGGAAGATCAGGGTGGGAGCTGCCTCCCGGGCTCGACGGAACAGCTCCCGGACCGCGCGTTCGCTCTCGCCGACCCACTTGGAGAGCAGTTCGGCGCCCTTGACCGACAGCACGTTGGCCCGCCCCGACCCGGCCAGCGCGGTGACCAGGTAGGTCTTGCCGCAGCCCGGCGGCCCGTAGAGCAGCACACCGCGCGGCGGCTGCACGCCGAGCCGGGCGAAGGTGTCCGGGTAGGTGAGCGGCCAGAGCACCGATTCGGTCAGGGTCTGCTTGACCTCCTCCAGCCCACCCACGTCGTCCAGGGTCACCGACGCCAGATCCAGGGTGGAGGACGCCATCGTGGTCGGCCGCACCACCTCCCGGGCGGCGGTGAAGTCCGCCATCGACACCGTCGGCGTCTCGGCGGACTTCTGCCGCAGCGCCGCGCGTACCCCGGCCTCCCGGACCAGTGCGGCCAGGTCCGCCGCGACGAACCCGGGGGTACGCGCGGCCACGTCGTCCAGCCGGACGTCGTCGGCCAACGGCACCTGCCGGGTCAGCACGGTGAGCTGTTCGCGGCGCAGCGCCTGATCCGGAAGCGGGACGCTGATCCGCAGCGACAGCAGGTCGGGCGCGCGCAGTACCGGGTCGACCGCCTCCGGTCGGCTGCTGGTGCAGACCACTGCGACGCCCGCGCGGACACTCTCGGCGAGCACCTGACGGAACACCGTCGCCACCGGGCCGGGATCGTCAGCGGGTGCGAGCGCCTCGACGTCGGTGACCAGCAGCACCGCCGGGCCGCCGGCTCGGGCCGCCGTCGCCGCGTCCCGCAACCGCTCGGCGGCGGCCTGACTGGCCAGCGCCGCCACCTCCGGGGCCCAGAGCGGGTGCACGCGGGCACCGACCCGGGCGGCCACGGCGCGGACCAGCGCCGCCTTCCCGGAACCCGCCGGACCGACCAGCAGCACCCCCAGCGAGACGGTGGTGCCGAGGCGGCCCAACACCTCCCGGTGGTGGAAGCCGAGGTCCAGCAGCTCGGTCAGCTCCTCGGCCTGGGCCCGCAGCCCGGGCAACTCGTCCACGTCCGGTGCGTCGTCCGGCGCAACGGCGTCGGCGCTCGCACCCGGCCGGGCCGGCGCCGCGCCGCCCGGAGCAGGCCCGCCGTGGGTGCTCGCGCCGTGCTGCCAACCGACGGACGTGCCCATGGTGACCAGCGCGCCGGCCGCCGGCTCGACAGCGACCACGGTGAGCAGGGTGCTGGTCCAGGCGAAGCCCACGGTGTTGGCGAGGCTGTGCCGCGCCGCCTCGACCAGGCTGCGGACCGA
Source organism: Micromonospora parva (assembly GCF_000718515.1). Taxonomy (GTDB): domain Bacteria; phylum Actinomycetota; class Actinomycetes; order Mycobacteriales; family Micromonosporaceae; genus Micromonospora; species Micromonospora parva. The sequence goes on along the minus strand of NZ_JNZS01000002.1, from coordinate 91,221 downwards.
GGCGTCCGGCAGCACGTCCTGCGGCAGCAGCGACACGTCGTCCCCGACGGTGAGCACCTTGCCCAGCAGCGCGAGCCGGAGCATCTCCGGGCTGACCGCCGCGACCACCCCCGCCGGCCCGGCCAGGACGACCCGGCTCGCCGGGACCAACGGCACCGGGCTCACCCGCACCTGACCGCCGTCGCGCAGACCCAGGTTGCCCAACGTCAGGTCGTCGGCGTACAGCAGAGCGCTGCTCGCGCCCGGCCCGGCAGCCGCCGCGATGCCGGCCGTCTCCCGGCGGCCGGCGAGGCGGACCGGGTCGCCGGGGCGCAGCCCCAGCGCGGTCAGCGCCTCCGGGTGCAGCCGCACGATGCCCCGTCGGGCGTCCAGCGCCGCCGGTCGCAGGCTCGCCGTCAGGGTCAGGTCGGGTTGCGCCACCGCCCGACCGTAGCCGCCCGCGGCCAACCCCGTCGGTCAGCGCCGCGGATCCAGCTCGTCCAGCAGCGTCGGATCGCGCCGGATCAGCTCGGCCAACCGGGCCGCAGGGTCCGGGCTCAACCCGTCCGGGCCGGGCGCCCAGGCGGGCACCGTCCGCCCGGAGAGCGGCCAGGCCGGCGGGGGTTCCACCGGGGTCGGTGCGGGGACCGGTCCGACCGTGACCGCGGGCCCGTTCCAGGAGACCCGCATCGGGTACGCCCGCCCGCCGTGCTCCACCTGCACTGTGACCGCCAGCCCGGGGTGGGCCCCGACGACCTGACGGACCGCCTCGGCCACCTCCTCGACCGGTCCCCATCCGGCCACGTCGCTCGGGGCCTCCACCCCCGCGTGCCGCGGGTCGTGCCGGCCCGAGGTGTTGCGGGTGCCGCTGCCGGGCGGGCTCGACGGTGCGGTGGTGTCGTCACGGTCGGCGGCCCGACGGCGCGACGCCTCCTCACGTCGGGCCAGCCGGGCCAGCGTCTCGTCCAGGTCGCCCCTCACCAGATCACCTCTTCCCGCCACGGCCGGAGCTGACCAGCTCAGGCCTTCCTCTCCCGGGTAGCACGGTCCAGCGCGCGGTCCAGGACGACCAGGAGGGCGTCCCGCACCGAGAGTCGGTCGCGGGCATCGAACTGCACCAGAGGTACATGATCGCCGATGGCCAACGCCCAACGGATCTCACCCAGCTCCAGGGCCAGCCGCCCGTCGAAGGCGTTGACCCCGACGACGAACGGCAGCCCGGCCCGCTCGAAGAAGTCGATGGCGGGGTAACAGTCGTCCAGCCGTGCGCTGTCCACCACCACCAGCGCGCCGAGTGCTCCCCGCGCCAGGTCGTCCCACATGAAACCGAACCGGGTCTGCCCCGGCGTGCCGAACAGGTAGAGCTTCAGGCTGCGGTCGATCGTCACGCAGCCGAAGTCCATCGCCACCGTGGTGGTGGTCTTGGTGGACCGGACACCCGGGTCGTCCACGCCGATCCCGGCGCTCGTCATCTCGGCCTCGGTGGTCAGCGGCGCGATCTCCGAGATGGCCCCCACGGTGGTGGTCTTACCCACCCCGAACCCGCCGGCGATCAGGATCTTGACCGGGATCGGCGGTGCGGCCGGCCTACCGACCGGAGGCGGCACCGACCCCTGCTCCGAGGAGGGCCGGTACGGCGGCGGTGCGGTCGGCGGTGGCCCGGCCCGACCGACTATCGGCCCGGTGCCCGAAGACATGCCGTAACGCGCGGTGGCGCTGTTCGCGGCGACCCCGCCGAGCGGGGCGGCCGGCCATTCAGGAGATCGCACGGAGTCCATCAATCACTCGCAGGATGAGATCGGGGTCGACAGCGTCGTCGGTGTCGGTGACGTGCACGTCCAGGTGCCCGGCGGCGCGCAGGTCGCCGACCAGGACCCGGACCACGCCGAAGTGCAGTCGGGCGCGGGCCGAGATCTCGGCCACCGAGATCGGCTCGACGCACAACGCGATGATCGTCTGAAGTTCCGGTGCCAGCAGGGCCCCGGTCGGGCCGCCCCACCCGGGGCTGTCCATGCGAATGGTCACCTGGGTCTCCAGCCCGATCGCCGGGTCGGCACCCGCCACCCGCCCGGCGGTGAGCACGAACGGCCGGGGACCGGCCGGCTGGTCCCCGGCCGGCTCCGGCCGCCCCGGTGTCGCCGCCGCGCCGTCGCCGAGCGATGGTGGCGTGCGCAGGTACGGGCGGATCCGAACCCTGGGTTCCGGATCCGGATCCTCGCCGGCGACGTCGGGGGTCACTGCTGAACGGCGTTCTTCAACTCGACGATCAGTCGCGGGGTCAGGGCGCCACCGGCCCGCCCGGCGAAGAGCGTCATCTCGTACGCGACGGTGCCCAGGTTCGCCGACCGGTCGGCGACCACCCCGAGCACGGAACCGCTGCTGATCGCGCTGATCAACAGATAGCCGTCGGCCATGTCGACGATCACCCGGTTCAAGCCGCCGAGCGCGTACCAACTGGCGGCCCCACCGGCGAGGCTGGTCATCCCGGACACGACGGCGGCCAGCCGTTCCGCGTTGGACCGGTCCTTGATCGCCGACATGGCCATCAGCAGACCGTCCGAGGAGACCGCGATCGCCTCCAGGACCCCGGCGGTGCTGGAGGTGAAGGAGTCCAGCAGCCAGTTGAACGTCCGGGCCTCCGGGCTGAGGTCCCCACTGGCGCTGGGTTGGGTCTGGTCGACGTTTTCGTGCAGGAAGGGGCTGGTCACCGTGATGATCCTTCTTCGTTCCGGTGGTCGGGGCTGACTTCGCGGAGAGCGCGGGCGACGCCCGCCTCGAACTCGCTGATGAGGTCGCGGACCTCGGCCGGGTCGCCGAGGTGGGTACTGGGCGGTTGGCAGGCCGGGACGGCCGTGAGGTTCGCCCCCGGCACCCGTCGGCTCAACCGGGGCCGCCCCGCGGCGGCATCTGTCGAACCGTCACCGCCGGGCACCGTGGGGCCGGCGCCTCCCGGTGTGCTGGGCAGGTCCGCTGTCGTGTCCGGGTCCACCACGGCCGCCCCGGCCCGGGCCGACGGGTCGCTGGTCGTCCGCGCCGACGCACCGTCGGGGGCAGGTGCCCCGTGCAGTTCGGCACGGCGTACACCGGCTTGGAAGGCCTCGACCAGCGCGCGGGCGGCGGCCGGGTCCGCCCCGGTGGCGTCCACCGGCCGGGTCGTCCCGGCGGTGGTGTGCAGAGTGGCCCCCGGCACCCGCTGCCGTACCCGTGGCGTGGCCGGCTTGTCCGCCTGCTCCGGGCTCTGGGGTTCGGCAACGGTCTCCTCCGGCTGGCCCCGACCGAACGCGTTCCAGGACGGGCCGGCGTCCAGGCTGCGGGTGGCACGACTGAGCAGGTCCGAGTCGAAACGGGCCGGTACGGCGACGGCCGCCGTGCGGGGCTTCTCGGGATCGCGGGTCGCAGTGGTACGCCGATCCCGATTCGGCACCGCGGCGCGGGCCACGGCGGCCCCGGCACGGTCGGCGCGGCGCAGCACCAGCGACGCCGACGGGATCTCCAGCTGTGCTGTCACCCCACCGCCGCCCGTGGCGGCCAGGGCGACCTGCCAGCCGTGCCGACGGGCCAACCGGCCCACCACGAAGAGGCCGAGCACCTCGGTCGGGGCCAGGTCGAGCCGCTCCCGGCGGGTGAACCGGGCGTTCTCCTCAGCCAGCCGTTGCTCGCTCATGCCGATGCCGTGGTCCACCACTGTGAGCCGCGCACCGAGGCCGGACGTCTCGGCGCTGACCAGCACCCGGGTGTGCGGCGGGGAGAAGACGGTGGCGTTCTCCATCAGCTCGGCCAGCGCCAGGACGAGGTCACCGACCACTGCCGGCGCGGCCGAGACGCCCGCCGGCACCTGCACATCCACCCGGGTGTAGTCCTCGATCTCGCCGAGCGCCAACCGGACCACGTCGGCCAGCGGCACCGGCGCGGTGTGCGCGTCGGCCCCGGCCGAGCCGGAGAGCACCACGAGGCTGCCGGCGTTGCGCCGCAACCGGCTGGAGATGTGGTCGAGTCGGTACAGGTGCTCCAGGCGGCCGGGGTCGGCCTCCTGCTGCTCCAGCCGGTCGATCAGCGCGATCTGCCGACCCACCAGGTTCTGGGTACGCCTCCCCACGTGGCCGAACATCTGCGCCACGTTGCGTCGGCCGGCGACCTGCCGCTCGACCAGCTGCGCCGCGGTGTTCTGCACCCGGTCGAAGGCCCGCGCCAGGTCGCCGATCTCGTCGTTGGCGCGGATGTCCACCGGCTCCAGCCGGACCGACTGATGTTTCTCCGTCTCGTCGTCGGTGACCCGGACCAGCTCCTCCTCGGCGACCCGGGCGACCCGGTCGGCCGAGCGGGTGAGTCGGGTCAGCGGTCGGGCCACCGTCCGCGCCACCGCCACGCTGAGCAGCACCACCAGCGTGAGGATCAACGCCGCCAGGGCACCGACCAGGTAGGCGGCGGTCAGCGCCCGCCGCTGCTCGGCGGTCACCTCGGCGAGCACGTCAGCGACCAGCTTCTTCTCGACGAACTGACCGAGCCGGATCATCGTGCGGACGGCCGGGAAGAGCGCCTCCATCGGCACGTCGCGAACCGCGGCGGCCGGATCCCGGGCACTTCTGACCAGGAAGTCGGGGCTGGTACGCGCGGCCACTGCGGCGTCGTTGAGCTGGGACACCGTGAGCTGCTCGGGCGTGATCAGGCTGCGGAAACGCGAGTTGTCGACCTGGAGCGCGGCGATGCACGCCACGTACCCGGCGGTGGTGTCCGGGGTGCCGATCGCCTTGACCAGCAGGCTCAGGGTGGCGCAGGCACCCAGCCCCTCGTCGGCGCGCAGCAGCCCGTCGAGGGCGAGCACCTGCCGGCCCGGCAACGTGTCGGTGTCCACCCCGAACACCAGCCGCAGTGACTCGATGATGCCCTTGTTGACCGGGCCGAACGTGTCCATCACCTGACCGGGGTTGGCGGCCCCGGCCAGGACGGCGGTCCGCAGGTCGATGAGGCTGGACACCCGGTCGAGGGCGCTGTCGACCTCGTCGGTCAGCGCGTCGCTCCGCGCCGCCCGGAGGTCGGCCACCCGGTCGTCCACGTCGGCGGACTTACGGATCAGCTCGCTGCGTTCGACCCGGCCGAGCAGGAGGCCGACGGAGAGGATGCGTTCCTGCTGGAGATCCTGGACCAGGCTGCCGACCCGGCTGGCGAGCCGGACCCGTTCGGCGGTGTCGCCGGCCCGCTGTGCCGCGGCGACCCGGTCGAGCATCACCGGCACGGCCAGGCCGACCATGCTGAGCAGCGGAATCACCACGAGCAGTGCGAGCTTGCCGCGGATCCGGAGCCTACTGAGCATCGAACGCCCCCCACTGTGTGCTCTCCGGATCACGGGCCGCGCCGACCGGTTGCAGCGCCCGCGACTCGTCGGCAAGCGGTTGCCAGGGGTCGCGGTGCGGCGGGGTGTCGGCGCCTTCGGCGTGGGTCGCGGCCAGGGCGGCCCGACGCCGGGCCCGGCGGCCGGCGGCGACCTGCAACGCGGCGAGCCAGCCCAGCAACAGCGCGGCGACGACCGCCGCAGCGGCGGTCAGCCAGCGGTCCCGGTTGAGCCGGTCGATGCGCTCGACCAGCAGGGCGTCCAGCTCGGTGAGGATGACCGGCTGAAGTTGGCGGGCCGAGCGGTGCGAGTTGAGCGCGGCGGCACTCAACTGACCCGGGCTGACCACGCCGCTGTCCTTGTCCGGCAGGGAGTACCCGGCAAGCGCCTCCACCGACCGCTGGTAGGTGTCCAACGGGGTGAGCACGTTGGCGCCGAGGTCGGTGCTCTCCGAGCCGTCCACGGCCGAGCGCAGGTTGTCGACGACGTCGGTGGCGGGTGTCAGGGCGGACACCCGGACGCCGCTGAGCTCCATCAGGCCGCGCGGCTGCTGGGCGGCCGGCCGGCGGGAGACCAGCACGCCGAGGTCGGCGAGCCGACCGGCGGCGACCACCGCCTCGGGCAGCTCCTCGCCGGCGCTGTCCTGGAGGAAGAACGAGTCCGCCTCGGGGTCGCGGACCAGCCCGGAGCTGTCCCGGACCTTCCGGTGCAGGGCCAGCAGCAGGTCGGCGACCTCGCCGTAGGCGGTGTAGGCGGCCTCCGGGTCGGTGGCGCTGCGGCCGCGCAACGCCTCCAGCTTGGCCCGTACGCCGGCCCAGCGTTCCTGGCTGAGCAGTTCCCCGCCGATCCGGGCGTCCACCGCGGCCGCCTCCTCGACCGCGTTGTCCAACGCCTCGCGTGCCGCGGGGCGGCCGTTGACCGCGTTGGACTGGGCCTCCACGAGGGCGTCGGTGACCGCCGCCAGCGCGGTGAGGTACTGCACGCCGAGCCGTTCCCGGGCGGCGAAGTCCCGATCGTCGGTGATCCGCCCCCAGTTCGAGGTGGCGAGCAGGCCCAACGGTGCCAACAGTGCTCCGATGAGCAGCAGGGGCAACAGTCGGCCCAGCATGGACGGCCGTCGACGGGCCCGCGGCGCGGGGACTGTCATGTGTGTCTCCTCCGGCGTGGGCGCGAATCGGGGCGGCGTCGGGCTAGCCCGACAAGTCCCGTCCACCGGACCGGAAAACTAATCGAACCCCCGACTGGTCAGACCCGACTGAACGAGTCAGGTTCGCGTCAGTTCGAGTCATGTCACCATTTGTCCGCGTTGCCAGCACGCTCTGTGTCAGCTGTGTGTGTGACATGGAGGGATCGAGGTGGATATCCGCGGAAGATCGGAATTCACGAAATCCGAACTCAACTCGCTGTGCCGCGTCGGACGTTGCGCGCTCGCACCCCCACCCGGCACCGATCGGGGCAACCGGACAGACGTACGGCGGATCTCAGCCAACGCTCAGCCTCCGCGCCGTACCGTGTGCCGCATGACATCGCCGTCGCCGGCCGCGTGGTTCCGGCGTGCCCTGCCCACCCGTCGCCGCGCGACCGCCGCCGCGGTGGTCGTCGTACTGTTGGCCGCCGCCGTGACCTGGGCGGTGTGGCCACAAGGGTCGGGCGTACGCGCCGAGAGCGCGATGCTCACCGTCCGCTCCGGACCGTCCGGCGGCGAGCCGGTGGACCTGGACACCACTCTCTACCTGCCCGCCGACGCCTCATCCGCCCGGAAGGTGCCGGCGGTGCTGTTGGCGCACGGGTTCGGCGGCACCAAGGAGTCGGTGCGCTCCGACGCGGAGGAGTTCGCCGGCCGCGGCTACGCGGTGCTCACCTGGACCGCGCGCGGGTTCGGTAGGAGCGGCGGCGAGATCCACCTGGACAGCCCCGACTACGAGGTCCGCGACGCCGAGCGACTGCTGGACTGGCTGGCCGCTCGGCCGGAGGTGCGCACCGACGCCGCCGGCGACCCGAAGGTCGGTGTGGTCGGCGGCTCGTACGGCGGCGGTTTGGCGTTGCTGCTGGCCGCCCAGGACCGGCGGGTCGACGCGATCGTCCCCATGATCACCTGGAACGACCTGTCCCGGGCGTTCCTGCCGGAGAGCACCGGCGGGGCGCCGACCGAGGGCGTGTTCAAGAAGGGTTGGGCCGGTCTCTTCTTCGGCGGGGGCGGCAACGTGGGCTCCGGCCCGGCGGGGCTCTCCGGCGGGACCGCCGCCGCGCCGCAGGGCGCACCGGAGTCGGCCGGCCCGCCCAGCCCCGGGCCGGGTGCCGGCCCGGGTACCGCCCCCGGTGGTGCCCCAACCGGTGCCGCCGACCCGTCCTGCGGTCGGTTCGCCGCCGACGTGTGCGCCGCGTACCTGCGGATCGCCACCACCGGTCAGGCCGACCAGGCCGCCGTGGAGCTGCTGCGCCGCTCCAGCCCGGCCGGCGTGCTGGACCGGATCAAGGCCCCCACCCTGCTGGTGCAGGGCGAGTCGGACACGCTCTTCCCGCTCGGCGAGGCCGACGCGAACGCGAAGGGCATCGCCGCCGCCGGCACCCCGGTCCGGGTCGCCTGGTTCACCGGCGGCCACGATGGCGGAGCCGGCCCCCGCTCGGACTCGGACCGGGTGAAGTTCCTGACCGTCCAGTGGCTCGACCACTACGTCAAGGGCGAGGGCGACGCGCCCGGCGACGACTTCACCTGGTCGCGGATCGCCGGCTTCGACGCGCTCGACCGGGGCCTCGTCGCCACCGGTTTCCGCCGCGCCGACTACCCGGGCCTGGCCGGCACCGACCGCCGGGAGGTGACTGTCACCGGCCCGGCGCAGCCGATCGCGAACCCGCCGAACGGCAACCCGGCCGCCATCTCCTCGATCCCGTTCGCGGGCGGGCTCACCTCGCTGCTGGACGGGGTGGCCAGCGACGTGCCCGGCCAGCACGCCCGGTTCGAGTCGGCCCCGCTGACCGAGGCGGTCGACGTGGCCGGTGCGCCCACCGTCACGGTGCGGGCGGCGTCGCCCACCGGCGAGGCGGTGCTCTTCGTGAAGCTCTACGACGTGGACAAGGACGGCGCGGCCACCCTGCCGAACGGCCTGGTCGCCCCGATCCGGCTGACCGGCCTGCCGCAGCGGGCGCAGGACGCCCGCCCGGTCACCGTCACGCTGCCCGCGATCGTCCGCCGGGTGGAGGCCGGGCATCGGCTGCGGCTGGTGGTGGCCAGCTCCGACCAGGCGTACACCACCCCCGCCGAACCCACCGTCTACACGGTGGCCGCGGACGGCCCCGTCAGCCTGCCCACTGTCGCCGGCGAGCCGATCCCCACCGCGGCCACGGTCTGGCGTTGGGTGCTCGCCGGCCTGCTCGCCGCCATCGTGATCGGGCTCGTCGTGGTCGTCGCGGTGGTCCGCCGCCGGCACCGCCGCCAGGACCGCTCCGTGCATCCGGAGTACGCGGACACCCCGCTGGCCGTGCGCGCACTGCGCAAGGAGTACGCGGACGGCTTCGTCGCGGTGTCGAACGTGGACTTCGAGGTGCACCCGGGTCAGGTGGTGGGTCTGCTCGGGCCGAACGGTGCCGGCAAGACCACCACCCTGCGGGTGCTGATGGGGCTGACCCAGCCGACCGCCGGGGAGATCTACGTCTTCGGTCGGCGGTTGGTGCCCGGCTCGCCGGTGCTGTCCCGGATCGGGGCGCTGGTGGAGGGGCCGGGCTTCCTGCCGCACCTGTCCGGCCTGGACAACCTGAAGGCGTACTGGCGGGCCACCGGGCGGCCGTGGGAGGACGCCCAGTTCGACGCGGCGCTGGAGATCGCCGGGCTGGGTGACTCCGTGCACCGGAAGATCAAGAACTACAGCCACGGGATGCGTCAGCGTCTGGCCATCGCCCAGGCCATGCTCGGCCTCCCCGAGTTGCTGGTGCTGGACGAGCCGACCGACGGGCTCGACCCGCCGCAGATCGCCGAGATGCGCCGGGTGCTGCAGCGGTACGCCACGGACGGCCGGGCGGTGCTGGTCTCCAGCCATCTGCTGGCCGAGGTGGAGCAGACGTGCACCCACGCGGTGGTGGTGAACAAGGGCCGGATCGTGGCGTCCGGACCGGTGGAGGAGATCGTGGGCGAGTCGCCGAGCGTGCTCTTCGACGTCACCGACCCGGTGGCGGCGCGGGCGGTGCTGGACCGGCTGCACGGCGTGCGGGTGTTGCCGGAGAGCGACGGCCAGTTGGTGGTCGACACCAACGGCACGGCCCGCAGCGAGGTGGTGGCCGAGCTGGTACGCGCCGGCATCGGGGTGGACCGGGTGGTGCCCCGGCGGCGCCTGGAGGACGCGTTCCTCGCCCTGGTGGGCGACAACTCTCGGGGAAGCGGTGACCGGTGATGGCAGTTGTCGACGCAGGTGAGGCACGCGGCTACCGGCCGTCGGCCACGATGCCGTTCAAGGCGGAGTTCCGCCGGCAGGCGTCCCGACGGCGGACCCAGCTGGCGCTCGGGTTCATGGTGCTGCTGCCGCTGATCATCCTGATCGCGTTCCAGTTCAACTCGGGTGGCGACGACGACAACGGGCGCAACGAGTTCTCCAGCCTGGTCGACCTGGCCACCACGGGTGGGCTCAACTTCACCCTGTTCTCGATCTTTGTGTCGGCGTCGTTCCTGCTGGTGGTGGTCGTCGCGCTGTTCTGCGGCGACACGGTGGCCAGCGAGGCGAGCTGGGGCAGCCTGCGGTATCTGTTGGCGATCCCGGTGCCCCGGGCGCGGTTGCTGACGGTGAAGCTGGTGGTCGCGCTCGCGTACTCGGGACTTGCCCTGCTGCTGTTGGCCGGCACCGCGTTGCTGGCCGGCACCCTGCGCTACGGGTGGTCGCCGCTGCGCAGCACCGTCGCCGCCGAGCTGGAACCCACCGAGGGGTTGCTCCGGTTGCTGGCCGTGCTGGGTTACCTGGCGATCGTCCTGCTGGTGGTGGCCGGCCTGGCGTTCCTGCTGTCGGTGACCACGGACGCCGCGCTGGGCGCGGTGGGTGGTGCGGTGCTGCTCTGGATCCTGTCGAGCATCCTGGACCAGATCACCGCCCTGGGCGCGTTGCGTGACTTCCTGCCCACCCACTTCAGCACCGCCTGGCTGGGGCTGCTGTCGACTCCGGTGCAGACCGACGACGTGGTGCGCGGCTGCATCTCGGCGATCAGCTACGCGACGTTGTTCTGGGGATTGGCGTTCTGGCGGTTCACCCGAAAGGACATCACGTCGTAGCGGGGCGGCTCACAACCGGCTGTCGGGTGGGCTCACCGACGACGGCACCACGCTCGGCGCCGGCGGTGGGGCCGGCCGGGTCGGTACCGGCGCGGACGGGTCGGCCTTCTTCCAGGCGCTGACGCCGATCCGGCCGGTGTTGCCGAGGTCGATCGGCCCGTCCGGGTCGACCTCCTCGGCCGGCTGCCCGGCGGCAGGCGCCACTGTCAGAAACGCGCCGTTGGTGGCCACCACTGTCGAGTCGGTGACCAGGTTGCGCCAGAGCACCACGGCGGTGGCCCGCTCACCGGCAGCGAGGGTGATCTTCCGGGGCGGTTGGTCGAAGCCCATGGTGATCTCCTTGGCGCCGTTGACCACCCGAAGCATGATCGGCTCGCGTTCCTCGTCGAACACGTGCAGCACCGGGTAGCCGTTGAGCTGGTAGGGATGCTCGCCGCAGTTGACCAGCTCAATGCCGAGGGCGCGCAGGCCCGAGGCGGCGTCCCCGCCGGTCGCCCGGATCCGGACGCCGGAGGCCGGACACTCGGCCACCGGAGCGACGCTGGGCGACTGGGTGGGGCTCGACGGGGTCGGTGGCGGGCCCGTCGGGTCCCCACCCTGGCCGCGATGGTCACCGGGGGTGCAGGCGGCGAGTGCGAGAGGCACCGCGACCACTGCGCTGAACCATCGCCGTGCTGCCGTGCAGCTGAAGATCATGTGTCGATCCTCACCCATCGAGGTGCCTCACCGCTGCCTGGCCCCGCAGCACCGCTGGTGTGCACCTGCCGTCTGCTGGTCCGGGCCTCTGGAGCTGCCCCGGATCCGGGGCGGTGACACTGCCCCTGTCCGGCTGGCGTGCCGTCCCGGTATGCCTTTCGAGCTGAATCATTCAGGGCATCGCTCGGGCGTCCGCCCAGCTCGGCCAGCGCCGCGAGCAGCCGGTCCGCCGGTGGCGGAGGTGGGGTAACCGGCCGTACCCACACTGTGGGAGCGTGCCCACGGCGGTCGGAGCGACGCGACATCGATTGTTTTCGCAGCTCAGGGGATCGGGTGGCCGGCTCCGTGAGGCGGCGAGCGCTCGACGAGGGCCCTGCACGCCGGTACATTCCAACCGGGGACTTTCCCACTAACAAGGAATCTATAACCTTCGATACTTTCATGCCTCACATTGAGGGAATCCAATCCCTTCGATGGAGGTACCGATGAACGTTTCTCGGCTCGGCGGGCCGACCCTGTCCCTGTTCCGCATCGTGATCGGCCTGCTGTTCGCGTTGCATGGTGTGACCTCGGTGTTCGGGTTGTTCGGCGGCAACCCGGTGACCGGTGCGGCGATAGCCCCCGGCACCTGGCCGGGCTGGTGGGCCGCGTTGATCCAGCTGGTCTGCGGCGCGCTGGTGCTGACCGGCCTCTTCACCCGACCCGCCGCTCTGCTCGCATCCGGCTCGATGGCGTACGCCTACTTCGTCGTGCACCAGCCGGATCATCTGCTGCCGCTGCACAACGGTGGTGAGCTGTCGGCACTCTTCTGCTGGTCGTTCCTGCTGATCGCGGCCCTCGGTCCGGGTTCCTGGGCGCTCGACACGCTGCTCGCGCGTCGCCGCGAGGTTGAGTCCGCGCCGGCGACGCTGATGGCTGAGAGCAGCTCGATCGTCGTCTGACCGCACCCGTTCCGCGTCGCCGGGGCCTCGACGAGGCGGCCCCGGCGACGCGCCGGTCAAGGGCCGTCGTCCGCAGCCCCGGCTCTGTGCCCGGCGCGCCGGCCCGGCTCTGCGCCCCGCGCGCCGGCTCGGCTCTGTGCCCCGCGCGCCGGCCCGGCTCTGCGTCCCGTGCGCCGGCTCCCAGCTGGGCGCTGATGTCGTAAACGATTCAGCTCCAAAGCGTGCGCGAATGGTAGGTGTCACCCGCTCCGCAGCCGTGACCGTCAGCGACACGTGCGGGAGGGGCCGAGGCGGGAGCGTCAGGCCGGTCGGTGGTGGGCGAGGACCGCGTCCAGCAGGCCGGGGTAGAGCTTGTCCAGCTCGTCGCGGCGCAGCCGGACCAGCCGGCTCGTGCCGGCGGCGCGGGTTCGGGTCAGGCCCGCCTCGCGCAGCACCTTGAGGTGGTGGCTGCGGGTCGCCTTGGAGACGCCGAAGTCGAAGCTGCCGCAGGGGGACTCGCCGCCCTCGGAGAGCGCCCGGACAATCTGTAGCCGCACGTCGTCGGCGAGTGCGGCCAGCACGCTGGTGACCGGTACGGCGGTCAGGTCGGGTTCGTGCGGCTCCATGTGACCAGTGTAACCGTTGTTCGACAAGAGTCGAACAAGCTCCTACTGTCGGTGTCGTTGGTTCGACGATACTCGAACATTGGAGTTGCCGATGCGATCCCGCGCCACCGCTTACCCACTGGTCGCCGTGCTCGGCTGGGGCGTGATGTTCCCGATCCTGGCCAGCGCGCTCGACCGGGTCGACCCGCTCAATTTGACCACCGCGCGCTACCTGCTGGCCGCCGTCGTCCTGGTCGCCATCCTGCTGCTCCGCGAGGGGGCCGGCGCGCTGCGGCACGGTGGAAGGGCGCTGGAGGTGGTGGTGCTCGGCGTGGTCGGCTTCGCGGGGTTCAACCTGCTCACGAACCTGGCGCTCGAACACGCCGCCCCGCAGCAGGTCTCCCTCTTCGTGGCCACCACCCCGGTGATCACCCAGCTCGTCCGCTGGGCTCGCGACGGCGTACGCCCGAAGCCGCTCCTGCTGGCCCTCTCCCTGGTGGCGCTCATCGGAGTCGGCCTGGTGATCACGCGCGGCAGCCTGGCCGGGCTCGGCCAGTTCGGCCTCGGCGGGCTGATGATGATCGGCGCGGTGCTGGGCTGGGCCATCTACACCCACGGCGCCAGCCGGTTCGGCGAGTGGACGCCGCTGCGCTTCACCACACTGACCGCGCTCGCCGGCACGGCCGCCATGCTCGTCCTGAGCATCGGCGCCGACGCCGTCGGCTGGCAGCACGCGCCAGGCGCCGCCGACCTCGTGGCGGTCACCCCGCAGCTGGCGTACGCCGTCGTGGTGGGTGCCGTCATCGCGGTCCTGGCCTGGAACACCGGCGTGCAGCGACTCGGTGCCGCCAACGCCGCGCTGTTCATGAACCTGGTTCCGGTGACCACCTTCGCGGTGCAGATCGCCCGTGGCTACCGCCCGGAACCCGTCGAACTGGTCGGGGCCGCCATCACGATCGCCGCCCTGATCGCCGCGAATCTCGCCGCCCGCCCCCGGACCACGCCGCTGCCCCAGTCGGGTGCGGTGACGGACCCGATCGCGGTGACCGACCCGGTGGCCGTGAACGCCCGCTGACCCACTCCCTGGGATTCGCCCTGGAGGCCGCGGCCAGCTTTGCCTAGACTCGGCGGCACAACTGAATACCTCATCCAGAGGGGCTGAGGGATACGGCCCGACGACGCCCCGGCAACCACCCCGCGCGCTCACCGCTGAGCGACCCGCGGGGCAGGTGCCAATTCCGTCCCCGCCGCACGGTGCGATGCGGGGAAAGATGAGAGGACTCTCGACATGACGTCGACGCTCGTCAGCTCCGGCATCGACACCTCTGCCAGCCCGGCCCGCGCCCTGGTCTGCCGCGCCTGTTCGGCCCGCTACCCGCTCGCCGCCCAGCACGCCTGTTACGAGTGTTTCGGCCCGCTGGAGGTCGACTACGACACCTCCGCGCTGGCCACCGTCACCCGCGAACAGATCGAAGCCGGCCCGGACAACATCTGGCGGTACGCCGCACTGCTGCCCGCCGGTCAGGACCCGGCCAGCCGGGTCACCCTCGACCCGGGGCTGACCCCGTTGGTGGCGGCCCCGCACCTCGCCGCCGAGTTGGGCATCACCGCGCCGCTGTGGGTCAAGGACGACAGCGCCAACCCCACCCACTCGTTCAAGGACCGGGTCGTCTCGGTGGCGCTCACCGCCGCCAAGGCGCTCGGCTTCACCCGGTTCGCCTGCGCGTCGACCGGCAACCTGGCCAACTCGGTGGCCGCCCACGCCGCCCGCGCCGGCGTGCCCTCGGTGGTCTTCATCCCCAGCGACCTGGAGCAGGGCAAGGTCATCACCACCGCCGTCTACGGTGGCGAACTGGTCGCCATCGACGGTTCGTACGACGATGTCAACCGGCTCTGCGGCGAGCTGGTGGAGACCGACGAATTCGAGGACACGGCGTTCGTCAACGTGAACGTCCGGCCGTACTACGCAGAGGGTTCCAAGACCCTCGGCTACGAGGTGGCCGAGCAGCTGGGCTGGCGGATCCCGGCGCAGGTGGTCATTCCGATGGCCAGCGGCGAGCTGCTCACCAAGATTGACAAGGCGTTCTCCGAGCTGGTCGAGATCGGCCTGGTCGAGGCGCCGGCCGGCGGCTGGAAGGTCTTCGGTGCGCAGTCCGCAGGCTGCAACCCGATCGCCACCGCCCTGCACGGCGGGACCGACACGATCATCCCGGTCAAGCCGACCGGCATCGCCAAGTCGCTCAACATCGGCGACCCGGCAGCCGGCCTCTACGCCCTGGAAGCGGTCCGCCGCACCGGCGGCTGGATGGAGTACGTCGACGACGACGAGATCCGGGCGGGCATCCGCGACCTGGCCCGCACGACCGGGGTCTTCGCCGAGACCGCGGGTGGGGTGACAGTGGCCGTGCTGCGCAAGCTGGTCGAGTCCGGTCGGCTCGACCCGTCGGCGGAGACCGTCGTGTTCAACACCGGCGAGGGTCTGAAGACCATCGACGCGGTGGCCGGCCAGGTTGGCCCGACCCACCACATCAAGCCCTCGCTGCGTGCCGCCCGCGACGCCGGCCTCCTCGGCTGACCCACGGGCCAGGTCGATCAGCCAGTAACTGGGTTTTCGCTGTGAGTGTGGAAAACCCGCCGCTACGGACTTGACGGCAGGAACCGGACGGCGCAAGATGCTCCGTGCGGGAGGGCATTTCGCCGAAGACTTTTGAAGTTCTTGCGACCCAACGCCGGAGGCGTTGTGCGAGTGTCCCTCCCGACCACGTTCGATCGGGCCAGCGATTAATTCGCTGGCCCGATCGCTTTTGCCTGGTGCACCCTCAGCGCAATGAGCATCACTATCGCGTCGTTCGACGGCGCCGACCGGACCGCGGTCGACGAGGCGTACCGGATCGGGTCAGCGGTCAACCACGCCGACCTGCCGGACTTCCCGCCCTCCTGCCGGCGCCGCTTCGACGCGCTGTTCCACACGCCGATGCCCGGCACCCGGTCACTCTGGGCGCTGGCCCGACTGGACGGCGTGCCGGCCGGCTACCTCCAACTGGACCTGCCGCAGCTCGACAACACCGACAACGCCACCGCCGACCTGCTGGTGCATCCCCAGCTGCGGCGTCGTGGAGTCGGCCGGGCCCTGCACGAGTACGGCGTGCGTCTGCTCCGCGAACACGGCCGCAAGCGGGTGGTGGGGATGGCGGTCTCCGCGCTGCCCGGCGGGCCGGCCCGAAGCGTGGCCGGTGACGCGTTCGCCGCCGCTACCGGAGCGCAGCCCGCCCTCGCCGAGGTGCGCCGACGGCTCGACGTCAGCAAGCTCGACCGGGTCGCGCTGCGGGCTTCGCTCGCCGAGGCCCGCCCGCGGGCCGAGGGCTACCAGTCGGTCTGCTGGCAGGGGGCTACCCCGCCGGAGTACGTCGCCGACATCGCCTACCTCGACGGCCGGCTGCTGATGGACGCGCCCATGGGCGACGTGCAGTGGGAGCCGGAGCGGGTGGACGCCGAGCGCATCCGCGGCAACGAGCGGGCGCTGGACGCCCGGGGCCGGCGGCGCTACCACCTCGGGATGCGCCACGAGGCGTCCGGTCGACTTGTCGCCTGGACGCTGCTGGACGTGGGTGCCTCCGCCGACTGGCACGCGTTCCAGCAGATCACCATCGTCGACCCGGCCCACCGTGGGCACCGGCTCGGCCTCATCGCCAAGGCGGAGAACCTGCACCACCTGCTCACCCACCAGCCGGCGATACAGGTGATCGACACCTGGAACGCGACAAGCAACAGCTACATGGTGGCGATCAACGAGCAGCTCGGCTTCCGCCCGGTGGACTCCTGGACCGACTGGCAGCTCACTCTCTGACAGGTATCGGCGCTACTGCTCGCGGACCTGACTCAGGCATGCGCCGCTGCCGGGCATTCGCGCTACTGCTCGCGGACCTGACTCAGGCATGATGGCGGGCATGACGGAGACCCCGCATCCCCTGTACGACAGGCACGCCGACACCCTCAACCGTGCGCTGACCGCGATCACGGAGCGGGGCTACTGGTCCGCCTATCCTGAATCCCCCAGCCCCCGGGTGTACGGCGAGACCGCCGCCGCCGACGGTAAGGCCGCCTTCGAGGCGTACCTCGGTGGTGATTTTCCGCTCGACCAGCCCGGCAGCGGCGCTCGGGTCGCCACCGAGACGAGCCCGTTCGGTGTGGAGTTGGCGGTGCGGTACCCGCACGCCGGCCCCGGCGAGCTGGTCAGCGCCGCCTCCGCCGCGCTGCCGGCGTGGCGTGACGCCGGCCCGCAGGCCCGGGTGGGCGTCTGCCTGGAGATCCTCGACCGGCTGCACAAGAACATCTTCGAGCTGGCCAACGCGGTGCAGTTCACCAGCGGGCAGGCGTTCGTGATGGCCTTCCAGGCCGGTGGCGCGCACGCGCTGGACCGGGCGCTGGAAGCCCTGGCGTACGCGTACGCCGAGATGACCCGGCACCCGGGCACGGCGGGCTGGGAGAAGGCCGCCGGCAAGGGCGACCCGCTGCGGATGACCAAGACGTTCCACGTGGTGCCGCGTGGGGTGGCGCTGGTGATCGGCTGCAACACCTTCCCGACCTGGAACTCGTACCCCGGGCTGTTCGCCTCGCTGGCCACCGGCAACCCGGTGATCGTCAAGCCGCACCCGCGCGCCGTGCTGCCGCTGGCCATCACCGTGAAGTACGCCCGGGAGGTGCTCGCCGAGGCCGGCTTCGACCCAAACCTGATCATGTTGGCGGCGGAGGCGCCCGGCGAGAAGCTCGCCAGCGACCTGGCCCTGCACCGGGCCGTGAAGATCGTCGACTTCACCGGCTCCACCGAGTACGGCGACTGGCTGGAGACGCACGCGCGGCAGGCCTCGGTCTACACCGAGAAGGCCGGGCTGAACACCGTCGTCATCGACTCCACCGACGACTTCGCCGGCATGTGCCGCAACCTCGGTTTCACGCTGACCCTCTACAGCGGTCAGATGTGCACCACCTCGCAGAACATCCTCATCCCGGCCGGCGGCATCGAGACCGACCAGGGGCACAAGAGCTTCGACGAGGTGGCCGGCGGGATCGCCGCCGCCGTCGGCAAGCTCACCGCGGACCCGGCCCGGGGTGTCGAACTCACCGGCGCCATCGTCAACGACGGGGTGCTGGAGCGGCTGGCCGAGGTGACCAAGGTCGGCGAGCCGGTGCTTCAGTCGCGCGCCGTGGACCATCCGTCGTACGCCGACGCGGTGGTGCGTACCCCGACGATCGTGAAGCTGACCGCTGACGACGCGGAGACGTACGGCCGGGAGTGGTTCGGGCCGATCTCGTTCGCCATCGCCAC
Organism: Micromonospora parva; assembly: GCF_000718515.1. Taxonomy (GTDB): domain Bacteria; phylum Actinomycetota; class Actinomycetes; order Mycobacteriales; family Micromonosporaceae; genus Micromonospora; species Micromonospora parva. The sequence continues at coordinate 73,115 of NZ_JNZS01000002.1, read as the reverse complement.
CGACTCCACAGCACACAGCCTGGAACTGCTGCGCCGGACGGTCGGCGAGAAGGGCGCGCTCACCGCCGGTGTCTACTCCACCGACGAGGCGGTGCTGGACGCGGCCGAGGCGGTGGCGGTCGAGGTCGGGGTGCACCTGTCCTGCAACCTCACCGGAGGTGTCTTCGTCAACCAGTCGGCGGCGTTCTCCGACTTCCACGGCAGTGGGGCCAACGCGGCGGCCAACTCGGCGCTGACGGACGGGGCGTACGTGGCGAACCGGTTCCGGATCGTGCAGTCCCGGCGGCACGTCTGAGCCTCGGTCGCGGTTGAGGGTTTCCGGGGCAGCCTCGCGTTTCCTTGCGGTTGAGGGTTTCCGGGGCAGCCCGCCCCGCTCCGGGCGGTCAGGCTTGATCCCTGCGCGGGTCGGGCTGCCCCGGAAACCCTGACGTGGGCACGGTTGTCGCTGACGTGTCCGGCCGGGGCCTCTTTCTATCCATGATCGTGCTCGATCCAGGATCTGGTGGCCTTCCGGCGAATGGTTACCACTACATCGCAGATCGAGCACGATCATGGTGCTCCGGCATGCTGCGCGACCGGGGCGGCGGGGGAGCGGGGTGTGGTGGCTGTGCGGGTCTAGGCGGGGCGGCGCATGTGCAGTTCGGTGAGGGCTGGGATGGTGGGGTGCGGGACGCGTACCCCGGTGTCCTGGAAGCCCAGGCGCTGGTAGGCCCGGTAGGCGCGGTCGTTGCCGACCACCACCTCCAGCAGCAGCTCCGGTCGGCCACAGGCACGCGACCAGGCGGCCACCCCGTCGATCAGCTCGCCGAGCAGCCCGCTGCCGCGCCAGGTCGGCGTGACGTAGACGGCGTAGATCACGGTTACGCCGGGTTCGTTCGGGGCGGTGGTGCCGCCGGCGTGCCCGACCAGCCGGCCACCGGGGTCGGCGATGAACTGCGCGTTGCTGGAACCGGCTGAGGTGTACGCGACCCGGGCGGCGTACTCGTTGTGTGGCCGGGCCGCCGCGTCCGCCAGGGTCTCCAGGAAGGCCAACGGCGCGTCGGCCAGCATCTCCAGGCGCAGCGCCCGCATCCGGGCGGCGTCCTCCGGCCGGACCCGGCGGATCTCCGCGAGCCGCACCGCCGGCGAGCCCATGTCGGTGGTCATGTCCGCATGCCTACCACAGGGGATGGCCGCCTTCTCGTGAGCTGTGCCCGCTCGCCGTCACCTCGGCGCGGCCCCGGAGTGTGTCCGATTTGTGGCCGTGCGCGGCCGTCACTCCTCGTGTAGCGTGCGATTTCGGTCACCTCACTCAATGGCGGTCATCGATCGCTGAGTCGGTGGTCGGGGCGCCCGGCTGCGCCGTGCGCCGGGTCAGGCAAGGCCGCGCGAGTAAGGGAAGTGCACCGTGGCACAGGGCACCGTGAAGTGGTTCAACGCCGAAAAGGGCTACGGCTTCATTGCCGTCGACGGCGGTCAGGACGTGTTCGTCCACTTCTCCGCTATCGAGATGGACGGTTACAAGGCGCTGGACGACGGTCAGCGGGTCGAGTTCGAGATCGCCCAGGGCCAGAAGGGTCCGCAGGCCGAGCACGTACGCGTCACCGGCTGAGCTTTCGGACTGATCGGCCCCGGTGAGTCGGGGCTGCGGCAGGGGCACCCAGCCGGGAAGATCGTGACCGTTCCAGCCGATGCCGAGGAGCGTTCATGACCGACCAGCCGCCCCCGCCCACGTCGTCCGCCGGGTCCGGGGAGCCGGACCCGTCCTCGCCCGCCGGCAGCCCCGGCCACTCCGGTCCGCCGCCCGGCTGGGGCCCGGGCCTGCCCCCGGCCGGCCCGCCGCCCGGCTGGGATCCCGTAACCGGGTCCTGGGGCGCCGGTGCGCCTCAGCAGGGTTGGACGTTCCCGCCCACCGGGGGCTACCCGCCCGGGTCGGGCCCCTACGGCGGGCAGCCGTGGTATCCGGGGCCGCCGGCCGGCTGGTACCCGCCGGGTTACGGGTTCGACCCGAACGACGCACTGGTCACGCCGCCCGGCGCCGGCCTCGGCGGTTGGTTCGACAGATGTGGCGCAGCGTTGCGCCGGGGCTGGCGGCAGTTGGTGCCGATCGTGCTGCTCACCCAGGTGCTGCCGGCGGCGGTGCTCTCGGTGATCTCGCTCGGGCTGGACCCGTCGGCGCAGTGGGCCGCCCAGGCCGAGTCGAGTCCGAACCCGGCGCTTCCTGACAACTTCGCCGCCGAGCTGCTGAACCTTCTGGTCCTGCTGGTCGGCGGCAGCCTGCTGGTCGGGTTGGTGCAGGCCGTCGGATGGGCCGCCGGCACCTGGGTGATCACCAAGCAGGCGGCCGGTCAGCCGGTCAGCCTGGAGTCGGCACTGCGCTACGGCCTGCGCCGGGCCCTCGGGCTGTGGGGTTGGACCCTGCTGATCGGGCTGCTGATCGGCGTGGGCCTCTGCTTCTGTCTGCTGCCGGGCATCTACCTGGCCCTCGCGCTGAGCATGGCCGGCCCGGTCTATCTCTTCGAGCGGCACAACCCGATCGGTCGATCGTTCCGGATGTTCCATGATCGGCTGGGCCTGCTGCTCGGTCGGGTCGCCCTGGTGGCCGCGGCGGTGATCGTCGGCACGGTGATCCCCGGTGTGCTGGAAGGGGTGGGCACCTCCCCGCTCGGCACGGATCCGTTCGCCTCGGCGGGCACCGCGGTCGGCGCGGTGGTCGTGATCGGGATCACCGCCGTGCTGGCCCTGCCCGCTCACCTGGCCCAACTCATCGGTCTGCTGGTGACGTACGCCGAGCAGCGGGCCCATGAGGCGCCGGTGAACACCGCCGTACTGGCTGCGGAACTCGGCTGAGCGGCGGCATCGTGCTTGCACTCGGCATGGGAGAGTGCTAAACAAGTCATTGGCACTCGCATACCGTGAGTGCCAATGGTCGGGACGGTGGGGCCAGGTTGCACCGGCGTGGAGACGCCGGGGTGACACATGGCCGGTCGTCGCGGGCTATCCGGCCCGGCCGAAGGACGTCGTCGTCGCCAGGTGGCGACGTCCCAAGGTGCGTACACCAGGCGGCCCATCCGGGGCACACATCTCGGGTGGCCCGTGAGTGTCCAGGAGGACAACGCCGTATGGCCAAGATGATCGCGTTCGACGAAGAGGCGCGCCGCGGCCTCGAGCGGGGCATGAACCAGCTCGCCGACGCCGTAAAGGTGACCCTCGGCCCCAAGGGCCGCAACGTCGTGCTCGAGAAGAAGTGGGGTGCCCCCACCATCACCAACGATGGTGTGAGCATCGCCAAGGAGATCGAGCTCGAGGACCCGTACGAGAAGATCGGCGCTGAGCTGGTCAAGGAGGTCGCCAAGAAGACCGACGACGTTGCCGGTGACGGCACGACGACGGCGACCGTCCTGGCCCAGGCCCTGGTTCGCGAGGGCCTGCGCAACGTGGCCGCCGGCGCCAACCCGATGGCCCTGAAGCGGGGCATCGAGGCTGCTGTCGCGAGCGTCTCGGAGGAGCTGTCCAAGCTCGCCAAGGACGTCGAGACCAAGGAGCAGATCGCCTCCACCGCCTCCATCTCCGCTGGCGACAGCACCGTCGGCGAGATCATCGCCGAGGCGATGGACAAGGTCGGCAAGGAAGGCGTCATCACCGTCGAGGAGAGCAACACCTTCGGGCTGGAGCTGGAGCTCACCGAGGGTATGCGCTTCGACAAGGGCTACATCTCGGCCTACTTCATGACCGACCCGGAGCGTATGGAGGCCGTCTTCGACGACCCGTACATCCTGATCGCCAACAGCAAGATCTCGTCGGTGAAGGACCTGCTCCCGATCCTGGAGAAGGTCATGCAGTCGGGCAAGCCGCTGCTGATCATCGCCGAGGACCTGGAGGGCGAGGCCCTCGCCACCCTGGTGGTCAACAAGGTCCGTGGCACCTTCAAGTCGGTCGCCGTCAAGGCGCCGGGCTTCGGTGACCGCCGCAAGGCCATGCTGACCGACATCGCCATCCTCGCCGGTGGCCAGGTCATCAGCGAGGAGGTCGGCCTCAAGCTCGACGCCGCCAGCCTCGACATGCTGGGCCGCGCCCGCAAGGTCGTGGTGACCAAGGACGAGACCACCATCGTCGACGGTGCCGGTGACGCCGAGCAGATCCAGGGCCGGGTCAACCAGATCCGGGCCGAGATCGACAAGAGCGACTCCGACTACGACCGGGAGAAGCTGCAGGAGCGGCTGGCCAAGCTGGCCGGCGGCGTTGCGGTCATCAAGGTCGGCGCGGCCACCGAGGTCGAGCTCAAGGAGCGCAAGCACCGCATCGAGGACGCCGTTCGCAACGCGAAGGCCGCCGTCGAGGAGGGCATCGTCCCGGGTGGTGGCGTCGCGCTGGTGCAGGCCGGCAAGACCGCCTTCGACAAGCTCGACCTGGTCGGCGACGAGGCGACCGGTGCGAACATCGTCAAGGTCGCGCTGGACGCCCCGCTGCGGCAGATCGCCGTCAACGCCGGCCTTGAGGGCGGCGTCGTGGTGGAGAAGGTCCGTAACCTCGAAGCGGGTCACGGCCTCAACGCCGCCAACGGCGAGTACGTCGACCTGCTGGCCGCGGGCATCATCGACCCGGCCAAGGTGACGCGCTCGGCGCTGCAGAACGCCGCTTCCATCGCGGCGCTCTTCCTCACCACCGAGGCTGTTGTCGCGGACAAGCCGGAGAAGACCCCGGCTGCCCCGGCTGGCCCGGGTGGCGGGGAAATGGACTTCTGAGTCCAGTTCCGACACACCGAACGGGGCGGGCCGCTGACGCGGTCCGCCCCGTTCGTCGTCAGGTCGGTAGGGGGCGCTGGTTGCGCCGTTTCTGTGCCCTGCTGTACGGCGGAAGCAGTTGGATCGGCGCGTCCACCATCTCCTGAGGTTCCTCGGCCATCGACGGCTCACCGTCGGTGGTCATCTCGGCCAGTTGCTCGGCGTCGCCGTAGTCGAGCCGGTCGAACGGCAGTTGACCGGGGAGTTCACCCACCGGCTTCCAGGTGATCGGCGGGCCGTCCTCGGTCTGGTTGTCATCCGTGGTCATGGCTGCCTCCTCTACCGAAACGGTAGGGGGCGTCGATGGCCGACGCGGGCGAAAGGATCTACGTCCTGTTTGCCCCGGTTAGGTGGTTGGTAGGGCTCGCCGGTACAGGAAGAAGACCCGCTCGATCCGTGCGCCCGCGCTGCCCGAATAGAACGGCACGGGCCCCACCCAGCCAATCTGTGCCCGGTCCAGCCCCGCCGCCCGCAGGTCGCGCAGGCAACGCCGCAACAGCACCCCACCGATGCCCGACCCCTCGGCGGCCGGCGCGGTGCCCATCGGCCCGAACCAACTCGGCCGCGACGACCCGTACGCCGCGAAGCCGAGCAGCTCGCCGTCCCGCTCCGCCAGGTGGCAACCGGCGTCCGCGCGCCCCACCGACCCGGCCAACTCACCGTCCCAGGTACCGCCGAAGGTGGATCTGGCGAACGCCGTCAACGCCGGCAGGTCCGCCGGCTCCGCCCGCCGTACGGTGACGCCCTGGTCGGCCAGCCGCCGCTGGGCAGCCTCGGTGGACCGCAGTGCCGGCGACCCGTCGTACGACAGGTCCGCTGTCATGTTCCAGGCGGTCCGGTCCTGCTGGTAGCCGAGCGCGAGGGCGGCGCAGACCGCCGGCGTGTAGCGGACGTCGATGCCCGGCCACGCGTAGTACGGCGGATTCCCGGCCAGCAGCACCTCGGTCACCCCCCGCTCGGCGAGCACCCGCTCGGCCCGCTGGAGCAGGGCCCGGCCGACACCCCGACGCCGCTGATCACTGTGAACCGCGACCAGGTCCACGTGCCCGATCCCCGGCTCGGCCGACGACACCGAGCAGATCAGCACCCCCACCAGGTCCGCGCCCCGGTACGCGCCGAGCCCGACCACCGGCCGGTCGGCGGAGGCCCGCGGCCAGAGCACGTCCACGATGGAAGCCGCCTCGGCGGCGTCCTCGGGCAGGTCGAGCGCCTGCTGGCAGAGCCGTACCACGGTGGGGGCCAGGTCGGCGGTCAGCTCGGTGACGGTGATCTCGGCGTCCATGGTCGCCGACCCTAGATCACCGGCTGTCGGGTCGCACCCCCTACTACCGCCGGGCGGCGCGCACGGCGGCGTACGCGTCGACCTGGCCGGCGCCGGTCACGTTCGACGGCCCACCGCAGGCGTCGGAGGGGCTGTCGGAGCGGTAGGTGGGCGTCGCCGCCGTGGCGGTGTCCCGGAGGATCTGCCGGGTCCGGTCCACGTCGCCGACCAGCGCCGGGTTCGCCGACCACATCAACGCCACCACCCCGGCCACCTGCGGGGTGGCCATCGACGTGCCGTCCAGTGCGGCGTATGTGCCGCCCGGCATGGCCGACACCACGCCCACCCCCGGTGCCAGCACGTCCGGCTTGCCCGAGCCGCCCGGCACCGGCCCGCGCGAAGAGAACTCCGCCACCCGCCGCTGGGCGTCCACCGCGCCGACGGTCAGCACGTCCGGGTACGGGGCGGGCGGGTCGTCGATCGAGGCGCACCAGGGGCCGGTGTTGCCGGCCGCGGCGACCACGAAGATCCCGGCTGCGTCCAGGGCGGCGGTGGCCGGCCGCAGGACCCGCTGGTCGCAGCCCTCAATAGGCGGGCAGCCCCACGAGTTGGTCAGCACCTGCGGGGCGCGCTCCGGACGGCCGTCGGTGAACGGGTCGCCACCTGCCGGGAACGGCGCCAACATGAACTGGAGGCAGTCCAGGTAGTGCGCGGGGTTGCCGAGGTTGCGGTCCAGGTTGACGCAGCCCACCCATTTCGCGTCCGGTGCCACGCCGATGCCGTCCCGCCCGACCGCGCTGCCCACCGTGTGGGTGCCGTGCCCGCCCTGGTCGGTCGGGCTCCGGGTGTCGTCCCACGGGTCGTACCAGGAGTCGTCTCCACCACGGAACCCGGCGCTCAGCGCGGGATGGCTGCCGTCCACCCCCGAGTCGGAGCTGCCCACCACGATGCCCGTGCCGGTGACCCCGAGCTGGGACCAGACCCGGTCGGCACCGATCTGGCGGATGTTCCACTCCGGGGCGGTGGGTCTGGGCACGTCGCCCCGGCTCTGCCCGGCCGGGGCCGGCAGCGGGCGTAGACGCTGGCTGACCAGCACCCGCGCGACCTCCGGCCGGCCGGCCAGCCAGGCCCGCACCGCCGGGCCGCCGTCCACCTCCACCGCGTTGACCAGGTAGTACGACACCGGGTCGAGGCGCAGCCGGTTCACCTCCCGCAGCAGGTCGCCCTGGCTGCGTTCGGCGGTCGTCACGAGCCGCCGGTAGACCTCCGCCGCGCGGGCGTCCCGCCCGGCCTGACCCGGCGCGCCGGCCGGAAGATCGCTCAGGTCGGCCTGGGCGCGCAGCACCACGAACAGCCGCTCGCCGTACAGGCCCGGCTGGCCGGGGCCGAGGTCGACCACCCCGAACGCCACCAGCAGCACCACCGCCGCCACCGCGGCGACCCGCCGGTTCGGGGTGCGTGCCGTCGGCCGGGCGAGCAGCACCGCGTACCCGATGGCGACCACCACCGCGACGGCGAGCCCGACGCCGGCCGCGGCCGCCACCCAGAACGGGATGTCCCGGGTGCCGACCAGCAAAAGGGTGATCTCTTCCGGGTCGGTGAAGGCCAGCGGGCCGAGCGCGGCCAGGCCCACGAGCCAGCCGGTCGCCGCCCGACCCGCCCGCCTGGCCTCGGCCGGATTGGCGCCGGACCGCCAGGTCGCCGCCCAGAGCGCGGCCAGCGCGAACCCCACCGGCGGCACTGTCAGCAGCCCGGGGAGCTGTCCGCCGGACTGGCCGGCCCCGGCCGCGAGCAGCAGCAACGCCACCCCGGCGACCAGGCCGCCGACCAGCACCAGTCGAGCCGGCCGGGGCGGTCGACCAACCGCGAACACGGACCAGAAGGGGGCATCCAGCAGGGTCGCGGCGAGCACTCCCAGCGCGGCGGCCGCCAGCAGCGCGAGCGCGGTCTCCAGGAGGCCACCGAGCGCACCCAACCACGCCCACGGCAGCAGCAGCGCCAACCCGGCGGCGACCGCGAGCAGCGGCACCGGGCCGGGCCGGCGCGGGCGTCGCTGGGGTGCGACCGGCTCCGCGTTCCCGGCCGTCTCGGGCCGGGTAGCGTCGCCGTTCCCGGTGGGTGCCGGGCCGCCGACCGGGCCAACCAGCCCGGGGTACGCCCACCGGCGCGCCGCCCAGCGGACGGCGAGTGCACCGAGCAACGCGACGCCGGTCAGCGCGGCGAGGTACGCCTCGTGGTGCACCGGTGGCACGACCCGCAGCAGCGTGAGTACGCCGAGAGCGAGTGCGCCGAGCAGCCAGACCCGCCCGGTGGCCCGGACCGCCGCCGACCGGGGTGCAACGGCAAGCAGCAGGGCGGGCGTGCCGAGCAGCGCCACTGTGGCCAGGCCGAGCACCGGCCAGAGCCAGCCGAACCGGTCCCGTCCGAAGCCCAGCAGCACCTGGTCGGTGAGCCAGCCACCGGTCTGGGTGCCCACGGTGACCGCTACCGTCCAGCAGCCGACCAGCACTGCCGCGACCACCGGCCATGGGGACGTTCGAGAGCTGACTGCGGGGTACCCGGGTTGACCGTGCATCCGAGAACCTTACGACCACGGTGAACGGTTCCGGACCGAGTGCCGCCTCGAAGAATCGTCGAGATCTTGGACGGTTTCCGTTAGCGGCTAACGGAAACTGTCCAAGATCTCCGACGGGCGAGGGTCGCGAAATGGGCATTTGGGGCCGTGCGGCGCGGGCGGCGAAATGTCGACACGTCGGCCCGGCGGTTACGGTGGACGGGTGCGCGACCCCAATATCTCCCGATCCGTCGCCGGTCAGCTCTCACCGGTCCGCCGTGCGTCCGACCTGCGTCGACTACGTGCCGAGCGCTTCGATGTGCTGGTCATCGGCGGTGGGGTGACCGGTGCCGGTGCCGCGCTGGACGCGGCGTCCCGGGGCCTGAAGGTGGCGCTGGTCGAGGCGCGTGACCTTGCGGCGGGCACCTCCAGCCGGTCCAGCAAACTCATCCACGGTGGCCTGCGTTACCTGGAGCAGTTGGAGTTCCACCTGGTCCACGAGGCGCTCACCGAGCGCGGCCTGCTGGCCACCCGGCTCGCGCCGCACCTGGTCCGCCCGGTGCCGATCATGGTGCCGCTGCCGGCGGGGCGGGGCCTGCGGGACCTGCCGGCCCGGGTCTTCCGCCGTTCGTACTACGGCGCGGGCGTGGCCGCGTACGACGCCTTCGCGGGGGTCTTCGGCGGTGGCCGGGGTATGCCGCTGCACCGTCACCTGACCCGGGAGGGTGCCCGGCGGATCTTCCCGAGTCTGCGGGCCGACGCGCTGGCCGGGGCCATCCGCTACTACGACGGGCAGGTCGACGACGCCCGGCTGGTGGTCACCCTGGCCCGCACCGCGGCCAGCCTGGGCGCCACCGTGGTGAGCAGTGCCCGCGCCGTCGGGCTGATCCGGCAGGCGCGCGAGGTGACCGGCGTCCGGGTCCGGGACCTGGAGGCCCCGCCCGGTTCACCGGACGCGGAGTTCGAGGTGCAGGCTCGCACCGTCATCGCCGCCACCGGTGTGTGGAGCGACGACATGTCCCGGATGCTCAACGACGTGGGCCTGCGGCCCGGGGTCCGGGTGCGCGCCTCCAAGGGGGTGCACCTGGTGGTGCCCCGCTCGGCGATCACCGGCGAGACGGGGCTCATTCTGCGGACGGCGAGTTCGGTGCTCTTCGTCATCCCGTGGGGCGGGCACTGGATCATCGGCACCACGGACACCGACTGGCGGCTGGACCGCTCCCACCCGGCCGCCTCGGCCCGGGACATCGACTACCTCCTCCAGCAGGTCAACACGGTGCTGGACCGGCCGCTGACCACCGCCGACATCGAGGGGGTGTACGCCGGGCTGCGGCCGCTGCTGGCCGGCGAGGCCGACTCGACCTCGAAGCTCTCCCGTGAGCACGCGGTCTTCGAGCCGATGCTCGGGCTGTTGCTGGTCGCGGGCGGCAAGTACACGACGTACCGGGTGATGGCGTCGGACGTGGTCGACCGGGCCGCTCGCCGCCTCGGTGGGGCCCGCGCGTCGCGCACCGCCGACCTGCCGCTGCTCGGCGCCGACGGCTACCCGGCGATGTGGCGGGACCGGGCCGACCTGGCCCGCCGGCACGGCGTGCCGGTGGGCGTGGTGGAGCACCTGCTGGAGCGGTACGGCACCCTCACCCTGGACCTGCTGGCGCTGGTGGACGCCGATCCACTGCTGGCGTCCCCGCTGGCCGGTGCTCCGGAGTATCTGGCGGCCGAGGTCGCCTACGCGGCGCGGGCCGAGGGTGCGCTGCACCTGGAGGACGTGCTGACCCGACGGACCCGGATCTCGTTCGAGACCAGCCACCGGGGGTTGGAGTCGGCGGAGCACGCCGCCGAGTTGATGGGGGCGGTGCTCGGTTGGGATGCGGCCACCCGGGCCCGCGAGGTCGAGCACTACCGCGCCCGGGTGGAGGCGGAGCGGCAGTCCCAGTTGATGCCGGACGACGCGGCGGCGGACGCCGCCCGGTTGGGCGCTCCGGACGTCCGGGGTTACGCGGCCGACCGGGGTGGTGACGGTCAGGCGGAGCTGCGACAGTCCGCTCGATGACGAATTGCGACGTTACCAATGGGTAACTATCGATACCGACCCGGATGGTGGTTTCGAACGCTACCTACGGTGGGGTAGGTTTCCGCGCGTGCAACACCGCGCCCGCCCTCGTCTGCTCGGACCCCTGCTCGCCGTCGCACTCGCCAGCGCCCTGACCGGGTGCTCGCTCTTCGACCGGGACAAGCCGAACAGCTCGGTGGAGCAGACGACGGGCACGGCGGGTGGCGGATCGCAGCTGGAGATCCCCACCACTGTCGCCGCCGGCCAGGTCAGCCTGCTTCAACGCCTCGGTGAGGACGGGCCGATGCGCACCCTGAGCGTCGAGCGCAACGGCGCGTGGCAGTGCGTCGACTGCGCCGGCGACGGGGTGACCTCCCGGGGCACCCTCGCACCGGAGTTGACCGAGCGGCTCCAGGTGCTGCTGGCCAACCCGGCGCTGGCCGACGAGACCGATCAGGCCCGGCGGTACCGGACCACCTGCATCGACGCGCTGACGTCCAGCCTCATCACCTCGACCGGGCTGATCACCTCACAGGACTGCCCCGGTGAGGAGCTCACGCCGGTCGCCGGGGAGATCCTGCTGCTGCTGACCCAGGCCACCCCGGCCGAGGTCAAGGGCTGACCGCAGCCGGTCAGAGCACCTTGCCCGGGTTGAGCAGGCCGGCCGGGTCGAGCGCCGACTTGATCGCCTGATGTACCCGGACGCCGACCGGCCCGACCTCCTGGGCCAGCCAGTCCCGTTTGAGCAGCCCCACCCCGTGCTCGCCGGTGCAGGTGCCGCCCAGGTCCAGGCCGAGCCGCATGATCTCGTCAAAGGCTCGCCGGCCCCGCGCCACGCTCGCCGGGTCGGCCCGGTCGACCACGATGTTCGGGTGCATGTTGCCGTCCCCGGCGTGCCCCACCACGCCGATCGGCACCTCGCACTCGGCGGCGATCCGGGCGACCCCGTCCAGGAGCGCGGCGAGTGCGCCCCGCGGCACCGCCACATCGTCGATCACCAGGCCGCCGTTGCCGCCCGGGTAGGTGTCCGCCGCGAACTTCTCCATGGCCGGGTGGGCCAACCGCCGGGCCTGTAGCAGTGCCGCCGCCTCCACCGCGTCGGTGGCCGCGTAGACCTCGTCGGCACCGACGGCCTCGCACACCTCGGCCAGCACCGCCAGGTCGTCCGCCGCCCGGGTGCCGGTGTCCGCGGCGGCCAGCAGCAGGGCCTGCGCGTCGGTCCGCAACCCCATCGGCTGGTACGCCTCGATCGCCCGCAGGTGGGTCTGGTCCAGCAACTCCAGCAGGCTGGGGGTGAGCCCGCGAGCCGCGATCTCGGCCACCGCCGCGCCGGCGGTGGCGACGGACGGAAAGACCGCCACCAGGGTCAGCGAGTCGGCCGGGGCGGGCCGCAGCGCCACGGTCACCTCGGTGATCACGCCGAGGGTGCCCTCCGAACCGACGAACAGCCGGGTCAGGTCGTAGCCGGCCACTCCCTTGGCCGTCCGCCGCCCGGTGCGCAGCACCTCGCCGGAGGCGAGCACCACCTCCAGGCCGAGCACGTACTCGGTGGTCACGCCGTACTTGACGCAGCACATGCCGCCGGCGTTGGTGGCCACGTTGCCGCCGATCGTGGACGACTCCCAGGAACCGGGGTCGGGCGGGTACCAGAGGCCCTGCTTGGCCACCGCACCGGCCAGCGCCGCGTTGACCACCCCCGGTTGGACCACAGCGATCCGGCTCACCGGATCGATCTCCCGGATCTCGTTCATCGCGACGGTGCTGAGCACCACCGCGCCGTCCACCGCGTTCGCCGCGCCGGCCAGCCCGGTCCGCGCACCCTGCGGCACCACCGGTACGCCGTGTCGCGCCGCGGCCTGGACCACGGCGACCACCTGCCCGGTGTCGCGCGGGCGGGTCACCACCAACGGCAGGCCGGCGGCGCACAGGTCGGCCTCGTCGCGCTGGTGCATCAGCAGCAGGTCCGGGTCGGTGAGCACGGCGTCGTCACCGAGCGCAGCGCGCAGGTCGTCGAGGAGCGCGGTGGCAGCCATGCAGCCGAGGCTAAGCCGCCGACCGGCGATCAACAACATGATCGACTCGACGGGATAGCTTGGACATCATGCTCTACCTGGACCGGCCGGCCTGGCCGTGGCGCGGCCGGCTCTGGTCGCACCTGATCAGTGACGTCTCGTACGCCGAGCTGCACGCCTTCGCCGAGACGCTCGGCGCGCCGAGGCGCGGCTTCGACCGGGACCACTACGACATCCCGGCCGACCGGTTCGCGGCGGCGGTGTGGCTCGGTGCGCAGGTCGTGCCGAGCCGGGAACTGGTCCAGTTGCTCCGCAGCACCGGCCTGCGTCGCCCGAAGCACCTGGTCAGCCCGCGTTCTGCGGCTCCCCGCTGAGCGCGGCGAGTTCCCGGCGCACGTTGGCCCGGGCAGGCTCTTCCCACCGGGTCGCCAGCGGCGGCAGCCGGAACAGCGCGGGCAGCGCCAGCAGGCCGGTCAACACCGCGGCCCGTCCAGCCCGGAAGGCCGGCTCCGGCACGTGGGCGTACTCCCGGCGGATCGCCGCCGCGTACCGCTCGTAGCGGGCCGGCGGCGCGGCCAGCACGGCCAGGTCCGCATCGCAGAGCAGCGCGCCGTCCCGGTCGTCCGGGGTCACCGAGTGCCCGGCGGTGAGCACCACCAGCCGGTGCACCTCGGCCACCGTGGACGTCGGCACCCCGAGCCCGGTGAGCACGCTCCCGGCCAGTGCCGCGCTGTCGCGTTCGTTGGCGTCGCCAGCGGCCCGGGGGTCGTAGACCACGTCGTGGAACCAGGCCGCCAACCGGACCACGTCGACCCGATCGGCCAGGTCGGCGTGCTGGTCCACCACATCGAGCACCGCCGTCAGATGGGCCAGCGTGTGATAGTGCCGGTGCGGCTCCCGCCACCGGGCGATCACCATCTCCCCGGCCCGGGTCGTGTCCGGGTCGGGCCTCGCGCCGGCATCCCGGGCCGCCGCCCGCCACCGGTCCAGCAGATCAGCCACCGCCCGAGTCTGCCGCATCCGCCCGCGACGCGCCGGACGGGAGGATTCAGCGAGCCCACCACGGGTAGTCGCGCCCATGGCCGTGGCCCGCGACAAGCGACCTCCGGTGGTACGACGTACCGCGCTGCGTGAAGGGCTGGTGGACATCGACGGCGCGCGGATCGCCGAAGCCACCCAAGAGCTGCGTCACCGCGGCCGAGCCACCCTGCACGACCGGCTGCACCGGGTACGGATGGCCGGTGGGCTCGCCGTGCAGGCCGGGCTGGCGGCCGGGCTCGCGTACTTCGTCTCGCACCGGCTGCTCGGCAACCCGCAACCGGTCTTCGCGCCGATCTCCGCGGTCGGCACCCTGGCCGCCTCGGTCGGTCAGCGGTTCCGCCGGACGGTGGAGCTGATCGTCGGGGTGGGCGTCGGGGTGGCAGTCGGTGACCTGCTGATCTACTTCCTCGGCACTGGCGCGTGGCAGCTCGGCCTGGTGGTCACCGTGGCGATTCTGCTCACCATCTTCGCCGGGGCGAGCGTGGCGATCGTCATCCAGGCGGCGGCCACCGCGGTGCTGATCGTGACGCTGAGCCCGTCGACCCAGAACCTGGAGATCCCCCGCTTCGTCGACGCGTTCCTCGGCGGTGGGATCGCGCTGCTGGTCACGGCGGTGCTGCTGCCGCTGAACCCGCTCCGGGTGATCAACCGGGCCGCCCGACCCGCCCTGGACCTGCTCGCCTCCCAGCTCGACGCCACCGCCGACGGGCTGCGCAACCGGGACCGCGCCACCATCCAGGGCGCGCTGGAGAGGTTGCGCAACAACAAGGAGGAGTTGGCCACGCTGGGCGAGGCGATCGAGGGGGCGAAGGAGACCGCCACCCTCTCCCCGGCCCGTTGGCACCGCCGCGACGAACTGACCCACTACGCGGAGGCGGCCGACCCGATCGACCGGGCGATGCGCAACAGCGGCACGTTGATCCGCCGGTCTGTCACGCTGGTCGAGGACGAGGAACCGGTGCCCGATCCGATGCCGGACGCGATCGGCCACCTCGCCGAGTCGGTCCGGCTGCTCAAGCACGAGTTCGCCGCCGGTGAGGAGCCGGAGAAGGCCCGGGAACGGTCACTGCGGGCGGTCAGCGAGGCCGGCCGGGCGTACGGCGAGGGGGTCGGCTTCTCCGGCAGTGTGGTGGTCGCCCAGGTCCGCACCACAGCGAGCGACCTGCTGGTCGCCTCCGGAATCGAGCAGGAGGAGGCGAACCGGTGGATCCGCACCGCCTTCGGGGAGCAGGAACGCCCGGTCGGTGAGCCCGCCGAGCCCGGCGAGGCGCCGAAGCCACCCACCGCCCCGCCGATCGGCTGAGCGCGGGCCGCCGCCGGCCGGGCCTCAGCCCAGCTCGGCCAGCGCCGCGAGCAGCCGGTCCACCTGGGCGGCCGTGCTGCCCAGCCCGATGCTGGCGCGCAGCGCGGTGGGCGGTAGGTCCCGCCGGCCGGTACGTCCCGCCGCCTCACTGAGCAGCCGCCGGGCCAGCGGGTGGGCACAGAACAACCCGTCCCGTACGCCGATGTGGTGCTCGGCGGCCAGCCGGGTGGCCACCTCGGTGGAGTCCCGACCGGCGACCACGAACGAGACGATGCCGACCCGGGGCGCGTCCGGGCCGAAGGTGCGCAGCTCCACGACGTGCGGCAGGGCGGCGAGGCCGGTCCGCAGCCGGGCCAGCACTGCCTGCTCGTGGGCGGCCAGCGCGGCCCGGTCCGCGTCGTCGAGCGCCGCGCACACCGCCGCCAGCGCAACCGCGCCGAGCAGGTTCGGGGTGCCGCCCTCGTGGCGGGCCGGACCGGTCGCCCAGGTCACGTCGTGGGTGGCCGGACCGACGTGACTGGTGGCCCCGCCGCCGGCCAGGTACGGCGGCGCGGCGTCCAACCAGTCCGCCCGGCCGATCAGCACGCCCGCGCCGAACGGCGCGTACAGCTTGTGGCCGGACACGGCCAGATAGTCGACGTCCAGCGTGAGCAGGTCGACCGGGGCGTGCGGGGCGAGTTGCGCGGCGTCGAGCACGATCCGGGCACCGTGCCGGTGGGCCACCCGCGCCAGCTCGGCGACCGGCCACCGCTCACCGGTCACGTTGCTCGCACCGGTCACCGCGACCAGCACCGGCAGCGCCGGGTTGCTGCCCCGACGCAGCTCGGTCAGGGCGGCGGCGAGATCGCGTACCGCCCCGTCGGGGTCGGTGGGCACCGGCAGCCGCACCGATCCGCGCGGCCAGGGCAGCAGGTTGGCGTGGTGCTCGCCGGCGAACGTGACGACCGTCGTGCCGGCCGGCACGGCCCGCGCCAGCAGGTTGAGCGCGTCCGTGGTGTTGCGGGTGAAGATCACGTGATCGTCGGCGCGAGCGCCGAAGTGGTCCCCGATCGTCTGCCGGGCCTGCTCGTAGGCGAGGGTGCAGCGTCGCGACAGCGCTCCCGCGCCGCGGTGCACGCTGGCGTACCAGGGCAGCAGCTCGGCCACCGCGTCGGCGGCGGCCCGCGCGCACGGTGCGCTGGCCGCGTAGTCCAGGTTGATCTCGCCGGGCACACCGAGGACGTCGAGCGGCGCGGACGGCCTGGCGGGCACTGTGGGCAGCGAGGGAACGAGGGTGACGGACACGCCGGAACCTCCGGGGTCAGGGACCCCGGGTGCGACATCGGGACGGGGTCCGCGCTTGCCCAGCACACCGATCGGGCTGGGCCCGGTCATCACCCGGGGCACCCCACCGCGAACTCGACGAGGGTTGCCGGCCAGCAAACCGGGGTTTGACGCTGGCGCTCGTGACCTGCCGGCAGCATAGCGGCTACCGATGCGGCCGAACCAGCCGGCGGTGGATGGCTACGCTGACCGCATGGCCGACACCCCGCCCGGTTCACCGCTGCCGCCGTCGCCCGCCGGCCCGCCCGCGCCCGCCGCCCCGCCGGTGGCCGAGACGCCCCGGATGCCGCTGCGCCGACTGGGCTGGCGGCGGTTCCTGGTGCTGGCCGGGGTGGTGCTGTTCATCGCGGCGTGCGCGGTGTTCATGGTCTTCACGCTCGGCCAGTCGCTCGGTGCGCAGGCCCTGCTGATCGGGGTGGTGGCCGCCATCCTGCCGGTGCCGGTGCTGGTCGGCTGCTTCCTCTGGTTGGACCGGTACGAACCCGAGCCGCTGAAGTATCTGATCTTCTGCTTCGCCTGGGGTGCGTTCGTCTCCACCGCCGCCTCGCTCACTGTGAACGACTTCGCGGCCAACCGGTTCGCCGACTGGGGCCTGCCGTCCGCGCTCACCGGGGTGCTGGTGGCGCCGTTCATCGAGGAGTTGACCAAGGCGCTGGGCCCGATCCTGCTGCTGGTGTTCCGCCGCCGCGAATGGTCCGGGATCACCGACGGCCTGGTCTACTGCGGGCTCTCCGCGGTCGGCTTCGCGATGGTGGAGAACATCCTCTACCTGGGCGGGTTGGGCTACGCCTCCGGTGCCGACCGCTATGGCCCGGCGACCGGCATCCAGCAGGTCATCGCGATCTTCATCCTACGGATCCTGCTGTTCGGGTTCGCCCATCCCCTTTTCACCTCGATGACCGGTGTGGGGCTGGGGATCGCCTCCCGGACGGCCGACCGGCGCATCCGGGTGCTCGCCCCGATCGCCGGCCTGCTGCTCGCGATGATGCTGCACGGCACGTGGAACCTGCTGCCCACGCTCACCCAGGCCACCGGCGAGGCGGTGATCATGCTGTACGGCTTCCTGGGCCTGATGGTGCCGGTCTTCTTCGGCACCGTGGGGCTGGCGCTGTGGCTGCGCGCCTGGGAGGGGCGGCTCACCGAGCGGGTCCTGCCCGACTACGTACGCGCTGGCTGGCTCAGCCCGCCCGAGGTGGCCGCCCTGAGCAGCCTCGGCAGGCGACACGCCGCCCGCAGTTGGGCGCGGCGGGTGGCCGGCGACGCCGGGGTGCGGGCGATGCGGGGTTACCAGTCCGCCGCGACCCGGTTGGCCCTGCTGCGCGACGGGACGCTGCGCGGTCTGGACCGCAAGCCCGCCGACCAGGAGCGGACCGCACGTGAGGAGCGGGAGTTGCTGGACGCGATCAGCGCGTACCGGACGTTCTTCGTCGGTCGGGACCCGCAGGCCCCGGCGGGGGTCTGGGACGGCAGCCGCTACCACCTGCGCTTCCCGGACGGCACCCAGCGCCCGGTGGACGCGCCGCACGAGCCGGTGGTGCCGATCCCGGTGGTGCTGGCCCCCGCCCCGGCTCCGGTGGGGTACGCGGCACCCGGCTGGCCGGGGCGGTCGGCGCCGCCCTGGCCGCCGACGCACCCCTGAGCGCTGCCGACGGGCGGCGGGCGGCTCAGGTCATCAGCGAGGTGAGGAAGTCACCGAGGCCCTGGAACATCGCGATCAGCGCGGCCCCGATCGCCCGGAACATCTGCGCGGCACCGTCCGGCCGGAAGGCCATGAAGTAGATCAGGAACGCGACACTGCCCCAGGTCAACAGCTTCTTCACGAATACCGGCATCGTCCCTCCCCAGGGCCACGGTCGCCGGATGGCTTCCCGTCGTGCGCCCGGGCAAACGGTGCGCGACGGGGCCTGGTGGCCGGGGGAGGTGCGTCAGAGGTAGAGGCCGGTCGAGTCGTTCTCGATCCGCTCGGCGGCGACGGCGTGCACGTCCCGCTCCCGCAGCAGCACGTAACCGCGGCCGTGCAGCTCGACCTCGGAGCGGTCGTCCGGGTCGAAGAGCACCCGGTCGCCGGAGACGATGGCGCGTACGTTCGGCCCCACCCCGACGGCGGTGGCCCAGGCGAGGCGTTTGCCGACCGCCGCGGTCGCCGGAATGACGATGCCGGCGGTGGAGCGGCGTTCGCCCTCGCTGCCCTCCATGCGTACCAGCACGCGGTCGTGCAGCAGGCGGATCGGCAGGCCGGCGTCCAGATCGTTGTCGGCGGTCACGCCGCAGACGCTACCGTGTGGGCCGACGGCTACCGGCCGGTGGTTACGCCGGAGGTGGTCGGGGCATTGTGTGGCGGAACCCCCTACGGTGTCGGGAACGGACGTATGCTGTCCGACCTGTCACCGTGGGCGGGCCGGGTTCTCTGCCAGGAGGTGCGCTTGAGCCGCTTCGAGCGGGTACGCGGGCGGCTTCGCCGCGCCTACCAGTCACGACAGGCGTCGGCGCGCGCCGACGAGGGCGCGGCGGATGACGCGCTGAACGACGCGTCGCCGGCCGCCCGGGTGGCGTCGCCGGCCGTGCCGGGGCCGACCGCGCCGACGAGCGCCACTGTCTACGGCGCGGAACCACCGGTGGACCTGCACAGCTCCACGTCCAGCCGGGACGACGCCGACGTTCCGCACGGGCTGCGGATCGCCGCCGCGTGGTGTTGGCGACTGATCGTGATCGGCGTGGTGGCCTGGGCCCTGCTGCGGATCGTCGGCACGATCAAGATCGTGATCATTCCGCTGGCCATCGCGCTGCTGCTCTCGGCGCTGCTCGCGCCGGCGGTGGGCTGGCTGCTGCGGATCCGGTTCCCCCGGTCGCTGGCGACCGCTGTGGTGCTGGTCGGCGGCCTGGCCGCGGTGATCGGCACGCTGACGCTGGTGGTCAACGAGTTCATTCGTGGCGTACCGGAGCTGAGCGAGAAGTCGTCGGAGGGTGTCCGGCAGATCCAGAACTGGCTGAAGACGGGGCCGCTGCACCTCTCGGACACTCAGCTCGACCGCTACATCGACGAGGCGCAGGCCTGGATCAACTCCAACACCTCCAATCTGACAAGTGGCGCCCTGAGCACCGCCGCGACGCTGGCCGAGGTGCTGACCGGCACGCTGCTGGTGCTCTTCGCGACGTTCTTCTTCCTGCGCGACGGCAACCGGATCTGGCGCTTCCTGGTCCGGCTGCTGCCGGTGGCCGCCCGGTGGAAGGTCGACGACGCGGGTCGCGCCTCCTGGCACACGCTCGGCGCCTACGTCCGCGCGACCGTGCTGGTCGCCTTCATCGACGCGGTCGGCATCGGCATCTTCCTGGTCGTCTTCGACATTCCGTTCGCCTTCCCGCTGGCCGCGCTGGTCTTCCTCGGCGCGTTCATCCCGATCGTCGGTGCGGCGCTCTCCGGCGGCGTGGCGGTGCTGGTGGCCCTCGTCGACAGCGGCCCGGTCACCGCGTTGATCATCCTTGGCGCGGTGATCGGCGTGCAGCAGATCGAGGGCCACGTGCTCCAGCCGTTGATCATGGGCCGGGCGGTTGCCCTCCACCCGCTCGCGGTGATCATCGGCATCGCCGCCGGTGTGGTGCTCGCCGGCATCACCGGCGCGCTGGTCTCCGTGCCGCTCATCGCGGTGCTGAACACCGCCGTCCGCAGGCTCGCCGCCCGGAGGGTCCCGGACACCCCGCCCGACGCCGTGGTGGTCGCCGCCCAGGCCCCCTAGCTCCGGGCGCGCCCGCGCCTTGTGCGCCCGGACCCGCTGGGTCACGCCGTCGACCGCCTGATCACGCACGAACATGGAAAAGAGTGGCCTCCCCTGTGCGGGAGGCCACTCTTTCCCTGTTGTAGCGCGATCTTGGCCGTGCGCCGTGCGCCGTGCGCCGTGCGGCGTGCGGCCCGGCGGAGGGCGGGGCCTGGCGGCGGGACGTGGCGCGAGGGGCGAGGGTGGACGCAGCGGGTCAGGACTTGGCCAGGCGCTCCAGGGCGCCGCGGGCCACCTCGGGGCGGGTCGTGTACCAGAACGGTGGCAGCGAGCGCCGCAGGAACGGCCCGTAGCCCCGGGCCGTCTCCAGCCGGGAGTCGAGCACCGCGACCACACCCTTGTCGCCGGTCGCCCGGATCAGCCGGCCGACGCCCTGCGCCAGCCGGACCGCCGCGATCGGCACGCTGACCGCCGCGAAGCCCGAACCGCCGCCCGCGTCCACCGCCGCCGCGCGGGCCGCCGCCAGTGGTTCGTCCGGGCGGGGGAAGGGCAGCCGGTCGATGACCACGAGCTGACAGGCGTCACCCGGCACGTCCACCCCCTGCCAGAGCGACATCACCCCGAACAGGCAGCTGGCGCGCTCCTCCCGGAAGCGACGCACCAGCAGCGGCAACGCCTCCTCGCCCTGGAGCAGCACCGGCAGGTCGGTCCGCGCGCGCAACAGCTCCGCCGCCTGCTGCGCGGCCCGCCGTGAGGAGAAGAGCCCGAGAGTACGACCACCGAGCGCCTCGACCAGCCCGAGCAGCTCCTCCCCGGCAGCGTCGGGCAGCCCGGAGACGCTGGGGCGGGGAAGGTGCGCGGCGACGTACAGGATGCCCTGCCGGGCGTAGTCGAACGGCGAACCGACGTCGAGCGACCGCCACCCGGGGCCCTCGGTGGCCGGTACGACGGCGTTCGGGGCGGCGTCGCCGGCGAGGCGGCGGCCCGGCGTCTCGGCGGCCGGACGACCCGGGCCGCTGCGGGCGGCCAGCGCGGCAGCGGCGGGGGTCGGCGGGGCGGGCGGTGGCGCGTCCAGCCCGAGGGCGCGGGCGACGGTGTCGAACCGACCGCCCAGCGCCAGGGTCGCCGAGGTGGCGACGACGGTGCGTTCGTCGTACAGGTGGGTGGCGAGGGTGCCGGCCACCGACAGCGGCGCGACCACCAGTGCGCGGCGGCTGCCGCTGTCGTTCTTCTCCACCCAGGCCACGTCGTGGTCGGCCTCCTCCAGCAGCCGCTGCGCGGTAGTGGAGAGCTCGTCCAGGGCGGCCTTGGCCTGCTGCTTGCGCACCGGGTCGGGGTCGTCGGCCTTGATGTCGCCGATCGCGTCCAGGGCGGTGCGGGTCGCCGCGTCGAGCAGCGTGCACGCCTCCCGCAGCGGCGTCGGCAACCCCGCGGTTATCCGCCCGGCCGGCGCCTCGGCCAGGCCGACGGCGAGGGCGTCGCCGGCGGCGGTGAGCGCCTCGGCCGTCTCCGGCCGCAGCAGCGTCCGGGCCCGCCGGGTGGTCCGGTCGATCAGCTCCGGCACCAGTTCCGCCTGGGCCGCGGAGGAGACCCGGTCGGCCAGCTCGTGCGCCTCGTCGACGATGAGCAACTTGTGCGGTGGCACGATGTGCCGGTCGGCGAGCATGTCGACAGCGAGCAGGCTGTGGTTGGTCACCACGATGTCCGCCTCGCGGGCACGGGCCCGCGACGCCTCGGCGAAGCACTCCTGCCCGAACGGGCAGCGGGTAGCGCCGACGCACTCGCGGGCCGGCATCGACACCAGCCGCCAGGCCTGGTCGTCGACGCCCGGGTCCAACTCGTCCCGGTCGCCGGTGGCGGTCTTCTCGGCCCAGTCCCGCAGCCGCTCGATCTGCTTGCCCAACCGGCCCGCCTCACCGAGCCACTTCGTGCCGCCGCCGGGACGTGCCGCGGGAGCGTCGAAGAGGGTGTCCTCCGGCTCCTCCTCGGTGGAGTTGTCCAGTCGGGCCAGGCAGAGGTAGTGGTGGCGGCCCTTGAGCACGGCGAAGGTGGGCCGCCGGCCGAGCACCGGCTCGACCGCGTCGGCGAGCCGGGGCAGGTCGTGGTCGACCAGCTGGGACTGCAACGCCAGGGTGGCGGTGGAGACCACCACCGGGCCGTCCACAGTGAGCGCCGGCGCGAGGTACGCCAGCGACTTGCCGGTGCCGGTGCCGGCCTGGACGAGCAGATGCTCACCGTCGGCCACGCACGCCTCGATCGCCGTGGTCATCTGCAGCTGGCCGGGGCGTTCCGCGCCACCGGGCACCGCGCCGACCGCCGCCGCCAGCAGCTCGGTGCCACTGGGCCGGGCACCCCGCCGCCGGCCCTTCGCACGGGCCGACGGGGTGGCGGAACCGGTGGCGGTGCGGGGCGGAGTCACCGTGCGACGGTACCCGGCGCCGCCGACACCGGTAGCGCCCATCCGCCGCGTGGCGTGCCGCCGACCGGGCCGGGCGGTGCGGGCGACGCCGTCCGGTTACGGCCGCGCTACGACGCGTGGGCAGTATCGGTTAGGGTGCGAATCATGCCGAGCGACATGGTCCGAGTGATCTACCGCAAGTACGACGGCAGCGCCCACCGCGACTACCCGGCCCGCCGGCTCACGGAGGACGATCTCGGCATCTGGCTCGGAGTGCCCGAGGGCACCCAGTCGGTCTACCACGGCCGCCCCTCGGTGGAGAAGATCCCGTTCGTGCTGCTGGTGCCGCACCGCGCCTGGTGGACGGCCATCTTCAACCCGCCGCCGCGCACCAGCGAGGTCTACTGCGACATCACGACCCCGGCCCGCTGGGAGTCCGACGACACCGTCCACCTGATCGACCTTGACCTGGACGTCGTCCGGCGTCGGGCCACCGGCCTGGTGGAGCTGCTCGACGAGGACGAGTTCGCCGAGCACCGGGCCCGGTTCGGCTACCCGGACGACGTGGTGGTCGAGGCGGAGGCGGCGGCACAGCGGCTGTTCGGGGCCTTGGGCGACGGCACCGAGCCGTTCGCCACCGCGTACCGCAAGTGGTTGGCCCTGGTGGTCTGACCGGGCCGGCTCACCAGCGTGGTGGCCAGCCGTCGTCGGCGTCCAGCGGCGGCAGGTCGGTCAGCTTCTCCGGGTTGAGCTGGTTGTAGATGGCGGTGATCCGGCCCCGGTCCACAGCGAATGCGGTGACCAGGCGGATCGGTCGCCCGTCGCTGTGTGCCGTCTCCATCTGCAGGCCGAGCGCGCCGTCGACGAGCACCGGCCGAGCCAGCACCCGGTCGGCGTACCGGCCGGTCCGGCCGAACAGCCCGAGGGTGAGGCGAGCCACGGCGTCGGCGCCGAGCACCGGCCGACGGGCCGCCGGGAAGTGCCCGCCCGAGTCGCCGACGAAGACCACGTCCGGTGCGAGCACCTGGAGGAGTTGGTCCAGCTCGCCGGACTCGGTCGCGGCGACGAACGCCTTGAGCACCCGGCGCTGCTCGGCCGGGTCCGCGGTGTGCCGGGGTACGTCCGGCGCGCTGACCGCCCGACGGGCCCGGGAGGCGAGCTGCCGGGCAGCCGCCTCGGTGGTGCCGAGCACCCCCGCGACCCGGGCGAACGGCAACGCGAACACGTCGTGCAGCACCAGCGCGACCCGTTGCTCCGGTGCGAGCCGCTCCAGCACCACCAGCAGCGCCGTGCCGACCTGGTCGGTGCGGACCGCCCGCTCCGCCGGGTCGGGCGCGTAACCGTCGGCCGGCGACCGACCGTCCACCGGGCTCACCACCGGCTCCGGCAGCCACTGTCCGGGGTACGCCTCCCGGCGGACCCGGGCCGAGCGGAGCACGTCCAGGCAGATCCGGGCGCAGGTGGTGGTCAGCCACGCGGACAGGTCACGGATCTCGGCGCGGGCCGCCGGGTCGGCCAGCGCCCCGGCGTAGCGCAGCCAGGTCTCCTGGACCGCGTCCTCCGCCTCGCTGCGGCTGCCCAGCATCCGGTGGCCCACCGCGAGGAGCCGGCCCCGCTCGGCCTCGAACTCCGTCGCCAGTTCCCGCACGACCCACCACCCCTTCCGGTCGGTGTCCCGGCCTCCATCCTCCCGCCTGGCGGAGGTGCCGGCAGCCCCGGAACGCCCCGGTGGGTCGGTGCCTGCGGTGGGCGCAGGTCGAGGGTGTCGGTCACCGGGCCGGGGTCCGTCGACGGCTCTCGGCGGGCGGATCGGCGGCGGTTGGGTGATGATCCGTGCATGAGCGCACCCCAGCAAGGGCAGATCGTGGGGCCGGACGGCGGCTCGATGCGGGAACTGCTGCGGGTCACCGCGCCGGTGGATCTCGGCGCGATCGACCCGCGGTCCATGCCCGGCCTACCGGTGCCGGCGGACCGCGCCGAGCACCGTAAGACCTGGGCGCGGGAGCAGGTGGAGCTGGTCGGTGAGGAGCTGGGCCGGCAGCAGGAGATGCTCTTCGCGATGGCCAAGACCGGATCGGAGCGGCCGGCCCGCCGGGTGCTGCTGGTGTTGCAGGCCATGGACTGCGGCGGCAAGGACGGCACGATCAAGCGGGTGGCGGGCGCGATGAACCCGCTGGGCCTGCACATCCGCTCGTTCGGGCCGCCGACGCGTCAGGAGCTGCGGCACGACTTCCTCTGGCGGATCCGCCGGGAGCTGCCGCCGCCGGGGTACGTGGGGATGTTCAACAGGTCGCACTACGAGGACGTGTTGATCGCCCGGGTCGGCTCGCTGGTGCCGGAGGCGACCTGGCGGGCCCGCTATGACGAGATCAACGCGTTCGAGCGGGAACTGACCGAGGACGGCGTGACGCTGATCAAGGTGATGCTGCACATCTCGTACGCCGAGCAGGGCAAGCGCCTGCTGGACCGGCTCACCGACCCGCGCAAGCACTGGAAGTACAACCCCTCCGACATCGACTCGCGGGGGCACTGGGACGACTACCAGGCCGCGTACGCCGAGGCGCTGAGCCGGTGCGGCACGGACGCCGCGCCCTGGTTCGTGGTGCCGGCGGACCGCAAGTGGTACCGGGACTGGGCGGTGGCCCACCTGCTGCGTGAGACGTTCGACACGCTCGATCTGGGGTATCCGGCTGCCGATTTCGACGTGGCCCGGGAGCGGAGGCGCCTGTTGGCTGGGGGAGCGGGTGCCGGTGGGACGGTCGAGGTGAACGGCAGGTGAACGAGCGGTGAATGGTGCCTGGCCAGGGGTGGGCCGGCGAATTCCCGGTTCTGCCGTTTCCTAGCATTCACCGAGCGGGCGCTCTCGGGTGCCGCCACCCTTCCACCGACGCGACGAGGTCTGTGCTGTGAAGTTTTCCTTCCGCCCCACCGAGGGCGCCTTCTACGAGCTCTTCACCAGGGCCGCGCAGAACCTGGTCCGGGGCACGGCGCTGCTCAACGAGCTGGCCCTGCCCGGCGTGGACGTGCAGTCCGTCAGCGAGCGGCTCACCGAGGTCGAGCACGACAGCGACCAGATCACCCACGAGCTGTACAAGAAGATCAACTCAACCTTCATCACGCCGTTCGACCGGGAGGACATCTACCGGCTCGGCTCGCTGCTGGACGACGTGATGGACCACCTGGAAGCGGTCGGCGACCTGCTCTACCTGTACGGGCTGACCGAGCTTCCGGCGCTGCCGCGCGAGCTGCACGAGATGGTCAACGTGCTCGACCAGCAGGCCAAGCTGACCGCCGACGCGATGCCCCGGCTGAAGTCGATGAAGGATCTTGAGGACTACTGGATCGAGTGCAACCGGCTGGAGAACGAGGGCGACCGGATCAACCGGCAGCTGCTCGTCCGCCTCTTCTCCGGCGAGTACGACGCGCTCACCGTGCTGAAGATGAAGGAGGTCGCCGACGAGCTGGAGGCAGCCTGCGACGCCTTCGAGCACGTGGCGAACACCGTCGAGACCATCGCCGTCAAGGAGTCCTGAGCCGGTGTCTCCCGAACTCATCGCCGTCCTGGCGGTGATCGCGGTAGCCCTGGCGTTCGACTACACCAACGGCTTCCACGACGCTGCCAACGCGATCGCGACAAGCGTCTCGACCCGCGCGTTGACCCCCCGGATCGCGCTGGGGCTCGCCGCGGTCGGCAACTTCGTCGGCGCGCACTTCGGCGCCGGAGTGGCCAAGACCGTCGGCGACGGCCTGGTCACCCTGCCCACCGGCATCAGCAGCCTGGGGGTGGTCTTCGCCGGGGTGCTCGGCGCCATCGCCTGGAACCTGATCACCTGGTACTTCGGTCTGCCGTCGTCCTCCTCGCACGCGCTCTTCGGTGGTCTGGTCGGGGCGACCCTGCTGTCCAGCGGCGGCATCGTGCAGTGGGTCAACATCGGCGAGAAGGTCATCCTGCCGATGGTGCTCTCGCCGATCGTCGGTCTGACCCTCGGTTACCTGCTGATGCTGGCCATCCTCTGGATGTTCCGGAAGGGGCAGCCGGGCAAGCTCAACCGGGGCTTCCGGTGGGCGCAGACCGCCTCGGCCGCCGCCATGTCGGTCGGTCACGGCATGCAGGACGCCGCCAAGACCATGGGCATCGTGGTGCTGGCGCTCTACACCGGTGGTTTCCAGGAGAGCAAGACGCACATCCCGGGCTGGGTGTTCTGGACCTCGGCGACGATGCTGGCCCTCGGCACGTACGCCGGTGGTTGGCGGATCATCCGCACCCTCGGCCGCAAGATCATCGACTTGGGGCCGCCGGAGGGCTTCGCCGCCGAGACCGTCGCCAGCGCGGTGCTCTACTTCAACGCCCTGGTGCTGAAGGCGCCGATCTCCACCACCCACACCATCACCTCGGCGATCATGGGTGTCGGCGCGACCAAGCGACTCTCCGCGGTTCGCTGGAACGTGGCCGGCAACATCGTGCTGGCCTGGATCATCACGTTCCCGGCCGCCGCACTGATCGCGTGCCTGACCTACCTGCTGGTCCGGCCGCTGTTCGGCTGAGCGCACGAAAGGGCCCCCGGTCACGGTCTCGCCGTGGCCGGGGGCCCTTTGCCTGTTCAGACGTACCGGACGCCGATCTGCTCGCGGACCGTGTCCAGCAGGGCCATCACCTCAAGGGTGGTGGCATGCGGCACCACCGGGCTCTCGGTCAGGCCGGCGGCCAGGCAGCGCTGCACCTCGATCGCCTCGTACTGGTAGCCGTTGCCGGCCTCGTCCGCCGTGAACGTCTCCGGCTCGGCGCCGGCCCGGTGCAGTGTGAACGAACCCGGTCGGAAGAACGGCTCCGGCACGTCGATCCGCCCCAGGGTGCCCGTGATCGAGGCGGTCTGCCCGCTCAACCCGACCATGCCGCAGCTCAACGTCGCCAGCGCTCCGGTGTCGTAGCCGAACAGCATGCCGGTGTTCTCGTCCGTCCCCTCCGGGCCGAGCTGCGCCCAGGACCGGATGTGCTGCGGCACGCCGAGCAGCAGGTGGGCCAGGCTGATCGGGTAGATCCCCAGGTCCAACAGGGCGCCTCCGCCCAGCGCCGGGTTGCGCATCCGGTGCTCCGGCGGGAACGGCCCGGCCACCCCGAAGTCGGCCCGGACGCCGCTCACCGTGCCGATCGCCCCGTCCGCGATCAGCTCGACCATCCGCAGGATCATCGGGTTCAGCCGCATCCACATGGCCTCCATCAGGAAGACCCCGGCGGCGCGGGCGGTGTCCACCAGCTCGGTGCTGGTGGCCAGGTCGAGGGTGAACGGCTTCTCCAGCAGCACGGCCCGCCCGGCGGTCAGGCAGGTCATCGCCGCCTCGTAGTGCGCGGAATGCGGGGTCGCCACGTAGATCGCGTCCAGCTCCGGGTCGGCGGCCAACTCCACCCAGGAGCCGTAGGCGCGCTTCGCGCCGTACGTGTCAGCGAAGCGCTGTGCGCTCTGCGCGGCGCGGGAACCGACCGCCACCAACTCGGCGTCCGGCACCAGCCGGAGGTCTTCGGCGAAACGGCTGGCGATGTGGCCGGTGGCCAGGATGCCCCAACGAGTCATGCCGAAACGCTAACCGAGCCAGCTGAACCGCCCGCTGCCCGGCCCGCTGCCCGGTCTGCGGCCTGCTGCCACACCCCGACCCGACGCCTCGGGCCTGACGGCCTGACGAGCGTGATGCCTCTGAGGCATTTTGATGCCTCAGAGTCATCACGCTCAAATCGTCGACCGAGCCACCGCTCATCGCCCCAGCGCGCGGCCGGCGTTCCGCTGTCGGGAACTAGGCTCGCGGCATGACGATCGACAGTGCCGGCTTCGCCGCCCCGGCAGCCCTGGTCGAGCACGCCCGCCGGTTCCAGGCCGAGGGTGGCACCCCGGCCACGCCGCGGGTCGCGGCCACCGTCCTGCTGCTGCGCCCGACCGATGCCGACTTCGAGGTGTACGTCATCCGCCGGGTCGCCGCGATGACGTTCGGCGGGATGTACGCCTTCCCCGGCGGCGGGGTGGACCGCTCCGACTCGGAGGCGCACCTGGACTGGGCGGGGCCGACACCGGGCGAGTGGGCGGGCCGGCTCGGCGTGGCTTCGGACGCCGCGCAGGCGGTGGTCTGTGCCGCCGCGCGGGAGGTCTTCGAGGAGGCGGGTGTGCTGCTCGCCGGCCCGAACCGGGAGACCGTGGTGGGCGACGTCAGCGGCGACGACTGGGAGGCGGCCCGGCAGGACCTGGAGGGTCGCCGGCTGGGCTTCGCCGCGCTGCTCGCCGACCGGCAGCTCACCCTCCGGTCGGACCTGCTGCTGCCGTGGAGCCGGTGGATCACTCCGGAGTTCGAGCCGCGGCGCTTCGACACGTACTTCTTCGTGGCCCTGCTGCCGGCGGGGCAGCGGACCCGCGACGTCTCCGGCGAGGCCGACCACACCCTGTGGATCCGGCCGGCGGACGCGCTGGCCCGCGCGCGGGCCGGGGAGCTGACCATGCTGCCACCGACAATGGTCACGCTGGCCCAGGTGGCGGCGGCCGGCGACCTGGCCGGTGTGGCGCGGGCGGCGGCCGACCGGGACGCCGCCACCCCGATCACCCCTCGCCTGGACCTCCCCCCGAACGGCGAACCCCGCTTCGTCCTCGCCTGACCCGCACCGCTCGCGTGCCGCCCCTCAGCCATGATCGCGACCCGCACCGCTCGCGTCCCGCGCCTCAGCCAAGATCGCGCTCGAACAGGGAAGTAGTGGCCTCACGGCGTGCCGAGACCACTACAACCAGGATCGAGCGCGATCTTGGCAGGTTCCTCGTGGAGCGGGAACCGGCGGCTCAGCCGAAGCGGCCGGTGATGTAGTCCTCGGTCTTCTTCACGCTCGGGTTGCTGAAGATCTTCTGGGTGTTGTCGTACTCGATCAGCCGGCCCGGGTCGCCGGTCTTCTCGATCGAGAAGAAGGCGGTCCGGTCCGACACCCGCGCGGCCTGCTGCATGTTGTGCGTCACGATGATGATCGTGAACTTGTCCTTGAGCTGGAACATCAGGTCCTCGATCGCCAGCGTGGAGATCGGGTCCAGGGCGGAGCACGGCTCGTCCATCAGCACGACCTGCGGCTCGACAGCGATGGTCCGGGCGATGCAGAGCCGCTGCTGCTGACCGCCGGAGAGGCCCGCGCCGGGCTTGCCCAGCCGGTCCTTGACCTCGCCCCACAGGTTCGCGGCGCGCAGGGCCTTCTCGGCCGCGTCCTCCAGGATCGACTTCTTGCGGACCCCGTTGAGCTTCAGCCCGGCCACCACGTTCTCGAAGATGCTCATGGTGGGGAACGGGTTCGGCCGCTGGAAGACCATGCCGATCGTGCGCCGGACCGCCGTGACGTCCACGTCCCGGTCGTAGATGTCCTGGTCGTCGATGGTCAGGCTGCCCTCGACCCGGGCCCCCGGCAGCACCTCGTGCATCCGGTTGATCGACCGCAGGAACGTCGACTTGCCGCAGCCGGACGGCCCGATGAGGGCGGTGACCGTCTTCGGCTCGACCGTCAGGTTGATGTTCTCGATCGCCTTGAAGCCCCCGTAGTACGCGGTGACGTTCGTGGCGGAGACGCGCTTGGCCATGGTGGTACCTCCGGGGTTCATCGGCTGAGCCTGTTGCGACGGGCCAGCAGCTTCGCCGCGATCGTCAGGATGAGCACGAGGGCGACCAGGGTGAGTGCCGCGGTCCACGCCCGTGCCGGGGCGTACTTCGACGCGTCGCCGGCCTGCTGGTAGACGAAGAGGGACAGCGACGACTGGTTGTTCTCGAAGGGGTTGGTGTTGATCGCCGCGCCACCGCCGGCGACCAGCAGCACCGGCGCGGTCTCACCGGCCGCGCGGGCGATGGCGAGCATGACGCCGGTGACGATGCCGGGCAGCGCCGTCGGCAGCACCACCCGCAGGATGGTCTTCCACTTGGGTACGCCGAGCGCGTACGCGCCCTCGCGCAGTGGCGCCGGTACGAGGCGGAGCATCTCCTCGGTGGACCGGACGATGGTGGGCAGCATGAGCACGCTCAGCGCGAGCGCGGCGGCGAAGCCGGAGAAGCTGGGCCGACCGTCGTTGAACCACGGCGACACGATCAGCACCCAGAACGCCAGCACGAAGAGGCCGGAGACGATCGACGGGATGCCGGTCATCACGTCCACGAAGAACCGGATCGCGAAGGCGAACTTGCCCCGCCCGTACTCGACGATGTAGATCGCGCAGAGCACGCCGAGCGGGACGGTGATCAGGGTGGCGATACCAACCTGCTCCAGGGTGCCGACGATCGCGTGGTACGCGCCGCCGTTGGCGTCCCGGGCCCCGATGTTGTTCATCGAGGTCTGGAAGAAGTTGGCGTCCAACCGGCTGGCGCCCTTGCTGACCAGCGTCCAGACCACCGACACGAGCGGCAGCACCGCCAACACGAAGGCGGAGTGGATCAGGGCGCTCCAGGTGCGGTTGCGGGCCGAGCGGCGCCCCTCGACCGCGTTGGCGGCGGTGAAGAGCCCGACCAGGTAGAGGATCGCACCGAGGACGACCACGAGGACCGGGCCGCCGACGCCGGCGCCGTAGACGATCACGGCGGAGAGCGCCAGGGCCACCACGGCGATGGCCGGGGCGGCGTACCAGGGCAGCCGCTTGGCCCGCAGCGAGTCGGGCTGGGCCGGCGGCCGGGTGCGGTGGGAGGTGGCGGTTGTGGTCATGCGGCCGACTCCGTGAACTCCCGGCGGCGGTAGATGATCGCCCGCGCGGTGATGTTGACGATCAGCGTGATGGCGAACAGCACCAGGCCGGAGGCGATCAGAGCGCCACGGCCGGTCGCGTTCGCCTCGCCGAACGCGTTGGCGATGTTGGCGGCGATGGTGTTGCCGCCGTTCTGGATCAGGTTGAACGAGATGCCGAAGGTGATGCCGAGGGTCAGTGCCAGGGCGATGGTCTCGCCGAGCGCCCGGCCGAGGCCGAGCATCATCGCGGCGATGATGCCGGGGCGGCCGTAGGGGAGCACCGCGGTGCGGAGCATCTCCCAGCGGGTGGCCCCCAGGGCGAGGGCGGCCTCCTCGTTCGCGGTGGGCGTCTGGAGGAACACCTCGCGGGAGAGCGAGGTGATGATCGGCAGCACCATGATGGCGAGCACCAGGGCGCCCAGCATGACGGACGCCCCGAAGGGGCCGTCGCCGCCGAAGAGCGGGATCCAGCCGAAGTGCTGGTTCAGCCAGACGGAGAAGTCCCGGACCGGGCTGCTGAAGACGTCCCGTCCCCAGAGGCCGAAGACCACGCTCGGCACGGCGGCGAGCAGGTCGACCAGGAAGCCGAGCGTGGTGCCCAGCCGGCGGGGTGCGTAGTGCGAGAGGTAGAGGGCGATGCCCAACGCCACCGGCACCGCCATGAGCAGTGCCAGCGCCGAGCTGAGCACGGTGCCGAAGGCGAGCGCGCCGATGCCGAACTTCGGCTGTGTCTCGTTCGGAGACCAGCCCTCGTAGGACCAGAAGTTCTCGGTGTTGGCGCGTAGGGCCGGCACCGCCTTGACGACCAGGAAGATCGCGATGGCGGCGATGATGACCAGAACGGCGGTGCCGGCGGCCAGTGTGAGACCGCGGAAGGCCCGCTCGGCGCCGAACCTACGGCTGCGCGGCAGCGCGCCGCCGCCGCCCAGCCCGGTGCCGCCCGGGGTACGGGTGCTGACTGGTGCCTCGGCCACACGCGCCGAGGCACCGGCGGGCCACTCGTGACTCTGGGTCACGCGCGTCCCGCCGGTGCCGGCGTCGGCCGAGCGGTGGGGGGTTTCACCCATCTGCTCGCTCGATTCGATTGCGGAGTGGTGTCGGTCAGGAGATGTTCTTGACTGCGGCCTCGACCTTGGTGCGGACGCTCTCCGGCAGCGGGGCGTAGCCCAGCTCGGTCATGGCAGCCTGGCCCTCGGTGCTGGCGGCGTAGCCCAGCAGACCCTTGACCAGCGGCAGCTTGTCGGCGGCGAGGCCCTTGCTGCAGACGATCTCGTACGTCGCCAGGACGATCGGGTAGGCCCCGGCCTCCTTGGTGTTGTAGTCGATCGACAGCTTGAGGTCGTCGCCCTGGCCCTCGACCTTGGCGCCGGCGATGGTCTTGCCGGCCGCCTCGGCGGTCAGCGCGGCGAACTCGCCCGCACCGTTACCGATCTTGGACATCTTCAGGCCGGCGTTCTCGGCGAACGACCACTCCATGTAGCCGATGGAGCCGTCGGCACCCTTGACCCGGCTGGCCACGCCGTCCGAACCCTTGGCGCCGGTGCCGCCCGGGGCCTTCCACGCCTTGGCCTTGCCGAAGGTCCAGTCCGCCTCGGCGGTCTTGGAGAGGAAGTTGGTGAAGTTGTCGGTGGTGCCCGACTCGTCCGAGCGGTGGACGGTCTGGATGGTGGTCGCCGGGAGCGTGGCACCCGGGTTGTCGGCCTTGATCGCGGCGTCGTCCCACTTGGTGACCGTGCCGGCGAAGATCTTCGCCAGGGTGGCCGGCTTGAGCTGGAGGTTGTCCACGCCGCTGACGTTGTAGGCGACGGCCACCGGGCCGATCACCATCGGCAGGTGGATGGCCTTGCCGCCGACGCACTTGGCGTCGGCCTGCGGCTGCTCCTCCGGCTTGAGCGCGGAGTCGGAGCCGGCGAAGTCGGCGGTCCCGGCGATGAACGCCTGAATACCGGCGCCCGAGCCGCTGGGCTCGTAGTTGATCGTTACACCCTGGCACTTCTGCTGGTACGCCTTGATCCACTCGGCCATGGCGTTCTTCTGCGCCGACGAGCCCTGGGCGTTCAGCGTGCCGGTAGCGCAGTCGACCGCGGCGGCCGAGCCCGAAGCGCTGGCGCCGGAGGCGGGCTCGTTGTTGTCCGAGCCGCATGCGCTGAGACCGAGCGTCGCAGCAAGGGCGAGGCCGGCAATCGCGCCGTACCGCTGGAGCTTCACCTGAGGGGTTTCCCTTCGCGTCTGACTTGGCGCCCCGATCCGGGGCCCGAGGACCGGCACTGACCGGCTGACACGAAAGTTAGAAGTGCCAGGTAGCCGGTTCGCCGGTCGCAAGTGAACGCGAGGTGAACACGTACGGCCGTTGAGGTGACCGCTCGCTGAGGGTGAGTTGTCCGTTAAGTGAACCGGGATGCACCTGTCAGAAGTATGGGTATATTTCCGGTTCGCTGTTATGTCGCCGACGCCCGGCCGTTACCCGCCGGTGACCCGCTCGGCGCGACGGCGGACGGTCAGCCCAGGTGGTAGTTGATGTGCGCGGACCAGCGGGCGAAGCCCAGCCGCTCGTAGAGCGCGACGGCCCCGGTGTTCGAGTCGTCCACGTAGAGCATCACCCGGTCCAGGCCGCGCTTGTCCCGCAGGTGCGCCAGCCCGGCGGTGGTCAGGGCCCGGCCGAGCCCGCCGCCGTGCGCGGTCGGCTCCACCCCCAGCACGTACACCTCGCCGATCCGGGCCGACCCCGGCCGCTCGTGCACCTTGGTCCAGTGGAAACCGAGCAGCCGGCCGGTAGCTGTCTCCTCGGCGAGCAAGAAGCCCGCCGGGTCGAACCACGGCTCGGCGAGGCGGACCCGCAGGTCGTCCGACGTCCACCGGCCCTGCTCGGGGTGCTCGGCGAAGGCCCGCGCGTTGAGGGCCAGCCAGGCCGCGTCGTCCGCCCCGGGTCGGAACGCGCGCAGCGTCACCCCGTCGGGCAGGCGTGGCTCACCCAGCGGGGCGGCCAACGGTCGGCGCAACTGCCAGAGCACCCGGGCCCGGGTGAAGCCGAGGTCGACGGCGAGCGCGGCGGCCGACGGGTGGTCGCCGTGCGCCCACGCCCGCAGCGGCCCGGTGGCCGAGGCGAGTACGCCCCGGGCCAGCGCCCGGCCGGTGCCCCGTCGCCGGTACGCGGGGTGCACCACCAGCTCGACCCCGATCCCGTCGACCGGGTCGGTGGTGTCCAGGTGCGCGTACCCGGTGAGGGTGCCGTCGTCGGCGCGGGCGATCAGGTGCACGGCGGCGGCGTCGGGGTCGCGCAGCCGGAGCAGGACGTGTTCGTCGAGCGGGTCCGCCCCGTCGGTGTCACCCGCTGAACTGGCGAGGGCCAGTACGTCGGCGATCTCCGCCGCCGCCAGTCGGTCGGTCCGGGTCACCTGGTCGCTGGTCGGCTCCGCGCTGCTCATTCCGCCACCGTATCCGCTGCGTGTCGTGACGCCCGGACCGTCGCCGCAAAGCCGCGGCTCAGGTCGGGTCGGTGGGGAGGGCCTCCAGCTCGAAGCGGGCGGTCAGGTCGGGCAGGATCTGGCGCAGCGCGTCCACCGTGCCCTGCCGGTCCCCACCGGCGTCGTGCAGCAGCACCACCGAGCCCGGTTCGGCCTGGCTCAGCACCGTCGCGGTGATCTTGTTGGCGCCGGGCAGGTCCCAGTCCGACGGGTCCACCGACCAGTGCAGCGGGGTCATGCCGAGCTGCCGGGCCGTCGACACCACCGGGTACGTCCAGGCCCCGCCCGGCTGGCGGTACCAGACGATCGGGGCGTTCGGCACCGCCGCCCGGATCGCGGCGTTGGTGCGTAGCAGGTCGGAGCGGATCGCGTCGGCCGACCGGGCGCCCAGGCCGACGTCGTGGTGCCAGGAGTGGTTGCACAGCGTGTGCCCGTCGTCCACTATCGACTGGACCAGGTCGGGGTGGTTCTGCGCGTTCTCGCCGACCACGCAGAACGTGGCGCGCACGTCGTACTCGCGCAGCAGGGCGAGGACCTGCGGGGTGTAGCGCGGGTCCGGCCCGTCGTCGAAGGTCAGCGCGAGCCGCGGCGTGCCGGTGGTGGAGTGCGCGCCGAACAGTTTGTCGCCTCCGGCGTCTCGCCCGGACCCGTCCTGGCCGGTCTCGACCGGGCCGGCGCTGCTGCTGGCGCCCGGTGTCGCGCCCGGCTCACCGACGCTGGGTTGGTCGGCGTAGTGCGGCCCGTCGGCGTTGGTGGTGACGCCGGCGGTGTGCGGCGGCGTCTGGTCGGGGACGAGGCTGCGGCCGAGCACGTACGCGGAGCCGAGCAGGCCCGCCACCACCAGCGTCACTATCCCCGCGGCCCGCGCGGTGGAGTTGCCCCCCGTCACGACTTCCGCCCGGCCCGCCGGTCACGCCGGCCCGTCGCCCCCGTGTTCAGTGCGCGCACCATCGCCCCTTTCTCCGACAAACCCGGCAGTCAGAATAGAGCCGCCAAGCTGCGCAAAAGGGGCATATGGGAAATCGCCCGGGGTGGTCCGGGAATCAGACCGGCACTGGGGCGTGCTCCGCCTCGGGAAGCGACCGCGACGGCGGAACGACGAACTTGTAGCCGACCTGGCGGACGGTGCCGATCATCGACTCGTACTCCGAGCCGAGCTTGGCGCGCAGTCGCCGGACGTGCACGTCCACCGTGCGGGTGCCGCCGAAGTAGTCGTAGCCCCAGACCTCGCGCAGGAGCTGGTCGCGGGTGAACACCCGACCCGGGTGCTGGGCCAGGAACTTCAGCAGCTCGAACTCCTTGTAGGTGAGGTCGAGCGGGCGACCCTTGAGCTTCGCCGCGTAGGTGTCCGGATCGATGGTCAACTCGCCGGCCCGGATCGAGCCGCCCGCGCCGGCGGTCGCGTTGCTGAGCCGGCCCACCGCCAGCCGCAGCCGCGCCTCGACCTCGGCGGGGCCGGCCGAGGCGAGGATGACGTCGTCGACGCCCCAGTCGGCGTTGAGCGCGATCAGACCGGCCTCGGTCACCACCGCGACCAGCGGCACGCCGAGCCCGGTGGCGTGCAGCATCCGGCAGGTCGCCCGGGCCTCGCTCAACTCCGATCGGGCGTCCACCATCACCGCGTCCGGGCTCGGGCCCGCGACCAGGGTGCGAACGTCGCGCGGCGCGGTGCGGACCGAGTGCGGCAGCAGGTCGAGTGCCGGCAGCACAGCCGACGGTTCCCCTGCACGTGCGGTCACCAGCAGCAGGATCTCCACGATCACCTCCGTCCCGGCGGCGCGAGGCCGCACGCGACCAGTCGCACTCGTCGGGGAGTGCGCTGAGAAATTGCGTGGTCCCGGCGTCGCTGACGGGCGGGTAACGCGTTGAGCGTAACTGATCGCCTCGGCCGCACCGTCAGGCCAAATCCTGTTTGTCTATCTTGCCCCTGATCGTGGCCTGGTTTTTAACGTCGCTGAAACCCGTGACCACCGCGGCGGGCGGTCGGTCTGGCACGATCGGGTCGTGTTTCCCTCCACCTCGCCCGAGGCCGGCCGTGAATCGTGGCCCGCTGGGTCCCAACCGGGCCCGGCCGCCGCACCGACGCGCGGCCAACCGCCCGCGCCGCGTACCGGTCCGGCCACCACCGACGGCGATCGCCGCGAACGGGGTGGGCCCCGCCGGGCCCGTCGCTCCGGTGAGCCGGCCCGCCGATCCGAAGACGAGGTCGACGAGCCGGAAGAGGAGGTCATCCCCCCGGTCGAGGTGCACCGCCAACTGGCGCTGACCATCGCCGGCTTCGCCGCGCTGCTCGGCGTCGGCCTGGTGCTCGGCGCGCAGACGTCGGGCCCCGGCCATCGACTGCCGTTCGCCGCCATCGTCTTCGGCGTCCAACTGCTGTTCGTGCTCGCCTGGACGATGGCCATGCGCCCGCCGGCGTTGCTGGTGGTCGCCGGGATCAGCGCCGTGGTCGCGGCGCTGGCCGACACCGCCGCGGTGCGGACCGACGTCGCCGGCCTGGCACCGCTGGGATACCTGGCCGTCGGCGGGTTCCTCGCCGCGGTGCTCGGCCAGCTGGTCCGCCGGGTCGACCGGGTCCGGGTCACCGACTCACTCGGTGCCACCCTGCTCATCGTGGTCGGGGTGGTGGCCCTCGGCACCCTGATCGTGCTCAGCCGCATCCCGGCCGGCACCCAGGCGATCACCGTCTGCCTGACCGCGAGCGGTGTCGCGCTCACCGTCGCCCGGCTCACCGACGCCGTCCTGCCGTGGCCGCGGCTGGCCCCGCAGGTGCCCCGGGGTGCCGCCGGCGTGGTGGCCGGCGCGATGGTCGGCACGCTGACCAGCGCCCTGCTCGGCAGCTACCTGGTAACCCCCTTCACGCCAACCCGGGCCGCCGTGATCGGCCTGGTCGCGGCGGTCACCGCCGTCCTCTCCGACCTCGCCGTGGGGTACGCGGAGGCGGGCCGGTTGATGGCCGGTGAACCGCCCACGATGTGGGTGGCCCGGCACATGCAGGGTCCACTCGGTGGCTTCGCTCTGGCGGCGCCCGCCGCGTACGCCATGTGCATGCTCTTCCTCTGAGTCACGGTTGAGCGCGGAGCCGGTCGGGTACCTACGGGTGCGCCGCCCTGCGGCGTCGGTACGAACGCCCCGTCGCGGCGCGACGGGCGGAGACAGGAGGCGGCGTGGCGCGGGACTATCCGGTGGACGAGGCGCGACCCCGACGGCGTGGCCGCAAGCTGCTCATCGGGCTGTTCGTTCTGCTCCTGCTGCTGGCGGGGTTGCTGGTGGTCGCCGACCGGGTGGCGGTCGGGGTTGCCGAGCGGACCATCGCCGACCGGGTGCGGCAGGAGATCGCCAAGCAGGGCGCCCAGTCCGCCGCCCCTGAGGTGGAGGTGGGCGGAGTCCCGTTCCTCACCCAGGTGCTCGATGGCCGTTACCAGCGGATCACCATCAACCTGCGGGACGTGCAGGCCTCGGTCGAGGGCGACGCCGTCCGGCTGCCGGTGCTGGACGTGACCGCCCGTGACGTGCGGGCCTCGCTGGACACCCTGCGCACCGGCCAGGGCGACATCGTGGCGGACACCGTCAACGGCGCTGGCACGATCAGCTACGAGAGTCTGGCCGCGTTGCTGAACCGCCCAGGGCTCACCCTCGGCGAGCAGAACGGCAAGCTCGCCGTCACGGCCCCGGCCGACATCCTCGGTCAGCGGCTCACCATCAGCGGCACCGCCGACGTCACCGTCGCCGACAACGGCGCGGTCGCGCTGCGCTTCAACGACCTGGACGCCGCGGGTCTGCCGAACCTGCCGCTGGCCCGTGCGTTCCTGAGCAACTACGCCAAGAGCATCTCCATCGACGTGCCGCTTCCGGAACTGCCGTTCCAACTCGCCGTCCGGGAGGTCCGTCCACTGCCGGAAGGGCTGGCGGTCACCGCCGACGCGAAGAACGTGCCGATCAACTCGGTCGGCTGACGCCGGAGGCGCGGTGGGACGCCGAAATCCTTGGCAGGCCCGTCGATTCCCGGATGGTGGTCGGCTGAGTGGCAGCTCGGTCACTGGCTGGTAGGCTCCCTGGCCATGGGGACCCACCTCACCAAACGGCGCGCGGTCGACCTGTGCCGCGTGGCCACCTGCCTGTGTCGCCCCGTCATCTGACGGCGGGGCTGTCTCCGGCCGCCTGACGGCGGCCACCGGCACAGGGTTCTCGCACCCTCCGGTTATCCCACCGAACGCCCGGCAGCGGCGCCGTCGCACGAACCCGTGATCCCGTCCTTCAGCTGGGTCCCGCGCGTGGTGCGACAGATACGTCAACCGATTCGCGCGCGTTGGCTCACCATCCATCCTCACCAGGGAGTGATTCGATGAGTCGCGACACCGCACTCGTTTCGGCCGAGTGGGCCGAGAAGAACCTCGACGCCCCGGGCGTCGTCTTCGTCGAGGTCGACGAGGACACCTCGGCCTACGACACCGGCCACATCGCCGGCGCCATCAAGATTGACTGGAAGACCGACCTTCAGGACCAGGTCCGCCGGGACTTCGTCAACAAGACGCAGTTCGAGGCGCTGCTCTCCGAGCGGGGCATCAGCAACGACGACGTCGTGGTCCTCTACGGCGGCAACAACAACTGGTTCGCCGCGTACGCGTACTGGTACTTCAAGCTCTACGGCCACCGCGACGTGAAGCTGCTCGACGGCGGTCGCAAGAAGTGGGAGCTGGACGCCCGCCCGCTCGTGACCGACCAGGTGTCCCGCCCGGCGACGCAGTACGTCGCGCAGGAGCCGGACACCTCCATCCGGGCCTTCCGGGACGAGGTCGTCGCCGCGATCGGCACCAAGAACCTGGTCGACGTGCGCAGCCCCGACGAGTTCGCCGGTCGCCTGCTCGCCCCCGCCCACCTGCCGCAGGAGCAGGCGCAGCGGGCCGGCCACATCCCCACCGCGATCAGCGTGCCGTGGTCCAAGGCGGCCAACGAGGACGGCACCTTCCGGTCCGACGACGAGCTGCGCAAGATCTACGGCGACGCGGGGCTCGACGACGGCAAGGAGACCATCGCGTACTGCCGGATCGGTGAGCGCTCGTCGCACACCTGGTTCGTGCTCCAGGAGCTGCTGGGTCACCGCAACGTCAAGAACTACGACGGCTCCTGGACCGAGTACGGCTCGCTGGTCGGTGTGCCGGTGGCGCTCGGCGACGAACCCGGGGAGGCCTGATCATGACTCTTCCCACCGCTGCGGGCTGCGCCGCACCGGACCAGGCCGCGCCGCTGCCGGCCAGCCTGGACCTGGAGAAGGAAACCGTCATCACCGGTGTCGTCCGTTCCGCCGAGGCCGAGCCGGTGCCGGGGGCGTACGTCCGGCTGCTCGACTCGACCGGTGAGTTCACCGCCGAGGTGGTCACCTCGGCCGCTGGGCAGTTCCGGTTCTTCGCCGCGCCGGGCTCGTGGACGCTGCGGGCGTTGTCCCGGCACGGCAACGGCGACACCGCGGTCACCGCCGGCCGGGGTGTCAACGAGGTTGCCGTCACCGTCGCCTGACCCACTGCTCTGATCGATCGGGGCCGGTCACCCTCCCGGGGGTGGCCGGCCCCGGTCGTGTCCCGTCGACGCGCCGGGGCGGGTGCCGAAATCCATCGGCATGCGTCACTATCTTCTGGTGGAATTCAGGGATGAAAGTGGCGTGTCCGACGAAGGGGTCCCCATCGTCCTCTTCGTGGGCACCGACAGGTCGATGCGGCAGCGGGTGCTGAGCCAACTCGACGGGCTCGCCCCGGTGCGCAGCTGCGCCGACCTGGCCGAGCTGCGTGAGCTGCTGTCGTCGTCGGCGGGCCTGGTGCCGGTCGATCCGCGCGCCAAGGCGCGCGGCCTGGTCGAATGGGGTGGGCTCGTCGTCGACCGGGCCGGACACCGGGTCACCTGGCGCGGCGACCCGGTCCCGCTGACCCCGGCCGAACGCGAGCTGCTCGCCCTGCTCATCGGCCCGCCGCTGGTGGTGTGGAGCTACGAACAGCTCTGTGCCGCCGCGCTGGGTGGCGCTGACACCACCGCGCTGCGGTCCACGATCAAACGGCTTCGTCGCCGGTTGCGGGGCCTGCCGGGTGGACCGCAGGTGCACACCGTACGAGGGGTCGGCTACCGGCTCGACCGGCCGCCGCGGCGCAACGACCACTGACCCGCCGTCGCCCGGCAGTGCCGACCGGCTCCGCCGCCGGCCCGGCGGCGGGCCCGTGACACCATGACCGGGTGAGCGGTGCTGTCCAGACGGGTTGGGCCTCCTCGGCCGGCCCCGCCGCGCCGGCACCAGCCGGGTCGCGGCGGCGGTGGCTGCTGGTCGTGACCGTGGCCTGGGCGGTGTTGCTGGCCGGGCTCACCTGGGTGTCGGTGCGGGACGACCCGCCAACGGTGCGCGAACAGCGGTCCCTCGACCAGGCCGGCCCGGTGGTCGACCGGGCGGTCGGCGAGCTGGCCCTCGCGGCCGGTGCCGCGGGTCTGCTGGAGCTGGGTCCGGCGCGGATCGCGTCCGGCTGCCGGGTCACCCCGTTCGCCGACGGGGCGAGGCTGCGACGTGAGGTCGGTGTGCTCGCGGCCACCGGCGACGAGCGGGCCGTGCTGTCCGGCATCGCCGAACGGCTGCCGGCCAGCTGGCGGGCCGGGGTCTGGACCGGAGTGGACGGCCCCGAGCTGCGCGCCGACGCCGGAGAGTTCGTGGCCGTCGAGGGGCGGCCGACAGGTGACGGCCGGGTGCGACTGGTCGTCGACACCGGTTGCCGGCCGGTCGGCACCGGCTACTCTCCGGCCCCGGCCACCGCCGCCGGCCCGGAGACCGCCGCGCTGAGCGCCGCGCTGCTGGCACTCGACCGGCCGGGCGACACCGCGCCGGAGCTGGTCACCGCGCCCTGCCCGGGTGGCGGGTTCGCCCGTACCGCGCGGTCCGCCAACGGTCCCGGTCCGGCGGCCTCGACGGCCGCACTCGCCCCGCTGGCCGGCAACGCCCCACTGGTGGACCAACCCCCGGTGTACGCGTACCGCACCGGTGCCGTCACGGTGCTCGCCGAGATCGGCCCGGACGCCACCCGGCTGGCCGCCACCGTCGGCTGCCCGGGCTGAGCCGGCAGCCGGGCCGGGTCAGCCCCCGCCCGGCCGTTCCTCCGGGTCGCGGCTGCGGCCCAACGCGTCGACAGTGCCCCACCGCCCGGGAATGTCCAACAGCTCGACGCGGCCCATCCCCGATGGCACGGCCGGGTCGATGATCAGGTGTTCGCCCTGCGGCTCCAACCCCAGCATCACCCGCAGCAGCAGCAGCGGGGTGCCCGTGGACCAGGCCTGCGGGCTGCACGCGGTCGGGTACTCCACCGGATAGTTGGTGAGGTCGCGGGCGTAGCCGGCGAACGCCTCCGGCAGCCGCCCCCCGAAGTACCGGGACGCGGCCAGCATCGTCTCGCAGATCAGCCCGGCCTCGTCCCGGAAGCCGTACCGCCACAACCCCCAGGCGATGATCGAGTTGTCGAACGGCCAGACCGTGCCCACGTGGTAGCCGATCGGGTTGTACCGCCCCTCGTCGGCGGCGAGCGTCCGCACCCCCCAGCCGGAGAACAGGCGCGGCCCGAGCAGGTGCTCGACCACCTTGCCGGCACGTGACTCGTCCACGATGCCGCTCCACAGCAGGTGCCCGATGTTCGAGGTCAGCGCGTCCACCTGGCGGCCGTCGGCGTCCAGCGCGAGCGCGTAGTGCTCCCGCTCGGGGATCCAGAAGTCGCGGTCGAACCGCTGTTTCAGGTCGGCGGCCTCCCGCTCCAACGTGTCGGCGAACTCCGGGTCGTTCCAGAACTTCCGGGCCAGCCGGGCGGCCCGGATCTTCGCGTCGTACGCGTAGCCCTGCAGCTCACAGGTGGCCCGGGGGAAGCCGGGCAGTTGGCCGTCGGCGTACGAGATGGCGTCCCAGGAGTCCTTCCAGCACTGGTTCTGCAGGCCGGTCTCCGGGTTGCGGGTCTGGTACCAGAGGTAGCCCGTGCCGAGCAGGTCACCGTAGGTGTCGATCCACTT
This sequence comes from Micromonospora parva, assembly GCF_000718515.1. Lineage (GTDB taxonomy): Bacteria > Actinomycetota > Actinomycetes > Mycobacteriales > Micromonosporaceae > Micromonospora > Micromonospora parva. The sequence continues at coordinate 30,492 of NZ_JNZS01000002.1, read as the reverse complement.
CAACGCCGCGCGGACCTGCGACTCCAGCTTGCGAACGAGGGCGGAGTCACCGGTCCACAGCTCGTACTCGTCGAGCAGGATGATGAACAGCGGTGTCGAGTCGGCCGACCCGTAGTACGGCGAGTGGGGCTGCTCCTCGAAGCCGGCGGTCTCGCCGTACCGCAGCTCGTGCAGGATCTTGCCGGGTTCCTCGTCCCGGAAGTCGTCCACCCGGTGACCCTGGAGCCCGGCCAGCATCAGGATGGTCGGCGGGACCAGCTCCGGCAGGAACGGCAACACCTGCAACGAGGTGATGATGCTGTCCCGGCCGAACAGGGTCATGAACCACGGCAGCCCGGCGGCGATCAGCCGCACGCCCAGGGCGATCGACTCGTAGCGCAGCGCGGCCAGGTCGTTGAGGCTGCGCCGGTACGCCCCGGCCAGCGGCTCGCAGTCGCAGCCGAGCTTCGGCGCCCGGTCGATCAGCTCCTGCTGTTCGGCCCGGATGGCGTCCGCGCTGCGGCTGCCGCCGTACGGGAGGGTGGCTCTGATGTCCTGGCTGCGGGCCCCGAAGACGACGCTGGACACGTGCAGCCGGGTGCTCCACCTGCCGTTGCGGGCGATCCGGATCCGGAAGGTCATCCCGGTCTCGTCGATCCGGGCCGGCGCGGTGGTCCGGAGCACCATCTCCCGGTGGAACTCCTCCCGTCGGTAGGCCAGCCGCAGCTCGTTCTCGCCGACAGTGATGGTGGTCCGACCCCGCTTCTGCCGAGCGTTCTTGATCTCGAACAGGTCGGCGAAGTCGGCCCCGACCTCGATGCGGAGGGTGCACTCGACCTCCGCGCCGAGGTGGTTCAGCACGGTCAGCTCCTCCTCGAAGCTGCCCACTATCGCCCGGCTGCGGATCACCGACGCCTTCGCGTCCAGGTAGTGGGTGGGTTCGCCGGGGGCGAGGAAGAACGTGGTGCGGTACGACTCGGAGTCGTCGACGGAGAGGGCGTGCAGCCGTTCGCCGTCCAGGGTGAGCACCCAGGTGGACAGGAAGCGGGTGTCGAAGGAGAACAGCCCGGTGGGAAAGTCGTAGGACGGCTCGATGTCGCCACGTCGGTCGCTGACCAGGAAGGTGTTGCCGTCCAGGATGCTGACGAGGTCTCTCACCGTTGTCGCCCGGCTGCTCGGCGGGCCGTTTCGCGGGGGTCGCGGGTGCCGGGCGGGTCCGGAAAGAACCGCCGGAAGGCGAGGAAGAGCACCACGTTTCCGCTGAAGGTGCTCTCGTTGCGCAGCACCGCCGCGATCCCCTGGGCCTCCCCGGAGATCAGCCGGTCGAAGAGGGCGGCGCTGCTGTACCAGATCGCGTCGGCCGGGCCACGCTCGCGGCTGACCCGCACGGACCCGGGCCGCATCCGGACCAGCCAGTGTTCGGTGCGGTGGTTGTCGCCGAGGTCGATCTGGAGGGTGCCGTCGGCCAGGCCGCCCAGGATCTCCGGGGCACGCGACGGCAGCGCTTCGAAGAACCTCTCCGCCGCCTCGGTCACATCCGAATCGTAGGCAGCTGTCCGAGATGTCGGGTCGGTATCGGCACTCCGCTCGGATCGACCCACCGCCGCCGTGCGGTCAGTAGACGAGCGCCTGCGCGCCCTCGGCCAGCGCTTCCTCGACGAAGACCGCGGCACCGGCGATCCGGACCCCGGGGAGTACGTCGTCCGGGCCGATCTCCCGTCGCGCCGCGCACTGCGTGCAGGCGGTCACCCGGCCGCTGGTCAGGATGACGTGCAACAACTCGGCCAGCGGTGCGGAGTGCGGCAGGTCGAACTGCTGGGCGCGACCGGGCACTGCGAACCAGGTCGACTCACCGGTCAACCAGAGTGAGACATCCACCCCGGCCGCGACCGCCGTCGCGGCGACGGTGAATGCCTGTGCGCACCGCTCCGGGGCGTCAGCCCCCGCGGTGGCCTTGACGACGAGAGTGCGGGCCATGTGGCCCAGCATAGGATGGCCGGGATGGTTACCGAGATCGGGTTTGTCAGCCTGCTGGTCGCTGGCCTGGGCGGGCTCGCCGGTGGCCTGGTCTACCTTGCCGTACGCATTTCGAGAGGACGCTGGTGAGCGACGAGAATCCGCTGCAGCCGCCGTGGCTGAACGCGCCGCCGGTCGAGGAGTACCCGTTCGAGGAGAGCCACGACCTGCGGGTCGGGCCGAAGCTGCACCCCGCGCTCGACGCCCTGCTGCCGTACATCGGGCTGTGGCGCGGCCGGGGCAAGGGCGGCTTCCCCACCATCGAGGATTTCGACTACGCGCAGGAGATCCGGATCAGCCACGACGGCCGGCCGTTCCTGCACTACGAGTCCCGTGCCTGGATCCTCGACGAGCAGAGCAGGCCGGTCCGTCCGGCCGGTCGCGAGGTCGGCTGGTGGCGTCCGGTGCTGGTGGACGGGCGGGCGACCGACGAGCTGGAGGCGCTGCTGACCACCCCGACCGGGGTGATGGAGCTGCACCTGGGAAAGCGCACCGGCACGCAGGTCGAGTTCGCCACCGACGCGGTAATCCGGACTCCGACCGCCAAGGAGGTCACCGGCGGCCACCGGCTCTTCGGCATCGTCGAGGGTGCGTTGCTCTACGCCCAGGAGATGGCCGCCATGGGCCACGGGCTCAGCCCGCACCTCTCCGCCCGGCTGGTCCGGGTCGGCGGCTGACGCTCAGTCGACGGGGAAACCGAGCAGGGCGTGCAGGGCGGGGGTGCGCGGGCAGTGCTCCCGGCGCACCCCGTCCAGCATCCGCACCTCGGCGAGCCCGCGCACCGATGAGCTGAACCAGACCCCGTCGGCGGCGTGCAGCTCGGCCGGCGTGACCATCCGTTCGGAACCGTCCAGGCCCAGCTCGTCGGCGTGGGCGAGCAGCCAGGCGGCGGTGGTGCCGGGCAGGATGCCGGTGGTGGCGGCGGGCACGGTGCAGAGCGTGTCGCCGGTGAGCCACACCACGTTGGCGATGGGTCCCTCCAGCGCGTACCCATCGGACGAGACCCAGAGCACGTCGTCCACGCCAGCCCGGCGGGCCCAGCGGCGGGCGGCGCTGTTGACCGCGTACGAGGTGGATTTGATCCCGGCCGGTAGCCAGTCGAGCCCGGTGCGCGCGTCGGCGGGCACCCCCAGCGGCAGGATCGCCACGGTGATCCCGTTGCGTCGAGCCGCCTGGGAGGACGCCGGCACCGGGTTCACTGTGGCGTAGACGGTCGGTGGGCCGCCGGCCTCCGAGCCTCGGGTGCAGACCAGCCGTAGCGCGCCCTCCACCGTCGCCGGCCAGCCCGCGCGCACGGTGTCGAGCAGGTCGATGAGCGCGTCGACGGGGGGCAGCTCAAGGTCGACGGCGGCTGCCGCCGTGGCCAGCCGGGCCAGGTGCTCGTCGCGCAGCCACGGCCGGCCCTGGCGCAGGTGCATTGACTCGAAGAGGCCGTCGCCGTGCAGGACACCCAGGTCGTCGGCGCGCAGGACGGGTTCGTCGGCCGGGACGAGACCCCGACCGAGAACAGCGATCCGGGCACTCGCTGCGGTCGGGGCCGTGCCGACGGGTGGCGTCACCATGACCGTCGAGCGTAGCGGCGGGCCGTCGCAGGCAGGAGCGGCCGCGATTGCCGAACTATGATCGGACGGTGTCCGAATCCTCCCTCGCGGAAATGCTGCGGTCCCGTGGACTGCGGCTGACGGCCCAGCGGCAGCTCGTCCTCCAGGCGGTGCTCGATCTGGGCCACGCCACCCCGGAGCAGGTGCACACCGCGGTGCGGGAGGTCGCCGCCGGCGTCAACATCACCACCATCTACCGCACGCTTGAGCTGCTGGAACGGCTCGGCCTGGTCACCCACACGCACCTGTCGCACGGCTCGCCGACCTATCACGCGGCCGGTGAGCACCAACACGTCCATCTGGTCTGCCGGGAGTGTGGCGCGATCGACGAGATCGATCCGGAGCTGCTGCGCCCCCTCGCCGACCAGTTGGCCGCGCAACGGGGGTTCCGGGTGGACATCGGGCACGTGTCACTCTTCGGCGTCTGCGTACGCTGCGAGAACGGGGACGACAAATGATCGACATCGCGGGCGCGGTGGCCGTCGAGAGCATCGACGAGGCCAGCCGCGACCAGCCGGATCCGGCGCACGTCGCGGCCGGCGTGCGGGGAGTGGCCGCGCACTACGGTGACCCGCTGCGTGAGCAGCGCACCCTCGACACCGCTGTCGGTCTGGTCGACCGGTCGCATCGAGGGGTCATCGCGGTGCCCGGGGAGGACCGGGCCGGCTGGCTGCACACGATCACCTCGCAGCACCTGAGCGCCCTCTCCGCCGGTGACGGCACCGAGTTGCTGGTGCTGTCGCCGCACGGCCACGTCGAGCAGCACGCCATGGTCGCCGAGGACGGCGAGACCACCTGGCTGGACACCGAGCCCGGCGCCACCGAGGGCCTGCTGACCTACCTGGAGAAGATGCGGTTCTTCAGCAAGGTCGAACCACGCGACGCGACGGCCGAGCGGGCGCTGTTGTCGCTGGTCGGGCCGGCGGCCATGGAGGCGCTCGGCACGTTGGGCGTGACCGGGCTGGCCGCGCCGGACGTGGTCGCGGTGCCGGGTCCGAAATTTCCGCACGGTGCCGTGCCACAGCGGGCCGGCGCTCGGTACGACGTGAAACCGCTGCCGATCGGCGGCTGGGCCCGACGTGGCCCGCTCGGGGTGGACCTGCTGGTGCCCCGGTCGGCGATGGACCAGGTGGTGGCGGAGTTGCGCGGCGCCGGCGTGCCGGTCGCGGGGCTCTGGGCGTACGAGGCGATCCGGGTGGCCGCCCGGCAGCCGCGGGTCGGGGTGGACACCGACCATCGGACCATCCCGGCCGAGGTCGACCTGATCGCCCCGGCGGTGCACCTGGACAAGGGTTGTTACCGGGGGCAGGAGACGGTGGCGCGGGTGCACAACCTGGGTCGGCCGCCGCGTCGCCTCGTACTGCTGCATCTGGACGGGGTGACCACCGATCAGCCGCCGGTGGCCGGTACGCCGGTGACCCTCGACGGCCGGGCCGTCGGCTTCGTCGGCACCGCCGTGCTGCACCACGAGCTGGGCCAGGTCGCCCTCGCGGTGCTGAAGCGCAACGTGCCGGACGACGCCGCGTTGCTGATCGGCGAGACGGCGGCGGCGATCGACCCGTCCTGACCGGGCCGTCTAGGATCGCCGGCATGACAACAGGGACGTTGATCACGGTGGCCCCGACCGGCGCTGAGTCGGCCAAGGCGGAGGTGCCGGCGCTGCCGGTGACCCTCGACGAGTTGCTGCTCACCGCCAAGGAGTGCGAGGCGCTCGGCGCCGCCGTGATCCACGTCCACATCCGCGACGACGAGGCCCGGCCGACGCTGGACCCGGTGCGGCTGGCCGACACGGTGGCGGCGCTGCGGGAGGGCACCGACCTGATCGTGCAGCTCTCCACCGGCGGTGCGGTGATGGACCCGGAGGCCGCCCGGCTCGCCGTCCTCGACGCCCGTCCGGACATGGCCTCCTGCACCATGGGCACTGTCAACTTCGGCGACGACGTCTTCCTCAACCGCTGGGAGTTCATCGTCGACCTGCACACCCGGATGCAGGAACGCGGGATCGTGCCGGAGTACGAGATCTTCGACCTCGGCCACCTGTCGGCGTTGCAGCGGTTGCTCGGCAAGTACGGGCTGCCGGCCGGCGGGCACGTGCACGTCGACTTCGTGATGGGTGTGCCGGGTGGCATGCCGGGCACCACGGAAACCCTGGTCGCGGCCCACCGGATGCTGCGGGACCTGCCCGAGGGCACCACGTTCTCGGCCACCGGCATCGGCCGCAGCACGATTCCGGTCCTGCTGGCCTCGCTGTCGACGGGTGGGCATCTGCGCGTCGGCATGGAGGACACGGTGACGTACGCGAAGGGTCGCCCGGTGGAGTCCAACATGCAGCTGGTCGCCCGCGCGGTGGGTTTCGCCCAGCTCGCCCAGCGTCCGCCGCTGACCACCACCGAGGCCCGCGAGCTGCTCGGGCTGTAAGGCCGGGTCTGTCCCGCGCCCCTGTCACCCGGGCGGTGGATGTCCTGGTCACCCCGGTGCCGGGCACCCCCGGACCGTCGGTACCGTCCACCGCGTGACGAAGACGTACGAGGGCGGCGCGCCGCTCGCCGAGGTGGTCCGGTCCGGGTTCGTGGAGGGTGCGCACCGCGGCTCGGTGGTGGTGCTGGACGCCGCCGGTGTCGCGGTGGCGTCCGCCGGGGACGTGGTCTCGCCGATCTTTCCCCGTTCGGCCAGCAAGCCGATGCAGGCGATCGGGATGCTCCGGGCCGGCCTGGCGTTGAGCGACCCGGCCGACATGGCGCTGGTCTCGGCGAGTCACGCGGGCGAGGAATTCCACCTGGCCCGGGTCGGTGCGCTGCTGGAGCGCGCGGGGCTGGACGAGTCGGCGCTGCACTGCCCGCCCGACCTGCCGGTGGGCGCCGCAGCCCGGGAGGCGGTGCTGCGCGCCGGTGGCGGCCCGAGTCGGGTGCAGATGAACTGCTCCGGCAAGCACAGCGGGATGCTGCTGACCTGTGAGGCGGCCGGTTGGCCGCGGGACGGCTACTGGCGGCCGGAGCACCCGCTGCAGCAGCGGTTGCGGGCCGCCATCGAGGAGTTCACCGGCGAGCAGGCGGCGGCGGTGGGGGTCGACGGCTGCGGCGCCCCGGTGCTCGCCGTGTCGCTGACCGGCCTGGCCGGGGCGTACCTGCGGCTGGTCGACGCCGAGCCGGGCTCGGTGCCGCGCGCCGTGGCCGACGCGATGCGGGCGTACCCGGAGATCGTGGGTGGCACCCAGGCCGACGACACCCGGCTGATGCGTGGTGTTCCGGGACTGCTGGCCAAGGTCGGCGCGGAGGGTGTGATCGCCGTGGCGGTGCCGGGCGTCGGCGCCGTCGCGTTGAAGATCGACGACGGCGCCGACCGGGCGCGGATGCCGGTGCTGGTCTCCGCGCTGCGCCGACTCGGCGTGGACGCCCCGGTGCTGGCCGAGTACGAAGAGGTGCCGCTCTTCGGCGGCGGGGTGCCGGTCGGAGCGGTCCGCCCGCTCTGGTGAGCGGCACTCCGGCATCGGTGGGGACGGCCGGCGTGGCTCACCGTCGGTGACCGTGCCGGCTGGCGGTGGCCCGAACATCGTGATGCCACAGCGGCATCACGATGCCGCTGTGGCATCACGCTCATTCGCGGGTCGGGCTCCGAACGGCCCGGTGTGCGTGCGGCCCGGCCTGCGTGCGGGGTTGATCAGCTCAGGAAGTCGAGCAGTGCGGCGTTGACCGGCTCCGGACGCTCCAGCGGCAGCAGGTGCGCGGCGTTCGGCACGTCGGGTAGGCGCACCGCGCCGGGGACCTCGGCGGCGATCCGGTCGGCGAGTCGGCTGATGTCCGGTACGTCCGCGGCGCCGGCGGTGACCAGGACGGGGATCGCCAGCTCGCCGAGACGGCCGATCGCCGGCGGGGTCAGCTCGCCCACCTCGACCGCGCCGAGCGCCAGCTCGGCGGCGAGGGCCCGCTGGTCCATCTCCTGCGCGAACGCGACCAGCTCGCTGTCGACGTCCTCCGGCTGCCGTCCCGGGCCGACCACCCAGAAGCGCACCTCACCGGCCGCGCCCGCGACGAAGTCGTCGGGGTCGACCTCGCCGACCAGGTTGTCCCACAGGTCGTTCGCCTCGTCGGACCACTCGTTGCCGGAGACCGCCGTGTCGAACAGCGCGAGCGCGCTCACCCGATCGGGGTGGGCCAGCGCGGTGTCGATGGCGACCGCTCCGCCGAACGAGCAGCCGACCAGGGCCGCCCGGGGCAGGTCGAGCGCGTCCAGCAGCCCGGCCACGTCGTCGTGGTGCGTGAACGGGGCCGGGGGGAGCTCCGAGTCGCCGTAGCCGCGCAGGTCAGGGACGATCACCCGGTGTCGGGTGGCGAGCGCGGACACCTGCCCCCGCCACATCCGCCGGTCGGCGATGCCGGCGTGCAGCAGGACGACGGGTGAACCGGTGCCGGCCTCGTCGTACGCGATGCTTGCTCCATTGACTGTGATCTTGTGCACGGTCGGACCGTACGGATCGACGGAGCGGCGCGCAAACGGGATGTTGAGACCTTGCTAACTATGGTTAGCATTTTGCTTGCAGGAGCTAGCGCCAGCGATTAGCGTCGCGGTCATGGCCACACCCAAGGACCTTCCCGACGTCGGCGGGTTCATCCGCGATCTGCGGCGCAACGCCAAGATCTCGCTACGGCAGCTCGCCGAGCAGGCCGGGGTCAGCAACCCGTACCTCAGCCAGATCGAGCGCGGCCTGCGCAAGCCCAGCGCCGAGGTGCTCCAGCAACTGGCGAGCGCGCTGCGGGTCTCCACGCCGGCGATGTACCTGCGCGCCGGTCTGCTGGACGACAAGGAGGGCCACGGGGTGCTCGCCGCCATCGCCGTGGACGCAGACCTGACGATGGCGCAGAAGCAGTCGCTCAGTCAGATCTACGAGACGTTCCGCCGGGAGAACACCCGGCTGGCCGAGGCCCAGGCCGAAGCCGACGCGGTCCAGGCCGGAGCCGGGGCGGCCCAGGCCGACCAGGCCGCCGACCAGCCCGCCAGTCAGGCCGCCGATCTGGCCAATGTGGCCGCCACCGGCCCCACCACCGTGGGCGGCACCCCGACCGAGGCCGTGCTCGAGTCGGTCGCCGTCACCGAGGCGGGCACCGCCCCCGCCCCGGGCAGCACCAGCATCCCCCAGAAGAAGAAGGCCGCCGAGGCGGCCGAAGAGGAGACGTCATGAGCGAGCCGAAGACCAACCGCATCCCCGCCCCGATCTACGCCGCAGCCGGTGCCGGCGAGCTGGCCATCGAGCAGCTGCGCAAGCTGCCGGCCGTGGTCGGCGTGCTCAGCACCCGGGTCGTCGCCGACCTGGGTGGTCGGGCTGTGCTGACCGGGTTCGAGCTGAAGCAGAAGGCCACCGAGACGCTGCGTACCGCCAACGAGAGCGCCGACCTGGCCAAGCTGCGCGAGGTGGCCGACATCGACAAGCTGCGCGCCGCCGCGACCCGCAACGCCGCCCTGGTGGTCGCGAGCGCCCAGGTCGCCCAAGAGCGGGCGTTCGCCGCGTACGGCGCGCTGGTCGCCCGGGGCGAGCGGGTCGTCGGCGCCGGCGTGCTGGAGGCAGCCGAGACTGTCAACGCCGACATCGAGGCCACCGAGGCCGTGACGCCGACCGCCACCGCCGCGACCGCCACCGCCGCCACCACCACCGCCCCGGCCCCGGCCCCCGTCGACACGCCGACCCCGGCCGACGTGGCCGAGATCGCCGAGGCCAAGCCGGCCGCGGTCAAGAAGGTCGCCCGCGCCCCGAAGGCCGTCAAGCAGGCCGAGACCCCGTCGGCGAAGCTGCCCCGGGCCACCAAGCGGACCCGCCCGGCGGCCGAGTAGCTCATCGGGTCGACGACCCCGGCGGCGTCCTTGTCGGACGTAGCCGGGGTCGTGGACATAAACTTGCCGACATGGCCAACGCCGCGCCGATCTTCGCGTTCGAAGTCCGCTACGTGATCGAGCTGATTCTGCTCGTCTTCGCGCTGATCATCCAGGGTGTCGCGCTGGTGCACGCCGTCACGCAGCGCTCCGACGCGTTCCCCGCTATCGGCACGCTGCCCAAGGGCGGCTGGATCGCCATCCTGGCGGTCTGCCTCGTGCTCACCCTGCTCGGCTTCGGTCCGATCAGCCTCTTCGGACTGATCGGCATCGCCGCCGCGCTCATCTACCTGCTCGACGTCCGGGTCGGTCTGCGCGACCTGAGCGACGGCAAAGGGTTCTGGTGAGAGGTTTTCGCTGGCCGCCCCCACCCGACAGCGGTCCCCGCACCTGGGGGCCGGGGCCGGGTGGGCCGCGTACCGGCCGGCCGGCGCTGCCGGAGCCGGAGACCGAGCTGGTCACCACCCCGCACGGCGTACGGCTGGAGCGGCTGGTCACCGGCACCGGTGACCCGGTCACCGTGTTCGCGCACGGTCTGGGCAACGGCATCGCCACCACCCGCCCGTTCGGCAGCGGGGTGAACGGCCGCAAGGTGTTCTTCCAGTTCCGCGGTCACGGCCGTTCCGATTCCCCGGACGGTCCGTGGGACTACCTGGACCTGGCCCGGGATCTGCGGGCGATCGCCGACCTCGGGCGGGCCAGCCGAGCGTTCGGCGCGAGCCTCGGTGCGGGTGCCCTCTGCCGGCTCCTCGCGGAGAGCCCGGAGCGTTTCGACAGGCTGGTCTTCTTCCTGCCGGCGGTCCTCGACGAGCCACGCGGGCCGGCCGCCCGGGAACGCATCACCGACCTGCTGGAGGCGGTGGAGAGCGGGGACGCCTCGGCGGTCGCCGACATCGTCACGCTGGAGTTGCCCCCGGCGGTGCGCAACACCCCGGCCGGCTGGGCGTACCTGCGGCAACGGCTCGACCAACTGCTCCGTGACGGTCTGGCCGACGCTCTGGCCACGCTCACCGACCAGACGCCGCTGCGCCGGATCAGTGACCTGGCGGCGGTCACCGCGCCGGCGCTGGTGATCGGTTGTGCGGGCGACGACCTGCACCCGGTCGAGGTCGCCGAGCGGCTCGCCGCCGCGCTGCCCCAGGCCACCCTGCACGTGTACGACCGGCCCGGGGTGCTCTGGTCGGAGCGCGCCGACCTGCGCGAGCGCATCTCCGGCTTCCTGAACGAGTAACCTGCCCTGTCATGGGCGTCACACAGCATGGCCGTACGCACCGGCTGGATCTTGCCGACCCGACACTGCGCGAATGGACCTGCACGGTGCTGCACGCCGATGCGGAGCAGGGCATCGTGCTGGACCGTTCCGCGTTCTACCCGGGCGGCGGGGGTCAACCACCCGACCACGGCGTGCTGCTCTGGCAGGGCGTGCAGACCCGGATCGTCGGCACCCGCAAGGGCGACGACCCGTACCTGATCCCCGCCGAGGGTGACCCGTTGCCGCCGGTCGGCACCGCTGTCGTGGGCGCGGTGGAGGACGAGCGCCGCACCCGGCTGATGCGCACCCACTCCGGGCTGCACGTGCTCTGCGGTGTGGTGTTCCGCGACTTCGGCGCGCTGGTCACCGGCGGGAACATGGAGCCGGGCGAGGCCCGGATGGACTTCAACCTGCCCGAGGTGCCCCCGGACTTCAAGGCCCGCATCGAGGAGCTGGTCAACGCCGAGGTGGCCGCCGACCGCTCGGTCGCCACGCGGGTGCTGCCGCGCACCGAGGCGCTGGCCCTGCCGGACATCATCCGCACCCAGTCCAACCTCATCCCGCCGGACGAGCAGGAGGTCCGCATCGTCGACATCGTCGGGCTGGACGTGCAGGCCGACGGCGGCACCCATGTCGCCTCCACCGCCCAGATCGGCAAGGTGCAGGTGGTCAAGGTGGAGAGCAAGGGCCGCGCCAACCGTCGGGTCCGCGTCCGGCTCGTTGATTAGATCGGGTAACCGAATTCGGACGTCGGCTGTCAGGTATTCCTGACACCGTCGCAGACATGACGCAACCGCTAACCGGAAAGATCGCGCTCGTCGCCGGTGCCACCCGGGGTGCCGGGCGGCAGATCGCCGTTCAGCTCGGCGCGGCCGGTGCCACTGTCTACGCCACCGGTCGCAGCACCCGGGCCGGCCGCTCCGAGATGGACCGACCGGAGACCATCGAGGAGACAGCCGAGCTGGTCAGCGCGGCCGGCGGCACCGGCATCGCCGTTCAGGTCGATCACCTGGTGCCCGAGCAGGTCCGCGACCTGGTCGCCCGGATCGACGCCGAGCACGGCCAACTCGACGTGCTGGTGAACGACATCTGGGGCGGTGACCCCCTGGTCACCTGGGACAAGCCGGTCTGGGAGCAGCCGCTCGACGCCGGCTTCCGCACCCTGCGACTGGCCGTCGACACGCACATCATCACCAGCCACTTCGCCCTCCCGCTGTTGATCCGCAAGCCCGGCGGGCTGGTGGTGGAGATGGGCGACGGGACCAAGGCGTACAACGACGAGAACTACCGGCTGTCGGTCTTCTACGACCTGGCCAAGGTCTCGGTCAACCGGCTCGCCTTCAGCCAGGCGCATGAGCTGAAACCGTACGGCTGCACCGCCGTCGCGCTCACCCCCGGCTGGATCCGCTCCGAGGCGATGCTGGAGCACTTCGGCGTGACCGAGGAGAACTGGCGTGACGGCGCCGCCACCGACCCGAACTTCCTCATCTCGGAGACCCCTGCCTTCGTCGGCCGGGCGGTGGCCGCGCTCGCCGCCGACGACGACAAGGCCCGCTGGAGCGGCAGGTCCGTCGACGCCGGCAGCCTGTCCAAGGTGTACGGGTTCACCGACCTCGACGGCAGCCAACCCGAGGGTTTCCGCTACATCACCGAGGTGGTCGACGCGGGTAAACCGGCGGACGTGACCGGCTACCGGTAGAGCGCGGCGAGCCGGTCGGCGCTCTGCGCGAACAACTGCCGCAGCTCGGGTGGGTCGAGGACCTCCACCTCGGGGCCGAGCCCCAGCAGTTGGTGGTACGCCACCGGGACCGACTCGACGGGCAACCGGGCCACCACCCACCCCTGCCCGTCGGGTTCGTTGGCGGTGGCGACCAGTTCGTCGTACACGAAGGGGGCATCGACCAGGTGCCGGAGCTGGCGCAGGCCGGCGGGGCTCAGCCGGACGGCGACCTCGGCCCGCAGCATGGTCCGCAGGAACGACCCGGCCTGCTCGCGCCAGTGCCCGGCCAGGTCGAAGCCCTCGTCACGGTCGAAGTGCTCGTCGCCCACCTCGACCCCGGTGACCCGGTCCACCCGGTAGGTGCGCACGTTCTCACCGACCCGGCCGACGAGATACCAGACCCCGCTCTTGAGCACCAGGCCGTACGGCTCCACGCGGCGGGTCACCTCCCGGTCGCCGCGTCGGTAGCGCAGCTCCACCACCCGGTCCGCCCAGACCGCCCGGGCCAGCTCGGGCAACCACTGCGGTGCCGCAGTCTCCCGGAACCAGCCCGGCACGTCCAGGTGGAACCGCTGCCCGGCGCGGGCCGGCGCGTCGCGCAGCGCGGGTGGCAGCGCGGCGAGCACCTTCAGCTCGGCGGACGCCACCGCGTCGGCGAGTCCCATCTCGCCCGCCGGCCCGGGCAGCCCGGCGAGGAACAGCGCCTCCGCCTCGTCCCTGGTCAGCCCGGTCAACCGGGTGCGGTACCCACCGAGCAGACGGTAACCGCCGGCCCGCCCCCGGTCGGCGTAGACCGGCACGCCGGCGGCGGAGAGCGCCAGCACGTCCCGGTAGACGGTCCGCTCGGAGACCTCCAACTCCCGGGCCAGCTCGCTCGCGGTCATCGACCCGCGCGCCTGCAGCAGCAACAACAACGAGATCAGTCGGGACGCGCGCACCCGCCCATCCTGCCCGGCCCCGCTCACCGCCCGCCGGGGGTCAGCAACCCCCTGTCGTACGCGGTGGCCACCGCGGCGGCCCGGTCGTTGACCCCGAGCTTGGCGTACACGTGCAGCAGGTGGGTCTTGACGGTGGCCTCGCTGATGAACAGCCGTGCCGCAGCCTCCCGGTTGGAGGCACCGCGCGCCACCATCGTGAGCACCTCCAGCTCACGCTGGCTCAGCGGCTCCTCCACCGGCGCGCGCAGCCGGCCCATCAGCCGGCCGGCGACGCTCGGCGCGAGCACCGAATCACCCCGGGCGGCGGCCCGTACCGCGCGAACCAGTTCCTCGCGAGGCGTGTCCTTGAGCAGGTAGCCGGTGGCACCGGCCTCGATCGCCGGCAGCACGTCCGCGTCCGTGTCGTAGGTGGTGAGCACCAGCACCCGGGCGGTGCTGCCGGCGCGGGTCAGGCGACCGATGGCGGTCACCCCGTCCATCCCGGGCATCCGCAGGTCCATCAGCACCACGTCCGGTAGCAGCGTCGCGACCAGTGCCAACGCCTCCGAGCCGTCCGCGGCCTCGCCGACCACCTCGAAATCGGGGTCGCCGGTGAACATTCCCCGCAGGCCGTCCCGTACCACCGGATGGTCGTCGACGATCAGCAGCCGGATCGAGGTGGTCACCCGGCACCTCCGGGTAGCGCGGGAACGGACGCCGAGATGGCGGTGCCGCCGCCCGGTTCGGACTCGACCGCCAACTCGCCGCCGACCCGGGTGACCCGTTGCCGCATGACGGTCAGCCCGTACCCGCCAGTCGGCTCCCGGGACGTCGGTTGGTCGGTGACCTCGAAGCCGGCCCCGTCGTCGCGCACGTCCAGGGTCACCACGTCGGCCATGTACGACAGGGTCAGCCCGACCCGTGAGGCGGCGGCGTGCCGGGCCACGTTGGCCAGCGCCTCCTGGGCGGCCCGCAGCAGGGTCACCTCGATCTCCGGGTGCAGTGGACGGGGCGTACCGGTGGTGGCGACCTCGGCCCGTATCCCGTGCAGGTCCGACCAGCGCCCGCCCAGCTCGACCAGGGCGTCCGGCAGCCGGGCCGTCTCCAGCGATTCCGGGCGGACCGCCCGCACCGAGCGGCGGGCCTCGGTGAGGCTCTCCCGGGCCAGCGCGAGCCCGTTGTCGACGTGCCGGCGCCAGTCGGCGGACCGGTCGCGGGTCTGCTCGGCCGCCTCCAGTTGGGTGATGATGCCGGCCAACCCCTGGGCGAGGGTGTCGTGGATCTCCCGCGCCATCCGTTGGCGCTCGTCCAGCACGCCGGCCTCCCGTGCCTGGATGAGCAGTTGGGCGTGCAGCCCGGCGTTCTCCCGGACCGTCTCGGTGAGTTGCCGGTTGGCTTCGCCGAGTTCCGCCATCAGTCGTCGGCGTTTGGCGTCCTCCTGTTCGGCGATGATGGCGAACCAGCTCACCGAGCCGGCCACGATCAGGTTGAAGAGCACCAGCAGCAGCCAGAGCGGCCAGTGCGACATCGCTATCACCAGGCCACCGCCCTGAGAGGTGGCGATGATGGCGGCGGTGGCTGTCACCCCGGCGATCCGCCAGCGCCTGGGCAGGACCGGAAAGGCGTGGATGTAACCGATCCAGGCGAAGAAGCCGTACCACGGACTGGCGGCTACCAGTGCGGCGCCGAAGGTGAGCAACCCGGCGTAGTAGACCGCCATCAGCCCGCGCCGGCTCTGCCAGCCGGGGTGCACTGTGACGAACCAGGCGACCCAGCATCCGGCTGCCACGGCGATGGCGAGGGTGGGCAGCGCGCCGAGATGATGGGGTGCCGGTGCGACGATGGCCAGCAGGGTGCCCAAGGCCAGCCCGCCGTAGGGAACCACGCGATAGAGGGTCGCCTCGTTCTTGCGCCACCTGGTCAGACGGTCGTGCTCGCCGCTGCTGGCCATCGAATCCCCGATCACTCCCAGCGGAACAGTTTTGCCGCGCCGGCGCCGGCCGCCATGGCGACCACCGCCATTATCCCGAGGTGCGACAGGTGTGGCGATGCCCCGGTCCACGAGTCGAGCAGCGCCTGGACCCCGGGTGGCGTGTAGTCGCCGATCCGGACCAGGAAGTCCGGCAGGATGAACCGGGGCACGTAGACGCCACCGAAGAACATGACGGCCATGAACAGTGGCACGGCCATCGCCTGCGCCGACTTCGCCGTCCGCGCCACCGCCGCCACGAGCAGGCCGAGTGCCAGCAGGGCCGCCGTGCCGAGGAGGAGGGCCAGTGTGAAGCCCAACGGATGCCGGGGCAACGGCACGTCGAACGCCAACCGGCCCACCGCGATGAGCAGCACGGCGCTGACCAGGATGGTGGCGAGGGAGATGAGCAGTTGGGCGGCCAACAGCGCGGCAGGGCTGGCCGGGGTGGTGGCCAGCCGGCGCAGCACCCCACGTTCCCGGTAGGTGGCCAGCACCGTGGGCAGGATGTTGACAGCCGACATGGCGAGCGTGATCACCAGCAGTGAGGGTGCGAAGTACTGGATGAAGGACAGGTCACCGAACTGGACCTCCGGCTGCCGTGCCGCCGGGACCAGCCCGAACACCACCAGCAGCGCGACCGGTAGGACGACGGTGGTCAGCGGCGAGCCGAAGTCCCGCAGGAAGAGTCGTGTCTCGATCTTCAGGATCTGCCCGAAGGCGTGCATGTCGGTTCTCCCTCAGGCGACGGGCCGGTGCCCGGTCAGCTCGACGAACGCGTCGTCGAGGGTGGACTGTTCCAGCCGCAGGTCGGCGGCGACGATCTGGTTGCGGGCGAGCACCGAGGTGACCGCGTGCAGCAGGTCACCGGTGCCGGTCACCACCACCTGGCTGCCGGTGCGCTGCACCGCGGAGACCTCGGGCAGGTCGGTGAGGAGCCGGTCGTCGATCGGAGCGGAGGGCCGGAACCGGATCCGCTGCTCGGGAGCCACCGACGACACCAGGCCCGCCGGGGTGTCCAGCGCTACCACCCGGCCCTTGTCGATCACCGCGATCCGGTCACAGAGCCGTTCGGCCTCCTCCATGAAGTGCGTGACCAGCACGATCGTCACTCCGCTGCTACGCACCTGCTCGATGAGGCTCCAGGTGTCCCGCCGAGCCTGAGGGTCCAGCCCGGTGGTCAGCTCGTCGAGGATCGCGATCTCCGGGTTGCCGACCAGCGCCAGCGCGATGGAGAGTCGCTGCTTCTGACCACCGGAGAGCTTCTTGTACGCGGTGTTCCGCTTCGCGCCGAGACCCAGCCTCTCGATCAGCTCGGCCGGGTCGGCCGGATCGCGATAGAACGACGCGTACATCTCCAGGGCCTCGGCCACCCGGAGCTGGTCCGGCAGTTGGCTCTCCTGAAGTTGCACACCGACCCGCTGGCGTAGCTGGGCCGCGTCCCGGCGGGGGTCGAGCCCGAGGACCGACACCCCGCCCCCGTCGGGAACGCGCAGCCCGGCGACACACTCCACGGTGGTGGTCTTGCCCGCGCCGTTCGGGCCGAGGACACCGAAGATCTCACCCGCCTCCACAGCGAACGACACCTCGTCCACCGCCACCAGATCGCCGTATCGCTTGTGCAGTCTGGTCACCTCGATGACCGGCATCTCGCCGCCCTTTCGCCGCTTTTCCCGTACCCCTCAAGGGTTGTCGGGGTGGCCCGGCGGCGAATCGACCGGTCGGCGATGATCACCGGCGACCCCGGTTGACCACATCCATCCGTCAACCGGTTGATGTGCGACGCGGGCGTCGTTGCTAGTGCTGCACCCGGCGGATTCGACGGCCGCTCGTTAGGCTGCTCGATCGTGGATGTCAGCAGAGTCGCCAGCCCGGTTACCGGGGCCGCCGGACGTTTCCTCGCCGGGGCCGGCCTGCTCCTGCGTGGCCTGGGCCTCTACGTTCGTAGCCCCGGTCTGATGCTGCTCGGCGTCGTGCCGGCCCTGATCTCCGGCGCGCTCTTCGTGGCGGCGTTCGCCACCCTCGTGTACTTCGTGGACGACCTCGCCGCGCTCGTCACACCGTTCGCCGACGACTGGTCGAGCACCGCCCGCAGCCTGGTCCGGGTGATCGCCGGACTGGCCTTCCTCGGGGTCGGTGGTCTGCTGGCAGTGCTCACCTTCACCGCTGTCACCCTGGTCATCGGAGACCCGTTCTACGAGAAAATCTCCGAGCATGTCGAGCAGCGCTACGGCGGCACACCGGGTGCGGTGGACGTGCCGTTCTGGTCGTCGCTGCGCCGCAGCGTCGCCGACTCGGTACGCCTGGTGGCGCTCACCGCGCTGGTCGGCATCCCCCTCTTCCTCGCCGGTTTCATCCCGGTGGTCGGCCAGACGGTCGTCCCGGTGATCGGGGCGGCGGTGGGCGGCTGGTTCCTCGCCGTGGAGCTTGTCGGGGCGCCGTTCTACCGCCGGGGAATGCGGCTGCCGCAGCGTCGGGCGATCCTGAAGGCCGACCGTCCCACCGCCCTCGGGTTCGGGGTGGCGGTGTTCCTCTGCTTCTTGATCCCGCTCGGTGCCGTGCTGGTCATGCCGGCGGCAGTGGCCGGCGCGGCGTTGCTGGCCCGCCGTTCGCTCGGCCAACCGATCGACGGCCCGCTGGCCGCATCGGCCACCGGTCGGCCGGTCGGGGAGCGCTGACGTGGAGATCGTCCTGGTCGAGGGGGACATCACCGCACAGCGGGTGGACGCCGTCGTGAACGCCGCGAACTCGTCCCTGCTCGGCGGCGGCGGGGTCGACGGTGCCATCCACCGCCGTGGCGGCCCGGCGATCCTGGCCGAGTGCCGGGCCCTGCGGGCGTCCCGCTACGGCCGGGGTCTGCCCACGGGACAGGCCGTGGCGACGACGGCCGGTGAGCTGCCGGCCCGCTGGGTCATCCACACCGTCGGGCCGGTCTGGTCGGCCGACGAGGACCGCTCGGCGCTGCTGCGGGACTGCTACGCCAACAGCCTGCGGGTGGCCGACGAGCTGGGCGCGGTGACGCTCGCCTTCCCGTTGATCTCCGCTGGCATCTACGGCTGGCCGGTCGACGACGCGGTCCGTCAGGCCCTGTCGGTGCTGCGCACGGCCACCCCCGCCACCGTCGCCGAGGCCCGCCTGGTGCTGTTCGGGGCGGACACCCACGCCGTGGCCCGCCGCGTCCTCGACGCCGCCTGAGCACCACGTCGGGCGGCCGTCGCCTGATCACCCACGTCGGGCGGCGGTTCCCGCCTGATCGATGCGGGCCTGGATGGCGTCCGTGGTGGGGCCACTTCCGCAGGCTGCGGTGTGGTGGGGTCGACAGCTGCGGTGTGATATTTGCCGACACGCTGTTGATAACATGCCGACATGATGTCGACAATTTACGAGGGCGCGCGCTGATGTTCCTCGCGATTCGTGAACTCAACTTCGCCCGGTTGCGGTTCGCTCTGATGGGCGCGGTGATCGCGCTGATCGCCGTGCTGATGGTGATGCTGTCCGGGCTGTCGGTCGGGCTGGTCCGCGACGGTGTGTCCGGGCTGCAGAACCTGCCGGTCACGTCCTTCGCCTTCGCGCAGGACGTGCAGCGCGACTCCGCGTTCTCCCGCAGCGTGGTGGACATGACGGCGGTGGACGAGTGGGCCGACCAGCCGGGCGTCGCCGACGCGACGCCGTTCGGCAACACGCTCGTGAACACGCGCACCGATCGGGGAACCGAGGTCGACCTGGCGCTGTTCGGCGTCCAGCCCGACTCGTTCCTGTCGCCCCCGGTCAGCCAGGGTGACCGGCTGGGCACCGAGGACGGCATCGTGGTGAGCCCCACGGCGCTGGACGCGGGCCTGCAGATGGGCGACGTCGTCACCATCGACCGGCTGGGCACCCGGCTGCGGGTCGTCGGCGTCACCGAGCAGCAGGACACCTTCGGGCACGTGGACGTGGCGTACGTGCCGCTGGCGGCGTGGCAGGCCATCAAGTCCGGCACCGCCCCCGGCACGGCGCTGCCGCAGCGCGCCGCAACGGAGATCACGGCGGTGGCGGTGCGCGCGGCCGACGGGAAGTCCGTCGACCTGGCGGCGGGGGACACCGCGGCCGGCACCGAGAGCCTGACCCTGAAGGAGTCCTACGGCGCTTCGCCGGGATACACCGCCGAGACGACGACCCTGCAACTGATCCAGGGGTTCCTGTACGCGATCTCCGCGCTGGTCGCCGGCGCCTTCTTCGCGGTGTGGGCGATCCAGCGCAAGCCCGAGGTGGCCGTCCTGCGGGCCCTGGGCGCCTCGACCGGCTGGGTGTTGCGCGACGCGCTGACGCAGGCGTTCGTCCTGTTGGCGGCGGCTGTGGCCATCGGCGTGGGGGTCGGCCTCGCGCTCGGCGCCCTGATCACCGGCAGCGGCATCCCGTTCGCGTTGAGCATGCCGAGCATCTCCGCCGCCGGGGTCGGCCTCGTCGTCCTCGGCCTGGTGGGAGCCGGCGCGGCGGTCATCCGCATCACCTCTGTCGACCCGGCCACCGCTCTGGGAGGAAACCGATGAGCAGCCGTCCCGCTCCGACCGCTTCGACCACAACCGCCGACGACGCGTCCGACCGGCTCGGGCTGGTGATGCGTGGGGTGTCCCTGCGGCACGGCAACGCCGCCGAGACCGTGCAGGCGCTCGACAACGTCGACCTGACGGTGCGACCCGGCGAACTCGCCGCGGTCGTGGGTCCGTCCGGTGCGGGCAAGTCCAGCCTGCTCGCCGTCGCCGGCGGCCTGGCCCGACCCGACCAGGGCACCGTCACCGTGGCCGGTCAGGACATGACAGTGCCGAGTCGCCGGACCCGTACGGAGCTGCGCCGCCAGCACGTGGGGTTCGTGTTCCAGTCCGGTAACCTGCTGCCGGCGTTGACCGCCGCCGATCAGGTGCGGCTGCCCCTGCGGCTGGGGTCGAGGTCGCAGCGGTCCGGCCGTGACCCGCTGGAACTGCTCGCGGACGTCGGCATGGCGGACAAGTCCGACCGGCGCCCCCACCAGCTGTCGGGCGGTGAGCGCCAGCGCGTCGGGATCGCCCGGGCACTGGTCACCGAGCCCAGCGTGCTGTTGGTCGACGAACCGACGGCGGCGTTGGACCGGGCACGTAGCCACGAGATCGTGCGACTGCTGGCCCACGAGGCCCGGCAGCGGTCGGTCGCGGTGGTCATGGTCACTCACGACCACGATGTGCTGCAGTACTGTGACACCGTTTACGAGATGGTCGACGGCAAGCTCGCGACCAGCAGCTGACCACGACGGCAGGGTGCGGGCGCAGGACCAGGTAGGTCACGCTCGTCCGGAACAAGGGGGTGGCGTGCCGAAGATCCAGGCCGCGACCGTCGCCGAGCACCGGGCATCCCAACGCGCGGCGCTGCTCGACGCGGCCCGCACCCTGCTGTCGGAACACCCCGAGCAGATCCCCGGCCTGGCCGAGGTCGCCCAGCACGCCGGCCTGGCCCGCTCCAGCGTCTATTCGTACTTCAAGTCCCGCGCCGACATGTTCGACGCCCTCGTCACCGACACGTTCCCCCGCTGGTCGGCCTATGTCGAGAAGCGCATGGAGGCGGCCGGCACGCCCGGGCAGAAGATCCAGGCGTACGTGGATTCCAACCTGCAACTGGTTGCCCGAGGCGACCACGCGCTGGCCCGCGCGCTCGCGTCAGCCGGCAGCAGCGAGGCACTCGCCAGCTCCAGCCGACTCATGCACGACCGCCTGGAAGCCCCGCTGCGCGCCGCGCTCACCGACCACGGCTCCTCGGACCCGGTCCGGGTGGCCGAACTGGTGCAGTCGATCGTCTACGCGCTGAGCCGGATGATCGAGGGAGGGCTCGCGCTGGACACGGCGACCAGCCTCGCCCGCGAACTCCTCAGCCCGTACCTCGACCGCGACCGCCCCTGAGGCTCCGGCCCGCCGGTCAGGTCAGCTCCGCGAGGCAGGTCCACTGGGACGCCACCGGGCGGTAGCCGAGCCGGGCGTTGATCGCCAGCATCGGTGCGTTCGCCTCGTCGTTCGAGGTGTACGCGGCACGTACGCCGTTGGCGGCGGCCCGGTGCAGCGCCGCCGTCTTGGCCAGTCGGGCCAGCCCGCGCCCCCGGTACGCCGGGATGCTGCCGGTGTAGTCCGACCACATCCGGTCCCCGTCCCGCTTCACCAGACTGAACGCGACGATCCCACCGTCGACCTCGGCGGCGACGCTGGCCGTCTTGTCCAGGCCGAGGTTGTCCCAGACGTCGTACTGCCAGCTCTGGTAGCTCTTGCTGTCGACCGGCAGGTCGCCCGGCTCGTCGACGGCCGAGGCCACGTCCGCCGCGTACAGCAGGTGCGGGTCCACCTCGGCGATCGGGTGCAGCCGTACGCCCGACGGTGGCTCGGGCAGCGCGGGCACCTGGTCCAGATCGAGCGCCGAGTAGCGCACCTCGCGGCTGGGCTCGTAGCCGTGCCGACGGGCGAACGGCAGCGCCTCCGGTTGTGCGGTGGCACGCACCCGGCGGATTCCCAGCGGGCGGAGGTAGTCGGTCGCGGCTGTCAGCAGCCCGCCGCCGATGCCGCGTCGCCGATGTTCCGGGTGTACGTGCAGCAGGTTGATGCCGCCGACGTTCGCCATTGACGTCGTACCGATGCGTTCGGCGGACACCCAGCCGACCACCTGGTTGTCGACCTCGGCCACGAAGGCGGTCCACGCCTCCTCGGGCGGCGGTTCGGCGATCATCTTGCGGGTCGACTCGACCCCGCGCACCAGGTACGGGTAGACCGTCGCCCGTAGCGCCACCACGCCCGGCGCGTCGTCGGGCCGCGCCACCCGGATCCGCATGTCAGGCCCCCGTCCGGACGGCGGCGACGGCCTCGACCTCGACGAGCTGGTCGGTGTAGCCGAGCACCGCCACCCCGAGCAGGGTGCTGGGCGGATCGTGGTCGCCGAAGAAGTCCCGCACCACCTCCCAGACGGTGACCAGGTCCTTCTGCTGCGACGACGCCACGTAGACGGTGGTCTTCACGACGTCGGTCAGCCGCGCGCCGGCCGCGTCGAGAGCGGTCGTCAGGTTCGTCATCACCTGCCGGGCCTGCGCCGCGTGATCGCCCGGCGCGACAGTGCGCCCCTCGGCGTCCAGCGGGCACGCCCCGGCGGTGAACACCAGTCGGGCGGGTGCGTCGACGGTGGCCGCGTAGGCGTACTCGGCGACGTCGGAGAGAGCGGGGACGTGCAACAGCGCGAGAGGTTGCGGCATGCCGCGAGGCTAACCACGATCGCCGACCCGGGCGACGCAATAACGACGCGACCCACCTCCGCCGGAGGCGACAACGTCACGGAAACAGTGGCCTCTGCGCGTCCTGAGGGGACTGTTTCCCTGAAGTTGCGCGGATCTTGCCGCGCGTCCGCCGGCCCGGGGGCGGCCGCGCGGGGGGCGGGGTCAGGCGGAGGCGCGGCGGATCAGCTCGGTGGGGAGCATGACCGCCGGCTCGATGGTCTCCCCGGCGGCGAGCCGGAGCAGTTGGCGGGTCATCCGGCGGCCGAGTTCCACGATCGGCTGCCGGACGGTGGTCAGCGGCGGCTCGGTGTACGCGGCGGTCTCGATGTCGTCGAAGCCGACCACCGCCACGTCCTCGGGCACCCGCCGACCGGCCTCGCGCAGCGTCCGCAGGGCGGCGTGCGCCATCAGGTCGGAGGCGGCGAAGACGCCGTCCAGGTCGGGATGCTCGGTGAGCAGGTGCCGCATCGCCGCCGAACCGGACTCCCGGGTGAAGTCACCGATGGCGACCAACTCGGGCAGCCCCGCGTCGGCGACAGTGCTGCGGTAGCCACTGAGCCGTTCGATCCCGGCGACCATGTCCTGTGGGCCGGCGATGGTCGCGATCCGTCGGCGACCGCTGTCGATCATGTATCGGACGGCTGCTGTCACCCCGGCCACGTGGTCGACGTCGACGTACGGGACGGGCACGTCGCCGAGGGGCCGGCCGCTGACCACCACCGGGATGCCGAGCCGGGCCAGTGTGCCGGGCAACGGGTCGGCACCGTGCAGCGACGCGAAGAGCACACCGTCGACGTGCCGGCCGGTGGTGTACCGCTCGACCCGTTGGTGCCCCGCCGGCGAGCCGGCGAGCATCAGCACCAGTTGCTTGTCGGCCGCCTCCAGCTCCTGACTGACGCCCCTGATGATGCCGGGGAAGACCTGGTCGTCGGAGAAGACCCGGGTGGCGGCCTCCGGCATGACCAGGGCGACCGAGTCGGTGCGTTGGGTGACCAGGCTGCGGGCGGCCAGGTTGGGGACGTACCCCAACTCGGCGACCGCCCGGGTGACCGCCTCGCGGATCGGCTCGGCGACGGTGGTGGAGCCGTTGACCACCCGCGAGACGGTGGCGCGGGACACCCCGGCCCGCGCCGCCACCGCCTCGAGCGTCGGCCGCTGCGCCGTCGTCATCGCGCCTTCCCCCCGCTCGTCACAGCCCGTTCCGGGAGATCACCTCCTGGTACCACCGGGCGCTGGCCTTCGGTGTGCGCCGCTGGGTCAGGTAGTCGACGTGCACGATCCCGAACCGCTTGCGGTAACCCTCCGCCCACTCGAAGTTGTCCAGGAATGACCATACGAGATAACCGCGCAGGTCCACGCCCCGGGAGATCGCCTCGTGCGCCGCGCGCAGGTGCCCGTCGAGGTAGGCGATGCGATCGGCGTCGATCACCTGCGCCGGGCCGTCGGGCGAGTCGGTGCCGGGTTTGTCGGGGAACGCCGCACCGTTCTCGGTGATCAGCAGCGGCACCCCGGGGTAGTCGGCGGCGAGCCGCTCCAGCAGCCGGGTGAGACCCGCCGGCTCGATCATCCAACCCATGTCGGTGAGCGGGCCGGCCGGTGGCAGGAAGTGCACAGCGCCCTCGGTGCCCGGGTACGCGTCGTTGCCGGCCCCGTCGGGCCGCCCGGCCACGTAACCCGGGGCGTAGTAGTTGATGCCGAGCAGGTCGATCGGGGCGGCGATCAGCTTCTCGTCACCGTCGCGGATGAACGTCGGCTCGACGATCCGGGCCACGTGCTCGCGGACGTCGTCCGGGTAACCGCCGGCCAGCAGCGGGTCCAGGAAGATCCGGTTGTGCAGGCCGTCCACCAGGCGGACCGCCGCGGCGTCGGCAGCGCTCTGCGGGTCCGCCGGGCGCACGTCGGCCGGGTTGACGGTGATGCCCACGCTGCGCGCGCCGGCTGCCCGCAACGCCCGCGCCGCCAGGCCGTGCCCGAGCAGCAGATGGTGTACGGCGGTGAAGGCCGCCGCCGCGTTCCGCTCACCCGGAGCGTGCACGCCGTTGCCGTAACCGAGGTAGGCCGAGCACCACGGCTCGTTGAGCGTGGTCCACACGTCGATCCGGTCACCGAGGCGGGCGTACACCGCCGTGGCGTAGGTGGCGAAGTGCTCGGCGGTGTCCCGGTTGGTCCAGCCACCCCGGTCCTCGAGGGCCTGCGGCAGGTCCCAGTGGTAGAGGGTGACGATCGGGTCGATTCCCCGATCGAGCAGCGTGTCGGTGAGCCGGTCGTAGAAGTCCAGCCCACGGGGGTTGGCGGGGCCGGTGCCGTCGGGCTGGATCCGGGGCCAGGCGACCGAGAACCGGTACGCCCGCAGGCCCAGCTCGGCCATCAGCGCCACATCGTCGGCGTACCGGTGGTAGTGGTCGCAGGCGACGTCGCCGGTGTGGCCCTGGTACACCTTGCCCGGCGTACGGCTGAAGGTGTCCCAGATGGACGGACCGCGGCCGTCGTCGCGGGCGGCGCCCTCGATCTGGTACGCGGCGGTGGCCGTCCCCCAGAGGAAGTTCTCCGGGAACCGGATCTCGTTGCCGCGCCTGTTGGGTTGCTCGCTGTGCTCGCTCACGCCTTGACCGCACCTTCCATGATCCCGCCGATGATCTGCCGGCCGAACAACACGAAGACCAGCAGCAGGGGCAGCGTCGCGATGGCAGTTCCGGTGAACACCTGCGACATGTCCTGGTAGTACCCGTCCGACAGGGCTCGTAGGGACAGTTGCACTGTCGGATTCGCCGGATCGTTCAGCACAGCGTACGGCCACAGGAAGTCGTTCCAGGTGGTCATGAACGTGAGCAGGCCGAGCACGGCGGCGGCCGGACGCAACGCGGGAACCACCACGTGCCACCAGATCCGGGCGGTGCCGCAGCCGTCCATTCGGGCGGCCTCGATCAGTTCGTCGCTGATGGCCTGGCCGGCGTACTGCCGCATCATGAACACCCCGAACCCGGTGACCAGCACCGGCACGATGACCGCCGGCAGCCGGTCGTTCCACTGCAGCTTGCTCATCAGCAGGTAGAGCGGGATCAGGCCGAGCTGGGTCGGCACCATCATGGTCGCGATGATCACCAGCAGCAGGGCGTTGCGGCCCCGGAACCGCAGCTTGGCGAAGGCGAACCCGGCCAGGCTGGAGAAGAACACCACGGAGACGGTCACCGTGCTGGCGACGATCACCGAGTTGATCAGGCCGGTCGCGAAGTACGCGTCGGTGTTGTCGAACAGTCGGGCGATGTTCGCGCCCAGGTTGCCGCCGGGGGTGATCGGGGGCGGCAGCTGGCCCATCGCGTCGTTGGAACGGCTGGCGACGACGAGCATCCACCAGATCGGAAAGATCGACAGGCCGGCCGCGACGACCAGGGCCAGGTAGGTGAGCGGGCTGGCCCGCCAGAGCCGGCTCATCGGGCCGCTCCCTTTCGTCCGTCGGGCCCCGACCGGCCGCCGATCCGGCGCAGGATCAGCACGTTGACCAGAGCCACGATCGCGATGAGCGCGAAGAGCAACCAGGCCACTGCCGAGCCGTACCCGAAGTTGTAGTGCGGGGCGAAGGCGTTCTCGAACATGTACATGGTCAGGGTCTGCGACTCCCGCAGCGGTCCGCCGCGGATCGGGTTGGTGCCGGAGTGGAACATCCGGGGCTCGGTGAAGAGCTGCAGGCCGCCGATGGTGGCGATGATGGTGCAGAAGATGATCGTGGGCTTGAGCAGTGGCACGGTGACCGACCAGAACTGTCGGACCCGGCTGGCGCCGTCGATCGCCGCGGCCTCGTACAGGTCGCGGGGGATGGCCTGCATCGCGGCCAGCAGGATCAGCGCGTTGTAGCCGGTCCACCGCCAGTCGACCATGGCGGAGATGGCCACCCAGGAGGCGAACCGGTTGGACTTCCACTCGATCGCGTCCAGCCCCACCAGGTCGAGCAGCCAGTTGACCATCCCGAACTCGCGGCCGAAGAGGACCCCGAACACGATCGCCACCGCGGCCGTGGAGGTGACGTTGGGGACGAGCACCGCCATCCGCCAGCCGGTGCGGGCCCGCAGGCCGCGGTTGAGCAGGTTGGCCAGCCAGAGCGCGGCGAGCAACTGCGGGACGGTCGAGATGACGAAGATTCCGAGCGTGTTGACCAGCGCGTGCCAGAAGTCCGGGTCGGCCAGCAGCCGGGTGTAGTTCTCCGCCCCGATGAAGGGGTGGTCGGCACCGAGCAGGTCCCAGTCGTGCAGCGAGACCCAGAAGGTGTACGCCAGCGGGTAGGCCCCGAAGATCGCGAAGATCAGGAAGAACGGGGCGATGTAGAGGTACGGCGAGAACCGGGTGTCGAGTCGGCTGAGCCGACCCGAGGAGCGGCGGGGGGTGCCGGCCGCCGGTGCGACCGGTGGGCGGGCGTCGAGCTGGACTGTCATGCCCGGAAACTCCTTTCCGCCGTGCGGGCGGGACTCCGGTCGCCGAAGCCCGCCCGCACGCTGGTTGGGCTACTTGGCGGCGGCCTTCTTCGCGTTGGTCACCGCGTCGGTCCAGCCCTGCGCCGGGCTGCGCTGGCCCAGCTCCACGGTCCGTACGGCGTTCTCCACCTCGGTCCGGACGGCCTGGTTCTTCGGGCCCATGTAGACCGGCTTCAGGCTCTTCGCGCCGCTGCCGAAGATGGTGCCGACGGGCGCGTCGGAGAAGTACGCGTTCTTCGCGCCGGTGATCGCCGGGTCGTCGAGCGCCTGCGGCGAGGACGGCAGCGGACCCTTCGCCTTGAACGCGCCGATCTGACCCTTGGCGCTGGTGAGGAACTTGGCCAGCTCGATCGCCTCGGCCTGGTGCTTGCTCTGCTTCGGCACGGCGAGGTGCGACCCACCCCAGTTGCCACCGTTGCCGGGCACCTGGGCGATGTCCCACTTGCCCTGGGCGCCGGTGCCGGCGTTGGCCTCGATGACGCCGGTCATCCAGGCGGGGCAGGCGATCGTGGCGAACTTCGACTGCTTGAACGCGGAGACCCACTCCTCGGACCACGATCCGTACTTTCCGGAGAGGCCCGAGTCGATGATGTCCATCGTGGTGTCCCAGGCCTGCCGTACCGACGGGTTGCTGTCGACGACCAGCTTGTCGCTGGTGTCGTAGTAGCTGTAACCGGTCGTGTTTCCAGCGGTCTGCAACAGGATGGTGTTGAAGGTGTTGGTGGCCGCGTCGAGGAAGGACGCCCCGGTCTTGGCCGCGACGAACTTCTCGCCGGTGGCGATGTAGTCCGGCCAGGTGGGCCAGAGCTTGGAGACCGCGTCCCGCTCGGTGGGCAGGCCGGCCTTCTCGAAGAGGTCCTTGCGGTAGCACATGGCGATGCCGCCGACGTCGGTGCCGAGGCCGATGAGCTGCTTGCCGTCGGCGGTCAGGCCGGCGTTCCACTTCCACTCGAGGAAGTTGCCCTTGAGGTCGGCGGCGCCGTGGTCCAGCAGGTTGACGAAGTTGCCGGGGTTGGCCTTGTACTCGACCAGCAGACCCTCCTCGATGGCCACCACGTCGCCGGCGCCCCGGCCGGCGGCGAGCCACTGGGTCAGCTTCGGCGAGTACTCGTCGAGGTTGGTGCCGGTGCCCCGCTCGACGATCTTCACGTTGGGGTTCGCGGCCATGTACTCCTGGTAGAGCTGCTCGTAGCCGAACTGGCCGAAGACGTCGACGGTCAAGGTGATCGGCCCGTCGCCCTGCTCGTCGCCGCCGCCGCAGCCAGCGGTGACGAGCAGGGCGGTGGTGGCGGCGAGGGCCACCGCGGCGAGGCGGCGGCGCGGGAAGACAGCCATGGGTTTCGACCTCTCTCAGGGCGGGCGAGTGGTGGCAGATAATTCAGAGAGCGCTCTCACGACACTGTGGTAGGTCGCTGACCCGGTGTCAAGAGAGCGCTCTCACGAGGTCGCGAGGTCGGCCCCACACGCCGACGAGGGCGCCACCCCGGATGGGGTGACGCCCTCGTTCGTGACCGGTCGGTCAGCCGGTGCGCAGACCGTCCAACAGGGTGCGGTCGCCGACGACATCAAGCGTCTCGAAACTCACCCGCCCCCACAACGCCAGCAGCAGATCGCTCGCGGTGCCGCTGACCTGGGCACGAGCGTGGTGATCGTCGTGGTCGAAGATGGTCGCGGTGTCGAGCAGCGCCACCCCCTCGCCGCGCAGCCGCAGATACCACTCCTGGGCCGCGTCCGTCGCGCAGAGCTGCACCACCCCGTGCCAGTCACCCGGCACCTGCCGCCGGCCCGCCGGGAGCCAGGTGTCCAGCACCTCGCTCACCCCGTCGGCGGCGAGCTTCGCCTCCACCGGGTCACCGGCCGCGATGGCGAGCTGCGCGTCCCAGCGGTGCACAGCCGTCTCGTGCGCCATCCGACGCGGCCAGAAACCGGCCTTCTTCGGCTGGGGCGCCCAGTTCCACGCCGATGCCTCCGGGTCGAGCCCGTCGAAGAGGGTCATCACCCGGTCGTAACCCTGCTGCCACAACTGGAGCGCGTCCACGCCCGGGTCGGCCTCGAGCTTCTCCCGCCGAGGCGGCTGGCTGGTCTGGCCGGTGCCGGCGAACGACGAAACCCACTGGTAGATGCCGGCCATGTGCAGGGTCAGGTCGTTCACCGTCCAGCCCGGACAGGACAGCACCGGTGTCTCCGGCGGCGCCTCGGCCACCGCTGCGGCGAAAGCCGGACCCTCCGTCCGGAGCGCTCCGATCCAGAAATCCTTGCTGCCCTGCAGTCTGCTCATCGCCATCCTCCCGGGGGTGCCGGGCGACCAGTGGGTGCCACGGCTAATTGTCAGCCTAAGGTGAAGGGCGTGCCAGACGCCTCCGCCCAGCCGACAACCGAC
This sequence comes from Micromonospora parva, assembly GCF_000718515.1. Taxonomy (GTDB): domain Bacteria; phylum Actinomycetota; class Actinomycetes; order Mycobacteriales; family Micromonosporaceae; genus Micromonospora; species Micromonospora parva. The sequence goes on along the minus strand of NZ_JNZS01000002.1, from coordinate 1,075 downwards.
GCCGATCGTGCCATCCCCGGTCCACTCGCCGGCTACACCACCCTGCGAACGGGTGGACCGGCCGCGCGGATCGTGGCCGCCGGCAGCGCCGACGAGATCGTCCGCGCGGTGCGGACCGCGGCAGAGCCGGTCCTGATCCTCGCCGGCGGCAGCAACGTGGTGATCGGCGACGCCGGCTTCCCCGGCACCGTCGTCCTGGTGCGCTCCCGTGGCGTGCGGGTCATCGCGGAGGACGCCACCTCGGTCACCGTACGGGTCGACGCCGGCGAGCCGTGGGACGACCTGGTGGCCACCACTGTCGCCAACGGCTGGTCCGGTCTGGAGTGCCTCTCCGGCATCCCCGGATCGACCGGCGCCACCCCGATCCAGAACGTCGGCGCGTACGGCCAGGAGGTCGCCGAGACGATCACCGGCGTCGAGGTGTACGACCGGATCCAGGGCACCCGCCAGGTCATCCCCGCCGCCGACTGCGGCTTCGCCTACCGGGGCAGCATCTTCAAGTACGTGGACCGCTGGGTGGTGCTCTCGGTCGACTTCCGGCTCACCAGGTCCCCACTGTCCGGGCCGGTGCGCTACGCGGAACTGGCCAGAGCGCTCGGCGTCGAGGTGGGCGACCAGGTGCCGCTGGCGGACGCCCGAGCGACGGTGCTGCGGCTGCGCGCGGGCAAGGGGATGGTGCTCGACGCCAACGACCCGGACACCCGCTCGGTCGGCTCCTTCTTCACCAACCCGGTGCTCGACCGGGCGACGTACGACCAACTGGTGGAACGCGCCACCGAGCTGGGCGACCCGCCCGCCTGGCCCGGCGCGGACGGCCTGGTGAAGGTGAGCGCCGCCTGGCTGATCGACAAGGCCGGCTTCGCCAAGGGCCACCCGGGCGAGGGTGGAGTGGCCATCTCCAGCAAGCACACCCTGGCGCTGACCAATCGCAGCGGCACCGCCCACACCAGCGACCTGCTCGCCCTCGCGGCCACCATCCGCGACCAGGTGCACGCCCGCTTCGGCGTGACCCTGCACCCCGAACCCGTCCTCATCAACTGCACCCTCTGACCACCCCACCCACCCCACCCCACCC
>NZ_JNZS01000001.1 GCF_000718515.1 Micromonospora parva | reverse complement strand
GGTGCAGGTGTCGGCGTACCCGGACGCCTACGCCCAGTGGGAGCAGCAGGCCACCGACCTCGTCGCCCAGCACTGGAACAGCTGACCCGCACCACCGCACGACCGAACAGCAACACCACCGCACCACCGCACCACCGCACCACCGCACCACCGCACGACTCTGACCGCTGGCCGGCACCCGCAACCCGGGGTGCCGGCCAGCGGCGTATGTGTCACGTGGTGGTGCGCGCCGGCGTCGTCGCGTCATTCGTTGGCGAGATCTTGGACAGTTTCCGTTACGTGAGAACGGAAACTGTCCAAGATCTCGCGATTCCGGGTCCTGGTTGAGCGTCGCGGTGGGGCGTCGCGGTGAGGTGGCTCCGTCGTGGGGTGGGTCGGGCACCGCGCTGGCCGACCCGTCGCGGGCGGGGCAGTGTCGTGCCGCGACGTGCGGCGACGCCACGGCGGCCCGTGCGGGAACGACGGTGGTTCGTGCGGCAACCGACCGCGGTCCGTGCGGCAACCGACGGCGGCCCGCGCGCCAACCCGGGACGACCCGCGCGGGAAGGACGACCACCCGCGCGGCAACCGACGGCGGACCGCGCGCCAACCCACGACCGCCCGCGAGGCAACCAACGGCGGCCCGCGCGCCAACCCGGGACGACCCGCGCGGGAACGATGACCACCCGCGCGGCAACCCACGACCGCCCGCGAGGCAAGCCACGGTGGTCCGCGCGCCAACCTACGACCGCCCGCGCGGAAACGACGGCGGCCCACCCGGGAAGCCGGCGCGTCCGTGCGCCAACCCCAGCGGCGCGGAGACCGATGGCGGCCTGCGCGGGGAACAAGGTGGGGGTGCGGCTGGTTGAGGACAGTGTCGGTGTGACTCAGTGTCCCCGGGCCTCACCTACTATCGCCTTCGCGGAATACCGTTCGGCTGGAGCCGCGTCGTGCCACTCGCCGAGAGGCGACCTGCACACCGACACCCAGCGCCGCACCCGGCCCAACGGCCGGGGGCGGCGCTGTCGGTATCCCCGGTTCGCGAACCTGTCTCGGTTGACCTATGTTCAGAGGGTCGCTCGCGTGGGAGGGGGTGTCGGGGTTGGGCCTGCGGACCTTTATCGAGGGTTGGCCGGTGTACCGGCAGCTTACCGGCACGGACCCGCTGGGTCGGGGCGCGGCGGCGAAGTCCGACGGGTCCCGCGCGCTCACCGCCCGCACCGACACCGCCGATTCGGTCGCCCGTTCCGTCTGCCCGTACTGCGCCGTCGGGTGTGGTCAGCGGGTGTTCGTCAAGGACGGGCGGGTCAGTCAGATCGAGGGTGATCCGGACAGTCCGATCTCGCGGGGTCGGCTCTGCCCGAAGGGTTCGGCCAGTAAGAGCCTGGTGACCAGCCCGCTGCGGCAGACCACGGTTCGCTACCGCCGCCCGTACTCGACGCAGTGGGAGGATCTGGACCTCGACACGGCGCTCGACATGATCGCCGATCGGATCCTCGCCGCCCGGGAGCAGACCTGGGAGGACGTCGACACGCAGGGCCGACCGCTCAACCGGACGCTGGGCATCTCCAGCCTGGGCGGGGCGACGCTCGACAACGAGGAGAACTACCTGATCAAGAAGTTGTTCACCGCGATGGGGGCGCTTCAGATCGAGAATCAGGCCCGTATTTGACACTCCGCCACCGTCCCCGGTCTGGGGGCCAGCTTCGGTCGTGGCGGCGCCACCCAGTACCAGCAGGACCTGTCGAACTCCGACGTCATCGTCATTCAGGGTTCGAACATGGCCGAGGCGCACCCGGTGGGATTCCAGTGGGTGATGGAGGCCAAGCGCCGGGGGGCGAAGGTCTTCCACGTCGACCCACGGTTCACCCGTACCAGCGCGGTAGCGGACGCGTACCTGCCGATCCGGGCGGGCACGGACATCGCGTTGCTCGGTGGGGTGGTGCGTTACATCCTGGACAACGAGTTGGACTTCCGGGAGTACGTGCTGGCGTACACGAACGCGGCGACGATCGTCAGCGCGGAGTTCAGCGACACCGAGGACGGCGACGGTTTCTTCTCCGGTTTCGACCCGGAGACCGGCACGTACGTGCAGGACAGTTGGCAGTACGAGGGCCATGAGGGTTCCTCAGGCAGTGGGCACACCGCTCAGGAGCGGGACAGCGCCGCGGGGTTGACGCACGAGTCGCACGGCGCGCAGGTGGGTGGGCAGACGCGGCGCGACGAGACGTTGCAGCATCCGCGCTGCGTTTACCAGATCCTGAAGCGACACTTCTCCCGCTACACGCCGGAGATGGTGGAGCGGGTCTGCGGTATTTCCGAGGCGCAGTTCCTGGAGTTGGCGCGGGCGTGGACGCAGAACTCCGGGCGGGACCGCACCGGCATGCTCGTCTACTCGGTGGGCTGGACGCAGCACAGCGTGGGCGTGCAGTACATCCGCACCGGCGCGATCATCCAGCTCCTGCTGGGCAACATGGGTCGCCCGGGCGGCGGGGTGATGGCGCTTCGTGGGCACGCGAGCATCCAGGGCTCCACCGACATCCCGACACTGTTCAACCTGCTGCCCGGTTACCTGCCGATGCCGCACCACGCCGAGCACCCGAGCTTCGACGAGTGGGTGGACAGCATCCGCCACCCGGGGCAGAAGGGGTTCTGGGGTAACGCGCGGTCGTTCGCCGCGAGCCTGCTCAAGGCGTACTGGGGGGACGCGGCGACGCCGGAGAACGACTTCTGTTACGGCTATCTGCCGCGGATGACCGGTGATCACGGCACCTACCAGCAGGTGCTGAACATGATCGACGGGAAGATCAAGGGGTACTTCCTGCTCGGTCAGAACCCGGCCGTCGGGTCGGCGCACGGTCGGGCGCAGCGCCTCGGCATGGCCAACCTCGACTGGCTGGTGGTCCGGGACCTGTTCATGATCGAGAGCGCGACGTTCTGGCAGAACGGCCCCGAGGTCGCCACCGGGGAGATCGTGCCGCAGGAGTGCCGCACCGAGGTGTTCTTCCTGCCCGCGGCGTCGCATGTGGAGAAGGAGGGCACGTTCACGCAGACGCAGCGGTTGTTGCAGTGGCGGGAGAAGGCCGTCGAGCCGCCGGGTGACGCCCGCTCCGAGCTGTGGTTCTTCTACCACCTGGGCCGCAAACTGCGCGAGAAGCTGGCCGGGTCGCCGTTGCCGCGCGACCGGGCGCTGCTCGACCTGACCTGGGACTATCCCACGCACGGTCCGCACGCGGAGCCGAGCGCCGAGGCGGTGCTGCGCGAGATCAACGGGTACGACGTGGCCACCGGCGCGCCGTTGTCCAGCTTCGCGGAGGCCCGCGCCGACGGTTCCACAGCCGTCGGCTGCTGGATCTACACCGGGGTGTACGCCGACGGCGTCAACCAGGCCGCCCGCCGCAAGTCCCGGCACGAGCAGGACTGGGTGGCCGCCGAGTGGGGTTGGGCCTGGCCGGCGAACCGGCGCATCCTCTACAACCGGGCCTCGGCCGACCCGGACGGCAACCCGTGGAGTGAGCGCAAACGCTACGTGTGGTGGGACGCGGACAAGGGCGAGTGGACCGGTTACGACGTGCCGGACTTCGAGAAGACCAAACCACCGTCGTACCGGCCGCCTTCCGGTGCGTCGGGGACGGAGGGCATCGCCGGCGACGATCCGTTCGTCATGCAGGGCGACGGCAAGGGCTGGCTGTACGCGCCCAGCGGCGTCCTGGACGGCCCGCTGCCGACGCACTACGAGCCGGTGGAGTCGCCGGTGCGTAACCCGCTCTACGGCCAGCAGGCCAACCCGACCCGCAAGATGTACGCGCATCCGGTGAACTCGGTGAACCCGAGCCCGCCGCAGGAGCACAGTCAGGTGTTCCCGTACGTGTTCACTGTCAGCCGGCTCACCGAGCACCACACCGCCGGTGCGATGAGCCGGACCGTGTCGCCGTTGGCCGAGTTGCAACCGGAGATGTTCGTCGAGGTGTCCCCGGAGCTGGCCGGCGAGGTCGGGTTGGCGCATCTGGGCTGGGCGCACCTGGTCAGTGGCCGCGCGGTGATCGAGGCGAAGGTGCTGGTGACCGACCGGTTGACCCCGCTGCGGGTGGACGGTCGGGTCATCCACCAGGTGTGGTTGCCGTACCACTTCGGTTTTGAGGGTTTGGTGACCGGCGACTCGGCCAACGACCTGTTCGGGATCAGCCTGGATCCGAACGTGCTGATTCAGGAGAGCAAGGTGGGCACCTGCGACGTGCGGCCGGGCCGGCGTCCCACCGGGCCGGCGTTGCTCGACCTGGTGGCCGACTACCAGCGGCGTGCCGGGATCAACCCGGGCCGCGGATGGGGTTCTTCACCGATACCAGCGTCTGTATCGGTTGCAAGGCGTGTGAGGTGGCCTGCAAGGAGTGGAACGGTGTGCCGGAGAGTGGCCTCGATCTGCTGGGTATGTCGTACGACAACACCGGCGCTCTGACCGCGAACTCGTGGCGCCACGTCGCGTTCATCGAGCAACCCCGGCCGGCCGGGCATCGCGCGCCGCCGTTCGTGGGAACGCCGACCGAGGGTTCGGCCAGCGCGGCGTCGGCGGTCGTGGCGGCCCGCACCGGTGGGCGCACCGGCACTGACCCGGGCGTGCCGACCGGTGCGCCGTCGGCGGCCGCCGGGATGGCCGCGGGCGGGCCGGTGGACGTGCTGGGTGCCCCGATGGGCGCCGGCCCGGCCGATCCGATCGCCGGGAGCGGGGGTGGCGCCGGTCCGCAGTTCCTCGGGATGCCGGGTGCGCAGCCGCCGGGGCGGGGTTCGGGTGCGGAGGGTCGGACGGATTTCCGGTGGTTGATGATGTCGGATGTCTGTAAGCACTGCACGCATGCGGCGTGTCTGGATGTGTGTCCGACGGGTTCGTTGTTCCGGACGGAGTTCGGGACGGTGGTGGTGCAGGAGGACATCTGCAACGGCTGCGGTTACTGCATCTCGGCGTGTCCGTGGTCGGGCGTGGAAGTGCACGTTGTGCTACGACCGGTTGGGTGTGGGGATGACGCCGGCGTGTGCGCAGGCGTGTCCGACCGAGTCGATCCAGTACGGGCCCCTCGACGAGTTGCGGGAGCGCGCCGCCGCCCGGGTGGCGACGCTGCACGAGCGGGGGGTTGCGGAGGCGCGACTGTACGGGCACGATCCGAGCGACGGTGTGGGTGGGGACGGGGCGTTCTTCCTGCTCCTGGACGAGCCTGAGGTGTACGGGCTGCCACCGGACCCGGTGGTGACCACCCGCGACCTACCGAAGATGTGGAAACGCGCCGGCCTCGCCGCGCTCGCCATGGCGGCGGCGACCGTCGCCGCGTTCGTCGGAGGTTCTTCATGACGCCGCCGGGCCCGGTCGGCGACCGGTTCCGCCGCTTCCGGGAGCGGCTCGCCGACGAGCACAGCAACCAACCCTCGGTGAGCGCCCCCGGGGGCGACCTGACGGTCCGGCGAGACGCCAACCGTCGGCGCGGCGGGCGGCGCGGTGGCGGCGAGGAACTGCGGGTGCCGGAGGCCGAGTTCACCTCCTACTACGGTCGGCCCGTCCTGAAGCCGCCGGTCTGGAAGTGGGACATCGCCGCGTACCTGTTCACCGGCGGGTTGGCCGCCGGCTCATCGTTGCTCGCCGCGGGCGGGCAGCTCACCAGGCGGCCCGCGTTGCGGCGCGCCGGCCGGGTCACCGCGTTGGCCGCCGTCAGCGCCAGCGCCGTCTTCCTGGTCAGGGATCTGGGCCGGCCGGCGCGGTTCCACCACATGCTGCGGGTGGCCAAGCCGACCTCGCCGATGTCGATGGGCACCTGGATCCTCACCGCGTACGGGCCGGCGGCGGGCGTCGCCGCGATCGCCGAGGCGGCCGGTGTGCTGCCCCGGCACGGTCTGCTCGGGCTGGCCGGTCGGGTGTTGCCGCCGGTCGGGCACGCCGCCGGGCTGCTCGCCGCCGGCACCGCGCCCGCGCTGGCCACGTACACCGGGGTGTTGCTGGCCGACACGGCGGTGCCGTCGTGGCATGAGGCGTACCCCGAGCTGCCGGTGATCTTCGCGGGCAGCGCGTTGGCCAGCGGCGCCGGCGTGGGTCTGCTCGCCGCGCCGCCGGCCCAGGCCGGGCCGGCCCGCCGGATGGCGGTGGCCGGCGCGGCCCTGGAGCTGTACGGCGCGCACCGGGTGGAGACCCGTCTGGGCCTGCTCAGCGAGCCCTACCAGTTGGGCCGGCCGGGTCGGTTGCTACGCGCGGGGCGGCTGCTGACCGCCGGTGGGGTGGCTGGCGCGCTGCTGGGCCGGCGCAGCCGGGTGGTCGGTGCGCTCTCCGGGACCGCGCTGCTGGCCGCGTCGGTGCTGACCCGGTTCGGGATCTTCTACGGCGGCGTCGCCTCGGCCCGTGACCCCCGGTACACGGTGGTTCCGCAACGCGAACGGGTCGAAGCGCGGCGAAGCGGCATGGATCTTCCATCTGATCGGGCGGCCCCGCCCGCGGTGTGATCGAATGTCCGGTGGAGGCGTTCAGGCGGCTGGTGCCCCTCCCGGTCTTCAAAACCGGAGTGGTCCGGGACCCGGGCCAGGCGGGTTCGATTCCCGTCCGTCTCCGCCACACCGCTTGCAGGAGATGACGTGATGGGCGACGGCCCGGTGGACCCGCGACGCCGGGTGCCCCGTACGGACACGCTGCTGGCCGACCCGGTGCTGGCCGCCGCCACGGTGACCCTCGGCCGGGAGCAGGTCAAGGCGATCGTCTCCCGCGCGCAGGACCGCGCTCGTCGCGGCGAGCTCCACCCCGACGAGGTACGCGACGCCGCGGTCGTCGCGTTGCCCACTCCCGGCCCCCGGGTGGTGCTCAACGCCACCGGCGTCGTGCTGCACACCAACCTGGGCCGGGCCCCGTTGTCGCCCGCCGCCGTCGCCGCGGTGGTGGCCGCCGCCGGGCACACCGACGTCGAGTTGGACCTGGCCACCGGTCGGAGGGCCCGTCGCGGCCGGGGCGCGCTCGACGCGCTGGCCGCCGCCGTGCCCGACGCCGGCGCCGTGCACGTGGTCAACAACGGCGCCGCCGCGCTGGTGCTGGCCGCCACCGCGTTGGCCGCCGGCCGGGAGATCGTGGTCAGCCGGGGTGAGCTGGTCGAGATCGGCGACGGTTTCCGCCTGCCTGACCTGCTGGAGAGCACCGGTGCGCGGCTGCGCGAGGTGGGCACCACCAACCGCACCACGGTCGCGGACTACGCCGCCGCCCTCGGCCCGCAGACCGGCTTCGTGCTCAAGGTGCACCCGTCGAACTTCCGGGTCACCGGCTTCACCTCCGCCGTCGGGGTGCGGCAACTGGCCACACTCGGGGTGCCGGTGGTCGCCGACATCGGCTCCGGGCTGCTCGGCGCGGACCCGCTGCTGCCCGACGAACCGGACGCGGCCAGCACCCTGCGCGCGGGTGCCGCACTGGTCACCGCCAGCGGCGACAAGCTGCTCGGTGGGCCGCAGGCGGGGCTGCTGCTGGGTGACGCCGAGCTGATCGACCGGCTGCGTCGCCACCCGCTGGCCCGGGCGCTGCGGGTGGACAAGCTCACCCTGGCCGCGCTGGCCGCCACCCTGCACCAACCGGGCACCCCGACCCGGGCGGCGCTGCACGCCGACCCGGGTGTGCTGCGCGAACGGGTGGAGCGGCTGCGCGACCGCCTCGGCGCGGACGGCCGCAAGGCGGAGGTGGTGCCGGCCGTCGCGGTGGTCGGCGGGGGCGGCGCCCCCGGGGTGGAGCTGGACTCGTGGGCGTTGAGCCTGCCCGAGCGGTACGCGGCGCCGCTGCGCACCGGAGAGCCGCCGGTCCTCGGCCGGGTGGTACGCGGCCGGCTCCTGCTCGACCTGCGCTGTGTGCCCGCCGACGCCGACGAGGCCGTCCGCCAGGCGGTGCTGCGCGTACCCGGGGACGACTGACAGTGTTCGTCGTCGCGACCGCCGGGCACGTCGACCACGGCAAATCGACGCTCGTGCGGGCGTTGACCGGGATGGAACCCGACCGGTGGGCGGAGGAACGCCGCCGGGGGATGACCATCGACCTGGGTTTCGCCTGGACGACACTGCCGTCCGGCGGCACCGTCGCGTTCGTCGACGTACCCGGGCACGAACGGTTCGTGCCGAACATGCTCGCCGGGGTCGGCCCGGTCCCGGCGGCGCTGATCGTGGTGGCCGCCGACGAGGGGTGGATGCCGCAGTCCGCCGAGCACCTGGCCGCCCTCGACGCGCTCGGTGTCGCGTACGGCCTGCTGGCGGTGACCCGCGCGGACCTGGCCGACCCGGGGCCGGCGATGGCCCGCGCGCGTGCCGAGATCGCCGCGACCAGCCTCGGCGCGGTGCCGGCGGTGGCGGTCAGTGGCTTGACCGGCGCGGGCCTGCCGGAGTTGCGGGCCGCCCTGGACCGGCTCGCCGCCGACCTGCCCGCGCCGGTGCTGGACGATCCGGTCCGGCTCTGGGTGGACCGCAGCTTCACCGTGCGGGGCAGCGGCACCGTCGTCACCGGCACCCTCGGCGCCGGTCGACTGCGGGTGGGCGACGAACTGGAGCTGGCCGGCGCCGACGAACCGGTCCGGGTCCGTGGCCTGCACTCGCTGGGCGAGCCCCGACCGGAGGCGGCGGCGGTCGCCCGGGTCGCGGTCAACCTGCGCGGTACGCCCCGCGACCGGCTCGGTCGGGGCGACGCGCTGCTCACCCCGGGCCGGTTTCACCACACCGACCTGGTCGACGTCCGGCTCGCCGGCGACCCGGCCGCCGACCTGCCGGCCACCCTCACCCTGCATGTCGGGTCGGCGGCGGTGCCGGTACGGGTGCGCCCGCTCGGCCCGGACACCGTCCGGCTGCGGCTGGCCCGACCGTTGCCGTTGCTGGTGGGCGACCGGGCGCTGCTGCGGGACCCGGGTCGCCACCACGTCAGCGGCGGGGTGTGGGTGTTGGACGTGGCACCCCCACCGTTGGCTCGACGCGGCGCGGCGGCCGCCCGTGCCCAGGTCCTCGCCGAGATGGACGGTCGACCCGACCTGGCGGGGGAACTGCGCCGCCGCCGGCTGGTCCGGGCCGGCGCGTTGGTCCGGATGGGCGTGCCGGTGCCCACCGTGTCGGGTCGGGACCGGCCGGAGTTCGCCCAGCCGGTGGCCGGTGACTGGTTGGCCGACCCCGCGTACTGGCGGGTGCTCGCCGAGCGGCTGACCGAGGAGGTCGCCCGCCACGCGCGCGAGCACCCGTTGGAGCCCGGGATGCCGGTGGACGCGTTGCGGCAGCGTCTCGCCCTGCCCGACCGGGCGCTGGTCGAGGCGCTGGTCCGGCCGCCGCTGCGGATCCACTCCGGCCGGGTCGGGGCGTCGAGCACCGACGCGCTGCCCGAACCGGTGGCCCGGGCCGTGCAGCGGGTCCGCGCCGAGTACGGCGACCGGCCGTTCCGCGCCCCCGAAGCCGATCGCCTCGTCGACCTCGGTCTGGGTCCCCGGGAGATCGGTGCCGCGGTGCGCGCCGGCGCCCTGCTGCGGTTGGCCGACAACGTGGTGTTGCTGCCCGACGTGCTCGACGACGCGGTGCGGGTGCTGGCCGGGCTGCCGCAGCCGTTCACCCTCTCCGCGGCGCGGCAGGCGTTGGACACCACCCGCCGGGTGGCGGTGCCCCTGCTGGAGTTGCTGGACCGGCGGGGCGCGACCCGCCGGCTGCCCGACGACGCCCGGATCGTCGTCACCTGAGCGGCGCGCCGACCACCGTCAGTCGAGGTCGGACATGTCCAGCACGAAGCGGTAGCGGACGGCGTTTCGCCGCAGGCGGTCGAGTGCCGTGCCCACCTGCGCCGACGGGAGGATCTCGATGTCGGCGGTGACGCCGTTGTCGGCGCAGAACTGGAGCATCTCAGCCGTCGAGCCGCGGCCTCCGCTCCCGGCGGAGCTGAGCCTCTTGCGGCCGATGAGCAGGTCGGTGGTCTCGACGGTCACCGGTCCCAGGTATCCGAGCAGGCTGAGGGTGCCGTCCATCGCCACCAGCCGCAGGTACGGCGCGAGGTCGTGCGGTGCGGAGATGGTGTCGATGACGAGGTCGAAGGTGTCGCGGGCGGCAGCCATCTGCTGGGGATCGGTGGAGTCGACGAGGTCGTGTGCGCCGAGCCGACGGGCGTCGTCCCGCTTGTCCAGGGTGCGGCTGATCACGGTCGTGGTGGCGCCGAGTGCCACGGCCATCTTGACCGCGAGGTGGCCCAGGCCGCCGAGCCCGGCCACGGCGACGCGGGTGCCTGGGCCGACGTTGTGGGAGCGCAGGGGTTCCCACACGGTGACGCCGGCGCACAGCAGCGGGGCGGCTGCGGCCGGGTCGAGGCCGGCGGGGAGCGGGTAGGCGAAGGTGTCCCGCACGACGTATTCGCGGGAGAAGCCACCCAGCGTCGTCGACCCGTCCTGCCGGTCCGTGCCGCCGTAGGTCAGGGTCGGGAAGGGGTGGCAGAAGTTCTCCTGTCCGGCCGCGCACATGGCGCAGGCGCCGCAGGAGTCGACGATGTTGCCCACCGCGACGCTGTCGCCGATCGAGAAGCGGGTCACCTCGGGGCCGGTGTCAATCACCACGCCGGTGAATTCGTGCCCCGGCACCAGTGCGGCGTCGGCGTGCTGGTCGTGGTCGCGCAGGGCGTGCAGGTCGCTGTGGCAGACCCCGCAGTAGTCGACGCGCACCGCGATGTCGTCGGGGCGTAGGTCACGGCGCTCGATCGGGGTACGCCGCAGTTCCGTCGGGCCGGTTGCTCGCCATCCGGTGGTCCTTCGCATGATCGACTCCTATAAACAGACTGTTCGGTCTGCCGAAGCTTAGGTCGGGCGCCGAGCCGAAGCAAACCAACTGTTCTGTTTTGCTAGTGTGGGGCCATGCCGGAGCAGCCGCTGACCTCGCGAGGTGCCGCGACCTACCAGCGCATCCTGGACGCCGCCACCGAGGAGTTCGCCCAACACGGCATCGCCGGGGCCCGCGTCGACCGCATCGTGACGGCGGCCCGCACCAACAAGGCGCAGCTCTACGCCTACTTCGGGGACAAGGAACGACTCTTCGACGCGATCTTCCTCAGCTCGCTGGAACGCATCACCAACGTCGTGCCCATCGACGCCGACGATCTCGCGGACTGGGCCGTCCGCCTCTACGACGAATACCTGCGCCGCCCCGACCTCATCCGGCTCGCGACCTGGACGCGGCTGGAACGCCGGCCCGCAGGACACCTCGTCGAGACCCACCAGCACTACGACGATCGCAAGCTCACGGCGATCGCCGAGGCCCAGGCCGCCGGCCGGATCCGCGGTGGTGACCCGTTCGACATCATGGCCCTGGTCATCGCGATGTCGATGGCCTGGTCGCCGGTGAGCAACGTCTACGCCGCCAGCGGCCAGGAACCCGACGACGTGCACTCCCGACGTCGTGCTCTGCTTCGCGACTGCGTCCGGCGAGCCATCGTGCCGACGGACCAGGATCACCCCGACCGCTGAGCGCCGCGACCGATCCGGTGCTGACCCGGTTGCGCCGAGATGCGACGGTGGGCTGATGGTCGAGGTGTCCCCGTCCCGGTCGTGCGGTGGTCGGTGGCGCGTCGTCTCGGTGGCGCTGCGTTGGGCGCTGCCGGTGCTGTGGGTGCTGTGGGCCGCTCTGGCGTGGTGGGTCGAGCCCCGCGAGTCGACCGAAGCCCAGCTCGACCGGGATCTCGCGGCTGGCCGGGTGGTGACCTATCAGCGGGCGAACGGCTGGGACGACGACGACCCCTACTGGGGCAGCCGACCTGATCTGCGGCCCGCCGAGCAGGGTTGGATGATCACGTGGACGGTGCCCAGCGGTCAGACCCGGTACGCCTCGGTCCAACCGCCCGACCCGCAGCCGTACTCGGCGGGGTCGGACCGGCCGACGCGGACCGGGCTGGATGCGCGGCTCGCCGCCGTCGCCGATCCGTGGCACGCCGGCGGCGACGTGGCGTCCCGGATTGCGACCACGGCGGGTCTGCTCGCCGGTGTGCTGACTCTGCTGTGGCTGGGCCGGCTGATCGTCGGCGCGCCGCCGCTGGCCGGCACGAGGTGGTTCTGGTTCTGGGTGGGGCTCCTGCCGTTCGGGGTGGGTGTGCTGGCGTGGACCTACCGGGAGGTGTGGAGACCACCGCCGGCGCCGGTGCCCGGCCGGGGCTCGGGGTGGCGTGGCTTCGGCTGGTTGATCCTCGCCGGAGTCGGGATCAGCCTGCTGGTGTCCGTCACCCGGATCGTGTTCGGAACGACGGTGGTGCCGGGCTGAGCCGGCGGTGCCGGCCAACCGACCCCGAGGTCGGCGGTGGTCACCTACGGTGACGCCATGGACCCTTCGGCGGTCTGGCGGGACCGGCAGCACCGGTGGCGGATCGAGGCGTACCGCGCTCCGGACCTGCGCTTCGCCATCTACGCCACCAACGGCCCCACCGAGTCGGTGCCGCTGTGGCTGTTCGGGATGTCGGCGCTGGCCCGGTGGCTGATGACCCACGCCATCTCGCTGGACGACCTGGAGGTCGACTGAGCCGGGCGCCGGTGGCGAACCGGGCCCGCGCCGCGGCCCGCTGCGGTTGAGTGACCTCAGGCGGCGGACGGGGGTACGCGATGGGCGGTCAGCTCGGGCAGTTGGCGTTGGTGGCCGTGCTGGTGCTCGTCAACGCCGCGCTCTCCGGCAGTGAGATGGCGTTGGTGACCCTGCGCGAGGGGCAGTTGCGGCGGCTGGGTCGGCGCAGCCGGGCCGGGGACCGGTTGGTGCGGTTGTCCCACGACCCCAACCGCTACCTGGCCACGATTCAGCTCGGGATCACCCTGGCCGGGTTCCTCGCGTCGGCGGCGGCCGCGGTGTCGTTGGCCGGTCCGCTGGTCGGCCCGTTGGGTTTCCTCGGAGGGGCGGCCCGTCCCGCCGCGGTGCTGCTGGTGACCGTGGCGTTGACGTTCGTCACGCTGGTGCTGGGCGAGTTGGCGCCGAAGCGGCTGGCCATGCAGCGGGCCGAGCGGTGGGCGTTGCTGAGTGCCGGTCCGCTGGACCTGCTCGCCCGGGTGTCCCGGCCGGCGGTGTGGTTGCTCAGCCGGGCCACCGACGCGGTCGTGCGACTCGCCGGTGGCGATCCGAGGGCCAATCGGGAGGAGATGACCGAGGAGGAGCTGCGGGAGATGCTGGCCAGCCAGCGCGGCCTGTCGGCCCAGCAGCGGGAGATCCTGACCGGCGCGTTCGACATCGCCGGCCGGACGCTGCGCGAGATCCTGGTGGCACGGCGGGAGGTCACCACGCTGCCGGCGAGCCTGGCCGCCGACGAGGGGGTCCGACGGCTGGCCGCCGCCGGGCGGTCCCGCGCACCCGTCACCGGTCCCGGCGGCCTCGACGAGGTGCTCGGGGTGGTGCACATCCGTGACCTGGTGCGGGCCGGCACCGCGCCGGTGGGCGAGCGGGTCCGCGCGCCACTGCTGCTGCCGGTGACCCTGCCGGTCGCCGACGCGATGCGTCAGCTGCGGCAGGAACATCAGCAACTGGCCCTGGTCGTCGACGAGCACGGGGGCATCGACGGCATGGTCACCATGGAGGACCTGCTGGCCGAGGTGGTCGGCGAGTTGTACGACGAGACCGACCGTGACGTGCGGGGGGTGGTCCGGGAACCGGACGGGTCTCTGCTGGTGCCCGGTGACTTTCCGCTGCACGACCTGCCGGATCTGGGGGTGCGGCTGAGCTTCCCGTTGTCCCGGGACTACACGACTGTCGCCGGTCTGGTGCTGGCCCGGCTGCGGCACCTGCCGGACTCCCCGGGTGAGACGGTGCGGCTGCCCGGGCTGACCCTGCAGGTGGTGGAGGTCGCCGACCGGGCGGTACGCCGGGTGCGGCTCTGCGGGTTCGTCACCGAGCGCTGAGCATCACTCAGAAGAATGACATAACGTCTAAAAAGGTACGCCGGTAAGGGTGGTCCCCATACGGTGCCAGACGTGAAGGACCGAGGTTTGCGGACGTTCGTCACGGTGCTGGCCGGTCTCGCGGTGATCTACTTCGGCAGCGCCGGGCGCAGTCCGGAGGAGGGCCGGGGCATCTCCGGCGGGGTGGTGGTCCTGGCGTTGCTCGCCGCGTTGCTGGTGTGGCACCTGACCCGCCCGGGGGACAAGACGGTCAAGTGAGCGCCTCACCGGGCGGCGACGCGGGTGACCTCACCGGCGGACTCCTCACCCAGCGCCACCCGCACCAACGCTGAGGCGAGCCGCCCGAAGTCCGGTTCGGCGACGAGACCGGCGAGCCGGTCCGGGGACCCCGGCAGACCCAGCCGCTTCGCCCCGGCCAGGGCCCGACGGTCGGCGTACGGGCGCACGTCCGACCAGACCGACTGTGCCTCGCGCAGGTAGATGTCCGCCCCGGTGGGGCCGATGCCGGGGAACTCGGTGAGTCGCCGACGCAGCCCGGCGGGATCACCCTGGGCTTCCCGGTGCAGCCGTCGCAGGTCACCGTGCCAGCGGTCCAGACACAGCCGGGCGCCGGTGCCGAGCATGGTGGCGGTACGCTCGTCGTAGCGGCGGTAGTGGCCCCGCCCCAGCGCGTCGACGCGCTCCTGCCAACTGGCCGCCTCCATCGCCTGTGGGGTGCGGTAACCGGCGGCGAACAGCTCCCGGGCGGCGTCCACCGCCACACACGCCCGGATCCGGGTGCTCAGCAGCGTGGTCAGCACCAACAGCTGGTAGAGCGGGCCGGGCCGGTCGGCGAGCCGGATGCCGGCCTCCTCGGCGTACGTGCGGCCACGCCGGTCGAGCAGGACCCGCACCACCGTTCGATCATTGCCCACACCCGTCGGGTACCCACTTGGGGGCGCGCTAGCCGTCGTACCGGTGACCGCGCTCGGAATGCCACAGCGGCGGGCGGGTATGCCGGCGGTGGAGGCGGTCGATGCCGCCTGCCGTACCGGAGGGAGACACCCCGTGACGAACCCGCAGCAGCAGGAGTTGCGCCGCAACGCACTGGGCGCGACCAGCCAGGACAACAAGGGCCCGGCCCCGGGCGGGCATCCGGCCAACCGTGGTACGTCGCGTGGCGACCACGGTCGACCGGTGCCCAAGGGGCAGGTGTCGCCGTACGGCCCGGCCGGTGAGCCGGTGGCCGAGGACGACAGCGACACCCGCTGACCCGGTCAGCGACCGCGACCTGGCGGCCGCCGCAACCTGTTCCAGGTGGCGGCGGCCGCCAGCCCGTACGCGAGGTGCGGAATGATGTCGGAGATCCAGTCGGAGCGCCGCCAGGTGCGCGGGTCGCTGATCCCGAGCACCGTGATCGACCCGTCGGTCATGGTCATGACGCCGGCGCCGAGCAGCCCGGTGGCCACCGGCAACGGCTGACGCCGACCACCGGCGTAGAACGCGAACCCGACGCCCGCGGCGACCCCCAGGGCGTAACCGATGAGCGGCCCGAGGCCCGAGCGGCGGTTGGCCGCCCGGGCCCCGTTGCCCAGGTCCACGTGCGCGATCCCGGCCAGCCGGTCGACGGTCTCCTGCGGGACGTCGCTCTCGGGCCGTCCCCGCAGTGCCATGTCGAGATAGCTGACCACGTTCAGCGCGGTGCTGCCGACGGCGCCCGCGATGGCGCCGTCGGCCACGTCGACCCTGCTCACTTCGGGTCGCCCGGTTCGCGCTCGCTCTTCGGGCCGTACGCGCGGTCACCGCGTACCACGCCGCGTTGGCCGCGATCCTCCTGCAGGATCCGGTTGGCGACCTGGTTGGCCTTGCCGTCGGGCACTCGGCGTCCGGAGTCGTCGATCGCGTTGCGCAACCGTGCCCGCTGCTTGTCGTACGCGTTACTACCCGGCCGTGGTCCTGGCATCTGTGCCTCCTTCGTCGGTCTGGGCACCTGGTGCTGCCCACCGTCCGCTGGGCGTACCGCGGCCGTCTACCCGCCTGGCGGCGGACGAACCCCGGCGGGCTAGTGGGGGGCGCGGACCACCATGACCGGGCACTGCGCGTGGTGCAGCATCGACTGGCTCACCGACCCCAGCAGCAACCCGGTCACCTCGCCGCGCCCGCGCCCGCCGACCACCGCCAGTTGGGCGGAGCGGGACGCCTCGGCGAGCACGGTGCCGGGTCGACCACGTGTCGCCTGGCACGTCAACCGCAGACCCCGATGGTCCTCGGTGAGGCCGGTCAGCCACCCGGCGAGCATCCGCTCCTGCTCGCGGTGCAGCTTCGCCTCGTCGTACACCAGGGGTTGCATGTCGCCCGGTCCGCTGCTGCCGGGGTGCCGGTAGGCGTGCACCGCCACCAGCGGCACGCCGAGCGACACGGCCGTCTCGGCGGCGACGTCCGCCGCCCGCCGGGAGGCGTCCGAACCGTCGACAGCTACCAGCACCGGCTGGTCGGGTCGTTGCGTGCCGCGGGCGACCAGCACCGGGCAGTCGGCGTACGCGGCGACCTGCACCGCGACCGAACCGACCACCAGCGCGGAGAACCCACCGAGCCCGCGGTCGCCGAGCACGATGAGCGCGGCGGTGGGGGACTCGCCCACCAGCACCGCGGCGGCCTCCCCATCGATGATCTCGCCGGAGATCGACAGGCCGGGCACGGTGGCCTCGGCCTCGTTCACCGCGGCCTCGACGAGTTCCTCGGCCCGGTGGCGCAGTCCACCGCCGGGTGGCGCGTCCGGGGCGGGGGAGACCGGCACGTGCAGCAGCGGCCAGATGAAGCCGTGCACGACCCGCAGTGGTCGGTGCTGCCGTGCCGCCTCGGTGGCGGCGAGGCGGACGGCACGCAGCGCCGACTCCGAGCCGTCGACGCCGACCACCACCGCCGCGTTGTTCGCCGAGTTCACCGCCCACCTCCGCCCGCGGCCAGTATCGCGGGCCCGGACGCCTTCGCGCCGCGATACCGCTGAGCGCTCCCCGGTCGGTACGCTGACGAGGACCGGCCGGGGAGGGAGCGTCGCCGATGGGTGAACCAGACCAGCCGAGCACCGCTCGCATGATCGACTACTGGCTCGGCGGGCAGCATCACTTCCCGGTGGACGTGGTCGCCGCTCACGCGTTCGAGCGGGCGTACGGGCCGTGCGCGCCGGTGTTCCGGGAGCTGCGGGCGTTCCTGGGCCGGGCGGTGCGGGCGATGGCCGGCCAGGGCGTGGACGGTTTCCTGGTGTTCGGCGCCGGGGTGCCGACGATGGGTAACGTGCACGAGGTCGCCACCGACGCGACGGTGCTCTACACCGACGTCGATCCGGTCACCATCCGGTTGGGACAGATCATCCTCGCCGGCAGCGACCGGGCCGGCTACGGCTTCGGCGACGCGACGGACATCGGCACCATCGATCCGGCGCAGCTGCACCGCTTCGTGCCGGGGTGGGGTCGGCGGCCGGTCGGGGTGGTCTTCCTCGGCCTGGCGGCGTTCCTCGACGACGCCACGCTGACCCGCACCCTCGACGAGTTGTACGCTGCCGCGGCGCCGGGCAGCCTGCTGGCGGTGGACTTCGACACCGAGGAGCTGGCGGGCCACCCGGAGGCGCTGGCCATGATGGGCCCGCAGTTTCGGATGCGCCCGCCGGCGGCGTTCGCGCCCCTGCTCGGTCGGTGGGCGCCGACGGCGGACGGGATCGTCCCGGTCGCCCAGTGGCGGGCGGAGGGCCCGCCGGCCCGGGTGCCCGACGCGTTCCACGGTGTGCTCGCGACCCGCGCGGCTGACTGACCGCGCCGATCCGCCGTCCGAGGGCGTCCGTATGATGCTTGCCCTATAGCAAGCTTCTGGGGAGGACGACGATGGTAGACGCGCCGGACGTGGTGTCGCGCGCGTTGCGCGAGGCCCCGCCCGACCAGTTGGCCGAGGCGGCGGACCGGGCGATCCGGTCGGCGATGGGCGCGCTGCGCACCGACGTCTTCGTCGCCGACTACCGGATCAGCGGCCTCTGGCCGGTGCTGGACCCGGACCTGCCGGCGGCTGGGTTCCTGGAATGCCACACCGTCGCGCAGCGCTGTTTCAGCAGCCAGCAGCCGGTCCGCGACGGCGAGGGCCCGTGCCGGCTCTACCTGCCGTTGACGGTGTGGGGGGAGCGGCTGGGCGTGCTGCTGATCGAGCTGCCGGCCGTGCCGAATCCGGCGGTGACCGGTCAGGCCACGGACATCGCCGACGCCCTGGCGGTGGCGATGCGCGCGGCGGACCGGGAGACCGACCGTTACCGGCGGGCCCGTCGGCGGGAGCGACTGACGATGGCCGCCGAGATGCAGTGGGATCTGCTGCCCGGTCGCGGTGTCGCGCACCACGCGTTCGATCTGGCCGGTCAGCTCGAACCGGCGTACACGGTGGGCGGTGACCACTTCGACTGGTCGCTGGACGGCGACCGTCTCACCGTGACGGTGCTCAACGGTGAGGGCACCGGGCTGGCCGCGTCCCTGTTGACCGCCGTCACGGTCAACGCGATGCGCAACGCGCGGCGCTCCGGTGGCGGCCTGGTGGAACAGGCCGAGCTGGCCTCGGACACGGTCTTCTACCAGCACCGGGGTGCGCGGTACGTGGCCACCCTGCTGCTCGAGGTGGACACTCGCTGCGGCCGGGTGCGGGCGGTCGACGCGGGTTCGCCCCATCTGCTGCGGATGCGCGGGTCCACGGTCGAGCCGATGAAGCTGGATCAGCAGCTGCCGCTGGGCATGTTCGCCGAGACGCGCTACGAGCTTCAGGAGGTGCAACTCGCGCCGGGCGACCGTCTCTTCGTGGTCAGCGACGGGGTGTGGGCCGCCGAACCGCCGGGGCAGGAGCCGTACGGGCAGCGGATGATGGCGCGTTCGTTGCGCGCCACTCGGCTGCAGCCGCCGGCCGAGGCGGTTGGTACGGTGATGCGCGAACTGCACGCCTATCACGCGGATTCCGACCTGCGCGACGACGCCGTCGTGGTCTGTCTGGACTGGCATGGTCCACGCGAACAGGGCACGGGGTGAGAGTCGCGGCCGCGTTGTCGGGCGGGCACCAGCGCGACGACGGCAGGGGACATCAGGTGGAGCGACCTGCGGATCTCGCCGCGGCGATCGACGCGGCTGCCGGAACGCTGATCGCTGTGCTGGACTCGGCTGCGGCGCGGCATCAGGTGCCGCCCACCCAGCTGCGGGTGCTCACGCTGATCTGCGGTCGACCGGAGACCAACGTCAACGGGTTGGCGGAGTTGCTGGACGTGGTGCCGTCATCGGCGAGCCGCCTGTGCGACCGGCTGGAAGCGACCGGCCTGTTGCGCCGGGTGGCCGATCCGCGCGACCGGCGGGAGGTGCGGTTGGTGCCGACCGCCGCCGCGCTGACCCTGCTGCGGGAGTTGGCCGAGCGGCGCCAGCGCGCGGTGCAGGCGGTGTTGGACCGGATGCCGACGCGGATGCAGCACGAGCTGTTGTTGGCGCTGGTCGGGTTCGCGCGGGCGGCGAACTCGGTGCCCGAGCAGCAGAGCGACTCCGCGGTGCAGACGGCCTGAGCGTCGCCCCGTTCTTCACTAGTATCCTAGGACGCTTTAGGCGTGGTGATCCACGCCATAGTGCGGCACAGCCGCACCGACAGCCCGGCGGCGGCACCCGGCCGGCGAGAGGAGGCCCGATATAGTGGCAGCGCATCTACCCGGCCCGCGATCTCGATGACCGCGGGCCGCAGCAGAGGAACGGGCCCCACGCGGGGCCATCGGGGAGAGCCGGCGGTGGTCGGCCCGACAGCACGGACGACCCTCAGCCGCGCCCGGCGTCGGCGGGGGCCCGCGTGCCGTGGAGGAGGATCGGTGTCGCGTCGGCCGGCTCGGGCAGAGCACCCGCGGGACACCGGTGACGAGGCTCCCGGCAACCAGGTGCTCACAGTGCCCAACCTGATCAGCTTCGGGCGGCTGCTGGGCGTGCCGCTGTTCCTCTACCTCTTCCTGGTGGCGCGGGCCGACGTGGCCGCGGTCGTCGTCCTGGCCATCGGCGGCACCACCGACTGGGTCGACGGCTGGATCGCCCGCCGGCTGCGTCAGGTGAGCCGCCTGGGCGAACTGCTCGACCCGCTCGCCGACCGCCTCTACATCCTCGCCACCCTGGTCGCGTTCACCGCGCGGGAGGTGGTGCCGTGGCAGTTCACCGCGGCGCTGCTGGCCCGTGAGGTGCTCCTGCTCGGTTCGCTGGCGGTGCTGCGTCGCCACGGGTACGGGCCGCCGCCGGTGCACTACGTCGGCAAGACCGCCACGTTCCTGCTGCTCGCGGCGTTCCCGGTGCTGCTGTTGGCCACCGCGGCGACCGACGTGGCGACCGCGGCGAGCGCCATCGGTTGGGCGTTGGCCTGGTGGGGTCTGGTGCTCTACTGGGTGGCCGGCGGGATGTACGTCGTGCAGGCGGCCCGGCTGGTGCGCGCGGTGCGCGGCCCGGGAGCGGCGGCGTGAGCGCGCCGCGGCTGGGCAAACCCGGCCAGGACCGGGTGTACGCGCCGGATTTCCTCACCGAACTGTTTCGCAACCCGTTGGATCCGGGGTACGCGGACGCGGCCGCCGCCCGTCGGAGCTCGGCGCAGTCCGCTGCGGCGCGAGGATGGCGGGCCTGGCCGGCGCGGTCGGTGAGCCTGGTCGTGGTGGTGATGCTCGGTTTCCTGTTCGCGGTGGCGTACCGGCAGACGATGGCGGACGAGCCGGGGCGGAGCCAGGCCCGTTCGGGTCTGGTGACGCAGATCAAGGAACGGGAGAGCCAGACCGACCGGTTGTCCACGCGGGCGGATCAGCTGCGCGAGGAGGTCAGTCGGCAGCGGGACGCGGCGTTGAGCGGGTCGGCCGCCGCCCGGTTGCGCAACCTGGAGGCGAGCACCGGGCTGGGTCGGGTGCGCGGTGATGGTGTGGTGGTGCGGTTGGCGGACGCGCCGGACAAGGCGGACGCGGTGACCGGTGCGGGTGCCGGGCCGCCGCGGGTGCTCTACAGCGACCTGCAGGGGGTGGCGAACGCGTTGTGGAGTGCCGGCGCGGAGGCGATCGCCATCAACGGGCAGCGGTTGACGTCGACGTCGACGATCCGGTCGGCGGGTGAGGCCATGCTGGTGGATTTCCGGCCGGTGACCGGGCCGTACGAGGTGTCGGCGATCGGGCCGGATTCGATGCGGCGCAAGTTCGAGGACAGTCGGAACGCGGCGCTGATGCGGAAGGTGGCGCAGGGGACCGGGTTGTCGTTCGGTGTTCGCGAGTCGGATGACCTCACCCTGCCGGCGGCTCCGGAGCCGCAGCTACGCTACGCCAAGCCGTCGGTCAGTCCGAGCCCTTCCGCGTCGGGTGTCCGGTCCGGCAGTCCCGGGTCGTCCGGTCCGGCGACGACTGTTAGCCCCTCCGGAGGTGGCCGATGATCGCGGTGCTGGCGTTGCTCGCCGGTGTGGTGCTGGGCGTGTGGCTTGATCCCACGGTGCCGGCGGCGTTGCAGCCGTACCTGCCGATCGCGGTGGTGGCCGCGTTGGACGCGGTGTTCGGTGGGGTGCGGGCCCGGTTGGACCGCATCTTCGACGACAAGCAGTTCGTGGTGTCGTTCATTTCGAACGTGCTGGTCGCTGGTCTGATCGTGTATCTGGGTGACCAGCTGGGTGTGGGCGGGCAGTTGTCCACCGGTGTGGTGGTTGTGCTGGGTGTGCGTATCTTCGGCAACGTGGCGGCGATCCGCCGGCACCTGTTCCGGGCGTAGGTTGGGTTGCGATGAGTGACGAGCAGACCGACACGGGGACCGGGTGGCCGCAGCCGGCGGGCCCGGCGCGCCCGGGTGGGCCGGCGGGTGAGCCTGATCCGCGGCCTGACGCGCCGGATCCGGACGAGCTGAGCCCGTTGGCGCCGCAGGGGCCCGCGCGGCCGTCGGACGATGAGCCGGTGGCGGAGCCGGGTGTGGAGCCGGTCGACGACGGTGCGACGGTGGACCTGAACGCGGTGTCGCGGTCGGGGGAGCCGGTCGTGGGTTCCGACGCGTCGGTGGAGCCGGCGGAGCCGGTGGTGGCTGGTCGGTCCCGGTGGAGTACGGCCGGTGTGATGATCGCCGCGTTGCTGGCGTTGTTGGGGTTCACGTTGGTGGTGCAGTTGAAGACGACCTCGACGGACCCGACGTTGGGGGCCACGCGGCAGGAGGACCTGGTTCGGATCCTGTCGGATCTGGATGCGCGGGAGAACCGCCTGCAGCAGGACATCCGTGCCCTGGAGGACAGTCAGCGTCAGTTGCGCTCGGGTGAGCAGGGTCGTCAGGCGGCGTTGGACGAGGCGACCCGGCGGGCGGACGAGTTGGGCATCCTGGCGGGGACGTTGCCGGCGGTGGGCCCGGGGTTGACGGTGCAGTTCGACTCCGGGGTGAAGCCGATCTCGGCGAACCGGGTGTTGGACGCGGTCCAGGAGCTGCGTGGTGCGGGTGCCGAGGCGATGCAGATTTCCGGTGGGGATCGGGCGACGGTTCGGATCATCGCGTCGACGTACTTCCTCGATGGGGACAACGGGTCGTTGATGGTGGAGGGGCGTCGGTTGACGGGGCCGTACACGATCACGGTGATCGGTGATCCGGCGACGATGCGTACGGCGTTGAACATTCCTGGTGGGGTGGTGGCGTCGGTTCGGGGTGACGGCGGTAACGTGACGTTTGGGGAGCGTGAGGTTGCCGAGGTTTCGGCGCTGCACGTGCCGATCAAGTTGGAACACGCCCGTCCGGTCTCCTGACCGGCGCGGCCGCCCCGGACCCGGGTGGTCCGGGGCACCGATGGATGAAGGACGCGTCTGGTGATTCCCGAGGATCTGCGATACACCGCCGAGCATGAGTGGGTGGCGGGTGACGGCACGGCTTCGGTCCGGGTCGGCATCACCCACTTCGCGCAGGACGCGCTCGGTGACATCGTGTACGTGCAGTTGCCCGAGGCGGGTGCGGTGGTCGCGGCCGGTGACTCGTTGGGTGAGATCGAGTCGACCAAGAGTGTGTCGGAGATCTACGCGCCGGTGGCCGGTACGGTGGCGGCGCGCAACGACGCGTTGGCTGACACTCCTGAGCTGATCAACACTGATCCGTACGGTGAGGGTTGGTTGGTGGAGATCACGCCGGATGATCCGACGGCGACGGATGGGTTGCTGACGGCGGCCGCGTATCAGAAGATCACCGAAGGCTGAGTGTGCGTGATCCGGTGCGTGCGATGTCTGCGCGCGTCCGGTTGCCCTGCATTTCGGCGCTGGCTAGGCTCGCCCAGTCGACCGAGAACCCAATAGTTGAGCGTTGTGGAATTGCCTTCCCGGGCACGGGGAGCCAGCCGCCGGGTGTGCATGTGCCCGGCGGCCAGACCCGCCATTACCCGACGCCGACCGAACAGATCCGTGAGGTGGTCCCATGACGCGGCCAGACGACGAGTTCCCCCCACTCGACGTCACTTCGACGCTCAATCTCGGTTCGCTCGACGAAGTGCTGGAGGGGCCGGACACCGATGTGGTGCCGAGCCGGATGTCCGGTTCGTTGCCGCCGGGTATGGCGCTGCTGGTGGTTCGTCGAGGCCCGAATGCGGGTGCCCGGTTCCTGTTGGACCACGATGTGACGACCAGTGGCCGGCACCCGGACAGTGACATCTTCCTGGATGACGTGACGGTGTCGCGTCGGCATGCGGAGTTCCACCGTGACGGTGGGACGTTCACGGTGCGCGACGTGGGCAGCCTGAATGGCACGTACGTCAATCGTGAGCGGGTTGAGGCGGCCACGTTGAGCAACGGTGACGAGGTCCAGATCGGTAAGTTCCGGGTGGTGTTCATCGCCGGTCCGCGCCCGGAGGAGGAGGCCGGCCGGGGGTGAACGAGCCTGCGGCCTCCACGTCACCCGGGGCGGCTCGGTCTCAGCCGCTGATGAGCATCGGTGAGGTGCTTGGGCAGTTGCGGGTGGATTTTCCGGATACCACGATTTCGAAGCTGCGGTTTCTTGAGGCTGAGGGTTTGGTCGAGCCGCAGCGGACGGCGGCGGGTTACCGGAAGTACAGCTGGGACGATGTGGCGCGGTTGCGGTTCGTGTTGACCGCGCAGCGGGACAGGTACCTGCCGTTGCGGGTGATCCGGGAGCAGTTGGCCCAGTGGGATTCGTCCGGTGAGCAGCCGGAGCGGTCGCGGCCGGCGTTGGTGGCGGTTGGTCCCGATGGTGCGGTGCCGGGTCGTGAGGTGTCGGAGCCGGCCGAGTCGTCGCAGGTGCGGCTCGGCCGGTCGGATCTGGTGGCGCGCAGTGGGATCGACGAGTCGACGCTGGCGGAGTTGGAGCGGCTCGGTGTGCTGGTGTCGGATCCACCGGGTTGGTATGACGCGGATGCCCTGATCATCGCTTCGGCGGTGGCGGGGTTGGCGTCGTACGGGTTGGAGCCGCGGCATCTGCGGGGTTATCGGACGGCGGCGGACCGGGAGGTCGGTTTGTTCGCGCAGTTGGTGGCGCCGTTGGCGCGGCAGAGTGATCCGGCGGCGCGGGCGCGGGCGGCGGAGACGGCGCGGGAGTTGGTGGCGTTGTCGGAGCAGTTGCACGCGGCGTTGGTGCGGGTGGGTCTGCGGTCGACGTTGGGTCGGTGAGGGTGCCCGGCGGGTGGCGGCTGAGCGGAAAGATCTCTTCGGGGAAGCGTGCCGTAGGCTTGCCGGGGTAACCCCTTTTCGGCGCGGGCGTGGTGCTGTAGCGCATGGGACGGCCGTGTTGCGGTCCGTGTACCGTGCAGGGAAGGGCGCGGTGCGGCGTAGGTGACAACGACACGGAGGCGGCGGTGCGCGAGCTGAGCGTGGTCGGAGTTCGGGTGGAGCTGCCCAGCAACCAACCGATCGTCCTGCTCAGGGAGGTCGAGGGGGACCGCTATCTGCCGATCTGGATCGGCGCGGTCGAGGCGACGGCTATCGCTTATGAGCAGCAGGGGGTCAAGCCGGCCCGGCCGTTGACCCATGATCTTCTGCGGGATGTGTTGGCGGCGTTGAAGGCGCCCTTGCAGGCGGTGGAGATCACCGAGCTGAAGGAGAACGTCTTCTACGCGGATCTGTTGATCGGCGATGGGGTGCGGGTGTCGGCGCGGCCGAGCGATTCGATCGCGTTGGCGTTGCGTGTCGGTGCGCCGATTCGTTGTGCGGAGCAGGTCCTCAGCGAGGCGGGGATCGTTATCCCTGATGAGCAGGAGGACGAGGTGGAGAAGTTCCGCGAGTTCCTGGAGCAGGTGCGTCCGGAGGATTTCGCGGGCTGAGGTGTGCCCGGGCTCGGTTGGTGATCTTTCTCGGTGGCTGCGCGGCGTGTCGCGTCGGTTCCTCCGTGGTAACCCCTGACGGTGGCGATAGGGTTTCCATGTCGAGGGGTGCGCGTCCCGGAAACGATGCGTCGCCACACTGACGGGGAGGTTGTCCGGATGCACGAGCCGCGGGATTCCGATCCGGGTGCAGAGTTCGACGAGCCGGGTGCCTCGTCGCCAGGTGTGGCGGCTGAGGGTGACGGTTCGGTTGGCTACCGGGGTGTGACGGCGTGTCACGCGGTGGGCATCAGTTACCGGCAGTTGGACTACTGGGCGCGGACGACGCTCGTGGTGCCGAGCGTTCGGGATGCTTCGGGCTCGGGGACGCAGCGGTTGTACTCGTTCCGGGACCTGGTGGTGTTGAAGGTCGTGAAGCGGTTGTTGGATGCGGGGGTGTCCCTGCAGAACATCCGTAAGGCGATCGAGGCGTTGCGGTCGCGTGGTGTGGAGGATCTGGCGGGGATCACGCTGATCTCTGATGGGACGACGGTGTACGAGTGCCGGTCTCCGGAGGAGGTGGTCGACCTGTTGCAGGGTGGCCAGGGGGTCTTCGGCATCGCGATCGGTGGGGCTTTCAAGGAGATCCAGGGGTCGTTGTCGCATCTGCCGGCGGAGCCGGCGACGAGCGGCCCGGTGGAGCCGGCGGCGGTGTCCGGGGCGGATCCGGTGGGTGACGAGCTGGCGGCACGGCGGGCGCGACGGCGGGCCGGCTGACCCGTTCGGCTTCCAATTTTTTCCGGTTGGGTTTTCTCGCGACCGTCGGTGACGGTGGCCGGGGGTGATCGACCACGCCGGTCCCTTGTGGATACGTTCGGTGTGGTGTTGGTGGCCGATTGTGGAGATACCGATCGGTAGTGATGACGCAACGTGTCGGTCGTATTGTCGGGAATCCGATAAGGGGGCGCTGACCGGAGGCGTTTGACACGCTATGGTCCCTCACGGTTCTGCACCCTTCATCCCCGGAAGGAACGACCGTGACGGTTACGGAAGAGACGGCTCCCGCTTCGCACTACGACCGCATTGGCGGTGCCAGTTCGGTCAAGGCGGCGGTTGAGCTGTTCTACGACAAGGTGCTCGCGGACCCGGAGTTGGCGGGTTACTTCACTGATGTGGAGATGGCGGGTCAGCGGCGGCACCTGGCGTTGATGTTGACCGTGGTGCTGGGTGGCCCGAACGAGTACACGGGTCGTGGGTTGGCTGAGGCGCACCAGCCGTTGAACATCACTGTGGAGCACTACGCGAAGGTGGGCGAGCACCTGACGGCGACGCTGACCGAGTTGGGGGTGCCGGCGGACATCCTCGCTGACGTGCAGACAGTGCTGGGGCAGGTGCAGGGCCAGGTGGTGGCTGCCCGAAACAGGTCGGGCGTCTGAGCGTGGACGCGGCTCGCCTCAAGCAGAGCTGGTCGGTGGTCGCCGGTCACGGCGACCAGGTGCCGCTCTATTTCTATTCGACGTTGTTCCTCGCTCATCCTGAGACGCGGCAGATGTTCCCCACGAACATGGCCGGTCAGCGGGATCGCCTGGTGACCGCGTTGGGCCACATCGTGTCCAACGTGGACCAGGTGGATCGGCTGGTGGGTTTCCTGCAGGATCTCGGCGCGGATCACCGCAAGTTCGCGGTGCGCGCGGAGCACTATCCGGCGGTCGGTGAGGCGCTGGTGGCGACGTTGCAGCATTTCCTCGCCGAGCAGTGGACCGAGGAGTTGGCAGCGGACTGGACGGCCGCGTACGGGTTGGTCGCCCAGGTGATGATGGAGGCCGCGCAGGCCGCTGAGGCGGTCAATCCGCCGTGGTGGGTGGCGGAGATCGTGGCGCATGAGCGGCGGGCGTTCGACGTGGCGGTGTTGACGGTGCGCCCGCAGTACCTGTTGCCGTTCACCCCGGGTCAGTCGATCGGGGTGTCGCACCCGTCGGTGCGGTCGTGGCGGTACTACTCGCCGGCGAA
Organism: Micromonospora parva; assembly: GCF_000718515.1. Lineage (GTDB taxonomy): Bacteria > Actinomycetota > Actinomycetes > Mycobacteriales > Micromonosporaceae > Micromonospora > Micromonospora parva. The sequence goes on along the minus strand of NZ_JNZS01000001.1, from coordinate 320,407 downwards.
CGCCCCGCGGGCGGACGGCACCCTGGAGTTGCATGTGCGGGCCGCGCCGGGGGGCGCGGTGTCGTCGCGGCTGGTGTACGGGTCGGCGGTGGGGGATCGGATCCACCTGGCGGCGCCGGTGGGGGACCGGCTGGGGTTGTGGTCGGCGGGCTCCAGTGACCTGTTGCTGCTGGTGGCGGGTACGGGCTGGGCGCCGGTGAAGGCGTTGGTGGAGCAGGTCGCCGCGGAGGGTTCCCGCCGCCGAGTTGATCTGTACGTGGGGGCCCGGTCGCGTAGCGAGTTCTACGACAGCGACGCGATCGACAAGTTGGCGTCGTCGTATCCGTGGTTGACGGTGACGTACGTGGTGGGTACCGACGTGCACCGGCCGGGGGAGTTCGTGCAGGCGGTGGATCGGGCGCTGGCCGACGGTGACTGGCGTTCCCGGCACGTGTTCGTGTGTGGGTCGGACGAGATGGTGTCGCACGCGGTGCAAACGTTGGCGCAGGCGGGTTACCACGCGGGTCAGGTGCACCACGAGGGCCTGGGTGCGCAGTGGTACGGCCCGGCGTGGCGGACGGCTGCGGGTGACACTTCGGAAGGTGGGCACAGGTGAGCGCGAGGAGTGAGCTTGCGAGCCCGGCAGTCGTGAACGGAGGTCTGCACAGGTGAGCGCGACGCCGATCAGCCGGTATGACGGGGTGCAGGTTTCCGGTGGTGTGCAGGTACGGATGACCGCCGATCGGGTTCGGCGGTGGGAGTTCGGTGCCGCGTCGTTCGCTCGGCGGGGTTATGACAATGCTGACGTGGACCGGTTCCGGGTGCAGGTCGCTGACGAGTTGGATCTGTTGGCGACGCAGATCGCGACGTTGCGGGCGGAGAACGAGCGGCTGAACGACCGGGTGGAGTTGCACCGGCACGGGGTGATTCCGAGTACGGGGGCGGCGGCGAAGGTTCCGGCGGCGCGGGAGGTGAATCTGCTGTCGGCGGCGCAGCGGGAGGCGGAGCAGATCATCGCGCAGGCGCATGACTATGCGCGTCGGGTCGCCGAGTACGCCCGGGTGCAGTACGAGAGTTACCTGCAGGCGGCGGAGGCGGAGGCGAAGCAGGAGGCGGAGCGGGCGGTGGCGGAGTACCGCAGCGCGGCCGGGCCGAGCTTCGACGACACGGTGGCGACCCGGGAGGCGTTGCGGATTTTCGGCGAGATGATGGTGTCGCACATGCAGGCGGCGGCGCGGCATCTTGATGACGGCAGTGAGCAGTTGGCGCGCACGATGGATCGGATCGCGGCGGAGACGCCGGGGGCGCCGTTCGTGGGTGGTGTGGTGGGGCAGTCGGCGTTGCCGCGGCACCAGCAGCGCTGATCGTGGAGCGTGCTCGGCGCGTTGGCGGCGGTGGCATAGTCGGAGGGGTCAGGCGGGGCTGATCGGTGGCCGCGCCCGTGAGAGAGGCTCCTTCGTGTCTGTATCACCGTCTCCGGCCGGCGGGTCGGTGGACCCGCTGGCCGCGTTGGAGGCTTCGGCGTGGGCTCTGGCGGCCGCGGTCGGCACCATGAGTGACGCCCTGTCGGCCCCGCTCGCCGAGGTCGTGGCGGCGTCGCCGCACCGCAGCGCGGTGCTGGAGGCCGCTGGTCTGCTGTCCTGGGATGGTGGGGTGCCGGTTGCGCACCCGTCGTTGGTGCCCGCCGATGGGCCGACGGGGAGCAGCGCGGTGCAGGCCCGGTTGAGTTCGCTGCGGCAGGCCGTCGCCGCGGCGGCGCAGGAGCCTTCCGGGCCGCGCGGGGCGGGTTGGGCGGAGTTGGACGACGAGGTGTTGCTGCACCAGGGTCGGGCGTCGGGGGCGACCGGCCGGGCGTTGGCGACCCGGGTGGTGCCCGAGTTGCCGGGGTTGGCGGAGCGCTTGGGCTCGGCGGACGGCCGGGTGCTGGACGTGGGCACCGGGGTGGCGGGGTTGGCGGTTGCGCTGGCTCGCGCGTTGCCTCGGGCGTCGGTGGTGGGTATCGACGTGCTGCAGCGGGCGTTGGACCTGGCCCGGGGTGAGTTGGCCGAGGCAGGCGAGGTCGCGGATCGGATCAGTCTGCGCCGTCAGGACGTGGCGGAGGTGACGGAGCCGGGCGGGTACGACCTGGTGTGGTTGCCGGCGCCGTTCCTGCCCGAGCAGACGTTGACGGTGGCGTTGCCCCGGCTGGTGCAGGCGTTGCGGCCTGGTGGTTGGCTGGTGGCGGGCACCAACCCGCCGGCGGGGGATCCGTTGCGGGCGGCCGTCGACCGGTGGAACGCGGTCCGCAACGGTGGTAACGCGTTCGACGCGGACCGGATGGCGCAGGTGCTGGCGGCGACGGGCTTGGCCGATGTTCGCCGTTTCCCGACCGTCCCCGGCGGGCCGGTGCTGGTCGCCGCGCACCGCCCGGGCGGCTGACCCCGACCGGCTGCGGGGCTGGCGGTCAGCTGAGCGGTTGTTCGGGGTGCGAGGCGGCCGCGCCGGGCACCGGGTCTTCCGCGTGCCCCCGCCGCGAGGGCGAAACCCGCTGTCGGTTGCCGGGGCGGGGTGGTACAAAGCCGCGGTGGAAGAGACTCTGAAGTTCGCCGATCTGTTGCGGTTGATGGACGAACGGTCGGCTGCTTTCCGGGCGGCGGTCGCCGCGGCGCCCAGCCTCGACGTGCGGGTGCCGACGTGTCCTGAGTGGACGGTGTTCGACCTGGTGCGACACCTGGGCGAGGGACGCCGCCGGTGGGCCGCCATCGTGGCCGCGGGGCCCGCCGACGCCCCACCGGACATCGCCGCGCCGGCGCCGCCCCGCGTGCGCGAGGCCCTGCTGGCCTGGTTCGCCGCGTCGACGGCGCAGTTGCTGTCGGCGTTGCGGGAGGCCGGCCCGGATCGTGGTTGCTGGACGTGGTGGGGTGATTCGCAGTCGCCGCAGACCGCGGGCGCTGTTGCCCGCCACCAGCTTCAGCAGGTCGCCGTGCACACCTATGACGCCCAGGTCGCTGTGGGCGCGCCGGAGCCGTTGCCGGACGAGGTGGCCCTCGACGGTGTCGACGAGTTTCTGACCACCTGCGTCGCGACGACGATCGCGTGGCCGCACGAGCCCGCTGTCATCGACTACCACGCCACCGAGGGCCGTTCCTGGCGGCTGTGGTTCTCCGCCGACGGCGCACGGACCGCCCGGCTCTCGGCGCCGCTCGCCGCCGAGGACCCGGGGGTGGCGTATGTTTCCGCCCGGGGTACGGCCAATGAGCTGGTCATGTTCTTCTACGGCCGGATTCAGATGGACCTGCTGCAGCTCGAGGGCGACCGCCGCGTCCTGGACCAGCTGATCGCCTGGGAGCCGCAGGAGTAGGACGCGGCGCGGGCCGGCGTAGTCGGTCAGGTGGCGGCGGCGCGGACGGCGTCGGCGATCGGGGTGGGCCCGTCGACGAGTTCCAGTGTCGCGCCGGCGGTGCGTGGTTCGTCGAGCAGCGCGGCGAGGACGTGGGCGACGTCGGTGCGGCTGATCGCGCCACCCCCGGCGTGTGGGGTGAGGGTGACCCGCCCGGTGGGTGGGTCGTCGGTGAGCCGGCCGGGTCGCAGCACCGTCCAGGCCAGGTCGCGGCCGCGCAGGTCGTCCTCGGCGGCGCGTTTGGCGCGCAGGTACGCCGCCCACACGTCGTCGGTGCCGGGGGCGGGTGGCTTGTCCACGCCCATGGAGGAGACGAGCAGGTAGCGGTGGACGCCGGCGCGGGTGGCGGCGTCGGCGAGCAGCGCGGCGGCGGCCCGGTCGACGGTGTCCTTACGGGCGGCGCCGCTGCCGGGCCCGGCACCGGCGGCGAAGATCACCGCGTCGGCGCCGTCGAGGTGCGCGGCGAGCTGCGTGATGTCGGTGTGTTCCAGGTCGTTGACCACGGGGGTGGCGCCGGCGGCGCGCAGTGTCGCGGCCTGCTCGGGGTTGCGGATGAGGCCGACGGCGGTGTCGCCGCGCCCGACGAGGTGACGTTGCAGCAGCAGGGCGATCTTGCCGTGGCCTCCGGCGATGACGACGCGCATGCGCCCAACCTACCGGCCGTACCGGCTTGACCTTGACCTTCGGGTAACCCTGAGCCTGGTCGTGCCGGTCGCCGTGACCGGCACGAGGAGGATGTTCACGTGGGGCTGATGACCATCGGGGCGTTCGCTCGGGCGGCGAGGCTGACGCCGAAGGCGTTGCGCCTGTACGACCAGGTGGGGTTGCTGGTTCCGGCGGCGGTGGATCCGGAGTCCGGCTACCGGTTCTACGACCCGGCTCAGCTGCCGGTGGCGCGGCTGGTCGCCCAGTTGCGTCGGGTCGGGATGCCGCTGGCGACGATCCGGGTGGTGTGTGCCCTGGAGCCCGCGGCGGCCGCTGAGGCGATCAGCGCGTACTGGCGGCGGGTCAGCGCCGACACCGCGGCTCGCGCCCGGCTCGCCACCCTCCTCGTGGATCACCTTTCTGAAGGGGGTACCACGATGTCCGACCCGAATGGCACGGTTGCCGTACGCTGCGCGGCCGGTTGTGACACCGGCCTGGTGCGCGACAGCAACGAGGACGTCGCGTACGCCGGCGGACGGTTGCTGGCCGTGGCCGACGGTATGCGGGGGCCGGGCGGTGCGGCTGCCAGCGCGGCCGCCGTCGACGCCCTGAAGCCGTTGGAGTTCGCCGACCTGCCGTCCGCCGAGGTGTTGACGGTGCTGGCCGGGGCGGTCGCCGACGCCGACCGCGCTGTGCGCGGGTTGGCGTCCGACGCCGGTCAGCCGGTCACCACGCTGACCGGGCTGCTGCTGCGCGGTTCCCGGCTGGCGTTGGTGCACGTCGGTGACACCCGGGCCTACCTGTTGCGTGACGGTGAGCTGTCGCTGCTCACGCAGGACCACACCTGGGTGCAGGCCCAGGTGGATCAGGGCCGGCTCGACCGGGAGCAGGCCGCGTCGCATCCGCAGCGGGCGGTGCTGGTGCGCGCCCTCGGTGGCGGTCGGCAGGTCGAGGCTGATCTCGCGGTGCGCACCGTGCAGGCCGGTGACCGGTACCTGCTGTGCTCCGACGGGTTGTCGGCGGTCGTCGACCGGGCCGAGCTGCGTTCGGCGTTGACCGGGGCCGGCGATCCGGATGCCACGGTGCGTGCGCTGACGGCGCTGGCGCGGGCCGAGGGGGCACCGGACAACATCGCCTGCGTGGTGGCCGACATCGTGGCGGTGTAGACGTCCCGGTGCCCGCGTCGGGTGGGGTTGCCCACCCGACGTTGGGTTCGCCGGTGGCGCACGGGTTGAGGCAGCATGGAGAGGTGACGGAGAGCCTCGACGTGTTGACCTCGCTGGTGGCCGGCGGTGGGGTGGTGGTCCTCAGCGGCGCCGGCCTGTCCACCGAGTCGGGGATCCCGGACTACCGGGGGCCCAGCGGGGTGGCGCGGCGGCACACCCCGATGACCTTCCAGGCGTTCACCGGGGATCCGCTCGCCCGGCGGCGCTACTGGGCGCGTAGCCACCTGGGGTGGCGGTTGATCGCGGGCGCGGCGCCCAACGCCGGGCATCGGGCGGTGGCGCAGCTGCAACGCGCCGGTCTGGTCGACACCGTGATCACCCAGAACGTCGACGGTCTGCACGGTGCGGCCGGCAGCCCGTCGGTGATCGAGTTGCATGGTCGGCTCGACGAGGTGACCTGCCTGGACTGCGGCAACCTGACCTCGCGGGAGGAGCTGGACCGGCGGCTGCGGGAGGCCAACCCGGATTTCGTGGCCCGCGTCGCCGGGGTCAACCCGGACGGTGATGTTGATCTCCCCGATGAGCAGGTGGCGGCGTTCCGGCCGGTGGACTGCGGGATCTGCGGCACCGGGATGGTGAAGCCGGACGTGGTGTTCTTCGGTGAGACGGTGCCGCCGCAGCGGGTGGCGCGGTGTTTCGCGGCCGTGGAGCAGGCCCGTTCGTTGCTGGTTCTCGGGTCGTCGTTGACGGTGATGTCGGGGCGCCGTTTCGTGATTCGGGCGGCGAAACGGGGCATCCCGGTGGCGATCGTCAACCAGGGGCCCACGCGAGGTGACGACCACGCCACCGTGTGCGTCGACGCGCCGCTGGGTGTGGTGTTGCCGCAGTTGGCCGCGCGGGTCGCCGCTGGAGTGCCGCTCAAGGTGTGATCGTGGGTCACTGGGCGCGGTGCCCGGCCCGGGGGTAGGACATCTGCGGGAAACACCGGCGCTGGTAGCGTTGACCACGCCGGTAACACCCACGTGGGAGAGACCGCCCGACAGCACGCAGGGCGGCGCCGAAGGGGCAAATCCTCCCCGGAACCTCTCAGGCAAAAGGACCTCGTGGGCAGGCACTGTGGAGTGCCCCTGTGGGTGCGACAGAGGGGGAGGCCGACACGTCGACCTCGCCCCGGGAGTGCCCCTATGACCGTAGAGCAGTTCGCCACCCGTCACATCGGTCCCGGCCCCGACGACGAGCGTCGGATGTTGGAGGTCGTCGGGCACGACTCGATCGACGAGCTGATGGACGCCGCGATCCCCGAGGTGATCCGCTGGCACGGCACCCTCGACCTGCCCGACCCGGCCACCGAGGCCGAGACGATCGCCGAGTTGCGGGCCCTCGCGGCGCGCAACACCGTCGCCGTCTCCATGATCGGGTTGGGGTATCACGGCACGCACACCCCGGCGGTGATCCGCCGCAACGTCCTCGAGGACCCGGCCTGGTACACGGCGTACACCCCGTACCAGCCGGAGATCAGTCAGGGCCGCCTGGAGGCGCTGCTGAACTTCCAGACCATGGTCACCGACCTGACCGGGCTGGCCACCGCGAACGCCTCCATGCTCGACGAGGGCACCGCGGCGGCGGAGGCGATGACCCTCGCCCGCCGCGCGTCCAAGAGCAAGAGCCCGGTGTACGTGGTCGACGCCGACGCGTTGCCGCAGACCATCGCGGTGATCACCAGTCGGGCCGAGCCGCTCGGCATCGAGGTGCGGGTCCTCGACGTCGAGCGCGACGAGTTGCCGGCGGAGTTCTTCGGCCTGCACCTGCAGTACCCGGGGGCGTCCGGTGCGGTCCGCGACCACCAGGGTCTGGTCGAGGCGGCGCACGCCGTCGGCGCCCTGGTCACCGTCGCGGCGGACCTGCTGGCGTTGACGCTGCTGCGGGCGCCGGGGCAGATCGGCGCGGACATCGCCGCCGGCACCACCCAGCGCTTCGGCGTACCCATGGGCTTCGGTGGGCCGCACGCCGGTTACCTGGCGGTGCGCTCGGGCCTGGAGCGGATGCTGCCCGGACGTCTGGTCGGGGTGTCGCGCGACGCGGACGGCAACCCGGCGTACCGGTTGGCGTTGCAGACCCGTGAGCAGCACATCCGGCGGGAGAAGGCGACCAGCAACATCTGCACCGCGCAGGTGCTGCTCGCGGTGATGGCCGGCATGTACGCCGTCTACCACGGCCCGGACGGGCTGCGGGACATCGCGACGCGTACCCATCGGATGGCGGCGCGGCTCGCGGCCGGGTTGCGCGCCGGCGGCGTGGAGGTCGCGGACGTCGCGTTCTTCGACACCGTCACCGCCCGGGTGCCGGGCCGGGCCGCCGAGGTCGTCGCGGCGGCCGCCGAGCGGGGGGTGAACCTGCGGCTGGTCGACGCCGACCAGGTGGGGATGTCCTGCGACGAGACGACCACCGACGCGCACCTTCAGGCGGTGTGGGCGGCGTTCGGGGTGGCCGCGTTCGACGGGGCCGTCGACACGGCAGTCCCGGCCGACCTGACGCGCACCACCGACTTCCTCACCCACCCGGTGTTCCGCAGCCACCACTCGGAGACGGCGATGCTGCGCTACCTGCGACGGCTGTCGGACTTCGACTACGCCCTGGACCGGGGCATGATCCCGCTCGGCTCGTGCACGATGAAGCTGAACGCGACCACCGAGATGGAGCCGATCAGCTGGGCGGAGTTCGCGCACATCCACCCGTTCGCGCCGGATGCGCAGACCGCCGGGTACCGGGAGATGATCGGTCAGTTGGAGTCGTGGCTGGCCGAGGTGACCGGCTACGACGCGGTCAGTGTGCAGCCCAACGCCGGTTCGCAGGGTGAGCTGGCCGGGTTGCTGGCGATCCGCTCGTACCACGCGTCGCGGGGGGAGACCCACCGCGACGTGTGCCTGATCCCCTCGTCGGCGCACGGCACGAACGCCGCGTCGGCGGTGATGGCCGGCATGCGGGTCGTCGTGGTGGCCTGCGACGACAACGGCAACGTCGACCTGGTCGACCTGGACGCGAAGATCGACAAGCACCGCGACGCGCTCGCCGCGATCATGGTGACGTACCCGTCGACGCACGGCGTGTACGAGACCGGCATCGCGTCGCTGTGCGCGAAGGTCCACGACGCCGGCGGGCAGGTGTACGTCGACGGGGCGAACCTCAACGCCCTGGTCGGTTTCGCCAAGCCCGGCACGTTCGGGGCGGACGTGTCGCACCTGAACCTGCACAAGACGTTCTGCATCCCGCACGGCGGCGGTGGCCCCGGCGTGGGCCCGGTGGCGGTCCGCGCGCACCTGGCGCCGTTCCTGCCCGGTGACCCGCTCGGCGCGCACGCCGACGCCACCCCGGCGATCTCGGCGGCGAAGTACGGGTCGGCGGGCATCCTGCCGATCCCGTGGGCGTACCTGCGGATGATGGGCGCCGAGGGGCTGACCCGGGCCACCGGTGTGGCGGTCCTCGCGGCGAACTACGTGGCGGCGCGGCTGCGTGGGCACTTCCCGGTGCTGTACGCCGGCAACAAGGGCCTGGTGGCGCACGAGTGCATCCTCGACCTGCGGCCGTTGACGAAGGCGACCGGGGTGAGCGTCGACGACGTGGCGAAGCGGTTGATCGACTACGGTTTCCACGCGCCCACGATGTCGTTCCCGGTGGCGGGGACGCTGATGGTGGAGCCGACCGAGAGCGAGGACCTGGCCGAGCTGGACCGGTTCTGCGACGCGATGATCGCGATCCGCGCGGAGATCGAGCAGGTGGCGTCGGGGCAGTGGCCGGCGGGGGACAACCCCCTGGCGAACGCGCCGCACACCGCGGCGATGGTCAGCGGTGACGAGTGGTCGCACGCGTACCCGCGGTCGGTGGGCGCGTACCCGGCCGGGGTGGACCGGGCCGGGAAGTACTGGCCGCCGGTGCGGCGCATCGACGGCGCGTACGGCGACCGGAACCTGGTCTGCTCGTGCCCGTCGCCGGAGGCGTTCGAAGACTGACAGCGCCCGCGGGCGCTCAAGGTTTGGCAGCGCCGCCGGGCGTCGAAGGGCCGATGACGGCGCGCCGGGGCGGGCGGGTACGGCCTGCCCCGGCAGTCGCTGCGACCTGGGCGGGGACGTCCCTTACCGGGGGACTAGCCTGGGTCGACGGCGGCTATTCGGTGACGCTGAGTGGTCGGTCAGGCCACGAGGGCGTGGCGGGCGGGGCCGCGGTGCGGTGCGATGCTGCTGCCGTCGGGGAGCAGCTCGCCGGTGTCGTCGAAGACGATGACACCGTTGCAGAGCAGGCTCCAGCCCTGCTCACGGAAGCAGGCGAGGACCCGCGCGGCTTCCCGGTCGGTGGCTTCAGCGGAAGGGCAGGTCGGTTGGTGCTGGCACATCGGGTTCTCCGGACTGTGGGGGCACTGTGTCATGGTTCACATGACCAGTGACGCACAGTACCAAGCGAAAGTGTCCAGCATCGACCAGGTGTCCGCCTGGTTCGCGGGAAATCCACTGAACGGATGAGGAAGGTTGGACCGTACGGCGTGGAAACGCTCCCATACGTGTGCGACGCGGACCTCGGTCCGGCGACGTACGTCGATGTGCCGGCCGCGCCGGCCGGATGCCGGGGCGCGCTCACCGAACGCGCCCGCCTGCACTGGTCCCGCGCCGACGGCGGCGACCCGGCGGCCCTGGCCGAGGAGTTCCTCGCCGCGCACGGCCTGCCCCTGCACGACCTGACCCGACCCGTCACCGGCCGCCACGGCGACGGGGTCTGCGGCGCGGCGCTGTACCTGTCCGCCGCCGCCGGGGCGCTGCTGACCGGTGCGCCCACCGGGGCGCCCGAACCCGCGCCGACCCTGCCCGACCTCGTTGTCGTCGTCTACCAGCACGGCCGCGTCCGGATCACGCCGCCCGGCCCGCCGAGGCGGTGGTGGCTCGGCGAGTGGACCGAGAGTTGGACCCCCCGCGAGCACGCCGCCGCCGTCGACGCGGTCCGCGCCGCCATCGGCCGTGGCGACGTCTACCAGAGCAACATCGTCGGCCACGCCGCCGCCCCCTACACCGGCGACCCGCTGCCCGCCCTGCGCCGCCTCGGCGCGCTCCCCGGCGCCCGCTACGGCGGTGTGCTCACCGGCGGCGGCTGGGCCATCGGCTGCGCCTCCCCGGAAACCCTCGTCGAGGTCACCGACGGGCAGGTGATCACCCGACCGATCAAGGGCACCCGCCCGGCCACCGCCGCCGGGCGCGCCGAACTGCTCGCCAGCGCCAAGGAACGCGCCGAACACATCATGATCGTCGACCTGGAACGCAACGACCTGGCGCGCATCGCCCGTACCGGCAGCGTCACCGTCGACGACCTGTTCGCCGTCCGCCGCTGGTGCGACCTGTGGCAGGCCGAATCGACCGTCCGCGCCACCGTCGCCGACGGCCTCGGCCTGGCCGACCTGCTGCGCGCCACCTGCCCCGGCGGCTCGGTCACCGGCGCGCCGAAACTCGCCGCCCTGACCCAGATCAGCGCCCTCGAACCCGTCGGCCGCGGCGCCAGCATGGGCGCGCTCGGCTGGGTCGCGCCCGGTCGTGTCGACCTGGGTCTGACCATCCGCACCGCCGCCGCCGACGGCCAACGGCTGCACACCTGGGCCGGCGGCGGCATCACCTGGGACAGCGACCCGTACGCCGAGGTCGCCGAGGCCGCCGCGAAGACCACCCCGATCCGCGCCACCCTGGCCGGGCGCTGACGGCGCGCCCGGACGGCGATACGCTGACCCGCATGACCATGCGGCCCATCCGGATCATCGGCGACCCTGTCCTGCGCACCGGATGTGAACCGGTCACCACCTTCGACGCGGAGCTGCGTGCCCTCGTCACCGACCTGATGGACACCCTGCTCGGCGCCCCCGGCCGCGCCGGCGTCGCGGCACCACAGATCGGCGTCAGCGCCCAGGTGTTCGTCTACGACGCCGACGGGCACCGTGGCCACCTCATCAACCCGACCCTGGAGCTGTCCGACGAGCTCCAGGACGACGAGGAGGGCTGCCTGTCCATCCCCGGCCTGTACTTCCCGACCGTGCGGGCCATGCACGCCACCGCCCACGGTGTCGACCAGCACGGCGAGCCGTTGACCATCGCCGGCAGCGGGTTCCTGGCCCGCGCCCTGCAACACGAAACCGACCACCTGGGCGGGCGGCTCTACGTCGACACCCTGCGCGGCGACACCCGACGCCGGGCGCTGCGCGAGATCCGCGCCGGGCGGTTCGACTCACCCAGCCGGCGCGGCTAGGCCACCCACTGGTCGTGGCCCGGCCGGCTAGGCCGGTGGCCGTGGCCCAGCCGCTAGGCCACCCACTGGTCGTGGCCCAGCTTCGCGATCAACGCGGCCACCACCACCACCAGCACCACCCGCACGAACCCGGAGCCGCGGCGCAACGCCATGCGCGCCCCGAGCACCGCGCCGGCGATGTTGCACACCGCCATGCCCGCGCCCAGCAGCCACCACACGTGCCCGGTCACCGCGAACACCACGAGCGCGCCCAGGTTCGTGCCCGCGTTGACGACCTTCGCCATCGCCGAGCCGTGCACGAAATCCGAGCCCAGCAGGGCGGTGAAAGCCAACACCAGGAACGTGCCGGTGCCCGGGCCGATCAACCCGTCGTACAGGGCGATGCCCACCCCGGCCACCGCGATCGCCGCCGCCACCCTCGCCGGGGTGCGCCGGTGCGGCGCCGGTAGCACCCCCAGCCGGGGTCGCAGCAGCACGAACGCCGCCACCGCCACCAACACGACCAACACCACCGGCCGGTACGCCGCCGCCGGCACCGCCCCGGCGAGCACGGCGCCCACGCCGGAGCTGAGCACCGCCAACCCCGCCGCCGGTCCCACCACCCGCCAGTCGAGCGTGGTCCGCCGGGCGTACGTCGTCGCTGCCGTGGCCGTACCGAAGATCGCGGCCAACTTGTTCGTGCCCAGCGCGGTGGCCACCGGCAACCCCGGGGCGGCCACCAGCAACGCCGGCAGCAGCAACAACCCGCCGCCGCCGACCACGGCATCGACCCACCCGGCCAGCGCCGCGGCGGCCAGCAGGGTACTCAGCGATACGGCGTCCACGGGCGGCAATTCTTCCCACAGGGGACGGCCAGACCGGGCCTGACGTGGTCAGACTCACGTCAACGACCTCGCGTACGGCGCAGAAACACCCCCAACGCCCCGACCGCCACGAACACCAGCACCGAACACAGCAACACCTTCACCACCCGGCAACCATGCCACGGGCACGTAAGGTGCAGGAGTGCGCCTGGCCACCTTCAACGTGCTGCACGGACGGTCCCTCACCGACGGGCTCGTCGACTCCGACCGACTCGCCGCCGCCATCGGCGCCCTCGACGCCGACGTGCTCGCCCTGCAGGAGGTCGACCGCGACCAGCACCGCAGCGGCAACCTCGACCTCACCGCCATCGCCGCCCGCGCCCTCGACGCACCCCACCACCGCTTCGCCGCCGCCGTCGTCGGCACCCCCGGCGAACAGTTCCGCCCGCTGCGCCACGACGACGACGGGCACGGCGAACCCTGCTACGGCATCGGCCTGATCAGCCGACATCCCGTGCGCAGCTGGCAGGTCACCCGGCTCAAACCGGCGCCGGTGCGCTCACCGGTCTACGTGCCCGGCCCCCGCGGCGGCCTCATCCTCCTGCACGACGAACCGCGCGTGGTCCTCGCCGCCGTCCTGGACACCCCCCACGGCGCCCTCACCGTCGCCGCGACCCACCTGTCGTTCGTGCCTGGCTGGAACGCCCGCCAACTGCGCCAGACCGTGCGCGCCCTGCGCGCGCTACCGGCCCCCCGCGTCCTGCTCGGCGACCTCAACCTGCCCGCCGGGGCGGCCCGGCTCATCTCCGGCTGGCACCCCCTGGGCCGACGTCCCACCTACCCCTCCGGGCAGCCCCGGGTCCAACTCGACCACATCCTCGCCGACCGGCACGCCCTCGACCAGCTGCCGCCGGTACGCGCGGTCACCACCCCGCTGTCCACCATCTCCGACCACCGGCCGCTCCTGGTCGACCTGGGCTGACCCCACGGCTGTCACCTGTCGTCATCCCTGCCGGGTGGTCACACCGCCGCTGACGTAGCCGGCGACGGCGCGTCCGAGGTGGTCGATCGCGTCGCGGGTGCCGACGGCGACCAGGGTGTCGCCGTAGCGCAGGTCCCGCCGGGCGTCGGGCCTGAGGTCGGGGTGGCCGTCGCGCAGGACCGCCACCACGACGGCGTCGGTGCGCAGACTGCTCAGCGGGCGACCGTCGTAGTCGCTGCCGGCGGGAACCGGCACCCGGGCCACCGTGACGGCGTCCACGTCCGCGCCGCCGTCGGGCACCAGGTCGATGACCGCTGTCGCCGCGAGCAGGTTGGCCAGGTGGTGGGCCGCCACCGGCGACAGCGTCGCCGCGGCACGGACGTCGGTCGGGTCGTCGCGGTCGTACAGGGCGATGTCACGGGCGCCGTTGGGGTGGCAGATCACGCCGAGTCGGGTGCCATCGCCGGTGACGAACGAGTACGAGACGCCGACGCCGGGGAGGGCGATTCGTTCGATTTCCATGACGGACTCCTCCTTGATGGTTCCGCACGCCGGTCGGGGTCGCCGTACTCGCCGTGCCAGTGGGCCAGCCGCCCGGCGCGGCTGACCGCCCGCAGTCGGCGTTCGGTGGCCTCACGCACCGTCGGGGTGGTGAGGACGAGCAGATCGTCGCCGGTGCGCAGCCGGGTGTCCGTCGCGGGAACGAACGCGACGCCGTCGCGCACCACCAGCGGGGCCACCGCGGGCGTGGGCAGCCGCAGCTCGTCCAGGTACGTGCCGTGCAGTTTCGAACCCGCGGTGATGGTGACGTTGATGAGGTCGGCGTCGATGTTGTCCAGCGGGGCGATCTCGACCTGCAGGTCCGGGCCGACGCGGTGCGGGGCCAGCCCGAGGCGTTGCGCGAGCCACGGCAGCGACGGCGCCTGGATCGCGGTGAACACCACGACGAGCACGAAGACGATGTTGAACACGACCATGGCACCGGGGGTGCCGGCCACCACCGGCACCGTGGCCAGCACGATCGGCACGGCGCCGCGCAGCCCCGCCCAGGACAGGAACACCTGCTCGCGCAGCGGGATGCGGAACGGCAACAGGGTCAGCAGCACCGAGACGGGCCGGGCGATGAGCAGGAGGGCGGCGCCGACCACCAGCGCCGGCACGATCGCCGCCGGCAGGTCGGCCGGCGACACCAGCAGACCCAGCATGACGAACAGGCCGATCTGCGCGATCCAGCCGAGCCCTTCGGCCAGCGACTCGGTGGCGCGCCGGTGCGGCAGGCCGGCGTTGCCGAGCACCAGACCCGCCAGGTACGCGGCGATGAAGCCGCTGGCCTGCAGCAGGCCGGAGCCGGCGAACGCGAGCACCCCGCACGCGAACGTGGCGATCGGGTACAGCCCCGAGGTGGGCAGGGTGAGCCGGCGCAGCAGCCACACCGCAGCCATCCCCACCCCGACGCCGGCGAGCGCGCCGACCACCAGTTGGTAGCTCATCTGGGCGAGCATCCCGCCCGGGGACAGGGTGCTCAGACTCGTCGCGCTGAACGCCAGCACCAGGATGAACGTGGGCGCGTCGTTGAGCCCCGACTCCGCCTCCAGCAGGTTGCTCAGCCGACGGGGCAGCGGCACGGCGCGCAGCACCGAGAAGACGGCGGCCGCGTCGGTGGACGAGACGATCGCGCCGAGCAGCAGCGACAGCTGCCATCCCAGGCCGAGCAGGTAGTGCGCCGCCGCGGCGGTGACGGCGACGCTGATGAACACCGCAAGGGTGGCGAGCGCGGTCGCCGGGCGCAACACCCGCCGCACGTCGCTGACCCGGGTGGTCAGGCCGCCCTCGACGAGGATCACCGCGAGGGCGGCCAACCCGAGCGCCTGCGCCAACGCGGCGTCGTCGAACGGCAGCCCGAGCCCACCCTCGCCGAGCAGCAGCCCGACACCCAGGTACGCCAGCAGCACCGGCATCCCGGCCTTCGCGGCGATCTTCGCGGCGCCCACGCTGACCAGCGCCACCAGCGTCCCGGCTGCCAGCAGCAGATACAGCGACGGCAGCGTCACGGAGCGCCGCCCAGGACGAAGTAGCGCAGCCACACGTACACGCCGGCGAGCACGACGGTGACGACGGTCAGCAGCAGACCGTCGCGGGTGAACCGCCAGAACGAGATCGGCTCCCCGGCTCGCTGCGCCAGACCGACCATCACCACGTTCGAGGCGGCGGCGACCACTGTGGCATTGCTGCCGAGGCCCGCGCCGAGCGCGAGCGACCACCACAGCATGCCGGCCTGTTCCATGCCGCCGTTCGCCGCGACGAGCTGCTCGATGATCGGGCTGATGGCGGTCACCGACGGGATGTTGTCCACCAACGCCGACATGAGCGCCCCGCCGCCGATCAGGGTCAACGACGCGCCGAGCAGGTTGTCGCCGACCGCGTCGGTGGCGAAGGTGCCGACCACCTGGATCACGCCGGTGTCGACCAGGGCCCCGACCATGATGAACAGGCCGGCGAAGAACGCCAGGGTGGGCCACTCCACGTCCCGGACGACGCTGCCCGGCTCCAGCCGTGACACCCCCAGCAGAACGACACCGCCGGTCAGCGCGATCACCGCCGGTTCCAGATGCAGGACGGTGTGCAGACCGAACCCGGCGAGGACGAAGGCGAGAACGATGCCGCTGTACACCAGCAGGCGCGGTTCGCGGATCGCGTCGCGTTCCCGCATCGCCAGCACCGGCCCGACCCGCTCCGGGTGGTACGTCAACGCCGACCGGAAGATCACCCGGCAGAACAGCAACAGAACACCCAGCAGCACGATGACCAACGGCGTCAGGTGCACCAGGAACGCGTTGAACGACAGCCCGGCCCGCGCCGCGATGATGATGTTCGGCGGATCACCGATCAGCGTCGCCGTGCCGCCGATGTTCGCCGCGAACACCTCCGCCAGCAGGAACGGCACCACCGGCACACCCAGCTGCCGACACACGGAGATGGTCACCGGGGCAACGAGCAGGACCGTGGTGACATTGTCCAGCAGCGCCGACGCGGCAGCCGTGATCAACACCAGGATGACCATGAGCCGGTACGGTCGCCCACGGGCCCGCTTCGCCGCCCAGATCGCCAGATACTCGAACACGCCGGTACGACCGAGCACCGACACGATGATCATCATGCCGATGAGCAGGAAAATAACCCGCCAGTCGATGCCCGTGTCGGTGGAGAAGAACGCCTCCTGCGTACCGGTCAACCCGACCGCGAGCATCAACACCGCACCGCCCACCGACGCGGCCACCCGATCCACCCGGTCCGTCGCGATCAACGCGTACACGACAGTGAACACCGCCACCGCCAACCAGCCCGCCGTGGTCATCCACCGCCCCCCTCCCCACGGACCCCGAAGGCCCGCCTGCCGTCTGTCCCTTTACCGTTGCCAACCGGGGGCACTGCTGACATCGGGGCCAACACTCATTCCAGGGCGGTCAGCAGGGGACAACATGGGAGCCAGCCCCCATGGACACCCACTCGACGCCCACGAGATCCTGAGGTACCGGAGCGTCGACCCACCCGGGGGCGGCCGCGCCCGCGACGATGGAAGGGCGGAGACGACAGGGGGAGGTTCGACACGGTGTCGCTGTTCTGGCGGATCTTCCTGATCAACGCCGCGGTCCTCACCGCGGCGACCGTCCTGGTCCTGCTGGGCCCCGTGACGGTGTCGACCCCGTTCGTCCTCACCGAGGCACTCATCCTCAGCGGCGGCCTGGTCGTCATGCTCGTCGCGAACGCGCTGCTGCTGCGCGTCGGCCTGGCACCCCTGCAACGCCTCACCCGGGCGATGACCACCATCGACCTGCTGCGCCCCGGCCCCCGCCCCGCGGTCACCGGACACGCCGGCATCGCCGCGCTGATCAGCACGTTCAACGCCATGCTCGACCGACTCGAAGCCGACCGCGCCGCCAGCAACGCCCGCGCGCTGTCCGCCCAGGAGAACGAGCGGCGGCGCATCGCCCAGGAACTGCACGACGAGATCGGCCAGACCCTCACCGCCGTCCTGCTGCAGATCAGCCGCGTCGCCGACAACGCCCCACCCGAGCTACGACCCGAACTGCACCAGGTGCAGGAAACCACCCGCGACAGCCTCGACGAGATCCGCCGCATCGCCCGCCGCCTGCGACCCGGCGTCCTGGAAGAACTCGGACTGATCGCCGCCCTGCGCTCCCTGTTCGCGGAGATCTCCCACCACAGCGGCCTGCAGATCCGCCGAGACTTCGCACCCGATCTACCCGTACTCACCGAGGAAGTCGAATTGGTGCTCTACCGCGTGGCCCAGGAAGGCCTCACCAACGTCGCCCGGCACGCCAACGCCAGCCGCGTCGACATCACCCTCATCCCACACGGCGACGGCGTGCGGCTACGCATCCGCGACGACGGACGCGGCATCGCCGGCCAACCGGAAGGCGCCGGCATCCGCGGCATGCGCGAACGGGCGCTGCTCGTCGGCGCCCACCTCAGCATCGGCCCCGGCCCCGCCGGCGGCACCGAGGTCACCCTCGACGTACCCGACCCAGCAGGCCTGGCATGAGCGCGCCCATCCGCATCCTGCTCGCCGACGACCACGCACTGGTACGCCGCGGCGTACGCCTCATCCTCGACGGCGAACCCGACCTGACCGTCGTCGCCGAGGCCAGCGACGGCGCCGAAGCCCTCGAACAAGCCCGACTCCACCAACCGGACCTGGCCATCCTCGACATCGCCATGCCCCGGCTCACCGGCCTGCAAGCCACCCGTGAACTCGTCAGACAGCAACCGGGCCTGCGGGTACTGATCCTGACCATGTACGACAACGAACAGTTCTTCTTCGAAGGCCTCCGAGCCGGCGCCAACGGATACGTCCTCAAATCCGTCGCCGACCGCGACCTCGTCGAGGCGTGCCGGGCCGCCATGCGCGACGAACCGTTCCTCTACCCCGGCGCCGTCACCGCCCTGATCCGCAACTACCTCGACCGCGTCCGCAACGGCGAACCCGTACCCGAACGCGCCATCACCGGCCGCGAGGAGGAGATCCTCAAACTCGTCGCCGAAGGGCACTCCTCGAAGGAGATCGCCGAACTGCTGTTCATCAGCATCAAGACCGTCGAGCGGCACCGCAGCAACCTGCTGCAGAAACTGGGTCTCCGCGACCGGCTCGACCTCACCCGATACGCCATCCGCGCGGGCCTCATCGAACCCTGACCACCACCGACACCCGCCAGCGGCGGCCACCGGGGGAGCGGCAGGCCCAGCCGCAAGATTCCCTCAAGATCATTGCATAGACGATCTCCGACGACCATGCTGATCGAATCGCGCCACGATCAACTAGTCGGAGGCCACATGCGACACCAGCGACCCCTAGCGATCGCCGTAGCCACACTCCTCACCCTCACCCTCACCACCGCACCCACCCCCGCCAACGCCCAGAGCGCGGCAGCACCCAACCAGGTCACCAACCTCACCATCCGCCAAGCCGACGGGTACGCCACCCTCGCCTGGCAACCCGTCGACGGGGCAACCGACTACCAGATCGAACGCACCGCCGTCGACGCCACCGGCACCCCCACCGGCGCACCCACCATCGTGGGCATCTGGCGCCCCAACCGCCAGATCAACCAACAGGCACCCACCTTCGCCGACGCCGGATTCAACCCCGGCGACACCTTCCAGTGGCGGGTACGCGCCCGCGCCGGCACCACCGAACAGCCCTACTCCGACCCGGTCGTCGCCACCACCACCGCACCCTGGGGCAACCCCGACACCCCCGGCGAGCAACTGCGCACCCAGTGGGAAACCGCCCACGCCGCCCAGTACACCAGCGACACCGACGAGTACGCCTACACCGCCGCCATCGACGCCCTCAGCGACCGCGTCCGCGTCGTCGAACTCGGCCGCACCGTCCAGAACCGACCGATCAACATGCTGGTCATCGGTTACCCCACCCCCGCGACCACCCCAGAGGCCGTCGCCGCCACCGCACCCGTGGCCATCAACTGCAACGTGCACGGCAACGAACCGGGCGACCGCGAAGCCTGCCTCATCATGGCCCGGCAACTCGCCTTCAGCACCGACCCCCGCATCACCGACCTGCTCAGCCACACCACCGTCCTGATCGTCCCCACCATCAACGGCGACGGCCGCGCCAACAACACCCGCGGCAACTCCACCGGCCAGGACCTCAACCGCGACTACTCACTGATCCGCCAGCCGGAAACCGCCGCGTACATCAAGATGGTCCGCGACTACCGACCCGTCGCCGGCTACGACGGCCACGAGTTCGGCAACTCCCGCGCCGGCGACCTGCCGATGCTGCCACCCCGACACCAGAACGTCGCCCAACCCATCTTCGACCAGTCCCAGGACATGATCGAAGGCCACATGTACACCAAGGGCGCCGAAGCCGGCTGGTGGGCCTGCCCCTACGGCTGCGAAGGCGGCGGCAACGTCGGCCTCAGCGAGGAAACCATCCTGCGCAACACCCTCGGCCTCAAGAACGTCGCCAACTCCCTGCTGGAACTGCGCAGCTCCGGCGGACAGACCCGACCCGACGAGGGCAACACCGCCAACAACCGACGCCGCAAGACCTACTCGGCCCTGTGGACCTTCCACCAGTTCCTGGACTACCACCGCGCCGACCGCAACGACATCCTCACCTCCCGCGCCGAGTCCATCGAAATCCAGGCCGCCAACACCGGCCGCCTCGTCTTCCGCGGCTCCCGACCCATCCCCGCCCACCCCGCCCCGCACCCCGGCGACAGCCCGCCGCCGCTCGACGCCCCCCGCGCCGACCTCATCCTCGACAACGCCCCCTGCGCCTACAAGCTCACCGACGAGCAGTACAACGGCGCACGCACCGACGGACCAGGCGGCGTCGGCACCACCGTCGCCCAGCGCATCGCCGCACACGGCTGGCAGGTCATCAAGACCAACGACGGCTGGTACGTCCCCCTCAACCAGCCCGAACGCGGCCTCATCCCGCTGCTTCTCGACACCCAGGGCGTCGAGAAGCTGACCGACGGCGAACGCGTCTACCCCACCCTCACCGGCCGACGCAACGGACCACTGACCGTCACCGGCTTCACCTGCGCCGCCGACGCCACCATCAACGGCCCCGTCACCGTCCAGCCCGGCGCGGCACTCGTCGCGACCGCAACGACAATCAGCGGACCCGTCAGCGCCAACCGCGCCGCCGGCGTCGTCCTCGCCGACAGCACCGTCAACGGCCCGCTGCAGATCACCACCACCAACGCGATCTCCATCATCGACGTCACCATCGCCGGCCCGGCCAGCCTCACCGGCAACACCACCGGCACCACCGCGGCACTGCTCGCCGGCAACACCATCCGCGGCCCGCTCAACTGCACCGCGAACAGCACCGCCCCGACCAACCTCGGCGTCGCCAACACCGTGCACGGCCCGCGCACCAACCAGTGCGCGGCACTGTGACCATCAGCTAGCCGAGCCGGCGTGCCGGCGGTGCGAGGCCACCACGCCCCGCACCGCCGGCACACCCCACCCCCCAACCCCGACCCGTGGAGCCCGCCGTGTCGAACCCGTCCCGCGCTCTGCACCTGGTTGCCGTGGCCCTGCTGCTGACCCCGGTCGCCTGCACCACCACAACAGACCCGAAGCCACCGCGCGACACCACCAGCGCCACCCAGGTCACCGGGCCGCTCTGCGCCGCCCTGCCCACCGGCACCGACCCCGGCAACCCGAGCTTCCTCGCCGACCAACCCGTCGACCAGGCACTGCGGTGGATCCCCACCCTCACCACGTTCGAAGCGGCCCTGCGCACCAGCGGCGCCCTCACCGACCTGCCCACCGGCACCGACGTCACCATCCTCGCCCCCTCCGACGACGCCTTCGCCGCCACGTTCTCCGAGGACAACTGGGACGACCTGATGACCCGCCACACCGACCAGCTACGCACCCTGCTCAAGGCACACCTGATCACCGGAACCCACACCATCGACGACCTGGTGACCGCCGGCACCACCGCCACCCTCGACGGCACCACCGTCACCGTCACCCGCACCGGACCCACCGCCCGCCTCGCCGACCGGGCCGACGCCGTGTGCGCCGACTACCGGGCCACCAACGCCCGCATCCACATCATCAACGCGGTCCTCGGCGCACTGCCCAAAACCGCCGGCGACACCGACGAGCGGGCCCACTGACCGCGCTCACCGCTCCTCCCGCACCGGCACCAGCGCGGCCAACGCCCGGTTGGTGCGGTTGGCCCGCACCGCGTCGCGCTGCTGAACGGCCGTCACCTCGATGTACGTCTGCGACGACGCCAACGACGCGTGCCCCAGCAACCGCATGATCTCTGCCGCGCTCGCCCCGTCCTCGGCCAACCGGGTCGCGAAGGTGTGCCGCAACGCGTGCAACCGCGCTCCCCGCGGCACCCGGTCACCGACGCCCGCCCGCCGAAAACACGACTCCACCAGATACTGCAGCCCACCCCGGCGCAGCGGCTCACCACGCCGATCCACCAGCAACGCCGAGTCCGGCCGCACCGACCGCGAACCGAAGCGCCGCACCCGACTGTCCAGGTAGTCCCGCAGCACCCGGTCCAGGTCCGCCTCGATCGGCACCACCCGGGGCCGCCCACCCTTGCCGAGCACCTCGATGCGCCGCTCACCAGGCCGACCCGCCAGCGAGCCGACCCGCAACGCCAGCAGCTCCGACAGGCGCAGCCCCGCGCACAGCGCCACCGCCAGCACCGCCACGTCCCGCTCCGGCCACGGGTCACGCTGCCGGCCGTCGTCGCGGGCGACCGCCGCGAGCAGCACCTCGGGGGTGTCCGCGCCGCGCAGCGGCTTCGGCTGGGGGAGGAGCGCCCGGGGCCGTCCGACCGCCGGCATCGGGTTGCCCGCCACCACCCCGTCGGCGACCAGGAAGGTGAAGAAACTGTTCCAGGTGGACCAGGCCCGGTGCACCGACGCGGGCGCCCGGGGAGCGGCGAAGCGGGCGAAGGCCGCCCGCATGACGCGGGGGGAGAGGTCGGTGATCGACAGGTCGTCGAGGGGGAGGGGAGTGGCGTCACCGTCGGCGACCAGGGCGGCCACCGCGTACAGGTCCCGACGGTAGGCAGCCAGGGTGTGGGGGGAGGGCTTGCCGGTGGCGCGAGCGGTCAGGAACTCCTCGATCAGCACCCCGAGCGATTCGTCCTTTTTGTCATGCATAAGGGATATTATGCAGCATTTTCGCGTTCCCGGGAAGTGGCGGCGGACGACCGCCGGGCGAGGGGGAGCCGACCGACCCAGGGCAGGTGCCGACGCTGTAGAACCCTCGACAGCAGCCGACCGGCGTTACCCACCGCCGGCCGCTGCGGGCGAAACCGAGTGAAGTCGATCGAGGAGCCCGTATCCTGCGCGGCATGACGTCGCCCGTCACCACCTGCCCGCGCTGTGGTCGGCCCGGTACGGCCACCGCCGACCGGGAGCCGGGCGGCCCGACGGATCTGATCTGCCCCGAAGGGCACCAGTGGCGGGCCGCCGGACGACCCGGGTGGGCTCGCTACGCGTCGCCGGGCCTCATCAGGCAGCCCGGCGCGGACGCATCGACCGTGACGCCACTCAAAGAGGTCGACAAGGACGGGCGCCGCTGGCGGATCGGCACCGCCGGCGACGTCGCCTGGTTCGCCGGGCAGACCACGCAGGGCCTCTCGATCACCGCCGCGATCCCGCCGGTGTTCGACGCGTACGCCACGTTCCATCCGCCCGACGGCGTCGGTTTCGCCGCCCACGAACGTGCCGTGGTGGACGAGTTGGTCGCGTGCACCCCGGACCAACCCTGGTGGCTGGGCTACCTCGACACCGGCGCCCACGACGTCGTCTTCCCGCGCGCCCCGAGGGTGTCGCTCTACTCGGACTATCCGTACGTGCTGGTCGAAGCCGGACCTGAACAGGCACTGACCTGGAGGGTCGGTCACATGCGCGGCGATGGCCCGCTGCCGGATCTGTTTTTTCCGGCGGATCGCTCCTGGCTCGTCTCCGCGCTGTGGGACGACACCTGGACCGACTTCGGCGCCAGCGCCGCTGTGGTTGCCCGCCTGCAGCGCAATCCGCTGGTCGCCGCCCGCCCCGTCAGCCTGGACGAGGACGCGTGCCCGCCCGGACTGACCCGCGAGTGACCACTGCCGAGGGGACCGTCAGATAACGGTACTTTACATAATGTGCATTATCGAATCGCGGTGGGAACGGCTGGACAGGGGACAGCCATGAATCCCCGCACGACGTAGCGTCGTCAGTGGTCGCTGTCTCGTGAACTGTTGGCACGCGCACCAGTCAGACCTCACAGCAGACCAGGAGGAGACGCGGCGTGGGGATGGTCGAGACGGCGTTGCTGCGCCTGGCCGGCTCGGTGGTGACACCGGCGGTGAAACGGTGGCTGGGACGCCGCCGGGAACACCGGGAACGTGAGACGCCGCTCATCGAGCTGATCGGTTCCGGGATCACCGATGACCTCGGCCTGCGCCGGGCGGGCCGGCGGTTGGACGACATCGTCGACACCGTCTACGAGCGCCTGCAGCCACTGGTTCGCCGCCGGGAGCCGGCGCTGCCCGACAACGAGATCGCCGCCGCCCTGAACGCGGTGGCCGACACGCTGCGCGACGCGGACCTGTCCGACGCCGCGGTGTTCGCCGACGACGTCGACCCCGCGCTGATGGCCACCCGACTGCGCCGGCAACTGCCCGACGTTCCCGCGCGGGCGGGTCTGAGCGAGGCGGCAGTACACCTGTACGGGCGGGTCCTCGACGAGTGCTGCACCTGCCTGACCCAGTTGGTGGTGCAACTCCCCCCGTTCCAGGGTCGCGCCACCGTGCAGACCCTGGAACGGCTGTCCGCGGTGGCCGACAGCCTGACCCAGGTCCTGGCCCGGCTGCCGGTGACCAGTCTGGACGCCCCGACCGGGACCAGTCATGACGCCCAGTTCCGGACCCGGTACCTGGCCCACCTGCTCACCGTGCTGGATCATCTGGAGCTGTTCGGCGTCGACGTGCACCGCTACCGGTTGCGTACCCCGTTGAGCATCGCGTACATCAGCCTGGCCGTCACCGGCGGCACCACCCGTGGCCTGCGCCGCGGTGGGTTCCGCTGGGGTCCCGGCCTGTTGCGCTCCGACGGCGGTGGTGGTGACAGCGCTTCGGTGCGGGCCGAGCAGGCCCTTGGCGACGCGGCGCGGGTCCTGCTGCGTGGTGACGCCGGCTCCGGCAAGACCACTCTGATGCAGTGGATCGCGGTCACCGCGGCCCGGCACGGGTTCACCGGAGAACTCGACACCTGGAACGGGCGTACCCCGTTCCTGATCCGGCTGCGGGACCATGTCGCCCAGCCGTTGCCTCCCCCGCAACGGTTCCTCGACCTGATCGCCGCCACGATCGCCGGGCTGATGCCTCCCGGTTGGGTGCACCGCCAACTCGGCATCGGGGCGATCCTGTTGGTCGACGGCGTCGACGAGGTGCCCGAGGGCCAACGGCGGACGGTCCGTGACTGGCTGCACGGCCTGCTGTCCGCCTACCCGGACCTGCGGGTCGTGGTCACCTCCCGGCCGGCTGCGGCGTCGGCCCGGTGGCTGGACACTGAGGGGTTCACCTCGGTGTTTTTGGAGCGGATGGGGCCGGCCGACGTCAAGGCGCTGATCCGGCACTGGCACGAGGCCGTCCGGCGCGCCGCCGACCTGCCCTGCGAACCCCATCTGCTGCCCGGCTACGAACAGCGGCTGCTCGCCCAGCTCGACGGCAGCGCCCACCTGCAGAACCTCGCCGGCAGCCCGCTGCTCTGCGCGATGCTGTGCGCGCTGAACCTGGACCGGGACAGCAACCTGCCCCGCAACCGGATGGACATCTACCAGGCTGCCATCGACATGCTGCTGCACCGCCGCGACTCCCAACGCGGAGTTCCCACCGCGCTGCCGGAACTGACCAGCCGCGACCAGGCGCAGCTGTTGCAGGAGGTCGCCTGGTGGATGACCCAGAACAGCCGCACCGAGCTCACCCGCGCCGAGGCGACGCAGCGCTTCGCGCATCGGTTGGCCGGGATCCGGCACATCACCGCCCCCGTCGCCGCCGTGCTCGAGCACATGATCCAACGCAGTGGGGTCCTGCGTGAGCCGGTGCCCGACCGCATCGACTTCGTCCATCGCACCTTTCAGGAATACCTGGCTGCCCGGGAGGCCGCCGACCAGGGGCACACCGGTGCCCTGCTTGAGCACGCCCATCTCGACACCTGGCGCGAAACCATCATTCTGGCCGCCGGTCACGCCAACGCGCCGGTCCGCAGGCAGCTCCTCGCCGGTCTGCTCACGCTCGCCGCCGAGCGACCGAAGCAGGCCCGAAGGTTGCGGCTGCTCGCTGCGGCGTGCCTGGAAACCGCGCCAGCGGTCGAGCCGGAAGTCCTTGGCCGGATCCGTTCCCACCTGCGTGAGCTGCTGCCCCGGTCCGTCGCCGAGGCCCGGTCCCTGGCGGCAGTGGGAGAACCGCTGCTCGCCGAGCTGCCGGCGGATCTCAGCACGTTGAGTGAGGCCCAGGCCGCCGCCACGGTCAGGGCTGTGGCTTTGGTCAACGGTCCCGATGCGCTCGCCACCCTCGCCCGCTACGGCACCGACCCGCGACCTCGCGTCCAGCAGCAGCTCATCACGGCGTGGGAGTACTTCGACCCCGCCGACTACGCCGACCGGGTCCTCGCTGACGCCCCGCTTGAGGGTGGCATGGCAACGATCCGCAGTGCAGCCCTGCTCCCCGCGCTGCCCCGGCTGCGTCATCTCGCCAAGACGGTCGTTATCACCGATCAGAAGGTGGACCTGGCCCAGTTGTCGGACGTGCCGCATCTGACCGAAGTTCACTTGACCGCGAGAGGGGTTGTTGGCGACCTTGGGCATCTGGCCAGGAATGTCGACCTGGTCAGTATTTGGTTGGATGCCGATCAGCAACTGTTGAATCTCTCCTCGCTGCGAGGGTTGCCCAGACTTACCAACCTGGCCTTGTGGGGCCTTGCACCTGATCAAGACCTCATCGCGCTCGCCTCTTTGCGGCAGCTGCACTGGCTTGCCTTGGGCGGTGTGGAGGTTCGCGACAGTCTCTTCGCTGAGCTCACCGCGCTGAGATTCCTGAGCTGCAGTCCATCCCCGCTGTGGGATCCGGCGATGCTCGATCCTCTGCAGAACCTGACGCAGCTGGCGCTCTATGCCAGCGAGGAGCCTGCCGGCGGGATTCGTGAGCTGGCGGTGAGGCTCCGCCACCTGAAAGTCACGTACGTGTCGTTGGGCGGGTGCGCCTGGCTGACCGACCTGGCCGCGCTGGCCTCGATCGACACACTGACCGAGTTGGTGATTGAAGGGACACCCGTCACCGACCTGAGTCCGTTGGCCGGGCTACCTCAGCTTGGCTGGCTGAGCATCGGCAACCATCAGCACTTGTTCGACCTCACTCCGCTTGCCGGACTGACGGAGCTCAAGGATCTCCGGATCTATGGTTCGGTGCCGGGACTCGACCTGACGCCGCTACACGGAAAACCCATGACCGTGCATCTCTCGCGAAGCGTCGAGCTGGCCGATACCGCGCCCCCGGACGGGGTGCGCATCAAACGCTTCGGGTGAGTGATGGGAGGCTGGGCGAACCCCGTGACCTCGTGGGCGGGGTCCGCTCCCCCACTGACGCGTCTCAGTCTCGGGTGCGGTGCAGCCAGTCCTGGGTGAGCGATCGCAGCAGGGCGGGTTGTTCGTACGGCAGGTAGTGCCCGGCCGCGTCGATCACCGTATAGGTGCCGCGCGGGTAGTGGCGCATGGCGCGGAACTGGTCGGCGTAGCCGACGATTCCGTCCTGTCGGCCGGTGATCACGCTGACCGGGCCGTCGAAGACGACGTCGGCGTCCTCGTTGGGTAGTGCGTAGCCGGGCCCGGTCTGGAGTTCCTCTTGGAAGGCCGGGTCGCCGGGGCCGCCGGAGTTCAGTGCCGCCAGCACCGTCGCGACGACGGCCGGGGTGCGGTGGCCCAGTGCGGCGTCGAGGTGTTCGTGCAGGGCGGCGGGGGCGTCGTCGAGCCAGCCGGTGGGTGCGTCGAGTGGTGGGTCGGCGGGCAGGGTCCGGGTGTGGCGGGCGATGGTGACGCCGGGGCAGACGAGGAGCAGGCCGCGGACGAGGTCGGGTCGTTGGCGGGCGATGCCGGCGGCCAGGTACGCGCCGTAGGAGCTGCCGGCGAGCAGGGCTGGCGCGTCGAGGTGCTGGTCGAGCCAGGCGCAGACGGTGTCCAGCGTCGCCTGGGAGGTGGGTGGGCAGTGTGCGGGGGTGTCTCCGTGGCCGGGCAGGTCCAGGTAGATCTCGCGGAGGCCCGCGCCGGCGAGGGCGGGGCTGAGGGCGGCGGCCGTGGCGGCGCGGCTCATGCTGAACATCGGTAGGCATACCACCGCTGGTCCAGTGTCTGCTGATTGGTCGAACGCCAGGTTCATGGCGGGGTCCTTGTTGGAGTCGGCGGTGGTTGGCTGCTTCACCGTCTCATGGGCGGTGGCCGGCCCGCGCGCCGTCGAGGTCGAGGGGCCGGCTCTGGACCCCGGTGTTGCGTTGGGCACTGGCCGAAACGGCCGGTGCCCACCAACAGCGGCGCGGTACGGCTCAGCGCCAGGGCACCTGTGGGGACGGGTAGAAGTCGACCTGTTGCAGTCGCCAGCGGGGTGCCTGCTCCCCCAGCCGGGTTCGGAACGATTCCCAGTCGTGGCTGGCGGAGGTGGACCAGCCGAGTTCGGCGATCGCGGGTAGGCGGGGGAAGGCCATGTATTCGATGTCATCGAGGGTGCGCAGGGTTTCGGACCACAGGGGTGCCTCGACGCCGAGGATGGCGTTCTCGCCGACGCCGGTGACCCGGGTGGCGGGGTCCCAGCCGTACGCGTCGGACACCTCGATCAGGCCGGCCCAGCGGAGGCCGAGGCGGGTGTTGGCGTCGTACTTCATGTCCAGGTAGGCCTTGTTGGCCGGGGACATGATGATTTTGTTGCCGCGGGCGGCGGCCGCGGCGAGGCTGGCGTTGGTGGTGCCGGTGCCCCAGAACTGGGCGACAGCGTCGGTGGGCGGGTCGGCCTGGGTGATCTCGTTCCATCCGGAGGCGCGTTTGCCGTACTTGGCGACCAGGGGCAGGACCCGGTTCATGAAGGTGCGGTAGTCCTCGTCGGTGGTCGCGTGGGCTTCGTCGCCGCCAATGTGCAGGAACGGTCCGGGGGTGATGGCGGCGACCTCGCGGATGACGTCCTCGACGAATCGGTAGGTGAGTTCGTCGTTGATGCACAGGGAGCTGTAGCCGACCGCCATGTCGGTGCGCGGGGGCGGCGCGACGCCGTCGCAGTTGAGTTCGGGGTATGTCGACTGGGCGGCGTTGGTGTGCCCGGGCATGTCGATCTCGGGGATGATCGTGATGTGTCGCGCGGCGGCGTAGGCGACGACGGCCTGGTAGTCGGCCTTGGTGAGGTATCCGGGGCCGGCGCCGTCGACTCCGGTGCCGGGTCCGCCGCCGACGGTGGTGAGGCGGGGCCAGGAGTCGATCTGGATGCGCCAGCCCTGGTCGTCGGTCAGGTGCAGGTGCAGGTAGTTGATTTTGTACTGGCTGAGCAGGTCCACGTAGGCGGTGATGTCGTCCACTGTGTGGAAGTGCCGGGCGAGGTCGAGCATCGCACCCCGGTAGGCGAAGCGTGGGTAGTCGATGATTCGTCCGCCGGGGACTGTCCAGGTGATGCGCTGCCGGTCGGGTGCCTCGATCTGGGCGGGGAGCAGTTGGCGCAGTGTCTGGGTGCCGGCGAACAGGCCGGCGGGGGTGTTGGCGCGGATGGTGACGCCGCGGCGGGTGACGTCGAGTTGGTAGCCCTGCTGGCCGATGCGGTTGTCGGTGCCCTCGATGAGCAGGGCGATCTCGGGTAGCGGGGTGGAGCGTACGGGCAGGACGGGCAGGGGGTGGCCGGTGGCGGGGCGCAGGGTGGTGGCGAGTTGGTGGCCGATCTGCCGGGCGGCGGTGGAGCCGGGGGTGGTGCGGATGACGGTCAGCGGGGTGATCCGGAAGGTGTTGTGTGCGTCGGGTCGGGTTTCGACGGGTGCGGGGATGACGTCGCTGAGCTGCCGGGCTGGTGTGGTGGGTGCCGCGGCGGGGGCGGGTGTGGCAGGCAGGGTGAGTGGGAGCGCGAGTGCGGCTATGGCCAGCAGCCGTGTGGTGTGTCGGCGACGCACGGTACCTCCAGGCCTCGTCATGATCGACCTTCGTCGATTAGAATCGCAGGCTACCGGCGCCCCGCCTGTACTGTAAACCTTCCTTAAGGTAAGGGCGTGTCGAGACAGCGTTGTCGCCGACCTCACGTGTGCCGCTCGCGGGGGAATTCCCGCGGCGGGTCGTGCCGTTGTCCGTTCGGAAGATCAGAAGCACATGATCGAATGGAAGTGCCATGCACATGCGCTCAGACGCGGTAGTGCTGTTCGGCGTCACGGGAGATCTCGTCTCGAAGAAGCTGTTCCCGGCGCTGTACGAGTTGACCCGGCGCGACCGCCTCGACGTCCCGGTGATCGGCGTGGCCCGCTCCCCCTGGGATGATCAGCAACTGGTCACCATGGCGCGCAAGTCGGTCACCGAGGCCAACGACGAGATCGACGACGAGACCTTCGACCGGCTCGCGGACAACCTCTCGATGATCTCCGGCAACTACGCCGACCCGGCGACGTACGAGCGGCTGGCGGAGCGGCTGCGCGACGCCGAGCGGCCGGTCTTCTACCTGGCGATCCCTCCGGCGGTGTTCGGTTCCGTCGTCGAGGGCCTGGCGGCCGTGGGTCTGGCCGACCGGGGTCGGGTGATCGTGGAGAAGCCGTTCGGGCGTGACCTGGAGTCCTCCCGCGAGCTGGATCGCACGCTGGGCGCGGCCTTCGCGCCGGAGCGGGTGTTCCGTATCGACCACTACCTCGGCAAGGAAGCCGTCGAGGGGCTCTACGCCTTCCGGTTCGCCAACCGGCTGTTCGAGCCGTTGTGGAACAACGAGCACATCGACAACATCCAGGTCACCCTCGCCGAGGGTTTCGGCACGCAGGGTCGGGCCGGCTTCTATGACACGGTGGGCGCGACCCGGGACGTGCTGCAGAACCACATCCTGCAGGTCGTCGCGCTCATCGCGATGGAGGCGCCGGCCAGCGAGGACACCGTGGCGTTCCGGGAGGCGGAGGCCGCGGTGCTGCGGCAGATCGCGCCGCTGTCGCCGCAGTCCACCGTCCGGGGGCAGTACGCCGGCTACCGCGACGAGCCGGGCGTGGCCCCGGATTCCAACACCGAGACGTTCGTGGCGACCCGGTTGACCGTCGACTCGCCCCGCTGGGCGGGTGTGCCGTTCTACCTGCGTACCGGCAAGTCCCTGCCGGGGACGGCGACGGAGGTCGTGGTCGAGTTCAAGCAGCCGCAGCGCTCGCTGATTCCGGCCGAGCGGGGCACGGCGACCGCGGCGAACCTGCTGCGTTTCCGGCTGGGGCGCGGTGACGGCATCACCATGTCGATCCAGGCGAAGAGCCCGGGCGCCGAGGTGGCGAGCCGACCGGTGGACCTGTCCGTCGACTTCGGCGCCGCTCTCGGTCGTCGCCAGGAGGCGTACGAGCGGCTGCTCGACGACGCCATGGACGGGCAGCACCTGCGCTTCGCGCGGGCCGAGACGATCGAGCAGGAGTGGCGCATCGTCGAGCCGATCCTGGATCTGCCGACGCCCGTGCGGTCGTACGACAAGGGCAGCTGGGGTCCGGCGGACGCCGACGCGCTGGCCGGCGGCTGGCATGTCCCGGACCTGCGCTAGCTGCCGACACCGCGGCGCGCGGGTGGCTGACTGACCGCTCAGCTCAGCGGAACGACCGTCCGGCGACGGTGAGGTTTGCCGCTCACGAGTGCGCTGGGCACGTTGGGGGCGACGTTTCTCGTCCTCACCGAGAGGAAGCAGCGCATGCTTTCCGCACTCGACCGTCGGCACACCGTCGCGCCGCCCGGCTACAGCCGCTGGCTCATTCCCCCGGCGGCGTTGGCCATCCACCTCTGCATCGGTCAGGTCTACGCCACCAGCGTCTACAAGAACTCCCTGATCGCCCACTTCGACACCAGCCAGACGGCGATCGGGGTGATCTTCAGCATCGCGATCGTGATGCTCGGGTTGTCCGCGGCCGTCGCCGGGACCTGGGTGGAGGCGAACGGGCCGCGCAAGGCCATGTTCGTCTCGGCCTGTTTCTGGGCGGCGGGTTTCCTGGTGGGTTCGCTGGGCATCGCCACGAAGCAACTGTGGTTGCTGTATCTGGGCTACGGGTTGCTCGGCGGCATCGGCCTGGGCATCGGCTACATCTCCCCCGTCTCCACCCTGATCAAGTGGTTCCCGGACCGGCCGGGCCTGGCCACCGGGCTGGCGATCATGGGATTCGGTGGTGGGGCGATGGTCGCCTCTCCCCTGTCCCGGCAACTGTTGTCGTTCTACGACGCCAGCTACGACCCGGCCAACGCCGGGTCGACGGCCTCGGGCAGCGCCCTGGTGTGGCTGTTCGTCACGCTCGGCCTGGGCTACTTCGTGATCATGATGTTCGGGGTGGCGAACGTGCGGGTGCCGGCGCAGGACTGGCGTCCGGCCGGCTTCGACCCGGCGAGCGTGGCGGCGAAGCCGCTGGTCACCACGGCGAACGTGTCGGCGGCGAACGCGGTGAAGACCCGCTCGTTCTGGCTGCTGTGGGTGGTGCTGTTCTGCAACGTGACAGCCGGCATCGGCATCCTGGAACAGGCCAGCCCGATGATCCAGGACTTCTTCCGCGACAACGGCACCTCGGCGGTGACCGTCGCGGCGGCCGGCGGGTTCGTGGGCCTGCTGTCGCTGTTCAACATGGCCGGCCGGTTCGTGTGGTCGTCCACCTCGGACGTCATCGGCCGCAAACCCATCTACCTGGTGTACCTGGGTGTCGGCATGGTGCTGTACGCGCTGCTGGCGCTCGTCGGGCAGACCTCGACGGCGCTGTTCGTGCTGTTGGCGTGCGTGATCCTGTCGTTCTACGGCGGTGGGTTCGCGACGGTGCCGGCGTACCTGCGTGACCTGTTCGGCACCTTCCAGGTCGGCGCGATCCACGGGCGGCTGCTGACCGCCTGGTCGGCGGCGGGCATCGCGGGTCCGCTGATCGTCAACGGGTTCCTCGACGCGCAGGGCGAGCCGGGCTCGCTGACGGCCGCGGCGTACCGGCCGGCGCTGTTCACGATGGTCGGGGTGCTGGCGGTGGGCTTCGCGGCGAACCTGCTGGTCCGGCCGGTGCCGCAGCGCTACCACGAACCACCGGCGGATCAGCGCGCCGACGAGACGGCGCACCGGGACGAGGACACGACGAGGCAGAGGAGTGGTACGCGATGAGTGAGGACAGCCGTCCCGGGCAGCAGGCCCGGTTGTGGATCTCCTGGTTGGTGGTGGCGGCGCTGCTCGGCTACGGGGTCGCGCAGACCGTCATCACCGCGGCGAAGCTGTTCACCCACTGAGGTGCGTGCGGGGTGCCGTGCGACGGCACCCCGCAGCGCGGTCAGAGGCCGCCGGAGACGCGCAGCACGGTCCCGGTGGCGTACGAGGCGTCCGGGCCGAGCAGCCAGGCGATGGCGGCGGCGATCTCGTCGGGTTCGCCGGCGCGGCCCAGTGGGATACGGCCGACCGCCGAGTCGGCGCGGTCGGGCACCCCGGAGTCGGCGTGGATGTCGGTGCGCACGATGCCGGGGGCGACGGCGTTGACCCGGATGCCCCTGGGCGCGAGTTCCTTGGCCAGGCCGACGGTGAGGGTGTCGGTGGCGGCCTTCACGGCGGCGTAGTGCACGTACTCCCCCGGGCTGCCGAGGGTCGCCGCCGCCGAGGAGACGTTGACGATCGCCCCACCGTCGGTGAGCCGCCGGGCGGCCTGCTGGGCGCAGAGGACGTAGCCGACGAGGTTGACGTCGACGACCCGGCGCAGGTCCTCGACGCGCAGCTCGGTGAAGGGCCCGATGAGGCTGGTGACGCCGGCGTTGTTGACCAGGCCGGTGAGCGGGCCCAGCTCGGCGGCCGCGTCGAACAGGGCGCGTACCTGCTCGGGGTCGGTGGTGTCGGCCCGTACCGCGATGGCCTGTGCGCCGGCGGCCCGCAGGTCGGCCAGGACGGCGTCGGCGGCGTTGTGGTCGCGGCGGTAGCACAGGGCGATGTGGTGACCGGCGTGGGCGAGACGGCGGGCGGTGGCCGCGCCGATGCCCCGGCCGCCGCCGGTGATGACGGTGACGGGTGCCACGGTGCCTCCAGGGATGTCGGTGGGATGGGCCGACGCTACCGTGACCAGCCCGGGTCGGTCGTCGAGAGGAGAGTCACACGCAGCGGGCGCCGGTCCCCGCGCCGACGTCGGCGGCGCCGGCCGGGCGGGCCCAGGCCGACGAGATGGCGGCGCTCTGGGGGTGATCGCTTACGCTCACCGCGCGGTCGATCGGGCAGCGGTCGATCCGACGATGGAGGTGCGCGGTGGCGGGTGTGGGTGTCGGCGACGTGGTGCAGGATTTCGAGCTGCCGGATGAGACGGGCACGCCGCGGCGACTGTCGGAGTTCCTGGCGACCGGGCCGGTGGTGCTGTTCTTCTACCCGGGCGCGATGACCCGCGGGTGCACGGCGGAGAGCTGCCACTTCCGCGACCTCGCGGCGGAGTTCACGGCGGTGGGCGCGTCGCGGGTGGGCATCAGCCGGGACCCGGTGGCGAAGCAGGCCGAGTTCTCGACGCTGCACGGGTTCGACTATCCGCTGCTCTCGGATGCGGACGGGACGGTGGCGCAGCAGTTCGGGGTGAAGCGGCGGCTGCCGTTGGGGGCGTTGAGCACGAAGCGGATGACGTTCGTGATCGGCACCGACCGGCGGGTCATCGAGGTGATCCACAGTGAGGTGAGCATGAACGACCACGCGGACCGGGCGCTGCGGGCGCTGGGCGGCTGAGCGGGCGTGAGCCCCGTGCGGCGGGTGTCGCAGCCGGCTGATATCAAGACAGCAATCAAACAGGTGTACGGAAGAGGGTTGTGATGGATGCCGGCCAGGGTTTGTCCACTAGCGAGGTGCAGAGCATCCGGGAGGCGTTGGCGGCCGGGCGTAAGCCACGGGTGGTGTTCACCGCGGCGGCGGGGCAGATCGCCGGTCAGGTCGGCCAGGTGATCGAGCTGACCGACCCGGAGGTGTCCGACGAGTTCGTGGTGGTGCGCTTCGGCCGCGACGAGTTGCCGTTCTCCCCCGCCGACCTGGCCGTGGCGCCCAAGGGGGCCGGCCGTCGGGTGGCGGAGCCGAAGCCGGAGCCCGAGCCGGAGACGCCGCCCGCGGTGGCCGCGCCGGAGTTCGTGTTGGACACGCCGCGGGTGCCCGCGCAGCGACAGGAGGAGCCGAAGGTGGAGCAGACGGAGAAGCCGCCGGCGCGGCGGGCGGTCAAGGCCGTCAAGCCGAAGGGCCCCGCGGGTCTCACCGTGACCCTGGCGTACGCCGACGGTGAGTGGACCGTCGCGGCGCAGCAGGGCAGCAAGGCCCTCGCGAAGCCGTACGTGGTGAAGCCGGCCGAGGCGTTGAAGATGGTGGCCCTGGTCGACGTGCCGGGGGTGCAGGAGGCGGTGGAGCAGATCCTCGGCACCGAGCGGGCCGAGGCGGAGCAGCAGGCCGAGAAGCTGCGCGCCGAGTTGGCCGAGATCGAGGCCCGGCTGGCGGAGCTGCGCGAGGCCCGCTGAGGCGGGTCAGTGCCGGCTGTGGTGCCGCAGCAGCCGGGTGAGCAGTCGGGTCAGCTGTTCGCGCTCGTCGGTGGACAGTGGGGCGAGCAGGTCGGCCTGCACGCGCTCGACTGTCACGCCCATCCGGCGCGCCTCGTCGGCGCCGGCGTCGGTGACGCTGATGACGTTGCGGCGGCGATCGGCCGGGTCGGGGGCGCGCACCACGAGCCCTCGGCCGGCCAGGTCGTTGATGGTGGCCACCACGTCGCTGCGGTCGATGCCGCAGCGCCGGCCGAGGTCGGCCTGGCTCGCAGGCCCCTCCTCGGTCAGGGTGGCGAGCAGCCGGTAGTGGTAGCCGCGCAGGTCGTGCGCGGCGAAGCCCTCGCTGAGCAGCCGGGCGGCGTGGCTGGCGGTCTGGTTGAGCAGCCAGCTCGGGGTGGTGCTGAGCCCGGCGGGTGACTGCGGGGCCGCGTGATCCATGGGGCGCAGCCTACCAGGAATCGTTGGCGCGACCCACGATCGAGTGTTACGTTGGCTGCACCAACGTTGGCGTGGCCAACGTATTGAAGGAGGCGTCATGTCCACCGTCCCCACCCTCAACGGCCAGGTCATCGGCCAGGCCCACTACGCCACCCGCGCCCTGCTCGAACGGACCGTCGCTCCCCTCGGCGTCGAGTTCAACCAGCTGCTCGTTCTCAACGTCCTCGCCAACGGCCCGGTCGAGCAGGCCCAGCTCACCCAACGGATCACCAGCACCCTCAAGGTCGACGAGCGGGAGGTGCGGCGGGTGCTCACCACCCTCGTCGACGCGGACCTCGCCCAGAGCGACCCGGACAACGCGACCCGGCTACGGCTCACCGACGCCGGTCGCGCCGTGCAGGCCCGCATCGCCGACGCCGTCGCGGGCATCAGCGCCCGCCTGTACGCGGACATCGCACCCGCCGACGCCAGCGCCGCCGCCCAGGTGCTCACAGTGGTCACCCAGCGCGCGAACGCCGAACTGGCAGCGATCCCGACCTGACCGGGAACGAGTCCACCACCGTCGACCAGTGGGTAGCGCAGCGACCAGGGGGGCGTGCCCGTTCCGGTGACCGGCCCCCGCGCGGGGGCCGGCGCGTCAGCGTGAAACGCCGGCCAGCGACCCACGCGTCAGCGTGACGCCGGCCAGCGACCCGCCTGCCGGGCCCGGTCGGTCAGAAGTAGTCGAGCAGCTGCGCCGGGCCGCCCACCCCCAGCAGGTCCAGGGCGGCCGGGTCGGCGTCAGCGGCGCTGTGCAGCAGCCCGGCCTGCGCCACCGACCGGGCGTGCGCCGCCCCGGCGTACAACAGCGCGAAACCGCGCACGTCCAAGCGCAGGTCCGCCTCGGCGTCGACGCGGGTCAGCTCGGCGGCGCCGTCGGCGACAGCCAATCGCCAGGTGCCGGTGTTCCACTCGGCGAGCGGGTCGATGAGGTGGAAGTCGACAACGCCCCGGGCGTGAACGGGCCACCCCCGCGCGCCCACCGCGCGGGCCACCTCCACCGGTCGGTGCATCCACAGATCCCGCTCGTGCTCGCGGGCCGACTCCAGCGGCAGCTGAACGCTGACCGCGTCCCCGTCGAGCGGGCACAGCCGCACCGTCGGCGCGACGCTGGCCCAACTGCCGAGGACCCCGACGAGTTCCCGGGCCGCCTCGGCGGTGGTGGCCAGCGCCTCGTCGACGGTGAGCACCGAGTCGGCTCCGTAGCCCCGGCCCCGCTGCCAGGTGGCGTAACCGACCAGCTCGCCGTCGGCCTCGACGAGGGTCAGCCCGTCGCCGGGCAGGCCCCCGTCGGCGGCGAAGAAGTCGTACAGCGTCCCCCGGCGCGTGAGCATGCCGTTGCGGTGCCGGGCGACCTGCTCGTAGAGGTCGGCGACGGCGGCCAGGTCGGCGGGTGTGCCGGCCCGCACGCTCAGGTGCGCGGCGGGCCGGTGCCGGGGCAGCGCGGCGGTGGCCAGGTTGAGCGTGCGCAGCACCCCGGCTGCCTCCCACCCGCAGGCCCGGTACGGGGCGGCCACGGTCGGGTACAGGGCGCTGACCGCAGCTCCCCGCTCGCGGGCGCCGCGCAGCAGAGTGGTGAGCAGCGCTCGGGCCACACCCCGGCCCCGGGCCTCGGGCGCGACCGCCACCCCGGCCACGTCGGCCGCCGGCACCGCCCGGCCCGACCACCACTGGTCGTGGTGCAGGTCGACGGCCTTACCGACGAGCCGACCGGCGTCGTCGAACGCGCCGTAGCGGGTCAGGCCGGGCACGTCGACGCTCGTGCTGGCGGGGCGCTGCGGGTCGGAGCCGAACGCGAACCGACCCAACTCCCAGGCGGCGTCGAGGTCATCGGTGGTGAGTTCACGTACGTGCACAGTCGCGGGCATCGGGACAACCTAACCGGACGGCTCCGCAGCCACCGCTGATTTACCACCGCCATGATCACCCTGGCCCGCGATCTTGCACTTCCTGTCCCGGCGAAGGGGCTATGTCCCGCATATTGTCCACCGAAAGTGCAAGATCGGCGCGGGCCCGTGCGCGGGCCCGCCGGACCGGTCAGTGCTGCGGGATGTTGGCCACGCCGATGCGCTTGCGGAACACCCAGTACGTCCAGCCCTGGTAGGCCAGCACCACCGGGGTGAAGATCACCGCCACCCAGGTCATGATCTTCAGGGTGTACGGGGTGGACGCGGCGTTGGTGGCCGTCAGCGTGCCGGCCGCGTCCAGGGTGGAGGGCAGCACGTTCGGGAACAACGCCGCGAACAGGGTCGCCACAGCCAGGCCGATCGCCACGGCGGTGCCGGTGAACGCCCAACCCTCACGGCGTACCTTGGCGGCGGCCAGGCCACCGAGCAGGGCGAGGGCCGCGCCGACGGCGAGCACGACGGCGGCCGCGCTGGAGCGGATGGTCAACGTCCAGGTGAGGAAGCCGACCGCGAGCACGGCGGCGCCGACGCCCAGGCGCACCGCCAGGGCACCCGCGCGCTCGCGGATGTCGCCGGTGGTCTTCAGGGCGAGGAACACCGCGCCGTGGGTGAGGAACAACGCGAGGGTGGTCGCGCCGCCCAGCAGGGCGTACGGGTTGAGCAGGTCCAGCAGGCCGCCGACGTACTCGTGGTCGGCGTCCAGTGGCACACCGCGCAGGATGTTGGCGAAGGCGACGCCCCACAGGATCGCCGGCAACAGTGACCCGACGACGATCGCGGTGTCCCAGCGGCGCTTCCAGGACGCCTCGGGGCGCTTGTGCCGGTACTCGAAGGCGACGCCCCGGGCGATCAGGGCCAGCAGGATCAGCAGCAGCGGCAGGTAGAAGCCGGAGAAGAGGGTGGCGTACCACTCGGGGAACGCGGCGAACATGGCGCCACCGGCGGTGATCAGCCAGACCTCGTTGCCGTCCCAGACCGGGCCGATGGTGTTGATCAGGACGCGGCGTTCCCGGTCGTCGCGGCCGAGCACGGGCAGCAGCATGCCGACGCCGAAGTCGAAGCCCTCCAGGATGAAGTACCCGGTGAAGAGGACGGCGATGAGGAGAAACCAGATGGTGGTGAGGTCCACGGCGGGCTCCGGTGATCAGTAGGCGAAGGCGAGCGGGCGCTCGGCGTCGTCGTGGGTGTCGTCGATGGGGTGCTCTTCGCTGACGTCGGGCACACCCGCCTTGGCGTAGCGCAGCAGCAGCTTGACCTCGATCACCGCGAGGGTGGCGTAGATCAGCGTGAACGCGGTGAACGAGGTGAGCACCTCGGTCAGCGAGACGCTGCGGGAGACGCCGTTGCGGGTGAGCATCTCGCCGAAGACGATCCACGGCTGGCGGCCCATCTCGGTGAAGATCCAGCCGAAGGAGTTGGCCAGCAACGGCAGCACCGGCATGGCCAGCCCGGCGCGCAGCAGCCACTTGCTGCTCGGGGTGCGGCCCTTGCGCTGGCTCCAGAGGACCAGCAGGGCGATCGCGCCGGCCGCCATCCCGAAGGCGATCATGAAGCGGAAGCTCCAGTAGGTGACCGGGATGATCGGGGTGTAGCTGCCCGCGCCGTACTGCGTGGCGTACTGGGCCTGCAGGTCGTTGATGCCGTGCACGGTGCCGTTGGGGTCGCCGGTGCCCAGGTACGACAGCAGGTACGGGATCTTGAGGGCGAACACCTCACGGCTGCCGTCGAGGCTGCCGATGGTGAGCACGGAGAACGAGGCGGGGCTCTCGGTGGTGTAGAGGCCCTCGGCGGCGGCCATCTTCATCGGCTGCACATCCGTCATGATCTTGCCCTGGATGTCGCCGGTGAACAGCACGGCGGCGGAGGCGACCAGGACCACCCAGGAGCCGAACTTGGTGGCGAAGCGGTACGCGCCGGTGTCGGCCGAGTCGCGGTTGCGGATCACGTGGTAAAGGCCGACCGCGACGACCAGCGACCCGGCGACCAGGAACGAGCCGGCCAGGGTGTGCGGGAAGGTGATCAGGGCGACCTTGTTGGTCAGCACGGCCACGAAGTCGGTCAGCTCGGCGCGCCCGCTGTCGGGGTTGATCCGGTAGCCGACCGGGTTCTGCATGAACGAGTTCGCCGCGAGGATGAAGTACGCCGACAGGTTGGTGCCGATCGCGGCGGCCCAGATGCTGGCCAGGTGGGCCCGCTTGGGCAGCCGGTCCCACCCGAAGATCCACAGGCCGATGAAGGTGGATTCGAGGAAGAACGCGACGAGCGCCTCGATGGCCAGCGGTGCGCCGAAGATGTCGCCGACGAAGCGGGAGTAGTCGCTCCAGTTCATGCCGAACTGGAACTCCTGCACGATGCCGGTGACCACGCCCATGGCAAAGTTGATCAGGAACAGCTTGCCGTAGAACTTGGTGAGCTTGAGGTAGCGCTCGTTGCCGGTGCGGTGCCACATCGTCTGCAGGATGGCCACCAGCACGGACAGGCCGATGGTCAGTGGCACGAAGAGAAAGTGGTAGACGGTGGTGACACCGAACTGCCAGCGGGCAACGTCCAACGCGTCCACCTGAAAACCCCCAGCCATCCGTACTACGAGACGTAGTAAATACTACTGCTCGTCGTAGAGAAAAGAGCAGGGCCAGGCGGCCCGAAACGGCCCGGGACCAATGACCCTGATCACCCGGGCAACCCGCCGACCCGCCCTCGCGGCCCGGCCACCACGTGCGACGATGTCGCGCTGATGAACACCTCCACCTGGCAGCCGCCGCTGACCTGGCGCGCCGCCCTGCTGCTGGCCCGGGGCCTGGTCGGCCTGCTCGCCCGCCTCGAGGTCACCGGCGACGTCCCGGCGCACCTGCGTCGCGGCCCGCTGGTGCTGGCCGCCAACCACATCAGCCCGTTCGACCCGTTGGTCATGGCCGCCGCCTGCCAGACCCGCGGCATCGCCCCGCGGATCATGGCGACCGCCGGACTGTTCCGCGTCCCGCTCTTCGGCGCCGCCATGCGCCACGCCGGGCATATCCGGGTCGACCGGGGCACCAGCGCCGTGCACCGGGCCCTCGACGACGCCGCCACGGCCGTGGCCCGCGGCTCGGTGATCCTCATCTACCCCGAAGGGCGCATCGGCCTGGACCCGGGCCTGTGGCCCGAACGCGGCAAGACCGGCGCCGCCCGACTCGCCCTGGCCTGCGGCGCCCCCGTCATCCCGGTCGCCCAATGGGGCTCGCACGAGGTGCTGCCCTACCAGGCGCCCCGGGGGATGCTGCGGGGCATCGCCCGCGCCCTGCGCCGTCGACCGGTGATCAGGGTGCACTTCGGCACCCCCGTCGACCTGGGCGAGACAACGGCAACCAACCCCGGCGCGGCCCGCCGGGCCACCGACCGGATCATCGACGCGCTCACCGACACCCTCGCCCCGCTGCGCCCCGACGAGCCGGACCTTCCCCGCCACGTGGACCCGGGCCGCCCCGTCGACCCCAGTCGCGCCCACCGCCGCCGCTGACCCGGTCGGCCTCCTACCGCGATCTTGCTCGGCCTGCTGCCGCGATCTTGCACTTACTGTCCCCGCATAAGGGGCATTCAACGTGTTTCGGCAGCAGGAACTACAAGATCGCCTACCACCTGCGTCGGCGCGGTGCCTGCCGACACTGCGGTCACGGCCCCCGACCCGGCCCGGAACCGCGGAACCCGGTCGACCAACGCCAGGTGCGCGACGAGCCCGTCAGCGCACCGGGATCACGGGCGTGATCTTCGCCGGCAGGCCACCCACGCGCCACCGGCGGCGGGCATACTGCGTCGCGTGTTGACCCGATTCGGCTACCTCGACGCACCCGCGCCGCTGGCGTTCGCCCACCGTGGCGGCGCCGCCGAGGGCGACGAGAACACCACCGAGGCGTTCGCCCGGGCCATCGGGCTGGGTTACCGGTACGTGGAGACCGACGTGCACGCCACCGCCGACGGCGTGGCGGTGATCTTCCACGACCCGACGCTGCGGCGGGTCACCGGTGAGCCGGGGCGCATCGCCGAGATGAGCTGGGCGGATCTCGCCTCGGTACGCGTCGGCGGCGCCGCCGTCGTACCCCGGCTCGACGAGGTGTTGGCCGCCTGGCCGCAGGTCCGCTTCAACATCGACGTGAAGGCCGACGGCGGCGTCGAGCCGACGGTGGCGACGGTGTCCCGGGCCGGCGCCGGGGACCGGGTGCTGCTCGCCTCGTTCAGCGACGCCCGGTTGACCCGGCTGCGGGCGCTCACCCAGGGGCGGGTCGCCACCAGCCTGGGCATGCGCGGCGTCGCCCGGCTGCGGCTGGCCTCCCTGCACGGGCGGCCGTTGCGGCTGCCGCCGTCGGTGGTCGCCGCGCAGGTGCCGCCGCGCTACGGGCGGGTGCCGGTGGTGGACCGCCGGTTCCTCGACTACTGCCACCGCATCGGCCTGCAGGTGCACGTCTGGACGATCGACGAACCAGCCCAGATGCACGAGTTACTGGATCGTGGCGTGGATGGCATCATGACCGATCACGTCGGCGTGCTGCGCGACGTCTACCGCAGCCGCGGCCACTGGGCCGCCTGAGCGTCGAAGGACCACCGATGGCCGAGACCGTGACCCCCACGGTGGACGACACTCCGCCCCCGGCGAGCACTCGCCGGGAGCGGCGCGGCTGGTACATCTACGACTGGGCCAACTCCGCGTTCCAGACCACCGTCATCACGGTGTTCCTGGGCCCGTTCATCACCACCGTCGCCGAGCTGGCCGCCGGCTGCGAGTTGGGCGCGGACACCTGCGACGGGTACGTGTACCCGCTGGGCATCCGGGTGGCGGCCGGGTCCTACTACCCGTACCTGATCTCGCTGTCGGTCTTTCTCACCGTGTTCGTGCTGCCGGTGATCGGGGCGATCGCCGACCGGTCGGCGCACAAGAAGCGGCTGCTCGGCGGCGCCGCGTTCACCGGCGCCGGCGCCACCGTCGCGATGATCTTCGTGACCGGCGACCGTTACCTGCTTGGTGGGGCGCTCTTCCTGGTCGCGAACATCTCCTTCGGCGCGGCCCTGGTGGTCTACAACTCGTTCCTGCCGCAGCTCGGCGGCCCGGACGAACGCGACGGCATCTCCAGCCGCGGTTGGGCGCTGGGTTACCTGGGCGGCGGTCTGCTGCTGGCGTTCAACCTGGTGGCGGTCACCCTGTTCAGCGAGGACGACAACCCGCAGCGCACCCTGGACCTGGCCCGCTGGTCGATCGTCTCCGCCGGGGTGTGGTGGGCGGTGTTCACCCTCGTGCCGCTGCGCTGGCTGCGGGAACGCCCCGGCGCGGCGGCGGCGCTGACCCGGCAGGGCAACGTGCTCACCGACGGGTTCCGGCAGCTGGGCCGCACCCTGCGGGAGATCAAGGCGTACCCGTTGACGCTGTTCTTCCTACTGGCGTTTCTGGTCTACAGGCATCCAGACTGTCATCACCCTGGCCAGCCAGTACGGCACCGAGGAGCTGCGCCTGGAGCAGAGCACCCTGATCATCACCATCCTGCTGGTGCAGTTCCTCGCCTTCGGCGGCGCGTTGAGCCTCGGCGCGTTGGCCCGGCGCATCGGCGCCTGGAAGACGGTGCTGCTCAGCCTGATCCTCTGGATCGGTGTGATCATCGGCGCGTTCCGGCTGCCGGCCGAGGCGCCGGTGCCGTTCATGATCCTCGGCGCGGCCATCGGCCTGGTGCTCGGCGGCAGCCAGGCGCTGAGCCGGTCGCTGTTCAGCCAGCTCATCCCGGCCGGTAAGGAAGGCGAGTACTACGGCTTCTACGAGATCAGCGACAAGGGCACCAGTTGGCTCGGCCCGCTCGCCTTCGGGCTGGTGTTCCAGCTCACCGCCTCGTACCGGGTGGGCCTGGTCTCACTGCTGATCTTCTTCGTGGTCGGTTTCCTGCTCCTGGCCGCCGTGCCGATCCGCCGTGCCATCGTGGCCGTGGGCAACACCCCGCCCCGGGTGCTCTGAGCACGCGTCCCGGACCAGGCAGATCAGGGGCGGTCGATCGGCTAGGCTGCCCGACCGTGACTGACGACGCCGCCACCGTCCCGACCTGCCTGGCCCACCCGTTCCCCGGGCAGCCGCACGCCCCGGCCGGGTGTGCGGCCGCGCGTGGGCTCGACGGGCGTCCGGTGCACGCGGCGGCGTTGAAGTTCTTCTGGGGGCCGATGGACTGCGGCAAGTCCACGATGGCGTTGCAGATGAACTACAACCACGCCCGGCAGGGCCGGCGCGGGCTGGTCACCACCCGCATCGACCGTTCGCTGGGACCGCAGGTCACCACCCGTATCGGCCTGGCCCACGAGGCCATCGAGGTCACCGACGACTTGGACCTGCGGGCCCTGGTGCGCGGCCGGTGGGCCGACGGGGTACGCGTCGACTACCTGATCTGCGACGAGGCGTGCTTCTACACCGTCGAGCACGTCGAGCAGATGGCCGAGCTGGTGGACAGCTACGACGTCGACGTCTTCGCGTTCGGCCTGGCCACCGACTTCCGGTCGTGCCTGTTCCCCGCCGCGCAACGTCTGTTCGAGCTGGCCGACGAGGTGGCCCGCATCCAGGTCGAGGTGCTCTGCTGGTGCGGCCGCGAAGGGCTGCTCAACGCCCGGGTCGTCGACGGGCAGGTCGTCCGCGAGGGCGCCCAGGTCGTCATCGGCGACACCGTCGACACCGCCGAGGTGCGCTACCAGGTGCTCTGCCGCCGCCACTACCGCAGCGGGGACCTCGGTCCCCGAGACTGAACCACCGGCCGGCTCAGAACGCGGTCACCGCGCGAGCGTCAGGGAACGGCGCCGGTCGGTCAGGATCACCGCCACCGTCACCACCAACGCCGCCGCGGCGCACCCCGCGACCGGCGCACCCAGCGCCACACCCACCGGCATCAACGCCAACAGCACCACCACCGCCGTGACCCGGCTGATCGGCAGGGCCCGCCACAGCAGCGCCTTGTAGGCGGCGTGCCCGGCCAGGAACAGGGCCGGTCCGCCGAGGGTGAGCAGCACGTCGACCGTGGCAGCCGGGGCGCCGGGTTCCCGCAGCAACCGCTCGTCGGCCGCCGACGCCACGACGACACCGGCGACGATCACCGGGTGCAGAAAGTTGAAGGCGACCCGGCTCAACGCGCCGGTGCGCTCTCCGGCGTGGGCGATGACCTCCGTGGCGGCCGGCGCCGAGCGGGCGAAGTACA
The DNA here is from genome assembly GCF_000718515.1 of Micromonospora parva. Lineage (GTDB taxonomy): Bacteria > Actinomycetota > Actinomycetes > Mycobacteriales > Micromonosporaceae > Micromonospora > Micromonospora parva. Next base: position 275,853 of record NZ_JNZS01000001.1, on the reverse strand, counting down.
CCCACCACAGCGCCACCGAACCGCCGAACGCCAACAGGAACGCCCCGGACGTCACCAGGTTGACGTGTGACGTGAGGGTGCTGCCGGTGACCAGGATCGACTCCCCCAGCGCGATCAGGACGAACGCCGCACACCGTTCGGCCAGGTGCCCACCCTCCACCATCCACCGCTCGGGTCGGCTGCGTCCCCGCTTCGGCAGCGGATAACCGAGCGAGAGGCCGACCACCTCGATCACGATCACCGCCGCCCACACCGCGTCCCGGGCGGCCCCGCCGACCAGGCCGCCGAGGACCACGAGCACCGACGTCCCGGTGATCCACGGCAGCGACTGCTGAAATCCGGCCACCAGCCACGGACTGCCCTGCACCGCCCACAACGCGAACAGTGTGCGGCCCACCTGCATGATCACGTAGACCAGCGCGAAGAGTGGACCGGTCCAGCCGAACGCGTCCGGGATCGCCGCCGACAACAGCAGGCTGCCCAGCGCCATTCCGATCAGCATCGTCCGCACCGGCCCCTGGTCCGGTTGCAACCAGTTGGTCAGCCAGGTGGTGTAGACCCAGACGAACCACACCAGCGCCAGCAACAGGCCGGTACGGGCGGCGCCCCGCCAGTCCAGGTGCGCGAGCAGGTAGTGCGACAGCTGGGTGATGGTGAAGATGAAGACGAGGTCGAAGAAGAGTTCCGTGGAGGTGGTCGGCTGCACCCCCTCCCGTGGTCGCAGCAGTTGCGGGCGTACCGGGGTGGCGACCGGGGGCTCAGAACGGGTCACCGCACACCCGCCAGCCGCCGTCCTCGCGGACCACCGGCAGGCGACGTTCCTCGCTGAGCCCACCGTCGCGGGTCACCTTCACGGTCACCGTGCCCTGCGGTCGCCCGCTGCGGGTGGCGACCGACACGTCGGTGATCTCGTAGTCGGTGACCATCGGTGGAGTCCGCACCCAACTGGTGAAACCGATCGCGCTCCACCGGCTGCGGGCGTCCGCGCAGAGCCGCTCGTACGCCCGGTCGCTGTCGCCCAGGGTCACCTCGTTGAGGAAGCCGTCGGCGGTCTCCCGGATCGGGCCGGCGGCCTGCCGGACGGTCTGCAGGTTCCAGGCGCCCAGCCCGGCCACCCCCACACAGCACAACGCCACGCCGAACCCGGCGAACGCCAACCCGGTGCGCATCGGGCGGTGACGCCGGGCCGGTCGACTCCACTGTTGGCCGGCACCCACGACTACCGACCGTAGAGAACACGGTCGCACCGGGGTACGACAAGTCGAAAAATCGGGTCCGGGGCTCGCCCTGTTCGCGGCGGCCCCGCATCGTCTACCGTCGGCGCACACCCCCGAGCAGTGCCAGGAGCCGATCGATGAGCCGCTTCGTGCAGCCGGTACCACCCCCCGTCGACCCGTACGCCGGCGATGGCCTGCTGCGCTCCTGGCTGGAGCGTCACCTCGGCCCGGGCGGGCACGCCGCCGCGAAGGGCCGCCTCGCGGACCTGGCCGCCGACGTCACCGGGCCGCTGCGCGCGGCGCACGCCGACGCCGAGGCGCACCCGCCGACGCTGGTCCGCTACGACCCGTGGGGCGCCCGCGTCGACCGCATCGACACCTCCGCCGGCTGGCAGGAGCAGCGCGCCGCCGCCGCCCGCCACGCCGTGGTCGCGCTGCCGTACCTGCCGGACGCCCGGGGCACCTGGGGTGCCGCCGCGCGGGTCGTGCAACACGCCCTGCTGCACCTGTACGGGCCGGAGTCGGCGACGTTCTCGTGCCCGGTGGCGATGGCCGACGGGGCGGCGGCGCTGCTCAGCATGCCCGACGTCGACGCCACGGTCCGTGCCGCGTGGCTGCCCCGGTTGATCTCGACGGACCCGGCGACGGCGATCACCAGCGGGCAGTGGATGACCGAGTCGCAGGGCGGCTCCGACCTGGGCCGCTCCAGCACGCTCGGTCGACCGGCGGCGGACGGTTCGTGGCGGCTGACCGGGGAAAAGTGGTTCTGCTCCGCTGCCGACGCGGCGATGGCGGTGGCGCTGGCCCGACCGGAGGGCGCCGGGCGGGGCAGCCGGGTGCTCGCCCCGTTCCTCGTTCCCCGGTACGCGGTCGACTCCCCGTTGGCCGACGGCGCGGCACCGGGCGCACCCGCACCGGGCGTCACGGTGCACCGGCTCAAGGACAAGCTCGGCACCCGGGCGCTGCCCACCGCCGAGATCGGTCTGCGCGACGCGTACGCCCTCCCGCTGGGTGACCCGGCGGTGCCCGGTCTGGTCCGGGCGATGACCCTGGTCGTGGTGACCCGGGTGCACAACGCGGCGGCGGCGGCCGGCGGGATGCGACGTGGCCTCGACTACGCCCGCGCGTACGCCGAGGTGCGGCACGTCGCCGGCGGCCCGCTGGTGTCCTCGCCGCTGCACCGGGCCACGCTGGGCACCCTCGCGGTCGACGCCGCGGGCGCGTTCGCCCTGGCCGGGCACGCCTTCGCCCTGCTGGGGCGGGTGGAGGTCGGCGCAGACCCGGAGGCCGCGGCGGAGCTGCGCATCGTGGCCCCGTTGGCGAAGCTGGCCACCGGCCGGCTCGCCGTCAGCTCCGCCAGCGAGTACGTGGAGAGCTTCGGCGGGGCCGGCTACGTGGAGGACACCGGCGTGCCCCGGCTGCTGCGCGACGCCCAGGTGCTGCCGATCTGGGAGGGCACCACCAACGTGCTGGCCCTGGACGTGCTGCGCGCGCTGACCCGGGAGGACGCCGGGGTGCCGCTGCTGAGCCGGCTCGCCGCCGCCGTCGACCTGGCGCGGCCGTTGTCGCCGGTGCTGGCCGACACGCTGGCCACCGCCGCCGCGCAGCTGACGGAAACCATCAGCGCGGTGACCGTCGACCCGGGTGCGTCGGCGGTGCTCGCGGGCGCCCGTGGTCTGGCGTTGCGCCTGGCGTACGCGCTGACCACCGCGTTGCTCGTCGAGCACGCCGCGTGGGGGGACGAGCAGGCGGAGCTGGCAGCCCGGTTGTGGGCGCGCCGCTGGCTGCGCCACGAGGAGATCGCCGAGGACGCCCACCACCACCTGGACCTGCTCTGCTGATCGGCCGGCGCGAGCGGACGGGTGGGCCCGCATGTCGGTGCTGATCGAGCTGGGCGACGACCGGGGCGCGCCGCTGGACGAGCGCCGGCCGCCGCCGCAGGTGTCGCGCCGGTGGCGGGTGGCGGCGCTGGTGGCGATCTGTGCCCTGCTGGGCGGTGCCGCCCCGGTCGGGCGCCTGTCGCCGCAGGTCGGGCCGGTGGTGCCCGCCGGGACGACAGTGCTGGGCGCGGGACCGCTGCTGCTGGTCGTCGGCCCCGACCAGAGCCCGCCGACGCTGAGCGCCTACGACTCGGCCGCGCCGGGCGGCCCGCCGCGGTGGCGGGTCACCGTGCCACCCGCCGCCGGGTGGTCCGCCGAGGTCGTCGGTGACCTGCTGCTGCTGGTGGAACGGGATCAGACGCGCGGGGCGCGGGTGACCACCGCGCGGTCGATGCGTACCGGACAGCCTGTGTGGCGGCGACCCGAGGCGGGTGTACGCGGCCGGGGACGCGGCGGTCGCGGTGAGCGAGGTACGCAGCGCCTCCGATCCGGGGCGGCGGGTCGAGGGCACGGTGCACGGCGTCGACCCGACCACCGGTGCGACCCGGTGGTCGGTTCCGCTGCCCTCCACGGCGGTGCTGCGGGCGCTGCCCGGGCGGGTGCTGCTGGTGCAGGACAACGGGTTGGTCCGGTTTCTCGACGCCCGCGACGGTGTCGAGCGCGGGCGGGGCCAGCTTCCGCCGGCCGACTACGGCCCGGACAACCCCCAGGTCGTCGGCGCGCACCTGGTGCTGCGCCACCCGGTCGCCGGCGCGGTGGCGCTGACCGGGTACGACCTACCGGGGCTGGCGTCGCGCTGGCGGGTGCCGGTGTCGTCGGGTGAGTTGACCCTGCGGCCCTGCCAGGGCCTGATCTGCGGGCAGGACGAGCAGGGCCGCTGGGCGATCGACGCGGGCACCGGGGCGCGGGTGTGGTCGTGGCCGGACGGCGCGCGCTGGCGCACGGTGGCGGGCCCCCGGGTGCCGGCGGAGCCGCTGGTGGTGCTGGGGTTGGCGGCGGACGGCAGGCGTGCGCTGGTGGCGACCGTGGGACGCGACGGTCATCGGGTGTCGGTGGTGCTTCCGGAGGGTCTGACCGACTGTCGACGGGTGGGCGCCGGGCTGATCTGCCGTGACAGCACCGCCCGGGTGACGTTCTGGCCGCTCGAGGCCCTCTGATGGGCGGCGGGTGTCGCAGGCCCGGAGTTTGTCGGACCCCGTCGGCATACTGCCGGCGTGACAGTTTCTGCCGACCTCGCGATGGTCAACCTCGACAGTTCCGATCCTGCCGGCCATGCCGCGTTCTACCACCAGGCGCTGGGCTGGGAGGTCACCCACAGCCAACCGGAGTACGCGATGATTAGCTCCGGTGGCGTCTCCATCGGCTTCGGTCTGGTCGAGGGTTACCGACCGCCCTCCTGGCCGGATCCGACCGGCGACAAGCGCTACCACCTGGATCTCTACGTCGACGACCTGGCGGCGGCGGAGGAGAAGTTCGTGGCGGCGGGCGCGTCCAAGCCGGATTTCCAGCCCGGCGGCGACAAGTGGGTCGTGCTCCTCGACCCGATCGGTCAGCCGTTCTGCATCTGCCCCCGCCCGCAGGGCTGACGCCGCACAGCCTGCTCAGCCGCACCAACGTCTCCTGACTCATGCGTGTCTGACACGATCGTCTGGTGGAACGAAACACCGCTCTGCGTGACTTCCTTCGCTCACGACGGGCGCAGGTAAGCCCGGCGCAAGCCGGTTTGATCGACGGCTCGGGACGCCGGGTGCCCGGGCTGCGGCGCGAAGAGGTGGCGGCCCTGGCCGGCGTGAGCGTCGACTACTACATGCGCCTGGAACAGGGCCGTAACGTCTCGCCGTCCGATTCAGTTCTCGATTCTCTGGCCACGGCGTTGCGCCTTTCGCCGGCGCAACGGGCACAGCTGTATCTGCTGGTTCGGGGCCGTTCGAAACACGAGGCAGACCGTGTTCCGGGCAATCATCCGAATATCACCGGGCTTCTGCGCGCCGTCGCTGTTCCGGCGATTGTGGTGGGGCGTGGTAGCGAGGTGATCGGCGCGAACGCACTGCATCGAGAACTGACGACGGACTTCGACACGTTCCCCCTTGAGCGCCGCTACTACGCGTACTGGCTGTTCGCCGATGCGGGTGCTCGTGAGGTGATGGTGACGTGGGAGCACTCCGCCCGCGAGACCGTCGGTGTCCTCCGGGCCGCCGTCACCCGGTTCCCGGAGGACCGCCGTCTCCACCGCCTGGTCGAGAATCTGAACGCGGGGAGTCCCGAGTTCCGCGAGCTATGGGACGAGCACGACGTCGCGACCCCGGCGCCCGGTGTCAAGGTGTACCGTCATCCGCTGATCGGTTTGCTGGCACTGCGGCAGGTGGCCGCGCAACTGGCCGACGACGTCTGGCTCTACCTTTACTGGGCCGATCCGGGTACCGACGCCGAGGCGGCCCTGCAGCGGCTGCGAGACGTGGTCGCCGATGCGCTCAGCCGGCCATCGGCACCGCATCGGTGATCTCGATGATGGTGCCGATGTTGTCCCGGATGAAGGCGAAACGCTGACCGCTCTTCTCGACCGTCATGGGGCCGGCGAACAGGGCCACACCGCGCCGGTCGAGTTCGGCGATGGCCGCGTCCAGGTCGGGAACCCGGAGGCAGATGTGGTGCAGACGCTCGACGTCGTGGCTGGCCGGTAGGCTTTCGGCGGCCGGGGCCGGGTTCACGGCGGCGCCAGCCGAGATGATCTCGATCTTGGTGTTGTCGGTGCCGATGAAGGTGAACACCGATTCGCCGACTTCGAATTGCTGGATCACCAAGAAGTCGAGGTGGTCGCGATACCACGCGATGGTCTGGTCGAGGTGCGCTGCAGAGGTAGTGATGCCGACGTGGTCGAACTGAAATCCGAAGGTCATGTCACAAGTACAGCAACGTGCGATGCTGCCGAAAAGCGGCCGGTTTCACCCTAGGTCTGCCGGTCCTAGGGCCGACGCGGCGGGCGCTGCTCAGCCGCGGCGGCGCGACCGGGCGGCCCACACCGCGTAGGCCGGGTCGCGGTCGAGGTTGTGCCGGTCCCGGTCGTAGCGGCGGGTGGTGCGCGGGTCGGCGTGCCCCATGGCGTCCTGCACGTCCTCCAACGGCACGCCCTCGGAGCGGGCGGTGGTGGCGAACGCGTGTCGCAGCGAGTGTGGCGACAGCTTCGCCCAGGCCGGGATGCCGGCGGCGCGGGCGAGCCGACGGACCATCCGGAACACCGAGTGCCGGTCCAGCCGGGCACCGCTGGCGGTGACCAGCAGTGGACCGGTCAGCTGCGCCACCGGCACGCCGGTGGCGGCGGCCCGCTGGGCCAGGTAGGCGTCCAGGGCGTGCCCGGCGCTGGGGGTGAGGGCGCGGCGGCGTTGTTTGCCGCCCTTGCCGACGAAGCGCACGCTGCGGTGGCCGCGTTCGGTGCCGAGGTCGGTCAGGTCCAGTGAGATCAGCTCCCCGACCCGCAGACCCAGATCGGCCAGCAGCGCGAGCGCTGCCCGGTTGCGGACGGCGGTCCCGCCGGTGTCGGCGTCGGCGGCGTTGAGGAGGGCGTCCACCTCCTCGGGGGTGAGCCCGACGGTGGCGGAGTGGTCCCGGTCGACGCGGGGGCGGTCGGCGCCGGCGACCGGGTTGGCCGGTACCGCACCGAGTTTGGCGAGGAAGTCGTACCAACTGGACAGCGCCGAGAGCCGGCGTGCGACGGTCGCCGGGGTCAGTGGGCGGCCGCTGCGGGCGCCGACGCTGTTCTCCAGGGCGCGGGCGTATTCGTTGACGTGCAGGAACGTGGCCCGCAGCGGGTCGAGGTCACGCTCGGCGCACCAACGCAGCCAGCCGGTGACGTCACGTCGGTAGGCGTCGCGGGTGTGTTCGGACAGCCGCCGGTTACGCAGCCACGCCTCGGTGACCTCGATCGGTCCGCTCGGCAGCGCCGGTGGTGCGGACGGACGGGCGAGTACCGGAGCGTCGGAGAACACCATGTGAAAAAGACTCTCAGCCTCGGGTGGGATCGGCGCGCAGGCGCGCCGGTCCCACCCGTCACCGTGGCGGATCAGGCGTTGATCTCCCGGCGGGCGTTGCCGTTGGCCTGGATGGTCACCCGGCGGGGCTTGGCGCGCTCGGCGACCGGGATGCGCAGTGTCAGCACCCCGTTCTCGTAGCCGGCCTCCAGCTTGTCGGTGTCCAGTGTGTCGCCGAGGAACAGTTGCCGGGTGAAGGTGCCCATCGGCCGTTCGGCGGCGACCAGTTCGACGCCGTCACCGGCGGGTCGGCGACGCTCGGCGCGGACGGTGAGCACGTTGCGTTCGACGGTGCAGTCGATGCTGTCCGGGTCGACGCCGGGCAGGTCGAACGCCGCGTAGAAGTGGTCGCCGTCGCGGTAGGCGTCAAGGTGCATCATCGCGGGGCGGGCCGCCGTACCGAAGAACTGCTCGGCGAGCCGGTCGATCTCGCGGAACGGGTCGGTACGCATCAACATGGTCATGCCTCCTCGGTTCTCCTGGCCGAAGGTGATGAGTTGAGTCGGGGTGACTCAACTTCCTCTTCTTATTTAGCGCGTCCGGATGCGAACGTCAACTGCTCAGGACAGCCGTTTTTCAAACCAGTGATCGGCGTAGGGCCCCTGCGAGTACGCCGGGATCTCCGCGTAGCCGTGCCGGGCGTACAGGGCGCGGGCCTCGACCAGATCGTGGCGGGTGTCGAGCCGAATCCGGTCCGCCCCGGCCGCGCGGGCCCGTTCCTCGACGGCGGCCAGCAGCGCGGCACCTCCACCGGCACCGCGATGGTCGGGCCGGACGAACACCCGGGTCAGCTCTGCCCAGCCCCGCTGCCAGCGCAGCCCGGCGCAACCGGCCAGCTGGTCGCCGTGGCGGGCGAGCAGGAGCAGTCCGCTCGGCGCGGTCAGGTCGTCGCTGGGCATTTCGGCCAGGGCCGCGTCAACCTCGCCGGGCAGGGCCGGGCGACGGTGGTAGCGAATCACCATCTCGGTCATGTACTCGCGCAGCAGCAGCACCGCGTCGGGGTGGTCGGGCCGAACGGCGGTGGTTGCCCAGGTGGGCCGGGCGGCAATGGTCACCTGTTGATCATCACCGCCCGGTCAACGGCTTATCCGGTCGCCCTGGTTCGCGCATCTTGTGTCGAAGACTCGCCGATCCGCAGGCGCGGCCAGTCGGCCAGGTCCCGCAGCAACTGCCGGTCGTGGGTGGCGATCACGACGGCGGCGCTGGTGGTGCGGATCGCGGCGGTCAGCTCCTCGGCCAGAGTGGACGACAGGTGGTTGGTCGGTTCGTCGAGCAGGATCAGCGTGGGCCGCCCGGCCAGCGTCAACGCCAGGTCGAGGCGGCGCTGCTGCCCCTGCGACATCCGCCCCACCGGTGTACGCGTCGCGGCGGAGTCCAGCAGCCCGAACCAGCCGAGCGCCACGGCCTCGGCGGCGGGCAGCAGCCCGTCGGACACCAGCCGGCCGACCTGGCGGGCGTACACCTCGTCGGCGGTGAGTTCCGGGGCCTGCCCGGCGGTCTCCTGGGTGAGCCGGGCGATGCGGGCCTCCCGCGCCGCCCAGGTGTGACCGTCGGTGGGTTCGAGCGCTCCGGCCAGGACCGCGAGCAGTGTGGACTTACCGGCGCCGTTGGGTCCGGTGACGAGCAGCCGGTCGCCGCCGTCGATGGTGAGATCGACCGGACCAGCGAGCCGCCCGCCGACGGCGACGCCCTGCGCGCGTACCTGCGGCGCGCCCGGTCGTACGCCACGGTCCGGCAGCCGCAGCGTCGGCGGTGGTGTCGGTACGTCGATCCGGTGTGCCCGCAGCGCGTCCTGCTGCCGGTTGAGGGCCTGCACGACGCCCGGCGCGCGGGACTGGCGCTGGTGCTTGCCGGTCCCCTTGTCCGGCCGCCAGCCGGTGGAGAGCCGGTCGCGGGCCCTCGACACCGCGTCCTGGAGCCGTCGATGCTCGGCCTGCTGCTCCTCGTACTCCTGCTCCCAGTGCTCCCGCTCGCGACGCCGCGCGTCCTGCCAGGCGTCGTAGCCGCCGGCGTAGAGGCGCGCCGTGCCGTCGTGGGTGGGGTCGAGGTCGAGGAACCGGTCCGCGACGTCGCGCAGCAGCGCGCGGTCGTGGCTGACGATCGCGAGACCGCCGTCGTGCTCGCGGAGCCGGCGGGTCAGGAAGTCCAGGCCGTCGGCGTCGAGGTGGTTGGTCGGCTCGTCGAGCAGCAGCACGTCGTGCCGCGCGCCGAGCAGGCACGCCAGCCGTACCCGGTAGCGCTGCCCGACCGACAGCGTCGACAACTGACGATCGCGGTCGGTGCAGGCGTGCAGGGCCTCCAGTGCCACGTCGACGCGGCGTTCGGCGTCCCACGCGTCGAGCCGGGTGGCGGCGTCGAGCGCGGCGGCGTAGCGGTCCCCGGCGCTCGGATCGCCCTCGGCCAGGGCTGCTGTCGCCTCGTCCAGCGCGTCGAGGGCCGCGAGCGACGCGGCCAGCGCCTCGGACGTCAGGGTGCCGACGGTCTCGCCGTCGCGGGCGGACAGCTCCTGGCGGGCCAGGCCGATCGTGCCGGCCCGCTGGACGGTGCCGTCGTCCGGCGTGATCAGCCCGGCGAGGACGTGCAGCAGTGTCGTCTTGCCGCGACCGTTCTCGCCCACGACCGCCACCCGTGACCGGGCCGAGACGGTGACCGAGACGTCGTTCAGCACGCGCCGGCACCCACGGGTCACTGTGACGTTCGCGGCGCGTAGGTGCGCGCTGCCGCCGGCCTCGACGGGCCGGTTCATGATGTCGGGGTTGAGGTTCACCTGTGCTCCGCAGCTCGCGATGGAGCCGGGCAGCAGCTGACGGCCGCCCGGCGGGACCCGGGACGGCGAGCGCGAATTCAGCAGAGGGAATCGCGCCGCCGTCAGCGGGCGGAGCGGACCTTCTGCGACCAGATACCTCGTGCCATGGCGGCGATGCTAGCAACGGGGACGCACCGGCTTCCACGGGTTTCGCCCACCCCGTGGCGAGCGCGACACGAGGTGGGCGTGGGGAATGCCAGCGGGTGGTTACCGGCGGGGACGGGGCAGCAGCGCGATCAGCGCGACCGCCACGGCCACGTGCGTGGCGCCCAGGGCGAGCTTGGCGCCGCTGGTGGCCTCGACGCCGAACAGCGGCACGAAGGACAGCACCGTCACCACGACGGCCAGCGAGATCCAGACCGGACGGGCGACCCGGGCGGCGAACCGTTCCAGCAGAGCCAGCGCCGCCCAGCCGAGCAGGGCGGCGCCCAGGGCGATCATGACGATGGCGCCGGCCCCGATGTTTGTGGCCGGCTGGCCCGGGCTCTCGATGGTGTAGTCGACTCCGGCCAGCGCGCCGATCGCCCAGATGGCAAGGGGTGCCACGACGGCGGCGACGACGCCGAGGGCGCGGCGGCGCAGTGGTGAGGGGGCGGGGGTCGTGACGGTGGCAGCACTCATGACGGCTCCTCGTTCAGGGGAAGCGAACAAGTGCGACCGTAACAGATAGTCTCGTTCGGAACTATCTTTCTCAGAACTAACAGCCGGAGCGGGCCCCCGGCGCGTACGGGGAGGTGCTGGCCAACGGTCCGCCCACCAACGCCAGGAGCGCACCGACGAACACCTCCCGCTCCTGCTCCGGCAAGGTCGCGAGCAGGTCGTCCTGGATGCGCCGGACCACCTGCTGCGCTTGCCGCAGGACCTGCTCCCCCGCCGGGGTCACCACGACCAGCCGGGCCCGCCGGTCCGTTGGCACCGGACGGCGCTCGGCCAGCCCGGCCCGCTCCAACTGGTCGAGCGTCACGACCATCGTGGTCTTGTCCACCCCGCACCGCTCGCCGATCTCCCGCTGGGTCAGGTCGCCGGTGCGGGCCTGCGCCAGCACGTAGTGCGCCCGCGGCGAGATGCCCAGCTCGGCCAGCCCCGCGGCGTGCTCGGTCTGCAACGCGTGACTCGCCCAGGAGAGCAGGAACAACAGGTCCGGTGGGCCGTCGGCGGGCGTGCAGGAGGTCATGCGCCGAGGCTAGCAAGATCCTCCGAGACGGGACGGTTCGCGCGGCGGACGATCAGAGCCGCTGGTGGATGCCGTGCTCGCGGGTGAGCAGCTGTTCGTCGATCAGGTAGCGGCGCAGTGTCACGTGATCGGACCCGCCCGCGGCGCACCACGGCTTGAGCGCGTCGTCGGCGGCGGGTTCAGCGTCATCGGGTGACCGGTTGTCGCGTACCACCGCCCGTAGCGACGCCTCGTCGACAGCGAGCGCGCCGTCGGCACCGGCGACCAGGCCCGCGTCGGTGAGCCGGCGAACCCCGGTGAGCACCACCCGCGCCGGCAGGTCGACCCGCTGTGCGACAGCGGTCGCGCTGGTCGCACCCAGCACGATCGCCGCGAAGATCCGTCGCCGTGCGTCGTCGGCCAGGGCGCCAGCCAGGGCATGCGCAGTCATGCCGGTCACCCTCGCGTCAGCGGTACGCGGGCCGCCAGGCGATTTTCCGGCCCGCTCAGTCGGTCTCCGGCGCGCTCGGCGGCTGCTCGGCGACCAGGAGCACCCGACGCAGCAGGTCGGAGAGGTGTCGGCGCTCGGTCGCGGTGAGCGCGCCGAGCAGGCGGTGCTCCTCCGCGCCCTGGACCTGCATCGCCCCCTGCCACGCCGCCCGGCCTGCCTCGGTGAGCTCCACGTCGACCCGCCGTCGGTCCACGGTGGACGGCATTCGGCGCACGAAGCCCCGCCGCAACAGAGTGTCCACCCGCGCGGTGATCGAGGCGGGGGCCATCGCGAGGTCCGCGGCGAGATCCGAGGGCGCTGCCCGTCCACCACGACCGGCCAGGGCGTGCAGGGTGTCGTACTCGTGGGCCGGCAGGTCGAGGTCGACCAGGACCCGCTCCTTGACCGCCCGCAGGTGCCGGGTCAGGCGGATCATCCTGGTCACCGCCCCCTCGACGTCCGCGTCGAGGTCGGGCACCACGGGCAGCCAGCGCTCGATGTGCTGGTCGACGGTGTCCGGGGTGGTGGTCACCGCGCCAGCTTACCTCAGCGACAAAATATTCGTTGCCGAAATATTCGGCGTCGAACTATGCTCCGGGTCATGGCTCACCCCCTGCGCAACCACTCCTTCCGGCTGCTGTTCCTGGGTCGCAGCATCTCCGCCATCGGCGACGCGGTGGTGCCCGCCGCGCTGGCGCTGGCCGTGCTGCGCGCCACCGGCTCCACCGGCGCGCTGGCCGTCGTCCTCGCCGCCGCCGTTGTCCCCCGGCTGCTCCTGCTGCCCTTCGGTGGTGTCGTGGCCGACCGGTTCGACGCCCGCCGGGTCGCCCTGCTGGCCGACCTGGTCCGCTGCGCGGCCCAGATCGCGGTCGGCGTTGAGCTGCTGGGCGGCGACCCGTCGCTGAGCACCGTCGTGGTGGCGTCGGCGCTGGGCGGCGTCGCCTCGGCCTTCGCCATTCCGACAGCGTCTCCGCTGGTCGCCGGCACCGTCGAACCGGCCGAACGGCAACGGGCCAACGCCCTGATGGGGATCACCGCCAACACCAGTCGCCTCGCCGGGCCGGCGCTGGCCGGCGCGCTGATCTGGGTCGCCGGGCCCGGATGGGCGTTCATCCTCGACGGTGCGTCGTTCGCGCTCAGCGCCGCGCTGCTCGCGCTGGTGCGGGTCCGCCACGTGCCGGTGCCCCGCCGTTCCGTCCTCGGCGACCTGCGGCACGGCTTCGGCGAGGTACGCGCCCGCGACTGGTTCTGGACCAGCCTGCTCGGGCACGGCGTGTGGAACGGCGCTGCCGCCGTGCTGATGACCCTCGGCCCGGCCGTCGCCATCGACCGACTCGGCGGCGAGGCGACCTGGGTGCTGCTGTTGCAGGCCGGCGCGATCGGCATGCTCACCGGGTCGCTGCTGGCCGGGCGGGTACGGCTGCACCGGCCGGTGCTGCTGGCCAACCTCGGCCTGGCCTGCTACGCCGCGCCACTGTTCCTGCTCGCCGTCGCCGCGCCCGCCCCCGTGGTGATCGCCGCCTACGCGGTGGCGCTGACCGCCCTCGGTTACCTCAACCCGGTGTGGGAGACCGTCGTGCAGCACCACTTCCCGCCGGACGTGCTGGCCCGGGTCACCTCGTACGACTGGCTGGTGTCGCTGGGCGCCATGCCGCTGGGCTACGCGCTGGCGCCGGTGGCCGCCGACGCGTTCGGCGCACCCGTCCCGCTGGCCGTCGCCGGCCTGCTGGTCCTCGCCTCCTGCGCGGGCACCGCGCTCGTCCCCGGCGTACGCCGCCTCACCTGGCCGGCGACCCCGCAACCGCAACCGGCCGAGCCCGCCGGTCTGCGCTAGCGAGGTCAGCCGGCGTGACGGGCCAGCGCGACGAAGCGCCGCCACGACTCGGGGCGGAACGCCAGCGTCGCGCCGTCGCGATCCTTCGTGTCCCGAACGAGCACCACACCCGGCAGGTTGTCGGCCACCTCGACACAGTTGCCGCCGTTGCCGCCGCTCCTCGTGCTCTTCCGCCACCGCGCGCCGGTCATGTCCATGCTGCTGCCGCTTCCCTGAGGAGTGCCAGGGAACGCCCGCGCGGCAGTGCTTCGCCGCGGATCCGCTCCCACCGTCGCTCCAGATTAACAAGGTCCGATGGCTGGTCCAGGATCTGCGCCTGGGCCGCGCTGTCGACGTGGGCGACCCGGGAACCGTCCGGCATGTCCGCGATGGTGAACGGTCCGTCGAGCCCGGGATAGCTGGGCGCGTCCGCCGGGACGATGTGCAACTGCACGGTGCCCGCCTCGGCGTGCCCGAGCAGGCACGCGAGTTGCGCGGCCATCAGGGCGCGGTCGTCGCCCACACGCCGTCGCAGCACCCCCTCGTCCAATACGGCCACCAGCAGAGGCCCGCCCTCTCCCGGGGCGAGGATCGCCTGCCGGGCGATGCGCGCCTCGGTGAACTCGTCGACCGCCTCCGCCGCCAGCATCCCGCCGGCCAGGGTCGCCCGCGCGTACGCCTCGGTCTGCAACAGCCCGGGCACCCACGCCAACTCGAACGACCGCAGCGTCACCGCCTCACGTTCCAGGTCGACCCACGGCCGGAACCACACCGGCTCACGACGCCGGCCGGCGTCCGGCCACAGTGTGTCGATCTCCTTGGCCAACAGCCCCGCGACGGTTGCCCGGTGCCTGCTCTGTGGAATGTGCCCCGGGTTCGCCCACCGGGCGACGGTCTTCGGGTGCACACCGATGCGATCGGCGAGGCTTTCCGCGGTGTGACCCGCGGCGGCGAGCGCTGCGACAAAGGCGTGGTTCATGCCGTCCTCTCCTGGTGCAAAGCGGCTGCGATGAAGACATAACGTAACGCTGTGTGCTTGTCCAGCGACTACCGGCAAAGTGCGTTGAAGACGGCGCGACCGGCAGGACCCCGAACCCGGCGGACGCGTTCGTAGCGGGGCCGCTTCCGGTGGGCGAGCACTCCCGGAAGCGGCCCCTTCCCAGACGCCGAGCAGAGGAAAGACCGGTGCCGGAGAGGAAAGAGTTCAAAGCCGGGGACGTCGTCCTCCTGACCGTCGCCGCGAGCGTGCAGTTCCGCGAACCGATCGTCGTCCGCGTCATCCGCGAGATACCCGACCGGCACACGTACGACGGTTGGCTCTGGCTCGACGCGTACCAACTGGACCCGAAGGGCGAGGCGGTGGCCCGGCGTGAACTGTTCGTGCTGCGCGCGGGCGTACGGCGGCAAACACCCGGCGACGCGCGGCGGCCCACCCCCGCGCGGCGCCGGACCGCTGCGCGGGCCGTCTGATGCCCCAGCGCCGCAAGCACCTGCCGTCGCGGCCGTCGTGGCGCTGCCCGACCTGCGGCATCCTGTGGCCGTGCTCGGCCGCGAAGCTGGGCCTGCTCGCCGAGTACCGCGAGGACCGACCGGGTTTGCGGACGTACCTGACGACGGTCCAGGAGGAGGCGACGGCCGATCTGACCACGCTCCACCCGGGCGTCGCGCTGCCCGACCTGACCCCGCGTTTCGTCGGCTGGGCCGAGGCCCGTTAAGCCAGTCGTGCGTGCAGGTGCATGTCGTGCCAGCCGTCGGCGTGGCGCACCGACCCTCGGGCCACGCCCTCGACGGTGAACCCGGCCCGGGTGGCTACCCGGCACGACGCCGCGTTGGCGGTGGAATGCTCCAACCCGAGCCGGTGAAACCCGCCCCGGGTGAAGGCCCATCGGGTCATGGCGAGCAGCGCCTCGGTGGCGAGCCCTCGACCGCGCGCGGCGGGCATCAGCCAGTACGACACCTGCGCCGACGCCTCGGTCAGCAGCACGTCGCGCAACCCCACCTGACCGACGGGCTGGTCGTCGGCGTCGACGAGCGCCCAACTGGCGGCGCTCTCGTCGCGCCAACGGCCGGCCCACTGCGCTGTCCACGACCGTGCCTCGTCGTCGCTGTCGAGACGACGCACGTGCCATCGCTGGATCACCGGACAGTCGAAGGCAGCCCGCACGGCCGGGGCGTCGTCGTCACGCCACGGCCGCAACGCCACCCCGGGGCGTACCGGAAGGTGGGGTTGCTCCTGGGTGGCGAGGCTGCCGGCGGGCAGCGCGGGTACGACGAGCAGCGGCATCCGCCCATTATCGAGCCGGCGGCCGCACGCTCCCGGCCGGGCCACCGACGAGCGCGGCGACCACGTCGAGGGGCCGGCTCGGCTGAAGGGACAACCCGGTCAGGGGTTGATCAGTTTCCAGTCGCCTTCGGAGATGACGTCGACATTGCCATCGACCACCGTGATGGCGGTGTTGTCGTCGATGGCGTAGGTCGGGACCGGGATTCCGGACGCCCACTTCTGGATGGAGGACAGCTCGGTGTCCTCCATCTCCGGATGATTGAGGTGGGGGTACAGGGTGAAGTCCACCAGCCCCAGCGCCCGGTCGGCGTCCTGCGCCCTGTCGCTGCCGTCAGGGACGAACGCGAGGTCGAACTCGGCGTCGCAGTTGTACGGGGTGACCGCGATGCTCCCGGCACTGACCCCCACATAGACCGTGTCAGTCAGCGACGGCAGCAGGTCCGCCAGGCCCGACTGGCGCAGCCAGTAGGTCAGGTACAGCACGTCGCCGCCCCAGACGAGGAGAGCGTCGGCCTCCCGGACCGCCGGGACCCAGTTCTCTTCTCGAATGGTCGGCAGCGCGGTGAGCTCCAGCAACCCCAGGGATTTCCAACCGAGCTGGCACAGCGGAATGTCGGCCCGACCGTGAATCGCCTTCCACGCCCTCTCAGCCCCGCCGGGGAATGGATAGACAGCGGTGGGAATGAACAGGGCCGTGGACTCGGCGATCGGCTTGCCCAACAGGTCGACGAGCGCGTCGGAGATGCTCGGGTTGCTGATGCCTCCCGACGTGAGAAGGAACTTCAACACATCCGCTCTCCTAAATCCATCGGATGACCGCGATCATGTTGCCCATGAGGGCCAGCGCCCCGGCTCGCCAACCCGGGCGACATCGCTGGATCATCCACCGGCGACCGTCCAACGTCAACGGCCTCCGCCCACCGCGCAGTTCGACTGGATCACCGCCGACTCAATTGAGCGAGGGAAACCGCGAACAGCGGCATCAGCCCATCACTCTCCGGTCGGGCCGCCGGCGAGTTCGGCGACCACATCGAGGTGGCCGAGGTGACGGGCGTACTCCTGCACCAGGTGGAACAGCACCCGCTCCAGCGACGCCGGGTCCGCGCCGTCCCACCGCGGGCCCGGCGCACCGATCTCGGCCAGGTCGTGTGCCGTCACCACGGCCGTGGTGTGCGCGCCCTGCGCCCGCAGCGCCGCCACCAGATCCGCGCGGGACTCGTCGGGGGCGACGTACCAACGGTCGTCGCGGCGGTCGCCCCACGGCTCGGCGACATCCCGACCCTGGAAGCCCCACTCGATCCAGCGCCGCTCCACGTGGCGCAGGTGGGTGAGCAGCTCCAGCGGGGTCCACCCGGACGGCAGCCGGCTGCGCCGCAGCTCCGGCTCAGCCAGCGCCGACACCCTGGCCACCATGGACTCGCGGAAGTAGTCCAGGTAGCGCAGGAAGACCTCGGCGCGGCTGCCGGCCGGGGCGGTGGGCTCGGGAAACGACGTCACGATCCGGCCGGCAGGTCGCGGGCGCGCTGGCGCACGCCTGCGGCGCCGTACGGGTAGTCGCCCACCGGTGGGGCGCTCACCTCGTCCAGCAGCCGCATCTGCTCGGCGTCGAGGACCAGGTCGGCGGCGGTCAGGTTGTCGTCGAGCTGCTCGGTGGTACGCGCACCGAGGATCACCGAGGTGACCGCCGGTCGGGCAGCCAGCCAGGCCAGCGACACCGCCGACATGGACACCCCCAGGTCCCCGGCGATCTGACGGACCGCGTCGAGCACCCGCCAGGTGCGCTCCTCGGCGTTGCGACCCGCGTACGCCTCGACGCCGCGCTGCGGGTTCTCGCCGAGCCGCGTCGCGCCGGTGGGCGTGTTGTCGCGCTGGTACTTGCCGGTCAGCCAACCGCCACCCAGCGGTGACCACGGCAGGATGCCGATGCCCTCGTTCTCGCAGACCGGCACCAACTCGAACTCGATCTCCCGGGCCAGCAGGTTGTACTGCGGTTGCAGGGTCACGATCGGGGTGAGGTTGAGGTGCTGGGTGAGCAGGGCGGCCTTCTGCAGCTGCCAGCCGGTGAAGTTGCTGACCCCCGCATAGCGGATCTTGCCAGCGCGCACCGCGTCGTCGAAGAACCGCAGCGTCTCCGGCAGCGGGGTCAGCGGGTCCCAGGCGTGCGCCTGGTACAGGTCGACGGCGTCGACGCCGAGGCGCCGCAGGCTCGCGTCCAGGGCGCGGGTGAGGTGCACCCGGGACAGGCCGGCGTCGTTCGTCCCCGGGCCCATCGGGAACCGCCCCTTGGTGGCGATCACCAGGCGGTCGCGCACGTCGGGTCGGCTGCGCAGCCAACGCCCGATGATGTCCTCCGAGACACCGGTGGAGTAGACGTCGGCGGTGTCGATGAAGGTGCCGCCGGCCTCGACGAACCGGTCCAGTTGGGCGAAGCTGCCGGCCTCGTCGGTCTCCGCGCCGAAGGTCATCGTGCCCAGGCACAGTGTCGACACCACGGTGCCGGTGCTGCCCAGAGTGCGGTAGCGCATATCGTCCTTTCGGTCCGAGTGACAAAGCCGATCTTCGCACCCGGCTGGGCCACCTGCACATGGAGGCCGCCGGGCCCCGGCACGGGCACCCACGCGGGCACCTCGCCGGTCATCATGAGCGGGTGAGTGAGCCCGCGACTGACATCGACCGGCCTCACCGGTCGGCCCAGTCACCACCACCGCCGGGGCGTCAGCCGGAGCCCGGCACGCGCACCCGCGGCCCGTGGCTGGTGGCCGCCGCCACCAGCGCGACGCTGCTGCTGCTCGCCGGCCGCTACGGCTATCACCGTGACGAGCTGTACTTCCTGCTCGCCGGTCGACACCTCGACTGGGGCTACGTCGATCAGGGTCCGCTGGTCCCGGCGCTGGCCCGGCTGCTCGACACGATCGCGCCGGGCAACCTGGTGGTGCTGCGGACCCCGTCCGCGCTGCTGGCCGGCGGTGCGGTGCTGCTGGTCGCCGCGATCGCCCGGGAGCTGGGCGCCGGTCGGGGCGCGCAGCTCGTCGCGGCGGTGCTCGCCGCGCTGTCCGGCATCGTGCTCGCCAGTGGTCACCTGCTCAGCACCACCACCGTCGACCTGCTGGTCTGGTTGCTCGCGGCGTGGTGTGCGGTGCGGTTGCTGCGTACCGGTGACAGCCGTTGGGCGCTGGGCATCGGGCTGGCGCTCGGTGTGGGCATGCTCAGCAAGCTGCTGCCGGCGCTGCTGGCGGTGGGCCTGATCGTCGGGGTGCTCATCGCCGGGCCGCGTCGGCTGCTGCGCGACAGGTGGGTGCTCGCCGCCGCCGGGGTCACCGTGCTGTTGGCCGCGCCGAACCTGATCTGGCAGGCGTCGCACGGCTTTCCGCAGCTCGGCGTGGCAGCGTCCATCTCCGGCGGTGACAGCTCCTACAGTGGTCGGCTCGACGCGTTCACCCTCCAGTTCGTCATCATCAGCCCGTACGCCGTACCGATCTGGATCGCCGGCCTGGTCGCGCTGCTGCGCCGGCCGGCGTGGCGGGCCTACCGGGCGGTGGGCTGGGCGTGGTTGGTGGTGGTGGGCATCGTGCTGGTCGCCGGCGGCAAGGGCTACTACGACGCGCCGCTGTTGCTGGTTCTGACCGCCGCCGGTGCGGTGGTCACGGTCGCCTGGGCGTCGCGCGGGTCGCTCTGGTGGCGTCGAGGGCTCCTCGCGCTGGGTGTGGTGCCGTTCCTGCTGCCCAACGTCGTGCTGCTGCTGCCGGTGCTGCCGGCCGACCGGTTGCCCGGTTTCGTGGTCGACGTCAACTACGACGCCGGTGAGACGATCGGCTGGCCCGCGTTCGCCGACTCCCTGGCCGCCGTCCACAACGGACTGCCGCCCGAGGAGCGTTCGCGGGCGGTCATCCTCACCGCCAACTACGGGGAGGCCGGTGCGGTGGCCCGGTACGGTCCGGACCGGGCCCTCCCCCGCGCGTACTCCGGGCACAACAGCATGGTCGACTTCGGGCGGCCGCCCGCCGACGCGGACGTGGTCATCGCCGTCGGCTGGGAGCGCCCCGACCAGCTGAGCACCTGGTTCGAGCAGTGCATCCTCGCCGGGCGGGTGGATCAGCGGGTCGAGGTGGACAACGACGAGAACGGCGGCCCGATCCACGTGTGCCGGGGGCTGCGGCGTCCGTGGGCGCAGATCTGGGACACCGAGGTACGCCACACCGGCTGAGCGCGGTCGGCCCGGGTCGGCCGGAGCCGCTGGTCAGCAGGGTTCAGCCGGTGCCGCTGGTCAGCCAGGCCTGGATGCCGACCAGGGCCTCCGGGCCGGAGGTGGCGTCGACGTCGCGGGCGAGGTCGGCGATGGTGACCGCGGCGAGCGCCTGCCGCCACGCGTCCTCGGCCGCCCACATCGCCCGGGCGACGGGGCACGGCGTGGTGCAGGCGTCGGCGGGGGTCGCGAAGGGGCCGCGCTGGCGGATCTCGGTGCAGACGAAGCTCGGGCCGGGACCGTCGACGGCCCGGACCACGTCGAGCACTGTGACGCTCTCCGGTGCGCGGGTCAGCACGTAGCCACCCGACTTGCCCTGCACGGAGTGGATCAGGCCGGCGCGGGCCAGCGCCTGGAGCTGCTTGGCGAGGTAGCTGCTGGAGACGTCGTGCAGTTCCGCCAGCTTGGCCGCCGGAACGGGCGTGTGGCTGGCGGTGAGCACCACGCAGCAGTGCAGCGCCCACTCGACCCCGCCGGACATCTTCATGACCTCACCCTAGCCACCCCGTTACTCGGACCTACTGTGTCCGAGTATAGTTCCCGGACAGAAGAAGTCCGAGTATCGGCGAGGTTTTCCGCAGCCGGACACCGGACCACACACGTCACTGGAAGGTGCATGGGCATGAAGATCGCCGTACTGGGCGGGACCGGTCTCATCGGGTCCCAGGTCGTCAAGATTCTGCAGGCCGCAGGGCACGAGGCGGTGCCGCTGTCGCCGTCCACCGGGGTGGACCTGCTCACCGGGCAGGGCCTGTCCGACGGGCTCGCCGGCGCCGAGGTCGTCGTCAACCTGACGAACTCACCGACCTTCGACGAGGCCTCACCCGCCTTCTTCCGCACGACCATGGACAACCTGCTGGCCGCCGCCGCCCGCGCGGGCGTGGGGCACGCGGTGATCCTCTCCATCGTCGGCGTCGACCAGGTGCCCGACCTGGACTACTACCGCGCCAAGACCCTCCAGGAGGACATCCTCACGGCCGGTCCGATTCCGTACTCCATCGTCCGCGCCACGCAGTTCTTCGAGTTCGTCGACGCGATCCTGTCCTGGACGGCCGACGACACCACCGTCCGCCTACCCAGCACCCCGGTGCAGCCGATGGCCGCCGCCGACGTGGCCCAGGCCGTCGCCGAGGTCAGCATGGGCGCGCCGTTGCAGGGCATCCGCAACGTCGCCGGGCCCGACGTCTTCGCCCTCGACGAGCTGGGGCGGATCACCCTCGCCGCCCGCGACGACCAGCGCACCGTGACCACCGACGACAGCGCCGGCATGTTCGCCGCCGCGCCCGGCGACGTCCTGATCGCCAAGGGCGACGCCGTCATCGCGCCCACCGCCTACCGGGAGTGGCTCGCGCGCCGGGCCTGAGGTTGTCAGCCCGATCCGCACGTCGCCGTGGCAGCCGGTCACGACGGCGACGTGCGGGTCCCGGCGCGCCACTCGTGCGCCAGGATCGCGAAGACGAGCTGGTCGGCCCACTCCCCCTTGAACAGGTAACTCTCGACGTGGCGGGCCTCCTGGCGCATGCCGAGTCGCGTCATCATCCGGGCCGACGCGGCGTTGCGGCCGTGGCACCTGCCGTAGACCCGGTGCAGCCCGAACTCGTCGAACCCCCAGGCCAGCACCGCGGCGGCGGCCTCCGTCGCCAACCCGCGACCGCCGTGATCGGGGTGAAAGACGAACCCGATCTCGGCGGTACGGTCCACCTGGCTGCGCCACACCAACTCCACGATCCCGATCACCCCGGCGTCGGTGACCGCGGCCACCGTCAGGCAGTCACCCTCCGCGCGCCAGGCGTCCTCACCCGCCATGGCCAACACCGACGCCCGGGACTCTTCACGGGTACGCGGCTCCGCCCCGAGCATCCACCGCACCACGTCGGGCCGGCGCTGATACGCGTACACGTCGTCGAGGTCGTCGATCGTGACCGGGCGCAGCGTGAGGCGGGTGGTGCGGATCGGGTACGTCGGCTGGAACATCACGCGATCGTAGAGATCCGCTCGGCGTGCTCGGGTGCCGGTCGATCGGTGTCCGGGCGTCGGGGCAGCAGCAGCGGGCTCGCGAGGATCACCAGCCCGGCGACCGTGATCGCCGTGCGCGCGCTGGTGGCCTCGGCGAGTAGCCCACCGA
This sequence comes from Micromonospora parva, assembly GCF_000718515.1. Taxonomy (GTDB): domain Bacteria; phylum Actinomycetota; class Actinomycetes; order Mycobacteriales; family Micromonosporaceae; genus Micromonospora; species Micromonospora parva. The sequence continues at coordinate 253,817 of NZ_JNZS01000001.1, read as the reverse complement.
GCGCGCTGAGGGTGGCGATGGCCGCACTGCTGCCGATCGACCAGGCAGAGAGGGTGCGGACAACGCGCTCCTTCGGAGTCTGTTGAAGGCGGTAGGTGGCGAGCACCGGGTTGTACAGACTCATGCAGATGATGATCGCGAACTCGACGGCGATCACCGTGGCGAGACCGGCCACGCCCGGCTGCACGACGGCGAGGCCGATCAGCCAGATCGCGCGCAGCGCTCCCACGGTGCGGATGATCCGGTGTTGGCCGTAGCGCGCCACCACCCGACGGGCCAGGCGTGACCCGATGAGTCCGCCCACACAGGGCACGGCGAACGCGAGACCGTACTGCCAGGGCGGAAAGCCCAACTCGCCGAGCAGCAGCACGGCCAGCAACGGCTCCGTGGCCATGATCAGTCCACTGACGAGCAACTGGTTGAGGTAGAGCGCCCGCAGGCCGCTGTGGGTGAGCAGATGCCGCCAGCCGTCGAGCAGCTCGCCGGCCCGGACCCGGGCCGCTCCGGTGCGCCGAGGGTGATCCTCGTGGCCGCGAATGGCGGTGATGCCCAGCGCCGAGAGCAGGTAGCTGAGCGCGTCGGCCACGATGGTGACCACCGGCCCGAACAGGCCGACCGCCGCGCCGCCCAGCGGTGGTCCGAGCGCGATCGCGCTCCACGTCGTCGACTCGAACCGCGCGTTCGCCACCAGCAGGTCGTCCGGCCGCACCAGGGCCTTGAGGAACGCGCCGCTGGCCGCGTTGAAGGCGATCTTGGCGGTGGCGACCACGGCCGAGACGACCAGCAACTGCCCGAAGCTGAGCCGGCCCAACGCGTACGCGACGGGGATGGTCAGCAGCACCGCGAACCGGGCCAGGTCCATGGCGATCATCACCGGCCGCTTGCGGTGGAACTCCACCCACGGCCCCAGCGGCAACGCGATCAGCGCGCCCACCGCCGGCCCCAGCGCGGCCAACACCGACACCTGAGCCGGGCTGGCCTGCAACACGAGCACGGCGATCAACGGCAACGCCCCGAACCCCAGCCCCGACCCGTAGGCGCTGACCGCGTACGACGCCCACAACCACCCGAACCGCCGACCCAGGGATCGCCTCGCGGACAAGCCCGCACCTCCCGCTCCCGACAACTCGTCGTTGACCGCCGCGATCAAAGCAAGGCCACTGACCGTGGATCAAACAACCGGACGAGCGGCGCGGCACAACCAGAGGTTGTGTCAGTAGGGTTCGTCGGGTGAACCTCGACGCCGTCCGCACCTTCGTCGCCGCCGTGGACACCGGCCAGTTCCAGGACGCCGCCGCCGCGCTGTCGATCACCCAGCAGGCCGTCTCCAAGCGCGTCGCCGCACTGGAGAAGGACCTCGGCGTACGGCTGTTCACCCGCACGCCTCGCGGCATCGCCCTCACCGTCGACGGTCAGACCTTCCTGCCGCACGCCCGTGAACTGCTGCGGGCCGAGGCACGCGCCGACGCCTCCGTACGCCCCGGCCGGCGGGCACTGCGCGTCGACGTGCACAGCCGGCGGACCGCACCGGCGGTGCTGCTTCAGGATTTCCACCGCGCGCATCCGCGCATCGAGCTGGACGTGGTCACCCTCGACGCCGACGTGCACGCCGCGATGGCCGCCGTCGAGGCGGGGACTGTCGACGCCACCTTCCACGCCGTCACCGTCGCCGCGCGCCACCTGCCCGCAGCGATCAGTGCCACCCGCGTGATCGACGAGCACCACGACCTGCTCGTGGGGCCACGCCACGCGCTCGCCAACGCCCGTACCGTCACGCCCGTGCAACTCGCCGAGCACCGCATCTGGATGCCCGGCATGGCCCCCGGCACCGAATGGTCCGCCTACTACGACGAGCTCGCCGCCGCGTTCGGCCTCACCATCGACCTGGTCGGGCCGGTCTTCGGCAACGAGGCGCTGCTGGCCGAGATCGCCGACTCCGCGCAACTGGCGACGCTCGCCGGCGAACGCACCCGGTACCTGTGGCCGGACAGCTACGACCTGCGCCGGATACCGGTACGCGACCCGGCGCCGGTCTACCCCATGTCACTCATCTGGCGCGACGACAACCCGCACCCCGCGCTGCGCGCACTGCGTGAGCACCTCGACTCCCGCCGGGTCCCGGCCCCCGACGCCGAGGTCTGGCTACCTCCCTGGGGTTGAGACGACGCCGGGACAACTGGGTACGGTGGCCCCGTGCTCTCGGCCGTGAAGGGTTTGTCCCGCTACCACACCGAGGAGTCGCTGCGCGCGTACCTGCTCCAGCGCTCGCACCGCACCGAGAGCGGCTGCCTCATCGTCCACGGCTACGGGCCGCGACGCGGGGTGCACCAGAAGGTCGCCGGCCGCGCGTGGGCGCACATCGCCGCGTACGCGGTGCTCGTCGGTGACTACGACCCCGCCCTCGACGTCGACCAGGCCTGTGGGGCCGCCGACTGCATCGAACCAACCCACCTACGTCAGGTCAGCCGCTCGGAAACCTGCCGAACCCGGTCACAGTCAGCGCAGTGCCGCAACGGCCACGACCGTGAGCTCGATGACGCGACGGGTCGCTACCGGCGGGTCTGTCGGGCCTGCAACCGGGAGGCGCAGCGTCGGTGGCGTGAACGCGAGGCCGCCGAGGTGGCGCAGGCGCGCGCCTCGTACGGCCGCACGTAGCGCGCCCGACGCACAGAGCTGAACGAAGCCGGCCGTACGGCGGATGCGACCCGGCCGCAAACCCATCCTTAGGCAGATGTCCCGAGCGGCTCGGTGTGACAGTTTTGCCCCGTGACGACAGTTGATCGTGAAGTACAGCGCCGCCACCGGGTCCTGACGGTGGTGGCCGGTGGGGTTCTTCTCGGCGTGGTGGACCTGTTGCTACAGCTCAGTCTGCCGTACCCCTGGGCGAACCTGGCCAATTCCAGCGCCGTCTGGGCGGTCGGCGCGTTCGCCATCGGATGGTGGCTCCGCGCCGACTGGCGGCGGTCCGCGTTCGCCGGGATCGTGCTGCTGGTCATCGCCGTGGAGGCGTACTACGTCGCGGCGGTCGTCCTGTTGCACGACAGCGCGCAGAACCTGTGGTCGCCGACGACGTTGATGTGGCTGTTCTTCGGAGTCCTCGCCGGCGCACTCTTCGGGGTGGCGGGTCGGCTGAGCCGCTACGGGCAACCGTGGGTTCGAGCGATCGCCGTGGCCATGCCCGGTGCGGTCCTGCTCGCCGAGGCGGCCATGTTGTTCCACCGCAGCGCGCAACCCGGCCACGACTCGCACTACCGCACCGACAGCCTGCAGACCGCGGTGATCGAAGTGGTGCTCGGCGCCGCACTGATCCTGGTGGTCGCTCGGACCAACCGGGTACGTCTGCAGGCGCTCGCCGCGGCAACGGCACTCGCGGTGCTCGGCTTCGCCGCGTACACCATTGCCGGCTTCGGCAGCTGATCAGTGCCGCATCAGCCCCGTTCTGCCAATGGGCTCCCCGTGCCCCGTTGGCGGTGTGTGGCGATGCAGGTCAAGCCCGATGTCGACGACCACGGAACGCTCCAGGGTGGCGACCTGTTCCAGCGGCACCCATTGCGCCAGGTCGGTCGTGCCGCCCGTCTCGGATCGCAGCTCACCGCCCGCGATCCGAGCCCGGTAGAAGACAGCCAGCGTGTGCAGGTCGACAATCCCGCCGTCGTAGCTCTCGACGGTCCGGGTCCGCGAGTTCACACCGAGCAGCAGTTCGACCTGCGCCTCGTACCCCGTCTCCTCGGCCACCTCCCGCACGACGGCGTCGAACGGATCCTCGGCGTGCTCGACCCCTCCACCAGGTAGCGTCCAGTGCCGCCGCGCCCGGTCTGGTGAGACCCAGCGGGCGAGCAGCAGACGATCGTCTCGCAAACACACCGCGTACGCGGCGACCCTGAGCCGTTGTGCGATCACAGTGACAGGATCTCGCAGTTCGCGGGCCAGGCGCTGCCCCAACGACACCATCCTGATGCATTACGCACAAGAACTGTCATTATGATGCACGTACGGTATGCCCGCTTTGTGGCGGTGATTTATTGGATTACTGTTACCGGTAAGCCGTTAATTGCCGTAACGGGGTGGACGACGTCGCGTGTGGAGGGGCCCCGAAGGCGCGAGGGAGACGGGCACCTTCCCGTCTCCCTCGGTTCGAAGTCCTGGCCCAGCCCTATCTGCTCGATCAGGCTGCGGCGCGGTCGGCGAGTGGGCGGCGACGCAGCGCGGTGTCGGTCAGCGAACGCGGGGGCATGGGAGCGTTCGGGTTGTACAGGTTGGTCCCGGGCGGCACGATCTCGTCGATTCGGTCGAGGGCCGCGTCGTCCAGGGTCAGCGCGGCGCCCTTGAGGAGATCCTCCAGCTGCGGCATGGTCCGCGGTCCGATGATCGCCGAGGTGACGGCCGGGTGGGCCACTGTGAACGCAATGGCGAGCTGCGGGAGGGTGCAGCCGATGTTCTCCGCGAGGTCGACGAGCTGCTCGACGACGTCGAGCTTGGCGGCGTTTTCCGCGAGCGTGGGATCGAATCGTTCCGGCCGGATTGTGGGACGCCCGGTGGACAGGTCGATGGGCTGGTTCTTGCGGTACTTGCCGGTGAGGAACCCGAAGGCCAGCGGGCTCCAGACAAGCACGCCCATTCCGTAGCGCCGGCAGACGGGTAGGACCGAGGCCTCGATCCCACGGGCCAGGATCGAGTACGGCGGCTGCTCGGTGCGGAAGCGTCCGAGGCCACGACGCTCGGAGACGTGATGCGCCTCGACGATCTCCTCGGATGGGAACGTCGAGCAGCCGAAAGCACGGATCTTCCCCTGGCGCACGAGGTCGCTGAGCACCGAGAGCGTCTCCTCGACGTCGGTCGAGTCGTCGGGGCGGTGGACCTGGTAGAGGTCGATCCAGTCGGTGTTCAGGCGCCTGAGGCTGTCCTCAACCGCCCTGAGGATCCAACGCCGCGAGTTGCCACTGCGATTGCGGCCCTCGCCCATCTGGAAGTGCACCTTGGTGGCCAGGACAACGTCATCACGGCGCCCCCGCAGCGCCTTGCCGACGATCTCCTCGGACTCTCCCTGCCCGTACATGTCAGCGGTATCGACAAAGTTGATCCCCTGATCCACTGCGGCATGGATCATACGAACGCAATCGTCATGGTCGGAGTTGCAGCCATCCTGGAACATCATGGTCCCGAGGCAGTAGGCACTGACGTGAATGCCAGTTCCACCGAGGGTGCGATAGCGCATGGTGATGCTCCCTTGATTCAGCCGTGATCGCGGAGCGACAGAAGTGTCGACCGCACGGGAACCCTAGGATCTAGAGTTGACTCTAGGTCAAGCCGCTAGCCTGAACGGCATGGCTGAGGTCACCACAAATCTGAGCATCGGGCAGGTCGCCGAACGCACCGGCTTGAGCGTCCACGCGCTGCGCTTTTACGAGCACGAGGGCCTCTTCGTCAACCCTGTGCAACGTGGACCTGGCGGGCGTCGCGTCTACAGCCAGGATGACGTGGACTGGCTCACCGTCTGCATCATCTTGCGCGCCTCCGGCATGCCCCTGCCCGCGCTACGCCGATACGCCGACCTCGTCCGGCAGGGAGCCGGCAACGAGGAAGAACGACTCACGCTCATGCGCGAGCACCAAGCCCACGTCACCACCCAGATCGGCAAACTCGCCGAGTGCCTGGACCTGATCAGGTTCAAGGTCGGGGTGTACGAGGACCTCCTCGGCCCGGACAGCGGTGGCGACCGCCAATGCCACGCGGCATCTCCTTCGGCGAACGACGAAGACGCCAACAACATCGGGCTCATCAATGGCCCGCGAGGACCAGTGACGCCGGACCCGGCGCTGAGCCCGTAGTGGTCGTGCCATGGATAAGCTCCAGCGCTTACGGTCAGGTCGTCACTGTCAGCTCTTGCGAAAGCGAGAACCCGTGTCAGCGTCCCACCCCCCGTCGCCGGTGATCACGCATTTCGCGGCCCGCGCCGGCGACCACAACGACCGGGCCATGCAGGCGTCGGGAATGATCGCGGCCGAACTCGCCGCCCGGCTGGGTTCAGCACCGGTTGTCATCGGGTCACCCGAACCCGCGCTGTGTACCAACTGGGAAGAAGAGTTGGCCGCGGCTCGGCCGGCACTGCGCGCCATGGCAGAGCATTTCGACACGTTGTTGCGCGACGGCGCCTTTCCGGTCACGGCGCTGAGCCGCTGCGCGGTCGCTCTGGCGACGCTTCCCGTCGTCGCCAGGTATCGCCCGGACGCGGTGGTCGTCTGGTTCGACGCACACGCGGACCTCAACACTCCCCAGAGCAGCACGACCGGCTACCTCGGCGGCCTCGCCTTCAGCGGCCCGCTCGGTATGTGGGACTCCGGCCTGGGACAGGGGCTGAAGCCAGAGAACGCGATCCTTTGCGGGGCACGTGACATCGACCCGGGCGAGCAGCCCCTGATCGATGATGGCGTGATCACGCTGGTCGGGCCAGGACCGGACCTGGCGAAGAGGCTGCGGGCCGCGATCGCCGGCCGTCCGGTCTATGTGCACCTCGACTGCGACGTCCTCGAACCCGGCATCGTGCCCACCGACTACCTCGTTCCCGGCGGCCTCACACTCAGCGAACTCAGATCCGCCGCGCTCGCCATCGGCGAATCCGACCTCGTCGGCTTGGAGATCGGCGAGTTCGAGGCCGGGGAAGACGCCGATGGCCTCCCAGTTCACCCCGGTCCGCTCCTGGACGCTCTTCAGCCGCTACTCGACACGGCGGTGGACCTGCGTGCTGTTCCGTAAGGGGTTCGTCCGGGAGCCCTGTCCGGAGCAACCCGGGGTCACGAAGGCAGCCTGTCGACGGGGGCGCGCACGGCCGGCGGCTGGAGCCAGCGATCAAACCAGGCGCGCGTGCGGCGCAGGAGGTCGAGTTGGTGGTGGCGTTCCCGGATCGCGTGGCCCTCTCTCGGGTACGTCACGAACTCGTGCTCGACATCGAAGTGGCGCAACGCCCGGTGCAGATACACGGCCTGCCCGAGGGGGACGTTGGTGTCCTCGGCGCCGTGCACGATGAGCACCGGAGTGCGGATCTGACTGGCGAAGGAGATCGGGCTGACCGCGTCGTGCGGGTGTGGTCCGATGCCGGACCAGCCGGTGCTGCCACCCAGCGCCGCCTCGAACTGGCCGTTGTCGCCGGTCGCGGCGAGCATGCCCCAGTCGACGATGCCGGCGCCGACGAGCGCGGCGCGGAAACGGTCGGTCTGGCCGATGGCCCAGGCGGACATGAAGCCGCCGTGGCTCCAGCCGGCGATGCCCAGCCGGTCGGGGTCGGCGACGCCCTCGGCGATCAGTAGGTCGATGCCGGTCAGGATGTCGGTCCACTCCTGCTGACCGACCCGGCCGGCGACGCTGGCGGCGAACTCGTGACCATGGCCCTGGCCGCCGCGCGGGTTGGGCAGGAACACCGCGTAGCCGGCGGCTGCCAGCCACTGCGCGCTGGGGAACCAGAACAGCTGGCAACGATCGGCGTAGCGATCGTACGGGCCGCCGTGCACGATCGTGACCAGCGGGAACGGGCCTTCGGACGCGTTTCTTCCGACCGGGAGGACGAGCAGGCCGTCCAGGTCGAGGCCGTCGACGGCGCGGTAGGCCAGCGGCTGTTGGGTGCCGAAGGTGATGCCGTCGAGTTCCGGACGGGTGTGGGTGATGCGTCGCAGCGGCCCCGTTGGCGCTCCGATGTGCACGTTCGGCGGTTCGTAGCGGGCGCCGGTGCGTACCGCGATCGTGTCGCCGGTGGGGGTGGCGGTGAGGTTGTCGAGACGTCCGGGGTGATGCGACAGGGTGGTGAGGTCGGTGTGATCGAGCCTGGCCACTGTGGTGTTCAGGCCGTCGGCGAACACCGCCAGCGGGGCGGTGTCGGTCTGGCAGAGTTCGGTGGGGCACATCGAGAGGCCAGCGGTGCGGTTGCGGAGGACGCGGCTCTCCACTGCCAGGTCGAACACGGCGGTGCCGGCTTGCAGAAGCGGTGGGGTGAGCGCGACGTAACCGAGGTGCCAACCGTCATCACCCGGCCACCATGCCAGCGACCGTGCGTCGACCGCGACCGGTCCGAGGTTCTCCGCCGTTTCGCTGGTGGGGTCGAACAGGTGCAGCTGGTTGGTGCGTGGCCCGTGGTCGTTGTCGGCGCTGGCCCAGGTCAGCACGGCGAGTGGGCCGCCGTCGGGACGTTGCCGCACCTCCACGACGTGCCGGTCAGCGAACACCTGCGGGCTGACCACCTGGCCGGTACGCAGGTCGAGCAGGCGCAACCGGGTACGCGGCTCGCGCTCGCCGACCACGATGGCGTCGTCGCGGTCCCGGGCCCGGCGCGCGTCCCGCTCGGTGGGTTCGTCCTCGGCGAGCAGCGCGACCAGGTCGGGATCGCTGAGCGGCAGGTGGTCGATGACGCCGCCGCTCCAGCTGGTGCACGTGGTCACCGTGCCGTCGGCGAGGGTGAGGCGGTGCAGTTGCGGGGTCCCACGCTCGGTGCGGTCGGACAGGAAGAACAGCGTCTGGGAGTCCGCCGACCAGCGTGGCCGGGACTCGGTTGCGGTGTCGGCGGTCGCCCGGCGCGACGCGACACCATCGGTGTCGACGAGCCAGAGCTCGGTGTCGAGGTGGTCACCGGCCCGGCTGATGGGAGCGAGAACGTAGCCGAGCAGTCGCCCGTTCGGGGCGAGTGCCGGGGTCTGCGGCTCACGACCATCGACGACGAGGTCGGCGGTCAGCCCTGTCATTCGATCAGTCTGCCAGCACCGGCGTGGCACCACGAACCGGTGCGCCGCTGACACGTCCGCGCCGGACTCTTCCACGGCGACGTCGAGGCACCGGGATAGCATTCTCACGTCCCGCTGGTGACGGGTGCGAGGAGGAAGCCGGTGGCTTGGTGCCGATACAGCGTCGGGCCGTCAGCTCATCTCCGGCCGCCGGGCCACCTCGATGGTGGAGCAGCGTGATCACGTGTTCTCCGTGGAGGAACGCGACCTGATCCGGGAGCGGTTGTTGCGCCTCGCCGCGCAAGATCCCGCCGTGGTCGCCGCGGCTATCACCGGCTCGCATGCCAGCGGCGATGAGGATCGCTGGTCGGATGTCGACCTGGCCTTCGCGGTCAGCGACCCGCTCGACGCCGTCATGCGTCGGTGGACGCAACTCATGTACCGGGACTTCGCCGCTGTCCATCACTGGGACCTCCCTTCCGGGTCGATGCTCTACCGGGTGTTCCTGCTTCCCCACTGCCTGGAGGTCGACCTCGCCTTCGGCCCGGAAGCCGACTTCGGGCCGCGCGGCCCGGGTTGGCGTCTCATCTTCGGGCAAGCCACACCGTCCCAGGCGGTCATGGCGAGCGGCTACGACACGATCGCCGGCCTGGCGTGGCACCACGCCCTGCACGCGCGGATCAGCATCGAGCGAGGCAGATACTGGCAGGCGGAGCATTGGATCAGCGCGATGCGCACCCAGACGATGTCACTTGCCTGCCAGCGCCTGGGTCATGCCACCAGCTACGCCAAGGGCGCCCACCTCCTGCCCACCACCATCACCGGACCTCTCGAAACGACCCTGGTCCGTTCCCTGGACGAGGCCGAGTTACGTCGCGCGCTGTCGGCCGCCGTAGCCGTCCTGAGCACAGAACTCACTCGCACGGACGCGGCCCTGGCCGACCGACTGCGCCCGATTCTCGTCGAACTCGCCGCCAGCTCATGACGATCAACGCGATTGCGGTGATCGGGGCGTAGCAGGAGCATCGTCTCGTGGAGGAGATGATGCCCGGCGGCAACATGGGCGGCGCGATACGCGTCGGCGACACCGTTCGGCGTGCTGCCGCCGAATGGAACCCGACCGTGCAGCGCCTGCTGGGGCACCTTCGTGACCGCGGCCTCACCTGGGTGCCGCACCCGTTGGGCACCGACGAGTACGGGCGAGACACCGTCTCGTACCTGCCGGGTGTCGTGCCTCAGTACCCGCTGCCGGCCTGGGTCTGGAGTCGGGAGGTCCTCATCGACGCCGGCGCCCACCTCGCCCACCTTCACCAGGCCAGTCTGGGCTTCGATGTCTCCGGTGCCGTCTGGCAGTCCGCGGTACGGCAGCCGGCCGAGGTCATCTGTCACAACGACTTCGCGCCGTACAACATGGTCTTCGCCGATGGCCGACTGAGCGGTGTCATCGACTGGGACACGGCCTCGCCAGGCCCCCGGTTGTGGGACGTGGCGTACCTCGCCTACCGGCTGGTGCCGTTGGCGGACCCGAGCAACGGCGACGCCATTGACAGTGCCCTGGGCGAGCGGGCCCGACGCCTGCGGCTGCTCGCCGCCGCCTACGGCTCGCAGCTGGCGCCCGCGGACGTCCTCTCCGTCGCCGTTGCACGACTGCACGATCTCGCCGCCTTCACCGAGGCCCGCGCCGACCAGGGTCAGGAGACGGTTCGCAGTCACGTCGAGCTCTACCGCCGCGACGCGGCGTGGATCACGAGGCACGCCGATGAGCTGTGCCAGGAATCCGGCTGAACCACCGGTCGGTGTGACGCCGATTCCGGTGGGTGTCGTGGCGACGTCCTGGCAGACCGGGACGTCGCCACGGCTCGGCACCTGTTGGTGCGGCGGGATCAGTGGACGGGCCGGCCGAACCAGCGGGTGAGGTGGTGGTCCAGATCCCGCTGGTCGTCGCCGATCCAGGCGACGTGGCCGTCGGGGCGGAGCAGGACGCCGGGAGCGTCCAGTGCCGCGGTGGAATCCGCGAGGTGGTCGACCCGGTCGGACCAGCCGCCGACGGTCAGGCGTTCGGTGCGGTCCAGCAGCAGGCCACGGCCGCGGTGCAGCAGGCCGTAGAGGTGCCCGTGCTTCACGTCGATGTCGGGCAGCCGGCGACCGAGCAGGTCGGGGCCGTCGCCGAAGTCGTAGCGGATGCCGATGGCGGTGATCTTTTGGAGCAGGTGCAGGTTCACCTCGTCGAAGTCCATCAGCTCGATGAGCAGCCGGCGCACAGCCTGTGCGCCCGGTTCGGTGGACAGCAACTGCGCTTGGGCCCGGGTGTTGTCCAGCACGTCCTCGGCGACCGGACGCCGTTCGGCCTGGTAGGTGTCGAGCAGGGCCTCCGGCGCCCAGCCGCGGACCTGTGCGGCCAATTTCCAGCCGAGGTTGACGGCGTCCTGAACGCCGAGGTTGAGGCCCTGCCCGCCGATGGGGGGATGGATGTGCGCCGCGTCGCCGGCCAGCAGCACCCGTCCGACCCGATAACTGTCGGCCAACCGCATGGCGTCGCCGAAGCGGGACAGCCAGCGCGGGGAGTGAACGCCGAAGTCGGTCCCGGCTACGGCGCGCAACTGGCGCTTGAAATCGTCGAGGGTGGGCGGTTCGGCGCGGTCACTGACGCCGGCGGCGGGGACCAGGACGCTGTAGACGCCGACGCCTGCTGGCCGGAGCCAGAACCGTTGATGGGTCTCGCGGATCTCGGCCACCCTGACGGCGATCTCCTCCGGCGGGACCCCTACTGCCATCTCGCCCATCAGGCTCTCGGTCCGTGCCGGCTCGCCGGGAAAGCCGACGCCGAGCAGTTTGCGAACTGTGCTGCGCCCGCCGTCGCAGCCGACGAGGAATCGCGAGCGCAGCCGTTCCCCGTCGGCCAGCTCAACTGTCACCCAGTCGCCGTCCTGCTCGACAGCGGCGACCGCCCGACCGCGCCGGACCTGCGCGCCCAGTTCGACGGCGTGCACTTCGAGCAGACGTTCGATGACCGGCTGCGGAATGCCCAGCAGGTAGGCGTACCGGGGATCCAGGCCCGTGGGCGCGGGCTTGGGGATGGCGGCGAAGTAGGCGCTGGCCGGACGCCGCCGCCCGTGCGGGAGGATGCGTTCCAGCAGCCCGCGCATCGCCATCAGCTCCAGGCTGCGGATGTGCAGGCCGACGATGCGGACGGCCGATGGCGGCTCGGTCTCCTTCTCCACCACGAGTACCCGGACGTCGTGCAGCCGCAGCTCGGCGGCGAGCATCGCACCTGTCGGTCCGCACCCTGCGATGATCACGTCGTACGTGCGGGGGGCGTTGTCGGTGCTGCGGGTCGGAGATGACGGGCGGCCGCCGACGACGGAGTCGGGCTCGACGGGGGCGGTCGACGGGTTTTCGGCGGTGAAATGCGCAGGGTGCACAGGTGTCGCCTCTCGGGAGTGCCGTGTTGGCGGGGCGCTCCCGGCGACACCTATGTCAGTCGCCCGACCGTGACGGCAAGGGGGAGCACCCACATCGCTTGAACGTTCATGGGTCTCACCTCCTCGGGTGATGTCGCGGTCAGCGGCACGCTATCTCCCCCGGCCAGGTCGCGTCGAGCTCTTTTCCGCCGCCGGGGGTGATCACGACGTCGGGTGGGTCAGCGATCGGTGGAGCCACTCGGCCATCAGTGCGCGTTCGGCGTCGGTGAGCCCCGGCAGGTGGGGCAGCACCGTCGCGAAGGTCACCGCGACCGTGTTCGTGGTCGTGTCGGGTGTCGCCGGGGTTGTCGACAGGATGCTGGTGAGCACGGCGTCGAGCATGGCCTCGCTCAGGCCGGGGTCGCGCTGCTCGGGGGGCGTTCCGAGTAGCGCGAGGATGGTTCCGTGGCCCGCTGAGTGGATCATCATGAGTGCGCGTTGTTCGTCGACCCGCAGCAGACCGGCTGCGGCGAGTCGCCGGACGCGACGACGGAGCACGTCGAGGCCCGCGACGGTCGCCGGTGAGGGTGCGCCGCTCCCCCGGGCGGCCATCAGGGCGTACAGCTCGGGGTTTGTCAGGCCGAACTCCACGTGCGTGCGCCACCCGGTGCGCAGCTCCGCGACCGGGTCACCCGTCGCGGCGTGCGTGGCGACCGATTTGCCGCTGACGTAGCTGGCCATGACGTGCTCGGCGACGGCGTCGATGAGGCCGTCCTTGTCACCGAACAGGCGGTAGATGGTCGGCGCCTGCACACCTGCGGCCTGGGCGACGGCGCGCGTCGTCACCGCGTTAGCGCCCTTCTCGCGCAGCAGTTCGGTTGCTGCCGCGACGATGCCCGCGCGGACGTCGTCGCGGGATGCCATGTCCTGCGTCGTCACCATGAATCAATGCTAACAGCGACTTGTTAACCACGGATTATCGCTGCTAACGTATCGGTCGTAACGCCGATATCAAGGGAGTGTGCAACATGTTCGTCGTCACCGGTGCCACTGGTCAGCTCGGGTCCCAGATCGTCGACCGGCTGCTCGACCGGTTACCAGCCGAGGCGGTGGGCGTGAGCGTGCGCGACGTCGACCGGGCCGTGGGCCTCGCCGAGCGGGGCGTGCGGGTGCGCGCCGGCGACTTCACCGACCCGGCCACGCTGGAGCACGCCTTCGAGGGCGCCGACAAGGTGCTCGTCGTTTCCGCCGCCATCCGTGGGGCCGCCGCGGTCGCCGCGAACCGCGCCGCCATCGACGCCGCCCACGCCGCGGGAGCCAAACGAATCCTCTACACCAGCCACCAGGCCGCCTCCCGGGTCTCGCTGTTCGCCCCCCAGCCCACCCACGCCGCGACCGAGGAGCACCTGGCCGGGCTGGGGGTTCCCTTCACCGCCCTGCGCAACGGGTTCTACGCGAGCACGCTCAGCCTCTGCATCGGGGCGGCGTTGGAGACCGGTCAACTCGTGGCGCCGGCGGACGGCCCGGTGTCCTGGACCGCGCACGCCGACCTGGCCGAAGCCGCGGCCATCGCCCTGGCCGAGGAGGGCCTGCTCGACGGCATCACGCCGGCGCTGACCGCTGCGCAGGCGCTCGACCTCGAGGCGGTGGCCGCTATCCTGAGCGACATCACAGGCCGCACCGTCACCCGGGTGGTCGTCACCGACGACCAGTGGCGCTCGGCCGCCATCGCAGGTGGCATGCCCCCGGCGGCCGCCGACTTCACCCTCGGCATGTACCGCGCGGCGCGTCGCGGCGAGTTCGCCGTCACCGATCCGACGCTGGAGACCCTCATCGGTCGCCGTCCGACATCCGCTCGCGCAGCACTGGAGGCCATCGTCGCCCAGCGTTGACGGGCCGGGTCGGCGGAGGTTGACCCTCGACGTGGTTGAGGCTCGACCATCGGCGACATGACCGAGCAACCGACCGCCGATCCGACCATGACCCGCATCATCGAGGCCGTGCACCTCGGCCATGGTGGCGCGCCCGCCGAGGCCCGTGCGCTGCTCACGGCGCTGTGGGACGACATCGGCCCGACCGGGGACGCCCTGCACCGCTGCACCCTGGCGCATCACCTCGCCGACCTGCAGGACAGCACCGAGGCGGAGCTGAGCTGGGACGAACGTGCCCTGGCCGCGGTGTCCGAGCTGACCGACGAACGCGCCCAGCGATACCTGTCCGCACTGCAGGTTCAGGCGTTCCTGCCGTCGCTGCACCTCAACCTGGCCGACTGTCACCGGCGGCTGGGTAACGTCGCTGCGGCTCGGGAGCACCTCGCCCGAGCCCGGGAAAACCTGAGACTCCTACCGGACGACCCGTACGGCGAGAGCATCCGCGTCGCCGTCCGTGACTTCGTCGAGGACGATCCGACCGACCACCGGCGACGGTGACCGGTCACCGACCCTGGTGCGCGACGGTCGTCCGGTAGGCCTGCGGTGAACGTCCGTAGCGGGCCAGGAAGAGGCGACTGAAGTGGGCCTTGTCCCGGAAACCCCAACGGGCGGCGATGGCGTGGATCGGTTGCCGCACCAGCGGGTTGGCGAGGTCACGCCGGCACTGCTCCAGGCGTTTGGCGCGGATGAGTTCGGCGACTGTCGTCGAGTCACCTTCGAACAGGCGGTGCAGCGATCGCAGCGAGATGTGGTGGACGGCGGCGACGCTGCGGGGGCTGAGCTCGTCGTTGTCCAGGTGGCGGTCGATGAAATCGACGACGCGGGCCCGCAACGTGGTTTGCCGGGCCTCCGGCGACAGGGTGTCCTCGATGTCGAGGTACTGGGCGAACGCGGCGGCGAGCAGGTCCAGCGCCACGCTGCCCAGCACCTCGGCCTGGGCCGGCTGGTACTGCTCCGGGTGTGCGGCGATGCTGCGCAGGTGCTGGACCAACAGCCCGCCGACGCCGACGTGCGACGGCAGCGGCGTGGCCAGCAGCCGGCGGAGCCGGTCCGGCGCCACTGGTAGTGACGGGTGCGGTATCTGCACGGTGATCGTGTGGGCGAGGCCGGAGCCGTCAGCGCTGTGCCGGGCGACGTGCGGCCGCGCGGTGTCCAGGAGCGTGAAGTGGTTTCCGGCTTCCAATGGGGACTCGGTGCGGTCCTGGATCAGCGTGCTGCGGCCGGTGAGTGGGAGCGCGAGCTGGTACACGTCCCCCTCGGTTCTGCGGACCAGTTTCGCGGGCCGGACCGAGTCCAGCGACGGGTACCGCAGCGAGGCCATCCGAACGCGGCCCAGATCGATGGCCTGGGCGTAGGCAACGAAGTTGTCCAGGTGACCGCTGCTGATATGCGCAGGCGCCATCTCCTGAGCGATCAGTGCGTACCAGAACTCGAACCGGTCCGCCGGCGGTAACACCGTCGTGTCCACCACCAGGTTGGGCAACACTCTGCTCGCCTCCCCCGCATGCGAGGATGGATTCTTGCATGCTTCGATCCGTGGTGCCCATGACGGGATTCCCACACGCGGTGCGTCCCAGGGGGTTGCTGAGTGTCAGTGGTGACCGGTGCCGACCTGCACGAGGCGGCCGAGGAGATGACCCGGGTGCTGGAGCCACACCGCGAACGCGACTGGTCGGTGCCGGCCGGCTCGCTGAGCTGGAGCTGCTGGACCACCGCGGCGCACGTCGCGCACGACCTCATCGGGTACGCGGGCCAGGTCGCCGGCCGCCCGGATGACGGCTATCTGCCGTACGACCTGCGGGTCTCCCCCGACGCGAGCCCGACGCAGGTGCTCACCGTGGTGCGAGCCTGCGCCGGTCTGCTCGCCACCGCCGTCGACGCCGCGGGCCGGGACACGCGGGCCTGGCATTGGGGCCCGTGCGACCCGGCCGGTTTCGCCGCCATGGGCGTGGCCGAGACCGTGCTGCACACCCACGACATCACCCTCGGCCTCGGTGTGCCGTGGCAGCCACCGCAGCGACTGAGCGCGCTGGTGCTGCGGCGACTCTTCCCGGACGCCCCGGCCGGTGCGGCACCCGAGGTGCTGCTGTGGATGACCGGCCGGGGTGAGTTGCCCGGCCGGACCCGGCGCACCTCCTGGGTCTGGCGGGCCAGGGTGGACTGACGGCTAGGCGTGCAGGGCGTGCCGGTGACCGTCGAGCGGGAAGGGCGGCCGGGCCGGCAGCACCTCCTGGAACACGAAGCCGCACTTCTGCGCCACCCGGCAGGACGCCACGTTGTCCACCTGGTGCAGCAGGTCGAGACGCGTCACCTCGGGGAACCGGTCGAACGCCCAGCGGCTCAGCGCGGTCACCGCGCGGGGCGCGACCCCACGACCGCGTGCCCACGACGCCGTCCAGTAGCCCACCTCCGGCGCCGGGCGCTGCGGGGTGACCCCCTTGAGCACCACGTTGCCGACCAGCCGCGCGCCGTCGGCCTGCTCTTCGACGACGGCGAAGGTGTACCGGCGGCCGTCGGCCCGGTCCCGCTGGGTGCCCTTGAGCCACCGCCGGGCCTCGGCGGCGTTGGTCACCGGATGACTGGTCCAGTGCCGCAGGACCGGGTCCCGGTACGCGTCCACCAGGTCATCGAGGTCGTCGGCGCACCACTGACGCAGGGTGACATCCGGTGTCGAGGGTGGGCCGGGTGCCGGTGATGATCCGATGAGCATCGGCACATTCTGCCGTGTCCGTGGCCGTGGGGTCAGCCCCGACGGCGGCGCCACCGCTGCCACCAGCCCCGGCGCCACGGTCTCACGGCGGTCACCGCTTCGGTGACGGTGACGGTGACCTCGGGGCGGGCCCGTTCGGCGCGCCAACGGCGGATGACGTCCTCGGTGTTGACCGGGCGCACCGCGATCCGGGGCCCGTCGTCGGGGAAGCGCAGCCACGCCACGATCTGCACGTTCAGCTGCCCGACGAAGTCCCGGACGGACTGCTCGGTGGGCAGGTCACGGACCTCGTTGGGGACCTGCTCGATACGGCGGCGCAGTTGCAGCGACGTGGGCAGCAGCAGGTCACTGGGGAGTGCCTCGCGCTCCAGGAAGCTCTTGATCCACCAGGCCTCGTCGTACGGCGCCCCCCGACCGGGGATCGGCTTGCCCGTGCCGGGCAGGTCGTCGAACTCGCCGCGCTGAATGGCATCCTGGATCTTCGCCTCGACTGACGCTTCCCACGCCTCGGTCACCCTGCGGCACCTCCCCTGGCCACCGTAACGCGCCGCTTCCGGTTGGCGGCACGCGTGTGCCACTGATCAGCGCGCCCGTGACGGTGGGCATTCCCGCCGTGGCCGCGGGGCGCCGGCAGGCGCGAGTGGATCACCCCGGATCGCAGGCCACGGCTCGCCAGGTGGCTCTGGGCCGGGATGTTCGTCCCGATTACGGTCAGTGTGGGGGTCTACCGAACGGGGGAATCGTCGTGGTCGGTGCGGGCGCACTGCTGGGTATCGCGCTGGTGGCGTTGGGGCTGGTGCTCACCCCCGGCCCGAACATGGTCTACCTGGTGTCCCGCTCGGTGGCGCAGGGCCGCAGGGCCGGGCTGGTCTCGCTGCTCGGGGTGGCCGCCGGATTCGGCGTCTACCTGGCGGCGGCGGTCGCCGGACTGGCCACCGTCTTCGTCCTGGTGCCGACGCTGTACGCGGTGGTGAAGCTCGCCGGCGCCGGCTACCTGCTCTGGCTGGCCTGGCGGACGCTGCGTCCGGGCGGCGGTTCACCGTTCGCCCCCGCACCGCTGCCACCGGACCCGCCCCGGCGGCTGTTCACCATGGGCCTGGTCACCAACCTGCTCAACCCGAAGATCGCCATCCTGTACGTGTCGCTGCTGCCCCAGTTCATCGACCCGGCCCGGGGGCACCTCGCCACGCAGAGCCTGCTGCTCGGTCTGACCCAGATCGCCGTGGCGTTGAGCGTGAACGCGCTGATCGTGCTCAGCGCCGGCGCCCTCGCGGGGTTCTTCGCCCGCCGGCCGGTGTGGCTACGGGTGCAGCGCTGGGTGACCGGCACGGCCCTGGCCGCGCTGGCGATCCGCATCGCCGCGGACCGCTCGCGCGCGGCCGTGGCCACGCCCTGACCCGGCCGCCCACCGCCCCGGTCGGGTGGCCGTCCGGCAGAGCGGGCCACGGGTGCGCCGCTCGCCAGTGCGACGCACCGATGAGGTTTCCGCGTCGCGCTCGTCGGTACGGGTGAGATCGACTGACGAGAGGCTGACACGATGCGGAAACTGATCTTCGGCATGAACGCGACACTGGACGGTTACGTCGCCGCGCCGGGCGACGACATCAGTTGGAGCGGGCCGACCGACGAGCTGTTCCAGTGGTGGCTCGACCGCGAACGGGCGATCGCGCTGTTCCTGTACGGGCGCAAGCTGTGGGAGATGATGAGTTCCTACTGGCCGACCGGCGACCAGCAGCCGGGTGCCACCCCGGCGCAGGTCGAGTTCGCGCGGAACTGGCGGGACACGCCGAAGGTGGTGTTCTCCTCGACGATCGACAAGGTCGACTGGAACACCCGGCTGGTCACCGGCGACGCGGTCGCCGAGATCACCCGGCTCAAGGCCGAGGACGGCGGGCCGATGAGGGTTGGTGGCGTGACGCTCGCTGGCGCGGTGATGCGGGCCGGGTTGGTCGACGAATTCGAGGTTGTGACCCACCCGGTGCTGCTGGGCGGCGGCAAGCCGCTCTTCAGCGCACTCGACAGCTGGGTGAACCTGAACCTGGTGGAGACGCGGACGTTCCCGGGCGGTGTGGCGCTGGCCCGGTACGAGACGAGGCGATAGCAACGGTCACCTGCCCCGGCCCGTGCGTGGATCTGTGATCACAGTGTCGGTGCCAGGTCCAGCCACGGCTTGTCGGTGGCGTCGAAGCCGGTGAGTTCGGCGATCTTCCCGTCGACGATGTGCAGGACGGCGATGGCGAACAGCCGGTACTGCGAGTCGCCGGGGGCGCGGAGGTAGAGCGCGGCGGCTGGCATGCGGTTGACCGTCGTGGTGATACCGCGCCAGTCGTCGTGCCCGCGCTGGAAGAGCCCACCGGAGATCCAGCCGTCCACCGCGTCCCCGGCCGTCGTGGTCACGGTGCCCGGGTCGGGCAGCATCGCGAAGCGCAGGTCGTCGCGCAGCAGGGACATCAGCCCGTCGAGGTCGTTGCGCTCATGCGCGCGGATGTACGACCTCACCGCGCCGCGCTCGTCGCTCGACAGCTCGTGGGTGGCGGGGCTGCGCCAGTCGAGGCGGCGGTCGGGCAGCTGCTCGCGCATCGTCACGCGGGCCCGCTGCAGTGCGCTGGTCACCGACGCGACGGTCAGCTCCAGGGCGTCGGCGGCCGTCGACGCCGGCCAGCCGAGCACGTCGCGCAGGATGAACACCGCCCGCTGGCGCGGTGGTAGGTGCTGCACGGCGACGATGAACGCCAGCTCGATCGTCTCCCGCGCCACCACCGATTCCTGCGGGTCCTCGGGGAGCATCTGGTCGGGGTACGGCTGCAGGTACATCACCTCGGAGTCGGCGTCCGGCAGCGCGGACGGTGCGGGTGCCCGGTTGGTGGGCTTCTTCAGGAAGTCGAGGCAGGCGTTCGTCGCGATCCGGTACAGCCAGGTCCGTACTGCCGCGTGGCCCCGGAAGGACTCCCGCTTGTGCCAGGCGCGCAGGAACGTCTCCTGCGTCATGTCCTGGGCGTCCTCGTAGTTCGCGAGCATCCGGTAGCAGTGCACGTGCAGCTCACGCCGGTGGCGTTCGGTCAGGAGCGCGAACCGCGCGGGATCTCCCGCGCGGACCGCCGCGAGAAGATCGGTCTCGTCGGCGTCCAACCGGGTGGCGTCGGTCATGTCAGCATCCTTCCAGCGGTGCGAGTGGCCAACAGAGCTGACGACCTGGTGGATCATTTCTGATCGCGCCGGCACTGTCACGCGCGAACCGCTGCCCGCCTCGGCTACCTGTCGCCGGTTTCCGGCGACCTCCGGGCGGCCCCGCGGTGCCGGTCGACCATCCCGGCGGCCAGCGGCGCGGCGTCCAGGTCACCGGCGGCGAGCCGGGCGGCGAGGGTACGACGCACCAGCCGGTCGGCCAGCGCGGGCGCGTGCCGGCCGACGGCCATCTCCAGCCGACCACGGGCGGTGGTCGCCACATCCCGGGGCGCCCGCCGGGCGGTGGCGGTCCGCAGGATCGCCGCGACCACCCCTTCGACGGGCTCGGGGCGGGACACCCCCCGCAGGGACAGCCCGGCCTCGGCGGTGCTGTCGTGAATCGGTGAGGCGACCATGCTCGGGTAGACGACGCTCACCCCGACGTGGGTGCCCACCTCGTGGCGCAGCGCGTCGGCGTAGGCGACCAGTGCCCGTTTGCTCACCCCGTACGCGGCGGCGAGCGGCAGCGGCAGCACCGCCATCCGGCTGGCCACGAAGATCACCCGTCCGCGGGTGGTGAGCAGTGCGGGCAGCGCGGCGGCGGTGGTGCGCCAGGCGGCCAGCAGGTTGACCTCCAGTTGCCGGCGGACCACCTCGTCGGGAGGCAACTCGGCCGGCGCGGGACCACCGACCCCGGCGTTGTTGATCAGCAGGTCAAGCCCGCCGAGCCGGTCGACGGCGGCCCGCACCGCCGCCGGTACGGCGTCCGGGTCGGTCAGGTCGCAGCCGAGCACCGGCACGTCGTCGTCGGGGCGGGCGTGCAGGTCGAGCCCCACCACCCGGGCGTCGGCCGCGCTCAGCGCCGCGCCGAGGTGGCGGCCGAACGTCCCGCTCGCCCCGGTGACCAGCACCCGCCGGCCGGCCAGCGATCGGCCGCTCACCGGGGTGCCCGCACCGAGGACGGCGCGCCGGAGCGGGCGCGGCGGGCCCCGGCGGTCAGCTCCCGGGCCAGCTCGGCCAGGTAGACGTCGAAGTCCACCCGCATCGCCGGGCGGCGCTGACCCCACCGGGCGGTAGCGGCCCGTAGTTCGGCCCGGCACACGGCGCGCTGCCGGTCCGGGTCCGGCAGCGCGTACCGGCCGGCGAGGTGCGCCGCGATCAGCTTGGCCTGCGCCTCGACCAGCGGGAACGCGGAACCGGTGGACTGCATCAACCCGACGAAGCTCAGTCCGGGGGCGTCGGGGTGGAACACGTGCCGGTACAACGGCAGGGTGTCGGCGCCGCCGGCGAGCAGCGCCGGGTCGAGGAACGGCACGTCCACCCGGTAGCCGGTGCACCAGATGATCAGGTCGACGGTGTCGCTGCGGCCGTCGGTGAACTCCACCCGGTCGCCGTCGAGGGCGGCGACGCCGGGGCGGGCCTCGACGTCGCCGTGGGTCAGCCGCGACAGCAACCCGTCGGAGAGCGTCGGGTGGTCCTGGAGGAAGCCGTGCGTCGGCGCGGGCAGCCCGTAGCGGGCCGGGTTGCCGACGGTGGCGCTCAGCATCGTCTGGCTGACGCGTTGACGCAGCCGCCACGGCAGTCGGCGGGCCAACGCCCCGTTGAGGGTGTCCGAGGGGCGACCCAGCAGGTACTTCGGCACCACCCAGACGCCCCGGCGCAACGACAGCAGGGTGCGGGCCGCCGCGTACGACGCGTCCACGGCGATGTCCATCGCGGAGTTCCCGCCGCCGACGACCAGGACCCGCCTGCCGGCCAGCTGCTCCGGGCCCCGGTAGTCGTGGCTGTGCATCTGCTCGGCGGTGCAGGCGCCGGGGTAGCCGGGATCCGGCAGCCGGGGCACCCGGTTGTGCCCGTTGGCGACGACAACGGCGTCGACGGTGACCTCGACCGGGCCGGTCGGGCCGGTGGCGGCCACCGTCCAGGTGCCGGTGGGGTTGCGGGTGACCCGCTCGACGGTGTGCCGAAGCCGGATGGTGTCGGCCAGCCCGAAGCGGGCGGCGTAGTCGGCGAGGTATCCGGCGACGCGCCGGTGGTCGGGGTAGTCCGGCCAGTCGGTGGGCATCGGGTGGTCGGCGAACTGGGTACGACCGCGGCTGGTGTTGAGGTGCAGCGTGCGGTACGCGGGTGAGTCGGGTGCCCCGTACACCCAGAGGCCGCCGACCTGCTCGGCGGCCTCGAAGCCGACCGTCGGCACGTCGGCGTCCCGTAGTGCCTTGACCGCGGCGAGCCCGGCGGCACCGGCGCCGATCACCGCCACCCGCTGTGCTGCGCCCATCGCCCCGCCCCCACTAAATCCAACGTCCGATGGATAATCGTCGGGCGACGGCGACCCGTCAAGGGGCCGGCGGCCCGTACAGCCCGTCGAGCATCCGGTGCACGAACGTCCGGAACTCGCGCCGTTCCCGGGCGCCGGGCGCGCCAGCGGCCAACGCCACCACGTGCCCGTGGGTGGCCCACACCAGGCTCCGCACGGTGATGTGGGGAGTCGGCTCATCCAGGGCGCCCGCCGCCGCGGCGGCGGTGAGCAGCTGCCCGACCAGCCGGTACAACGGCTCGGAGTAACGCTTGTCGAGCTCGCCGTGCCGCTGTGGCTCCAACCAGCGCCGCAGCCACAGCGCGGTCGTCTCGGGGCGGTCCTCCAGGAAGTCGACGAAGACGTCGACTAGTTCGTGCAGGGCCCGCCGCGCCGCGTCCGGACCGGCGTCGACAGCCGCGCGGGCCTGCTCGGCGGCCGCGGTCAGCACCTCCTGCTCGGCGGCGAACACCCGGGCGAAGCACGCGTCGTAGAGGGCCGCCTTCGTGCCCGTGTGGTGCGCGACGGTGGCGACGTCGACCCCGGCGGCGGCGGCGACCTCCCGCAACCCGACGGCGTCGAAACCCCGCTCGGCGAAGAGCGCCGTCGCCGCGGTGAGCACCACCTCGCGGGTCGGCCGGGTCTCGTCGCGGCGGGGCCGACCCGGGCGGCGGCGGGGCATGGTCATGACGCCATTCTGCCCCTAGAATCCAGCAACCGTTGGATTGCGGAGAGGATGCGGCGATGACCGGGCTGGACCGGCGGCCGGCGGCCGCCACCGACGCGACACTGCCCCGCGGCCCACTGGCGGGCTTCGCCGCCGGCTCCCTCGGCATGGGTGTCTGGGTGACGGTGCCCGGCCTGCTGCTGCTGTACTTCCTCACCGACGTGCTGGCCGTCGGCCCGTGGCTGGCCGGCCTGACGCTGCTGCTGCCGAAGATCGCCGACGTGCTGCTGCACCCGTGGGTGGGGCACCGCGCCGACGTGGAACAGACCCGCCGCGGCGACCGGCGTCGCCTGCTGCTGCTCGGCTGCGCCCTGCCGATCGCGTTCGCCGCGCTCTTCGCCGTGCCCGGCGGCCTGACCGGAGCACCGGCCGCCGCGTGGGTGGCGGTGTTCTTCATCGCCGGCAACCTGCTCTTCGCCGCCTACCAGGTCCCCTACCTGGCCACCCCCGCCGACCTGCGGATCGGCTACCACGAACGCACCCGGCTGATGGCCTTCCGGATGGTCGTGCTGACCCTGGGCATCCTGGTCTCCGGGCTGCTGGCCCCCCTGCTCACCGGCGGCGACGCCGCGACCCGGGGCGGCTACCAACGCATGGGCGTGATCCTCGCGGTGGGGATGCTGGTGGCCATGCTGGTCGGTGTCGCCGGCATCGCCCGCCTGCGCGGCTCCGCGGCGGATCGGACCCCGGCCGGGCACGGCGGGTGGCGGGCGCTGCGCGTCGCGCTGCGCGATGCGCAGTTCCGGTGGCTGGTCGCCGCGTACCTGGCGATGTCCACCACCACCCACCTGGTGCTCGCCGGCGTGCCCTACTACGCCGAGTACGAGCTGCGCGCGCCCGGCCTGACCACGGTGCTGGTGGCCGCGTTCGTGGCGCCGGCGCTGCTGGTCACCCCGCTCTGGCTGGTGGTGGCGCGACGCGTCGGCAAGCAGCGGGCGCTGCTCGGCGCGCAGGGCGCGTTCGCCGTCGGCTCGCTGGTGCTGGCGGTGGGCCGACCGGCCGGCCTGCCGGTGCTGATCGCCGCGGTGGCGGTGCTCGGGGTGGCGTTCGCCGGCATGCAACTGTTGCCGTTCTCGATGCTGCCCGACGTGATCCGCGCCGCCAGCTCCGACACCGGCGGCACCGGGGCCGGCACCTACACCGGGGTGTGGACGGCAACCGAGGCCACCGGCGCGGCGCTGGGCCCGTACGCGTACGCGTTGTGCCTGGCCGTGGGTGGTTTCGTGGCCTCGACGGCCGGTGAGTCGCCGGTGCAGCCGGACGCCGCGCTCGCGGCGGTCCGCTACGGCTTCGGGTTGCTGCCGGCGGTGGCGATGCTCGCGGCGCTGCTGCTGCAACGCCGCTACACCCTGGACGCGACGGCCCGGACGACGACCTGAGCGGCCGGCACTAGACTTCGCCCTCGATGGACGCCCAGCCCGCCACCACCGAGACCCGTCCCTGCGCCCACTGTGGAGCGCCGGTGCCGCAGCGTGTCGGCGCGGGTCGACCGTTTCGCTACTGCCGCGACAACGACGGCGCCTGCCAGCGCGCCTCCCGCAACAGCCGGATGCGGCACCGCAACGCCCCCGGCCTGCCGGGGCAGGTGGCCCGCACCTGGGAGGCGGTGGACCGGCTCGACCAGATCGTCGAGACGTTGACCGAGTCGCTGCACGCCGAGTTGTCCCCGGTGGGTGTGCAGCGGCAGCTCGCCCAGGCCCGCGCGGAGGCCGCCACCGAGATCGCGGCGGCGCAGGCCGAACGTGACGAGGCCCGCGACGACGCCGAGGCCGCGGCGGCCGACGCGACGCGCGCCCGCGAGCAGGCCCGCGACGCCCGCGCCGACGCCGACGCCGCCCGTCAGCGCGCCGAGCTGGCGCACCGGCAGGCCACCGCCGCCGACGAGCGGGCACAACACGCCGAGGACGCCCGGGACCAGGCGCGCCACGCGGCCAGCGCCGCCGAGGCGCTGCGTGTGCAGGCCGAACGCGACCGCGACCAGGCCCGCGCGGAGGTGCGGGACCTGCGCGCGCAACGCGACGCCGAGCGGCAGCGGGTCGCCGATCTCGTCGTGGAACGCGACGCGGTGCGCGCCGAGGCTGAGCGGGCCACCCGGGCCGCCGCCGACGCGACCGAGCGGGCCGGGCGGTGGCAGGCCGAGGTGCAGGACGTCCGGCGTCAGATCGAGCAGTCCCGCGCCGACGCGGCGCGTACCCGGGCGGAGGCCGCCGACGCGGCCCGGGCGCGTGAGCAGGCCGACCGGGCCCGCGACCGCGCCGAGGTCGCCGCCCGGCAGGCCGACGAGGCCCGGCAGGAGGCCGCGGAGCTGGCCGCGCGGCTGCGCGCGGAGCTGACCGCCGTGGCCGCCCACCGCGACACGCTCACCGCCGAGCTGAGCGTGGCCCGGCAGGCCGCGGCGACCGCCGAGGGGCACCGCACCGCCCTGACGGTACGGCTCGACGCCGCCGAGGCCGACCGGGATCTGGCCCAGCGGCGGGTGGCGCAGCTCGGCGACCAGGTCAGTGACCTGGCGTTGGCGTTGGCCCGGCTCGGTGCCGGCACTCCCGGCGACACGACTTGAGCATCGTGGCGCAACCTTCGGTAAGCTTGCGCGGTTAACCTCCCCGGTGGCCGCGCACACGCACCGTTGTCGCGACTCGCCTGGGGATCGCCTCACCGGGTGACCGTCCCGGCCGGCTACCCTTGGTCCCGGCCCACCCGTGGACGCCTCACGCCCTCGGGCGGGAATGGCGCGGCGGGGACGCACCGTTACACCCAGAAGACCAGCACCACGAACGAGGGGAAGTCGATCATGGGCGAGCGTATGCTGCGCGGAAGCCGCCTTGGCGCGGTGAGCTATGAATCCGACCGCAACACGGAGCTCGCGCCGCGTCAGACCCGCGAGTACCTCTGCGCCAAGGGCCACCAGTTCGAGGTGCCGTTCGCCGTCGACGCCGAGGTCCCGACGACCTGGGAATGCAAGTTCGACGGCAGCGTCGCCCGACTCGTCGACGGCAGCGAGCCGGAGCAGAAGAAGGCCAAGCCGCCGCGTACCCACTGGGACATGCTTCTGGAGCGGCGCTCGATCGCCGAGCTGGAGGACATCCTGGAGGAGCGCCTGCAGGAGGTTCGGACCCGCCGCGGCCGCGCCTGAGCCGCACGACACACAACGGCGACGCCCCCGGGGAAACCCCCGGGGGCGTCGCCGTGTCTGATGGGCGGTGTCAGTGCCGACCGGGCTCGACGATCTCACCCTCGATGGCCCGACCGCCGTCGACCACCACCGGCTGTTCCGGTTGCGGGGTCGGTTGCGGCGCACCCTGGCGCACCCGCACCGTGCGCGGCCCGAACAGGTCACCGGCGACCATCGACGACACCCGCCGCTCGGTGGCGCGGCGCACCCCGGCGCGGGCCAGCCGACGCACCGGCGGCACCAGCAGCAACACCCCGACCAGCCCGCTGACCAGGCCGGGCACCGCCAGCAACAACGCGCCCGCCAACCCCACCAGGCCGTCGGTCACCTGCCCGCCGGGGGGCTGCCCGGCCGCCGCTGCGGAACGGAACCCCCGCCAGGCGCGCATCCCCTCGCGGCGCAGCAGCACCAGACCCAGCAGGGACGCGGCGAACACCAGCAACACCGCCGCGCCGAACCCCAGCGCCCGTCCCACGCCGACGAACACCGCCAGCTCCAGCACCACCGCCAGCAACAGGGCCAACGGTACGAACCTCAGTCCTCGGCGCATCTCACCTCATCGCCATTCCTGCGGACACCACGGACGTGGTCCGCTCATCCAGCATGACACGACCGCGCTCACGGCCACCGGGCCTGACCGGTGGCGGTGCCGTGCAGGCCGCGGCGTACCGACTGGCGTCGGTCCCGCACCCCCCAGGCGGTGATCCGCCACAGCGCCTCCGCCACGATCTTCGGGCTCATCTTGCTGTCGCCGCGTTCCCGCTCGGCGAACGTGATCGGCACCTCCACGATCCGCACCCCGGCCCGGTGCGCCAGCCGCGACAGCTCCACCTGGAACGAGTAGCCCTGCGAGGTCACCGACTCCAGGTCGATCGCGTCCAACGCGCTGGTCCGGTACACCCGGTAGCCACCGGTGGCGTCCGAGACGGGCATGCCCAGCGCCAGCCGCGCGTACAGGTTGCCGCAGCGCGACAGCAGCAGCCGCCGCAGCGGCCAGTTGAGCACCCGCGCGCCACTGGTCCACCGGGAGCCGATCACCACGTCCGCGTCGCGGGCGGCGTCCAGCAACGCCGGCAGGTCCTCCGGGGCGTGCGAGCCGTCGGCGTCCATCTCCACGACCGCCTGGTAGCCGCGCTCGCGCGCCCACCCGAACCCGGCCAGGTACGCCGCGCCGAGGCCCTGCTTGCCCTGGCGGTGCAGCACCTGCACGTGCGCGTCACCGTCGGCGAGGGCGTCGGCGATCGCGCCGGTGCCGTCGGGGCTGTTGTCGTCGGCGATGAGGACCTGCACCGCCGGGGCGGCGCGCCGGACCCGGCCCACGATCGCGGCGATGTTGTCGGCCTCGTTGTAGGTGGGGATCACCACCAGCACCCGGCCCACCCCGGGCACCTCGTCCGGGCGTCGGATCGTATCGGTCGCCTGGATCACGGTTCCTCCGCTCCCGCCGGCGTACCGGCTGTTGCTATCCGGGCATGACCCGCCGTCGGCGCAGCACCGCCGCGCCGACCAGGGCCGCCGCGGCCAGCGCGGCGAGCGTCACCTCCGGCCACCAACCGAGGCGGGTGGCGAGGGTGCGTCCGTCGTCGAGGCGCACCTGCCGCACCACGACCTCCCGGGTGTTGAACCCGGTGGCATCGCTTACCCGCCCGTCGGGTGCGACGAACCCGGACACACCGACAGTGGAGGCCATCAACGCCGGCCGGCCGTGCTCCACCGCCCGCAACCGCACCATGGCCAACTGCTGGCGGGCCTCCGCCACGTTGAACGTGGCGTTGTTGGTCTGCACCACCAGCAGTTGCGCGCCGCCGGTGACGGTGTCCCGGACCACCTCGTCGTAGGCGACCTCGAAGCAGATCACGTCACCGAGCACGGCGGGGCCGGCGCGTACCACGCCCGGGGTGCTTCCGGGCACGAAGTCGTTGCGGATCAGGTCGACCTGCTTGCTGACCATCCGGGCCACGTCCCGCAGCGGCACGTACTCGGCGAACGGCACCGGGTGGCGTTTGGTGTACAGCTGCTCCATGTCGGCGCCGGTGCCGGGGCGCCACAGGATGCCGGCGTTGCGGACCTGCCCGACGTCGGGGCCCAGTAGCACCGCGCCGACCAGGATCGGCGCGCCGATGGTGTCGGCGGCCTGGGAGATCCGGGCACCGGCGGTGGGGTTGCGCAGCGGGTCGATGTCGCTGGAGTTCTCCGGCCACACCACCACGTCGGGGCGCGGCTGCTGCCCGGCGGCGACCCGCCCGGCCAGCTCGATGGTGGCGTCGACGTGGTTGTTGAGCACCGCCTGCCGTTGGGCGTTGAAGTCCAGGCCCAGCCGCGGCACGTTGCCCTGCACGATCGCCACGGTGACGGTGGCGCCGGACCCGGCGGAGGCGACCGGCACGAGCAGGGCACCGGCGGTCAGCGCGACGGCCACGACCGCGGGGACGACGACCGGCGTCCACCGCCGCGCCGAACCGCCGCCGGACGGCGCGGCGGTGGTGGGGTTGGTGTCGGCGGGGCCGTCGAGCTGATCGCTGTCGGTGTCCGCGGTGTCCGCGGTGTCGGCCGTGTGGGTGCTCGGGCCGGTGCCGTTGGGGGTGGTGCGGCGCAGGGTGCTGACGGTGCGCCAGCCGGCGGTGACCAGCAGGCCGCCGACGAGGGCGACGGCGAAGGTGACCACCGGCGCGCCGCCGAGCGCGGCCAGGCGCAGCAGCGGCGACTCGTCCTGGCTGAACGCGAGCCGCCCCCAGGGGAACCCGCCGAACGGGGTGCGGTCGCGCAGCGCCTCCTGGCCCACCCAGAGCAGCCCGGTCAGCGCCGGCCACGCCCAGCGGCCCCGGTCGGCCAGCGGCGACACCCAGGCGGTAGCGGCGCCCAGCAGCGCCAGGTAGCCGGCCTGCAGCAACGACAGCAGCACCCACGGCAGGTAACCGGTGTGCAGGTTCGTCCAGGCCAGCAGCGGGGCGAACAACGCCACACCGGTCAGGAAGCCCAGGCCGGTGCCGGCGCGCATCCGCCGCCGGTGTACGGCGGCGGCCAGCAACGCCACCCCGACGGGCGCGAGCGGCCACACCCCGTACGGGGGGAACGCCACCAGCAGGGCCAGCCCGGCGGCCACGGCCAGGGGCACAGCGACCCGTAGCGGCAGCGGCCGACCCGCGACGACCGGCGCGCCGGTCACCCGGGGGGTGCGGGTTTCATCCTGGTCCAGCATCGTCACCGCAGCTTCACCTCGATCACCCGGCGAAGGCTACCCGCCTGATGGTCCCGCCGGCCGGGACCCCCGCTCGCCGATCTTGCGCTTTCCGTGCCGACACAAGGGGCATTCCCGCCCACGTCGACGACCGAAACCGCAAGATCGCCGCAAGTGGGAGTGGCGTGGCGTGAGGGTGGGGGGATGAAATCGGGGCGCGGCTGACGCCGCGCCCCGATGCTCCCAGGCCCTTCCCGGCCGGTGTGGCGAGGATGGGGCACGACGACCTTCGGACCGACCGGACGTGGACTGGCTGCCCCCGCCGGGCCGTTGTCTACTGGCCGTGCACCTCACCCTGCCCGTACACCGGTAACCGCGGCCGGTTCGCGCCGCCCCGCCGACCCCCGCCCGCTGGACCTGGCCGCCGCGACGATGACGCTGAAACATGTCGCTCGGCCAGCGGACGAAGGGACGAAGCGAACAACAGCCGCTTCCCGTGGTAGGACTCAAAGACGGTACGTGCCGACCCCCGTCGGTTGTCAACCCGCACCCGGCCTGTCGTGTGTTGCGACACGGCGTGTCGGTCGGCGAGTCTCACTGCGTACGCAGATGGTGACGCAGCAGCGCCCTCGCGGCCGCCGGGTGTTCCTCGGCGAGCAGCCCTCCGGCGGCCAGCACGTAGTCCGCGTCGACGACCGCCGCGGCGGCGCGCGGCAGCGCCCACCCGCCGGCGTGATCGGCCAGGACCGCCGACAGCACCTGCCCGGACATGTCCGCCGGGGCGTGCCGCAACACCCCACCGGAGCCCACCAGCAGCCGCACGTCGCGCAGGTCCCGCCCGGCCCGCTCACCGGTGGCCGCGCCCCGGGCGTGCCGGCGCAGCGCCACCGTCGCGGCGAGGGTGGCGATGCGCCGGTCCACGGCCCGCTCGACGTCGTCGACGGCCAGTAACGCCGGGTCGCCCGCCCGACGCGCCGCGGCGGCCGCCAGGTCGTCGGACTCGTCCCCGGCGAGCAGCCGCTCCTCGACGGCGGCGCGCACCACCCCGGGGGCGCTCCACCGCATCCCCAGATCGCCCTCCACGGTGCGGGCCCGCCACAGACTGCCGGCGACCTCCCGGCCCGGCCCGGTGGCCCGCTCGTCGGGCGTGAGCACCGAGTACACGTCGGTGGTGGCCCCACCCACGTCGACGACGGCGAGATCACCACCGAGGGTGTCGGCGAGCACCTCCACACCGGTGAGCACCGTGTCGGGGGTGGCCGCCCGCACCAGCCGCGCGAACCGGGTGCCCCTGGACAGTCGTTTACCACCGATGACGTGACGCAGGAACACCGCGCGGATCGCCGAGCGCGCCGAATCCGGGGCGAGCACCCCGATGCGCGGCAGGACGTTGTCGGCGGCGGTGACCGGCACCCCGGCGTCGCCCAGCAACCCGGTCAGCTGCTCGCGCACGTCGGCGTTGCCCGCGTACACCACGGGCCGGCGCCACCGGGCCCGGGCCAGCCGGGTCGCGTTGTGGGTGATCGTGTCGGCGTCACCGCCGTCGGTGCCGCCGACGAGCAGCACCACATCGGGTCGGGCCGCCCGCAACGCCGTCAGGTCGGCCGCGCCGAGCCGACCCGCCGCGACGTGCACCACGTGCGCGCCCGCGGACAACCCGACCCGCCGCCCGGCCTGCGCGGTGACCAACGGCTCATAGCCGATCACGGCCAGCCGCAACCCACCCCCGGCCGACGAACACACGTACCACGGCACGTCACCCACCCGCAGCCCGGCGGTGGCCGCCGCCACCGCGGCGTCCAGGCCGTGCAGCACGTCGGTGCCGACAGTGGTCGGCGCCGACGCCGCACCGGCGAGGACACCGGCGGCCAGGTCCACCACTGCCACCTTCGTGTACGTGGAACCGACGTCGGCGCAGACCGCCAGTGTCGCGGGCTCTCCCGGTCCGCGACCGCGGGGCTCGCGACCCTGGCTCATTCCTCGCGACCGACTGCGGCGGGGACGACCACGGTGCCGGTCGCGGTGACCGCCACGATCGGCGGGTCGAGGACCTCCGCGGCGGACGCGGAACGGTCCGGGCGACCCCGGCACACCACCGCGCAGCTCAACTCCAGGGTGCGGCTGCGGGTGCCCACCCGCGACACCTGCGCGGTCACCTGCACCACGTCCCCGGCGTGGATGGGCGCGTGGAAGCGCACGTCGGCGTACCCGGCGAACAGCCCCTCGTCACCGTCGGTGCGGATGCACACCTCGGTGGCGACGTCACCGAACAACCCGAGCGCGTACGCCCCGTCGACCAGGTTCCCGCCGTAGTGGGCGTGCGAGTACGGCACATACCGCCGGTGCGTCACCGTCAACCCGAGCCGTGCGTCGGTCATGCCATCGCCTTCCGTTGCGTGATCAGAGCGTGCACCAGGTAGCTGGCCACCTCGCCGGGCGTGGTGCCCCGACCGAAGATCCGGTCCACGCCCAACTCGTCGGTCATCGTCTCGTCGAAGCGGGGACCACCGACGATCAGCAGCGGCCGCCGCCCCGCCGGCATCGCCTCCCGGAACGCCGCCGACATCTCCCGGGTGTTGTGCAGGTGCGCGTCGCGTTGGGTGACCACCTGCGACACCAACACCGCGTCGGCCTTCTCCGCCCGGGCGGTCTCCACCAACTCCGGCACGCTGACCTGCGCACCCATGTTGGTGACCTTCAACTCCCGGTAGTACTCCAGGCCCTTCTCCCCCGCGATGCCCTTGACGTTGAGGATCGCGTCGATGCCCACCGTGTGCGCGTCGGTGCCGATGCACGCCCCGACCACCGACAGCTTGCGCCGCAACCGCTGCTTGATCACCGTGTTGACGTCCTTCGCCGACAGCAACGCGAAATCACGCTCCACCACCTGCACGGCGTCGAGGTCGACCAGGTGGTTCACCCGCCCGTAGACGACGAAGAAGGTGAACCCGTCACCCATCGGTTTGGCGTGCACCACCATCGCCGGGTCGATGCCCATCTTGTTGGCCAACTGCACCGCCGCGCCCTCGGCCCGCTTGTCATGCGCCACCGGCAAGGTGAACGACACCTGCACCATCCCGTCACCGGTGGTGTCCCCGTACGGGCGCACGATCTGCTTGCTCACGCCGCCGCCGCTTCGCGCCGGCGGCGTGAGCGCGGGACTGCTGTGCTGGCCGGTTCGCTCGCTACGCTCGCTCACGCCGCCGCCTCCAGGATGTCGGTGGCCGGGTTGCAGTAGTCGGCCTCGTGCGCGGCGACCCCGTCGAGGCCCTTGCCCCGGTCCGCGGGCCGCTTCATGATCCCGAAGGTGCCCTCGGCGATCGCCGTCAGCAACGTCTGCTCCCCGATGCGTTCCAACAGGTCCAGCGCCTCACCGAGGACCTGGTTGGCGCGGCGGCGGATGAACCCGCCCGGCGCCGGCACGAAGTCCTCGTGCAGCCCACCGGCCGCGCCCAGCACGTAGCGCACGTTCTGCAGGGCGATGTCCCGATCCGACAACCACGGTGTCACCACCGCCTCGGTCATCATCCCCACCAGCAGGATCCCCTGACCGGTCAGCGCACCGGCCAGGTTGAAGAACCCGTCGAGCAGGTTGCCCCGGAACACGTCACCGGTCATGTGTTTCGTCGGCGGCATCCACTTCAGCGGCGCGTCCGGGAACAACTCCCGGGCCAGCAGGGCGTGCGCCAACTCCAGCCGGAACGACTCCGGCACCTCCGGGTTGATCTCGAACGCGTGGCCCAGACCCAACTGCCAGTCCGCCAACCCCGCCTCGTGCGCGAAGAACTCGTTGAGCAGCTGCGACACCGTCACCGTGTGCGCCTCGTCGACGGCGTCGGCGGTGGTCAGGTAGTTGTCCTCACCGGTGTTGATGATGATCCCGGCGCGGGCGTGCACCTGCCGGGAGAACCGCTGGTCGACGAACGTACGCACCGGGTTGATGTCGCGGAACAGGATCCCGTACATCGAATCGTTCAACATCATGTCGAGGCGTTCCAACCCGGCCAGGGTCGCCATCTCCGGCATGCACAACCCCGACGCGTAGTTGGTCAACCGCACGTAGCGTCCCAACTCCTTCGACGACTCGTCCAACGCCGCGCGCATCAACCGGAAGTTCTCCTGCGTGGCGTACGTGCCGGCGAAACCCTCCCGGGTCGCGCCCTCGGGCACGTAGTCCAGCAGCGACTGCCCCGTCGAACGGATCACCGCGATCACGTCCGCGCCGGCCCGCGCCGCCGCCTGCGCCTGCGGAATGTCCTCGTAGATGTCCCCGGTCGCCACGATCAGGTAGATCCACGGCCGCTGCTTCGGGTCCCCGTGCCGCTTGATGAGCCGGTCCCGTTCGGCGCGCCGCCGGTCGATGCGCCGGATGCCCGCCCCGACCGCCCTGCGCGCCGCCGACCGGGCCGCCGTCGCGGCCCGCCCGGTCGGCTGGGTGAACCGCACCGACCCGGCCGCGGCCTTCTGCGCCAGCAACGTCACATCGGTGCCGCCCTCACGGGCCAGGGCGTCGAACACCGGCACCGCCACCCCGTGACCCAACCCGACGTCCGCGGCGACCGCGTCGACGAGCCGGTTCACCCACGGAATGCCGTCCGGGTCGGCGCCGCTCACCCCGGCCAACCGCAGCACCGCCCGCTCCACCGACACGGTGGTGTGGCTGCGAGCCAGGTCCACCACCGGCTGCCCGGCCCGACGCGCCAACTCCCGCGCCCGCGCCACCAACACCGGATCAAGATCAAGCTTGCCGGTCACGCCACACCGCTCATCTGCTCGCTCACGACGACCCTTCCTCGTAGATGACCTCACCGCGCAGCACCAGACGCCGACACACCGGCAGCGGCGTCGGGTCGTCCGGACCCCACTGCTCCGGGTCCTCGGCCAGCAACACCGGCAGACCCCGCTGCACCCCCGCCGGTGTCGACCACACCGCGAACGTCGCCGGCGCACCCAACGCCAGAACCCCCTCGACGTCCAGGTGCACCGCCCGCCACCCACCCCGGGTGTGCGCCGCGAACGCCGAGCGCACCCCCATCCGCTGCGCCGGGTTGTGGTGCGCCGCCGCCGCCCGCACCGACCCCCACGGGTCCAGCGGCGTCACCGGCGAATCCGACCCGAACGCCAACGCCACCCCCACCGAGTGCATCGCACCCATCGGGTTCGACTCCAACGACCGGTCCAACCCCAACCGCGCCTCGTACATCCGACCCGCGCCACCCCACAACCGGTCGAACGCCGGCTGCATGCTCGCCACCACCCCGTACTCCACGAACCGCGCGATCAACCGCTTGTTCATGATCTCCGCGTGCTCGATGCGGTGCCGGGCCGCCCGCAATCGCTCCACCCCCACCGTCCGCGCCGCCGCCGCGAACCCGTCCAGGACCGTGCCGATCGCCGCGTCACCGATGGCGTGGAACCCGCCCTGCAGGCCGTGCGCCGCACAGTCCAGCAGGTGATCGCGGACCTGCTCGGCCGTCAGGTACCCGTGCCCGCACCCGTCACCGTCGCCGTACGGCTGCGACACGTGCGCCGTCCGCGACCCCAACGCCCCGTCGGCGAACAGGTCCCCACCGGCGCCCACCGCACCCAACTCCCGGGCCCGCGCCGCGCCACCCAGCTCACCCCAGTACCCGTACACCTCCGGCAACCCCGCCCCGGAGATGCCCAGCAGACCGGTGAAGTCCTCCTCGTCGGAGATCTCCGGACCACCGCACTCGTGCACCGCCGCGATGCCCAACGACGCCGCGTGCGCCAACGCCACCCGCTGCGCCGCGACCCGCTGCGCCCGACTCACCGACCCCTGCGCGGCCGCCCGCACCACATGGTGCGCGTCGCGCCGCAACCACCCCGACGCGTCGTACCCGGCCTCGGTCGCCGCCTGCGGACACGCCGCCAGCATCGCCGAGGACACCAACGCCGAATGGATCGACGCCTGCGACAGGTACACCCGCCGGCCACCGGCCGCCCGGTCCAACGCCGCCGCGTCCGGCAACGTCGGATCCGACCAACCCGACTCGTCCCAGCCGTGCCCCAGCACCACCGCGTCCGCCGGCAGACCCGCCGCGAACCCGGCCACCGCGTCGAGCAGCTGCCCGGCCGAGCGCACCCGCGACAACTCCAGCCCGGACAACGCCAACCCGGTGTCGGTGGCGTGCACGTGCGCGTCCACGAACGCCGGCGTCACCAGCGCCCCACCCAGGTCCACCACCCGGTCGGCCGACGGCGCGTCACCATCGGTGCCCAACCAGGCGATCCGCCCACCGGACACCAGCAGCGCGGTCGCACTCGGGTCGGCGGGGCAGTGCAGCACGCCGCCGCGATACAACGTCGAGGGGTTCGTCATGACCTCAGTCTGCCGCGACCCGCGCCGCGAACAGCTGACGCACCCCCGGCTCGGCCCGCAACAACCCCAACGCCAGCTCCGCGTGCCCCGGCACGTACCCGTTGCCGACCAGCATCGTCACGTCCGCCGCCAACCCCTCCGCACCCAACGCCGCAGCGGAGAAGCTCGTCGCCATCGAGAAGAAAATCACCGTGCCGCCGTCCGCGGTGGCCAACACCGCCCCGTGCTCACACCCCGGCACGTCCACGCAGACCACCGTCACGTCCGCCGGGGCACCCAGCGCGGTGGTCACCGCCGTGGACAACCCCACCGGGTCGCGGGCGTCTGCCAACGCCACCACCGACGCCAGACCGGCGGCCGTCAGCGCGTCGCGCTCCGCCGCCACCGGCACCACCCCGACGGTACGGGCGGCGCCCGCGCGCCGTGCCGCAGCCAGCGACAGCGACCCGCTCTTGCCCGCTCCACCGATCACCGCGACCCGCACCGGCGACGGGTCACCGGCGCGCCGCCGGTCCTCGACGTAGCGCGACACCACCCGGGCGGTCAGCGCGGGCGCCCCGCACACGTCCAGCACGGCCAGGGACAACTGCGGGTCCTCGTCCTCGGGCAGCACCGCGGCGATGGACCGCGCGAACAGGATCGCCCACCCGTCGCACGGCACCTGCTCGCTGCGCCCGTCCCAACGGGCCAACCCGTCGGTGATCACCAACGGCGTCAACGTCAACGACACCAGGGTGGCGACCCGCTGGCCCGCCCTGAGCCCCAACGGGGAGCGCCGACCGGCCTCCTCGACAGTGCCGATCAACATCCCACCCGACCCGGTCACCGGGTTCTGCATCTTCCCCCGGGTCGAAATGATCTCCAGTACCTCGGCGCGGACCGCGTCACCGTCACCGCCGTGCTTCTCCGACAACTGCCGGAAGCTCGCCGCGTCCAGGTTGAGCCGCTGCACCCGGATCCGTACCTCGTTCGGCGCGATCACCGCCGACGTGTCCAGCCGCCAAGCCGCCTGCGGCAGCACCCCCGCCGGTTGCACGACGCGGTGCAGTCCCACCGGTGACGTCACGCCGACCTCCCCCTGTCCAGCCGCCCGAAGCCCCGGTCAAGGCTCGCGTAACGGGAAAACTTACGGCAGACTAGTTTCTGTACCGAATATTTTCCAGTAGCCTTCGGGCTTCGATGATCAGCCGCACCACCGAGGAGGGGCCGTGACCCACACCATCCCGCACCCCCGTCACGCCCCGGTCGCCGCACCGACCGCCGGGCAGCCCTACGAATACCACCGCCGCCCCCTGGTCGAACCGGACTGGACCCGCTTCCCCGGCTGGCGCCACATCACCCGCGACCAGTGGGAATCCGCCCAGTGGCAGCGCGTCAACTGCGTCAAGAACATCAAGCAGCTCCGCACCGTCTTCGGCGACCTGATCGACGAGACCTTCTACGCCGACCTCGAGGCCGACCAGAAGGCCCTGGCCACCATGTCCATGCTGGTGCCACCCCAGATGATCAACACGATGGTGCCGTTCGCGACCCCCACCACCGAGGCACTGCTCGCCGACCCCATCCGCCGCTACATGATCCCGGTCGCCTCCGACCGCCGCACCGACTGGCCCTCACACCCCTACGCCAGCCGCGACAGCCTCCACGAACACGACATGTGGGTCGCCGAAGGGCTCACCCACCGCTACCCCACCAAGGTCCTCGCCGAGCTGCTCTCCACCTGCCCCCAGTACTGCGGGCACTGCACCCGGATGGACCTCGTCGGCAACTCCACCCCCGCCGTCGACAAACTCAAGCTCACCCTCAAGCCCGTCGACCGCTACGACGCCCACATCGCCTACCTCAAGGCTCACCCCGGCGTCCGCGACGTGGTCGTCTCCGGCGGCGACGTGGCCAACGTCCCCTGGCGCAACCTCGAGTCGTACCTCATGCGCCTGCTGGAACTGGAGACGGTCCGCGACATCCGGCTCGCCACCAAAGCCCTCATGGGCCTCCCCCAGCACTGGCTGCAACCCGACGTCGTCGAAGGCCTGGAGCGCGTCGCCCGCACCGCCGCCCGCCGCGGCGTCAACCTCGCCATCCACACCCACGTCAACCACGCCCAGTCGCTCACCCCACTGGTCGCCAAGGCCGCCCAGACCGCCCTCGACGTCGGCGTCCGCGACGTCCGCAACCAGGGCGTCCTCATGCGCGGCGTCAACGCCACCACCCCGGAACTGCTCGACCTCTGCTTCGCCCTGCAAGGCGAAGCCGGGATCCTGCCGTACTACTTCTACATGTGCGACATGATCCCCAACGCCGAACACTGGCGGGTCCCGGTCTGGCACGCCCAGCAGCTCCAGCACGACATCATGGGCTACCTCCCCGGCTACGCGACCCCCCGGATCGTCTGCGACGTCCCGTTCGTCGGCAAGCGCTGGGTGCACATGCTCACCGACTACGACCGCGAGCGCGGCATCTCCTACTGGACCAAGAACTACCGCACCTCCATCGAGTCCGCCGACCTGGAGGCGCTCAACAAGCGCTACGCCTACTACGACCCGATCGACACCCTCCCCGAGGGCGGCCAGCAGTGGTGGAACGACCACCGCGACGACTGACCCACCAACGGCGACACCCCCGAGCAGACTGCCCGGGGGTGTCGCCGTTCCCGTCACCGGCAGCCCAGGGCCTCGACGTACCCTGTCGGCGACGTCCCCGCCGCGACCTCGTCGGCGTACCTCCAGAACACCTCCGGCCAGTCACCGGCCTGATCCATGTCCCGCAGCACCCGCCAGCCGTGACTCCCCCGCAGCGCCTCAGCGGCCTGCCGTGCCGCCTCCTCATCCCCGCCCGCTGTCGCCCGCCGCCACTGCTCAATCCACCCGCAACCCACCCGGGACGTCACCCCCACGCTGAACTGGTACGAGTCGCTGACCCCGATCTCCTCCAGCGCGGCCATATCGAACCCCGGCGGCAACGGCACGTCGGCGAGCACCTTCGCCGCCCGCTCCCGCACCGGCACGACCATCTCCGCCGGAAGCACCGCCAACCACGTCCGCGCATCCACCCGAACGATGGCCGCGAGAACCCGGTCCAGGTCCTTCCGCGACCAGTTCTCGGAGGACTTGATCTCCACGACCAGGTCGTCGCGGGGACGCAACAGCACCGTGAAATCACCGCTGAGGCTCTGAAACACATCAGCCGGCCAATCGTCCACCCGCACCGACCTTCCCGGCCCCGTCTCGCGCTGATTGGCATACCGGTCCGCGTACACGGACGCCGGATACCAGTTCATCTCCAGTTCCCGCGCACCCCGGCGAAACCTGACAGTGCCATAGTCCTGGGAGAACTCGGACAGCGCCGCCACCGTCCAACCGGTCTGGTCGACCAGTAACCGCGGGCTCCTCTCCGCCGCCTCCACCGCCGACGGCGGAAAAACGGCCCCGGCTCGCGCACCCGCGCTGACGAGCGGCGAGACCGCGTCGTCCTCGCCCTGCCCCCGCAACACCATGGACGCCGGCACGATGCTCACGAGCACGGCCGCCGCCGTCATGACGCCCGCGAAGCGACGCACCCACAACCGCCGCGGCGCCGACCCGACGGTACGCCGAACCAACGACTCGGACACGATGTCCTCCAGAAGGGTCTGCTTCACCCCACCGAGGTCCCCCAACATCCCGAGCCCACCCGGGTCGGCATCCCGAACCAGCTGGTCGGCACGCTCCTCCGTGCTCATCAGTCCTCCTTGCGGGTGGATGCGGTCAGTACGTCGAGTACATGTCCGGGCGGCCCCGGATCGTCGCCGACCAACGCCCGCAACCTCACCCGCGCCCGCGACAACCGGGTCCGGACCGCCGCGGCGGACACGCCCAGCACCGCGGCCACCTCATGCGGCTGCAGCCCCTCCCACACCGTCAGCATCAGCACCTCCCGGTCCATCTCGGCCAGACCCGACAGGGCCGCCCGAACGGCAAGCCGCTCCGGCACCTCACTGCCCGGATCGGTCACCGACGCGGCAATCTGCTGGCGTAACCGCTCACCGAGGCGCTGCCGGCGAACACCCCCACGGTGATGATTCGCCAGCACCCGCCGCGCGACCCCGTACAGCCACAGCCGGGCCGCACCGGCAACCGGAATGTCCTGCCGGCGACGCCACGCCACCAGGAAGGTCTCCGCGACCACGTCCGCCGCGTCCTCCGGATGCGCGACCCGCCGCAACGCGTACGCCAACAGCGACTCGAAATCCTCGGCGTACGCCCGCCGGAATCGGTCCTCGTCCTGCTCTGTCCCGGGGCTCACACCCACTCCATGTCCGGTGCGCCCCCAACCGTGACAGTCCACAGGCACTCCCCAGGAGAATCACCAACCCGCGAATGCCGTGCACCGCCTGCGGCTAGCGTCCACCACCATGGGACACCCGAGGACAGCGCCCGAAACGGGCACGGCCGACGGGGTCACGCTCGACGAAGTCTTTTTCGACGTCGTGTTCGTGCTCACCGTCACCCAACTTGCCAGCGCCCTCGAAACCCACAGCAACTGGGCTGGATTCGGAAGCAGCGCCCTGATCTTCGGCCTGCTCTGGTACCTCTACACCGGCTACGCCTGGCTCAACAACCACCTGCCACCCCGACGGAACGCCACCAGGCTGATGCTCTTCACCGGCATGGCCGGCTTCCTGCTCACCGCCGTCGCACTACCCGACGCCCTCACCCACACCGGCGCTCTCTTCGCCGTCGGCTACCTCGTCGTCGTCGCCGTCCACCTCATCCTGTTCCTTCACTCCGACGCCCGCAGCGGCGCACTCCGACTCGCTCCCTACAACATCGCCGCCGCGCTCCTCGTCCTGGCCGCCGCCGCGTTCACCGGCCCCGCCGTGCCCGCACTCTGGGCCGCCGCCGTCTTCACCCAGTCCGTCCTGCCCTACCTGCTCCCCCGCCTCTCCTGGACCGGCGCTCCCGCAGCCTTCCACCTGCGACCGGCGCACTTCGTCGAGCGACACGGCCTGCTCGTCATCGTCGCCCTCGGCGAATCCGTCGTCGCCATCGGCATGGGCGTACCGACCGAAGATCTCACCGCCGGAAAGGCCGCCGCGATCGTGCTCGCCCTCGCCCTACCCGTCGCCCTGTGGTGGACGTACTTCACCGACACGCGACCCGCCGAAGCTGCCCTCGCCGCCGCCGCACCGGCCACTCGCACCCGGCTGGCAGCCCGCGCCTACGTCCTCCCCCACTTCCTGTTGCTGATCGGGGTCATCGCCACCGTCAGTGGCCTGCACGCCGCCGTCGCCCATCCCGATGAGCCAGCTACCCCCGGTGCCGCCCTCGCCCTCAGTGGTGGCGTCGCGCTCTACCTGATCGGCATCACCGCCACCCGCCGCGCCCTGCGACTCCCCCTCCCCCTCAGCCGACCCACCACCGCGCTAGCGGCGCTGGCAACCACCGCCGTCGGCCCTGCCCTGGCCGCCCCCGCCCAACTCGTCGCCGTCACCGGCGTCGTGGTGCTCATGCTCGTGACCGACACCCTGCGCGCCTAAATCGACGTCAGCGCACCGGTCAGGCCTCACCCAGTACCTCGGACAACGGCGCCGGCACCAGCCCTCGCTTGCGCAACCCGGCCAGGATGTGCGGCAACGCCTCGTCGGTCATCGCCGCGTTCGCCTCGGTCACATGCATGATCACCACGGATCCGGGGCGGACGTGGTCCAGCACCGCGCGCACCAACGGCTTCCACGCGGTCGCGAACGGATCACCGCTGACCACGTCCCCGTCGACAACCGTCACACCCAACGGCGCCAACGCCTCCAACGCCGCCGCGTCGTGGCAGAGCCCCGGAAAGCGGAAGTAGCGGGTCTGCCGACCCCCGTACGGCTTGATCACCTCGAAGGTCTTCGCCACGTCCCGGGCCAGTTCGTCGACCGGCAGTGCGGGCAGGTCGTAGCAGTCAGTGGTGAACGCCGCGTGCCCGTAGGTGTGGTTGGCCAGTTCGAAGCGCGGGTTGTCGGCGATCCGCCGGGTCACGTCCGGATAGCGCCGCACCCACTTTCCGGTGAGGAAGAACGTCGCCGGCACCTGCTCCCGTTCCAGCAGGTCGAGGATGTGCAGGTTGGCGTACGACTTCACCCGACCGGCCCGCAGACTGGCAAGCATGGCGTCGGTCATGTCCGCGTCGAAGGTCAACGCGACCTTGTTACCGGTCCGCGGCCCGTTGTTCACCACCGGCGCCCTGGTGCCGGTCGGCGTCGCGCCCGGCACCGAGGCAACCGCCGACGGCGACGGGACACCGGCCGACGGAACAGCCGGGTCGGCACCTGCGGACGGCCCCACCGAAGAGGCAGCGACCGACGGCGCGGATGGGTTCGACGACGCGGACGAGCCGACGAAGACCGGCTGGCCCGAGGGAGGCACCCGGGACGCTTCACACCCGGCACCGCCAAGAATGGCCGCCACGACCAGTACGCCAGTTAACGGGCGAAGCCCAGATCGGATCACGCCGCAGATCATCGCAAACGCGAAAGCCGTTCACTGCCCCTGCGGTGTCGTCGTGAATGCCCACAGCACGACGGGTCCCCGGGCGCATCGCCGCCCGGGGACCCGCGAACCGCTCAGGTCACTTCGTGAACGAGTCCTTCACGTTGCGACCCGCGTCCTTGACGTTCTGACCGGCCTGCTTGGCGCGCGCGTCGCTCTGCTGGCTGGCGCCCTCGCCACGCATCCGCTCGTTGTCGGTCATATCGCCGACGCGCTCCCTCGCGGCGCCGGCTATCTGCTCAACCTTGTTCTTTGCCTTCTCGGTGAAGCTCATCGCGCCTCCTCGGTCTGGCGGTTGTCCTGGCTCGTGTGCCCGGTCTCCGGGTGCTGAAACCGGTGGTGCCGGTTGGCACACCCTGTAAGGCGTCCTAGGAAGATAGGTTGTGGTGGGGTCGACTGTCGGGGCAGTCCCACGATGGTTAACTGGCCGCATGGGAGAGCTCCTGCTGATCCGGCACGGCGAGACCACCTGGAGCGCCAGCCACCGGCACACCTCGTACACCGACCTGGAGCTGACCCCCGACGGCGAGCGACAGGCCCGCACGCTGGCCGCGTTCCTGGCCGCCCGGCGCTTCGTCACCGTGCTGGCCAGCCCCCGCTCCCGGGCGCTGCGCACCGCGCAGCTGGCCGGGCTCACCGTCGACAGCGTCGACGAGGACCTCAGCGAGTGGAACTACGGCGAGTACGAGGGCCGCACCACCGTCGACATCCACGACGACGATCCGCACTGGAACATCTGGACCGACGGCTGCCCCGGCGGGGAGTCCCCCGCGCAGGTGGGCGAACGCCTCGACCGGGTGCTGGCCCGTGTCACCCCGCTGCTCGACCGGGGCACCGTCGCGTTGGTCGGGCACGCGCACAGCCTGCGGGTGCTCGGTGCCCGCTGGATCGGCATGCCCCCGTCCGCCGGTGGGCGGCTACGCCTGGACACCGCCACGGTCAGCGCGCTCGGCCACGAACACGGCCGGCAGGTCATCCTGCGGTGGAACCAGCCGGCTCCTCCGGCGCCCGGGACCGCGACCGACTCGGTGCCGCAGCGGTGATCTTCGGCGGCCGGTTCTCGTACGGCGTGGACAACACCACGGTCGTGCGGGTGGTGACGTTCGCCGAGGTGCGGATCTCCTGCAGCACCCGCTCCAGGTCGGTGGGGCTGGCCACCCGCACCAGCAGCAGGTAGAAGTCCTCCCCCGCCACCGAGTAGCACGAATCGATCTCCGGCAGGTGGGCCAGCCGCTCCGGGGCGTCGTCCGGCTGCGACGGATCGAACGGCCGGATCGCCACGAACGCGGTCAGCGGCAGATCCAACGCCTCGAACGACACCCGGGCGGCGTACCCCTTGATCACTCCGCGCTGCTCCAGCCGGCGGACCCGCTGGTGCACCGCGGACACCGACAGCCCCACCCGCTCGGCCAGGTCGGTGTACGACAGACGGCCGTCGGCGGTCAGCGCGGCGACGATAGCGCGGTCGATCTCCTCCACGGCGTGCAACCTACCGGGAAAATCGCCGCACGGCGACGCGGTACCCGGGTGGCGGACCGCGACAGGCCGTGACGCACCCACCGCGACCGCGCCACCGGGCGCCGCCGTCAGCCCTTCGCGAGGGCCCGGGAGATCACCATCCGCTGGATCTGGTTGGTGCCCTCCACGATCTGCAACACCTTCGCCTCGCGCATGTACCGCTCCACCGGGTGGTCGGCCACGTACCCCGCGCCGCCGAGCACCTGCACCGCGTCGGTGGTCACCCGCATCGCCATGTCGGTGGCGAAGAGCTTCGCCTTGGCCGCCTCGATCGCGTACGGGCGGCCGGCGTCGCGCAGCCGGGCCGCCGCCAGGGTCAGCGCGCGGGCGGCGGAGATCTGGGTGGCGGCGTCGGCGAGGAGGAACCCCAGCCCCTGGAAGTCGATGATGGAGCGCCCGAACTGCTGCCGCTCCCGGGCGTAGGAGACCGCGTAGTCCAGGGCGGCCTGGGCCAGTCCGACCGCGCACGCCGCGATGCCCAGCCGACCGGAGTCCAGCGCGGACATCGCGATGGTGAAGCCCATCCCCTCGGCGCCGATCAGCCGGTCCGCCGGCACCCGGGCCTCGTCGAAGGCGATCTGCGCCACCGGAGAGGCGCGCAGCCCCATCGTCCGCTCCGCCGCCTGC
The DNA here is from genome assembly GCF_000718515.1 of Micromonospora parva. GTDB lineage: Bacteria > Actinomycetota > Actinomycetes > Mycobacteriales > Micromonosporaceae > Micromonospora > Micromonospora parva. The sequence continues at coordinate 209,535 of NZ_JNZS01000001.1, read as the reverse complement.
GGGGTGATGCCCGCCGTGCCCGCGTCGACGACCAGGCAGGAGATCCCCTTCGGGCCGGGCCCGCCGGTGCGGCAGAAGACGTTGTAGAAGTCGGCCGTCCGGGCGTGGGTGATCCACGCTTTGGTGCCGGAGACCAGGTACACGTCCCCGTCGCGCTCGGCCCGGGTGCTCAGCGCCGCCGCGTCCGAGCCACCCTGCGGCTCGGAGAGGCAGTACGCGCCCAGCAACTCGCCACCGAGCATGTCCGGCAGCAGCTTGCGCTGCTCGTCGCTGCCGAACGCCGCCACCGGATAGCAGGACAGGGTGTGCACGCTGACCGCCTCGGCGACCGCGAGCCAACGGCTGGCCAGGATCTCCAACACCTGCAGGTACACCTCGTACGGCTGCGCCGCGCCGCCGTACTCCTCCGGGTACGGCAGGCCGAGCAGCCCGGCGCGGCCCAGCGTCCGCAGCACCTCGCGGGGGAACTCGGCGCGTTCCTCGAAGGCCGCGGCCTTCGGCGCGAGCTCGCGGTCGGCGAGCTCGGTGGCGAGACCCAGCAGGTCGTGGGCCTCGTCGGTGGGCAGGATCCGGTCGACAGTCATAGCGCGATGAGCTCCGTGGGGGTGGTGTTGAGCCGTTGCACGCCGTCCGTTGTGCAGACGACGATGTCCTCGATACGGGCGCCGTGCCGGCCCGCCAGATAGATGCCCGGTTCGATGGAGAACGCCATCCCGGCCTCCAAGGGCCGGTCGTTGCCGTCCACCAGGTACGGCTCCTCGTGCCCGTCGAGCCCGATGCCGTGGCCGGTGCGGTGCAGGAAGGCGGGCCCGTAGCCGGCGGCGGCGATCGGCTCCCGGGCCGCCGCGTCGGCCGCCGCGCCGGTGATTCCGGGTCGCACCGCCTCGACAGCGGCGCGCTGGGCGTCGCGCAGCACCGCGTAGTAGTCCAGGAAGTCGGCCGGCGCCGGCCCACCCACCAGATAGGTGCGGGTGCAGTCCGAGCGGTAGCCCGACGGCATCGTGCCGCCGATGTCGACCACCACCGGCTCGCCGGCGCCGATCGGCCGGTCGGAGGTGCCGTGGTGCGGGCTGGCCCCGTTCGGCCCGGCCGCCACGATGACGAAGTCGACGCTGACGTGCCCGGCGGCGCGGATCGCCGCGGCGATGTCGGTGCCGACCTCGGCCTCGGTGCGCCCGGGGCGCAGCCACTCGCCCATCCGCAGGTGCACCTCGTCGATCGCCGCGCCGGCCTCGGCGAGCGCCGCGATCTCCGCCGGGGACTTGCGGATCCGCAGCTCACGCAGCACCTCCCCGGCGAGGCGTTGCGCGGCGTCGGGCAGCGCCGCGCGCAGGCCGAGGACCTGCTCGGCCCACATCCGGTCGGCGAGCCCGACCGCCGCGACCGGGCCGTCGAGGGCGGCCACGACCAGGGGGTACGGGTCGCTGCCGTCGACGTGGTCGACGATGCGCACCCCGGTGTTCGGGGCCGCCTCCGCCGCGGGGCGTTCCAGCCTCGGCACGATCAGGGTCGGCTCGCCCTCGGCGGGCAGTACCAGGCAGGTCAGCCGCTCCCCCGCGTGGGCGTCGTACCCGGTCAGGTACCGCAGGTCGGAACCGGGGGTGAGCAGCAGGGCGTCCAGACCGGCGGCGGCCGTGGCGCGCTGCGCGGCGATCAGCCGATCGGGCGGATACAGCTCGTCGATTCCCACCCCGTCAGCTTAACGGTCGTTTGGGCAAACCCCATATCGACATCAGCAGGCCAGAAATCCACCGATGTTGATTGACTCGGACAGTTAACACTCTTTAAGATTTGGCTGCCTCGAGGCCCACCCGTACCTGCGTCCCGCACTCCCCGCCCGCGTCACCCCGCGCGGGCGGGTGTCGTCCCCCGCCCACGGGAAGGCCCCCGATGTCCTCACCACTACGCCGCGCCCTCGCCGCCGGCCTCCTCGCGCTGGCCACGGCCGGTGCCACCCTCACCGTCACCTCCACCGCCGCGCAGGCCGTGGTGCTGCCGAACAACTTCAAGAGCGTCGGCTACATGCCCTCCTGGGCCGGCAACGTCAACACCATCCAGTACAACAAGCTCACCCACATCAACTACGCGTTCGTGCTGCCCAACAACGACGGCAGCCTGCGCGCGGTGGAAAACCCGAGCAAACTCTCCTCGCTGGTCTCCCAGGCACACGCCAACAACGTCAAGGTGTCGATCGCGGTCGGCGGCTGGAACGACGGCAACGACTCGGCCTTCGAGGCCCTCGCGGCCAACTCCGGCAGCCGGACCACCTTCGTCAACAACCTGGTCAACTTCGTCAACCAGTACAACCTCGACGGCGTCGACATGGACTGGGAATACCCCGACCCGGGCGCCTCGGCGAACAACTACACGGCGCTCATGACGCAGCTCGGCACCGCCATGCACAGTCGCGGCAAGCTGCTCACCGCCGCCGTGGTCTCCGAGGGTTACTCCGTCGACGGCGTGCAGCCGGCCGTGTTCAACCAGGTCGACTGGCTCAACATCATGGCGTACGACGGCGGCAGCCCGCACTCGAACTACGACTGGTCGATCAACAGCGTCAACCTGTGGAAGGCCCGCGGCCTGCCGGCCAGCAAGGCCGTCCTCGGCATCCCGTTCTACAGCCGTCCCGGCTACTACACCTACTCGGCGCTGGTCGCGCTGGACCCGGCGAACGCCAACCGGGACTGCACCACCGCCGGCGGGGCCCAGCAGTGCTACAACGGCGTCCCGACGGTCAAGCGCAAGACGCAGTGGGCCCTCGCAAACGCCGGCGGCGTGATGAACTGGGAGCTGTCGCAGGACACCACCGGCTCGACCTCACTGGTCAGCGCCATGTACGACACGATCATGGGCGGCACCACCCCGCCGCCGACCGGTCGTACCGGCCGGATCACCGGGATCGGCGGCAAGTGCGTCGACGTGGCCTCGGCCAGCACCGCCAACGGCGCCGCCATCCAGCTCTGGACCTGCAACGGCACCAACGCGCAGACCTGGACCGTGGCCAGCGACAGCACGCTGCGCGCCCTCGGCAAGTGCGCCGACATCGCCAGCGGCTCCACCGCCAACGGCGCGAAGGTCCAACTCTGGGACTGCAACGGCAGCGGCGCGCAGGTCTGGCAGGCGCAGTCCAACGGGACGCTGCGCAACCCGCAGTCGAACAAGTGCCTCGACGCCACCGACAACAGCTCCGCCGACGGCACCCGGCTGCAGATCTGGGACTGCTTCGCCGGCGCCAACCAACGCTGGACGCTCCCGGCCTGACGCCACGCCCGCAGGCTGTTGCCCCGGGGCTCCCGATCGACGCCACCGCGTCAGTCGGGGGCCCCGGCGAGCTCACGGACCACTGTCAGCATCTCCTGCACCGAGCCGGCCGGGTCGGTGACCGGGAACTGCACCGCCCGCACCACCGCCGTCGGGTCGACCAGCAACGTCAGTCGCTTGAACCGGTTCACCCCGCCCGCCCGGAACACCGGCAGCAGCAGCCCCGCCGCCAGCCGACCATCCTCATCGGACAGCATGGGAAACGGCAGCTCGGCGTACGCGGCGAAGGCGGCGAGCTGGTCGGGCCGCTGGGTGCTGACGCCGTACACCCGGACACCGGCGGCCTGGAAGTCCGGGTGACGCCTGGCGTAGGTGGTCGACTCCAGCGTGCACCCCCGGGCACCGGGAATCTCCGCCCAGCCGAGCGGGTAGCCGTGCGTCCCCGGCGCGTACGCCCCCGGGAACAGGTAGAGGACGCTCCACGCGTCCGTCGCGGCCAGCGCGACCGGCTGCCCGTCGGCGGCGGGCAGGACGATCTCGGGCAGCCGCCGGCCGACCAGATCATGTGCCCGGCGCGCCTCGGCCGAGCCGGCGTCGGCGGTAGCGGTCAGATCACCGTCACCCATGAGATACCTCGTCCCCCAGTCCTGCATGGCGATCAGCACCGGCAACAGGCCCTCGCCCCGCGCCGTGAGCAGATAGTCGTAGCGGGGCGGGTGGTCCGAATACGGTCTGCGTTCCAGCACACCGTGCTCGACCAGCGCGGCGAGGCGTTCGGTCAGCGCCCGCCGGCTGACGCCCAACTCCCGTTGGAGCCCGTCGAAGCGGGTCGTGCCACCGGCGACGTCGCGAACGATGAGGAAGGTCCACCAGTCCCCCAGCACGCCCAGCGCCTGCGCGATGCCGCAGTCCGCATCGGCAAGATCCTCCCGCCGCACCGTCCACCTCCATTGGTTCCGCCTCGACTATAGCCCGTTCCGGATTGGAACGGACTGCTCGGCGACGGCCGGGTGACGGCACGCCCCCGCGCGTCGGTTTCCCTCATCGAACGCCACCGCGACCCCTAGCCTGGAAGCGGGGAGCCGCCCGGACTCCCCGACCGGGAGGACCGACATGGCAGCGAACCAGGCGAGCCAGGCCGCGACACGCCGCCGCCGCCAACTCTGGGCCGGCGTCCTCGCCCTCGTCGGCCTGGTCCTGCTGATCATCGGCCTCACCGTCGCCGACGGCGTCGCCGCCTGGGTCGAGGTGGTGGTCGCGATCCTGCTGCTGGTGACCAGCTACATCGTGCAGCACCTGGCCCGCCGCGAGACCGTCTACCAGCCCGACGAGCGCCGCTGACCCCACCGACGGCCGGGCGTACCCCCGATCGTCAGAGGGTTGTGCCAGGCTGTCCGGCGTGGCACACCGACCCCCGATCCTGCTGATCGACGCAGCCAGCCTCTACTTCCGGGCCTACTTCGGCATTCCGGAGTCCGCCGCCAAGGCCGAGGACGGCACCCCGGTCAACGCGGTACGCGGCTTCCTCGACATGCTCGCCACCCTGATCCGGGTGCGCGGCGCCGACCGGATGGTCTGCGCCCTGGACCACGACTGGCGCCCGGCGTGGCGCGTCGACCTGCTGCCGTCGTACAAGGCGCACCGGGTCGCCCCGCAGGGCGGCGAGATCGTTCCGGACACCCTCTCCCCGCAGGTCCCGATGATCCTGGAGGTCCTCGCCGCGGTGGGCATCACCGCGGTCGGCGCCACCGGCTACGAGGCCGACGACGTGCTCGGCACCCTCTCGGTGACCCAACCCGGCCCGGTCGAGGTGGTCTCCGGAGACCGGGACCTGTTCCAGCTCGTCGACGACGCCCGAGAGGTCCGGCTGCTCTACGTCGGGCGCGGCGTGGCCAAACTCGACGACTGCGACGACGCCGCGGTGCGGGCCCGCTACGGCGTACCGGCCGACCGGTACGCCGACTTCGCCGCGCTGCGCGGCGACCCGAGCGACGGGCTGCCCGGAGTGGCCGGCGTCGGCGAGAAGACCGCCGCCCGACTGATCGAGCGCTACGGCAGCATCGCCGGCATCCTGGCCGCGCTCGACGACTCCGACTCGTCCTTCGCGCCCGGCCTGCGCGCCAAGCTGATCGCGGCACGCGACTACCTGGGCGTCGCGCCGACAGTGGTCCGGGTCGCACTGGACGTGCCACTGCCGCAGCTGCCCACCGCACTGCCGACCGCGCCGGCCGACCCGGACCGGCTGCTCGAGCTCGCCCAACGATGGAACCTGGCCGGCTCGGCCCGCCGCCTGGTCGACGCCCTCGCCGCCCCCCGCGGCGGCGAGAAGCCGTCGACATCCCCGCAGGCGGGCTAGCCGCCCGACACAACCCGGTCGGGGGACGGGCGGGCGAACGCGCGCCAGTGCCCTCGCCCGCCCGTTACCGTCCGTTGAGGCGGACCCACAGGTCCATCGAGTCGAGCGGTTCCGCAGGAGAATCCCGTGCACCTCCCCGCGCCGGAACCCGGGTCACCGCGGGCCAGCGGTCCACCGGTGCGCGACCCGGAGGGCCCGCGCCGGGTCACCCTCCTCGAACTCTTCTTCGACCTGGTGTACGTGGTCGCGCTCGCGCTCATCTCGCGGGGACTGGTCGACCAGCTCGACTGGCACCGCGCCGCCGAGGCGCTGATCATGTTGGCCGCCGTGTGGTGGACCTGGGCGATCACCACGCTCGTCACCGACATGTACAACCCCGAACGCACCGAGATCAAGCTACTGATCAGCGCCGTGATGTTCGGCGCGCTGCTGATGACCACGGCGATCCCGGAGGCGTTCAACAATCGAGGGATCGTCTTCGCCGGCACGTACGTGGCGATCCACCTGGGGCGTGGACTGTTCCTGATGCCAGCGGTACGCCGCGAACCACAGACCCAACGGCGGGCGGCCCGCATCTTCCTGTGGTTCGTGGTGTCGGCGATCCCGTGGCTCATCGGCGCATTCGTCAGCGAGGACGCCCGGATCGCCTGCTGGGCCACCGCGCTCGCCATCGACTACCTCGGCTTCCGGCTCGCGTACCCGGTGCCGGGGCTGGGAGTGGTCCCGGAGCAGCAACGCAACGTCACCGCGGAACATCTCTCCGAGCGCTACCAGCAGTTCTTCATCATCGCGCTCGGCGACGCCATCCTGACCATCGGCACCATGTCCAGCATGGAGCACACCGAGGCCGAGAACATCGGCGCGTTTGCTGTGGCGTTCCTGACCACGCTGCTGCTCTGGCGGATCTACGTGCACAAGTCCGGCGAACTGCTGCCGACCGCCATCCAGACGGCCCGCTCCCCCAGCAAGTTCCTGTTCAGCGCGCCGTACACCCATCTGTTGATGATCGCCGGGGTGGTCACCACGGCATCCGGCTTCCACCTGGTGCTGCACGACCCGACCGGGCGGACGCCGCCGGCCTGGCTCGCGGTGATCCTCGGCGGCCCGGCGCTCTTCCTGGCCGGCCGGGCCTGTTTCGAGTACGAGGTGTTCAGCCGGGTGTCCTGGTCCCGGCCCGGTGGGGTGCTGGCGCTGCTGACCATCGCACCCGCCCTGCTGTACCTGCCGCCGGCCTGCGCGTCCCTCGGCGGGCTGCTGGTGCTGGCCGGCGTGGCCTACGCGGACTTCCGGCGCAGTCACGGCAAGCCACCGGAGGCCCCGTCACCGCCGCACTGAAGCCGGCCGGGCCGCGGGCATCGCCGGCAACGGCTCAGACCAGCGCCCCGGCGTACCCCCGGACCTGCAACCGTTGCCGGGCGGTGCCCGCCAGGCGCACCTGCAGGCCCAGCGGCGCGGCGGCGCGGCGGACGTCGTCCAGGTGCAGCGACCCGTGCCGGTCCACCGTGAGCACCGGCGGTTCTTCGAGGTCACCCTCCGGCGCGTGGAACGAGAGCAGGGTGACCGAGGTGGTGAGGTAACCCGGGTACGCGGCGCGGGCGGCGGCCTCGTCCCGGTGCACGAGCACCACCAGATCGTCGAGGTGGGCGAAGTCGGCGGCCAGGGCGCCCGCCTTCCAGTGCGCCGGTTCCTCAGCCGCGCCGGTCAGGTGCCGCGACCGGTTCGCCGAGGTGATGTAGAGGTGATCCGTGCCGGTCTCGGCGAGCGCCCGCTCGAAGAGGGCGTTGGACGGGCAGGTCAGCCCCGGTGCGATCACCTGGGTGGTCCGCATCCCCTGGTCGACCTGGGTGAGGTGGTCGGGGAGCCGGTCGGCGGCCGGCCCGCGGAAGCCGAACGGTCCGGCCCCGTAGAGGGCGTCCATCAGCGCGCGCACCCGACCGACCGGCAGCCGGGGCGAGATCCGCGTCCAGTCGAACATCCCCGGGATCCGGCCGATCGCTGTGGTGATGCTGCCGACCTGGTGGGCCGGTCGACCCTTGGCCAGGTTGACCCGGCGCACGGTGGCCGCGTCCGGGCGGGCGACGATGACGTAGAAGTTGGCGAACGCCGCCGCGACGATCGCGCCGCCGGCGAGCGCGCGGGCCGCGACCGCGACGTCCTCGGGGCGGTCGATGTACAGGGGCGGTGTCGGGGCGTCCATGGGTCCTCCTCGGCGGGGCCGTGAGGCAGTTCTACGTCCACTCAGCCCGATCACGGCGAGGTCGGTCGTCGATCCGATAGCCGACAGGCGCTACCCGGTGCGGGCGGCGGATGCCCGGGCGGTACGCATCGGCGGACGGCATCGGCCGGACGGAGGATCCGCCGCAGGCGGCCTTAGCACGCAACAGTTAGCGGCGCGACCCGATTGGGTACAACCGCTGCACCTCAGATCCACCACATACCTCAGGAGGCAGCGATGCGCGGCACCTCGATTCTCGGAGTCATCGTCGTGATCTGGTTGGTGATCGGCGCCATCGCCGCTGGCCAGCGCGGCTACTACAGCGGTGACGACACCAACTGCGCCGAGGCCGGCACCATCCTGGTCACGATCGTGGCCGGGCCGCTGAACTACATCGGCGCCAACCCGAAGGTCGACTGCAAGCTGCCCGAGCCTTCCAAGTAGGCAACAGACGTAGACCGGCCCGTGCCCCCCGGCGGTGGGGCGCGGGCCGGTGCAGTTTTCGGCGAGGTCGCTCCGGAGCACTAGCCCGCCTCCTCCCCCGACCGTCGAACGGTCGACCGATCGCGTCCCCAGGCGGCCAGCGGCTCGAGGGCGTCGTTGAGGCGCGTGCCGTCCTCGGTCAACGAGTACTCGACGCGGGGCGGCACCTCGTCGTAGGAGACACGGCGTACGATGCCGTCCGCCTCCATCTCCCGTAGGTGAGAGGCCAGCACCTTCTCCGTGATCCCCGGAAGCAGTCGACGCAGCTCGCCGAAGCGACGCAGGGGGTGCTCGTGGAGCGCCCAGAGGATCAGCACCTTCCACTTGCCGCCGATCACCTCCATCGCGGTGTCGATACCGCAGGCGTGTCCGTCCGCGGTGCCCGGCCGGTTCACCGTCGCCATACCCACCCCTCCGACGTGCTCGCTCACCCCCGGGTAACCACGCACCTCGACGTGCGTACTTGATCACCTGGGGGCCGGTGACCAGCCTAATCGGCATGGAACCGAACACTGTGGAGAAGCCCTCCGTCACGATGCTGGGACTCGGCGCGATGGGTACCGCGCTTGCCCGAGCCTGGCTTGTCGCCGGCTACCCGCTCACCGTCTGGAACCGCACCCCGGCGCGCGCCGCAGCGCTCGTGCCCGAAGGGGCAAGGGTCGCGGGCAGCGCCGCACAGGCGGTCGCGGCGAGCACCCTGGTCGTCGTCTGCCTGTTGGACGACAGCTCGGTCGACCAGGTGCTGGCCGGCGTGGACCTGATCGGCCGGGATCTGGTCAACCTGACCACCAGCACCCCTGCCCAGGCCCGCGCCCGCGCGGCGTGGGCCCGCCGACGCGGCGCGCGGTACCTGGACGGTGGAATTATGGCTGTCCCACCGATGGTCGGCGTCCCGGAGGCCGGCGGCTACGTCTTCTACAGCGGCTCACGAGCGCTGTTCGAACGGCACCGGGAGACGCTGGGCGTTCCGGTCGGCACCACCTACGTCGGTGAGGACGCGGGCTTCGCGGCCCTGCACGACGTGGCTCTTCTCAGCGCCATGTACGGGATGTTCGCCGGGGCCGCGCACGCATTCGCCCTGATCCGCCGGGAGGACATCGACCCGTCGGCGCTCGCCGCACTGCTCGCCGACTGGCTCGTCGCGATGGTCCCGGCGGTTCACCAGACCGCCGACCAGCTGCGCAGCGGGGACTACACCAAGGGGGTCGTCTCCCCTCTCGCCATGCAGGTGGCGGGCACGCCGACCTTTCTGAGCACCGCCGAGCAGCAGGGCGTCAGCCCCGAACTGCTCAGCCCTTACTTCGACCTGATGCGCCGCCGCCTGGCGGAGGGCGGTGGCGAGGAGGACCTGACGGGCGTCATCGATCTGCTGGTGCGGTGACGGTGTCCGGTGGCTGGAGGCGGTCCTTGGCACCTGCCGTCGTCCACCGCACACCGCCTACGGCATCCTAGGAGGCTGGTTTGCGGCCTGTGGCGTTTGTCCGCGCCGGGGCCGGGAACCGCCGATGCCTCAGTCAGCGAAACGGGATCGGGAGTGCGGGCATGCAGATCGGCTACAAGTTGGCCTCGGAGGGGTACGGCCCGCAGGAGATCATCCGACAGGCCGTCCTGGCCGAGCGGGCCGGCTTCGACTTCGTCGAGATGAGCGACCACTTCCACCCCTGGCTGGACGCACAGGGGCACTCGTCCTTCACCTGGAGCGTGCTCGGCGCCATCGCGGCCAGAACCAGCACCCTGCGTCTGGCCACCGGTGTCACCTGCCCGACCGTCCGCTACCACCCGGCGATCATCGCCCAGGCCGCGGCGACCATGGCACTGATCTCCGACGGCCGGTTCACCCTCGGCGTGGGTGCAGGCGAGCGGCTCAACGAGCATGTGGTCGGGCAGGGCTTCCCCAGCGTGCGGGGCCGACACGAGCGACTACGCGAGGCGCTGGAGATCATCCGGCTGCTCTGGCAGGGCGGCTACCAGTCGTACGAGGGACGGCACCTGCACCTGGAGGACGCCCGGGTCTTCGACCTGCCGGACACCCTGCCCGTGATCGCGGTGGCGGCCAGCGGTGAGGCGTCGGCGCGGCTCGCCGCCGAGTTGGGCGACGGACTGTTCGCCACCGACGCGGACGCGTCGATCGTCGAGCACTACCGACGCGCGCAGGGTGCCGGCCCGCGCTACGCCGAGGTGCCAGTGGCCTGGGCCACCGACGAGCAGCAGGCGGTGCAGGCGGTGTTGCAGACGAGCCGGTGGATGGTGACCGGCTGGAAGGTGATGAGCGAGCTGCCGAACCCGGTCAACTTCGACGCGGCGAGCGCGTACGTCGAGGAGAAGCACATCCGGCAGCTCTTCGCCGTCGGCCCGGACCCGGAACCGCACGTCGCCAAGGTCCGGTCGTACGTCGAGGCCGGCTTCGACCACATCGTGCTGCAGAACGCCGGCCCCGACCCGGACGGCTTCCTCGACTTCTTCGCCGGCGATCTCGCCGGCCGGCTACGTGCGATGGGGTGACGCCCGCGGGCGGCGGGGGTGATGTCGGCGGGCGGCGTTTGACCGGGGCGGGCACGGGCGAGCCGCCCCGACCGATCACCGGGGCGGCTCGTCCGCGTTCTCGGGATGAGGTGCGCGAGTCGACGTTCAGCGGAAGCAGTGCGCGATCGGCACCTGGCTGCCCTCGCAGTTGGTCGGCTCGTTCTCGACGACCACGCTCTCATCGTCGATCTTGACCTGGGCGTGCATGCCGAAGACACCACCGGGCTTCAGCGTCGACGCATTGTGGGTGACCTTGCTGGTGTAGATCGCCACCGAGCCCGCGCTGGCGTAGATGCCGCCACCCTGGGACGCCGCGCCGACCGCCTCGTTGCGGACCACGTCGCTGCCCCGCACCAGCAGGTTCGCCTTCTCGGCGTAGATGCCGGCACCCAGGCCGTGGGTGGTGTTGCCCTCGACCACGCTGTCGTCGAGCGGCGTCAGGCCCTTCACCGTCGAGATGCCGCCGCCGTTGACAGTGGACGTGTTGCCCCGGATGGTCATCGTGCGCATCACCAGCACCGCGTCGGAGTTGGCGGCGCCGCCGCCGACCTGGGCGGTGTTGTTGAGCAGCTCGGTGTCGGAGACCTTCGTGCGGGCCGAGAAGCTGGCCAGCCCGCCCCCCTGGGCGGCGCTGTTCTGGGTGAAGGAGACGCTCTCCACGTCGGCGGCACCCCGGTAGTTGCCGAGCCCGCCGCCGTAGCCGTTGGCGCTGTTGCGGTGGAACTCGGAACGCTTCAGCGTCAGGACACCACCGTTGAGCAGGCCCCCGCCCTTGCCCGCGGCGCCCGATGCGCTGTTGCCGACGAACGTGGAGTCGGTGACCACCATGTTGCCGTCGTTGAAGATGCCGCCACCGCCGCCCTCGGGCGACAGCGAGGTGCTCTGCGAGACGGTGACCCGTTCCACCACGGCGGTGGCGCCGTGCACCACGTGCACACTGCCACCCTCGATGGCCGAGCGGCCGTTGTGCAGTTCCATGTCCCGCAGGGTCAGCTCGCCGCCGTCGCGGACGGTGAAGAAGCGGAACGGGGCGGCCTGGGCGTCGCGGGCGATCGTGGCGCCGGCGCCGTCGATCGTGATGGCCTGGTAGATCACCGGCAGTCCGGCGGTGTCGTCGGCCGGGTTGTGCGGCGGCGCCTCGGCGTCACCGGGGGTCTCCGCCGCGTCGGCCGCCTCCCGGGCGTCGCGGATTCCGCCGTCGTACTGGTCGGTCTCGTGGAACGCCTCGGTGAGGGTGTAGCGGCACTTGGGCGCGAGCCGGAGTTCGCCGCCGCCCTCGGCGTTGGCGGTCACCAGCGCCGCGACCAGCTTCGCGGCGTCGCAGGGCACCGACACGACCCCCCGCTTGCCGGTGCCCGGGGTGCTCGGACGGTCCTGTTCCGGGCCGTCCTGGTCCTGCTGCGTCGCCCGCCGGTCGCCGTCGCGGCGGTCGTCGTCAGCCGCCGGGGTCAGTCGGGCCAGACCTGGGAGGGTGAGGGCGCGGTCGGCGGCGGCAGCCGCTCCGGCCACGCCCACGACCAGGCTCCCCGCCAGTAAACCGCCGGCTAAGAACCATCGGGACCGCCGTCTGGGTCGACTCGCGCGGTCTCCCTCTCGGTACGTGGACATCAACGGTGCCTACCTTCCTGCCTACCTGACGTGACCGCGCCGATCCGGGCGCGGAGGGCTCGACATGCTCGCCGACCACCAAACGTCACGATAGGTCCGCAATACGGACAGGAAGGTGTGAACGTGAATAGTTCCCTCTTTCATCTTCAATACCGGCAAACCGGCATCGACGTCACCCGCCGACGTGGATGCCGGGCCGGCGCAGCGGGTCCCGTTCGGTGCGTCGGATGATCTCCCGCACCACCGGCGGGGTGTCCCCCCGACCCAGGATGAGGTAGCGCGCCAGGTGCGCGATCGGGCTCCCCTCCGACCACTCGAAGTGCGCGTGCGGCCGGACCCCGGTGGCGTCCCGCAGGGCCAGCAGGATCGCGGCGATCGCGTTGGGCGCGGCCGGACTGTTGGCCCGCAACACCCGGAAGCCGCCCACCTCGATCCCGTGGACGCGCAGCACCTGGCTGAAGTCCGACGGATCCACCACATCGATCTCCAGGAACAGCACGTCCGCGGCGCCGGGCACCGGGTTCATCCCGCGTTGCGCCCGCTCCTTGATCGTGTACTCCTTCACCGAACCCTTCTGCCGCTTGTTCGCGATCAGGTGCAGCTGCCCGTCGTGCGCCAGCGACTCGGTGATGAACCGACGGGCCGGTTCGTCGAACTCGATGCGCTCGGCCCGCAGCTCGGTGGTCCGGGTGACCCGGGAGACCAATGAGACCGCGATGATGCCGAGAATGAACAGCGCGGAGATCGTGATCCCGTCCGGCTGTTCGATGACGTTCTCCAGCAGCGCGTACAGCAGCACCAGGGTCAGCACGGTGAAGCCGATGGCCGAGGCGCGCCGGTGGCGACGGGCCGCGGAGATCGTCACCGCCACCGCGCCGGAGACCATCATCGCCAGGATCCCGGTGGCGTACGCGCCGGCCTGGGCGTTGACGTCGGCGCGGAAGGCGATCGTGATGGCGACGCTGACGACGGTGTAGACGATCACCACGGGACGCACCGCCCGCGCCCACTCCGGCGCCATCCCGTACGACGGCAGGTAGCGCGGCACGATGTTGATCAAGCCGGCCATGGCCGACGCGCCGGCGAACCAGAGGATGAGCACACTGCTCACGTCGTAGACACTGCCGAACACCTCACCCAGGTAGGTGTGCGCCAGGAAGGCCAGCGCCCGCCCGTTCGCGGCGCCGCCCGGCGCGAACTCCTGCTTCGGGATGAGCGCCGTGGTCACGAAGGTCGTCGAGATCAGGTACACCGACATGATCAACGCGGCGGTGGTGAGCAGTCGGCGCGTGTTGCGGATCCGGGCGGCGAGCCGGGCCTGCTGGTCCGGACCATCCGCCGCGACCAGGGGCATCATGCTGACCCCGGTCTCGAAACCGGAGAGCCCCAGCACCAGCAGCGGGAACGCCAGCACCGCGGTGAGCAGCACGTGGCCCGGTCCCCCGCCGGTCGTGGTGATCGCGGCCGTCCAGTCCGACACGATGCCCGGGTCGGCGGCGATCCGGGCCACCGCGACCACGACGATCACCGCGTTGAGCACCAGGAAGACCGCGACCAGCGGGATGGCCACCACCACCGCCTCGCGGAATCCGAGCAGGAACACCCCGCCGAGGATCAGCAGCAGCACCACGGTGACCACGACCGGCACCAGGGACCCGTGCACCGTGTCCGGCAGGTACGGGTTCTCCAACAGGTGCACTGTGGCGTCGGCCGAGGAGAGGGTGATCGTGATGATCCAGGAGGTGGCCACGAAGCCGAGCAGCACCAGGACGAAGATCTTGCCCCGCCAGAACGGCAACAACCGCTCCAGCATCGCCACCGAACCCTGACCGTGCGGGCTCTCCTGGGCCACCCGCCGGTACATCGGCAGCATGCCGAAGAGAGTGAGCGCGACGATCAACAGGGTCGCCAACGGGGAGAGCGCACCGGCCGCCACCGCCGCGATGCCCGGCAGGTACGACAACGTGGAGAAGTAGTCCACGCCGGTCAGGCACATCACCTGCCACCAGGCGTGCCGACGGCTCTGCCCCTCGATCGCCTCGGGGCCGGGCGGCTGCACCTGGTGCTGGAAGAGCCACCGGCGCAACGGGCTGGTCGGCGACAGTGAGCGGGCCGGGGTGGCCACGCGTTCGGGCACCACGACACCCTGCCGGCCGCCCCGGTGCGGGCGGGCCGGATCGCGGGCCGCCCGCAGTGCCGGGTCCGGCCCGGTCGGCGTATGCCGGCGTCCGTTCCAGCGTCGTGGTTTAGCCCGGTGCTCGTCACCCATCGCCAGTCCCACCCTCACAGGTCCTGATCCGACGGTAGGCGCTGCCCCGGCGCCCGGTCGGCGGAACCGGCCACCTGTTCGGCCTGCTCAGGACAGGTCCGCGACGGCGAGCAGCCGGGCCAGCGCGGGTGGGTCGGTGACGGTCACCGTGGCCGCCGGGTGCCGCAGCCGCCCGCCGGGCAGCAACGCCGGCACCGGTACGCCGAAGCGCAGACAGATCCCGCCAGCCGTACTGCTGCCGAAAGTCGCACCGCCGTCGGCCAGCGACAGGTGCGGGCCGATCGCCCGCCACCAGCGGTACGGCCCGCTCAGCTCGACGGCGACGACGTTGTCCCGGGCGGTCCGCAGCCGCCACGGCCCGTACCGGATCATCAGATCCCGTTCGCTGACGGCGACCCAGGCCGTCGCCGGACGGACCCCCAGCAGGGCCAGCATCGGCCGGAACGCCGCATCGAAGCGGAACGGAAATCGCGTCGCGACGCCGGTCATCGGGCGCCGGGCCGCGCGGTGGGTCGCGACACCGGGCCGCCCGGCCGCAGCGGGCCGGGCCGCGCGGGCCGGGGGCGGGCGGCGGGCCGACGCCGGGCCAGGACAATCATGGCGCGGGCGTACCCGATCCGAGCCCGCCGACACCCCCGGATCCGCACGCCGTCGACGCGCTCCCACCCGGCGGTCCCCCACCGCCGGCCGACACCCCCCGGGCCGGCCGACGGTGGCAGACGGTCGGCACCCCCCGGGCCGACCGGCTGTCCCCGCTCGTGACCGCCCGACGTCGGGTGGCCACGCGGGGTGGAACTGGTGGGACGCGCTCCCGCGCTCCGCCGCCCCCCACGGGGCGGAGCGCGGGAGCCCCCCGTCCCGGCTACTGCAGGAACGCCCCGAGGGGCGAGAGCAGCAACCGGCCGAGCGCCGCGGCGTTGTCGTCCAACCGCGTGCGCTCACACTCGCGGGCCTGCGGGTCGTGCCGGCACCGCCAGATCTTCTGCGCGTTGCGCCAGGCGACATCGCGCGTGTACTCGACCAGTTCCCCCTGGTACCAGTCGTCGATGTCACCGTTGAGCATGTCGATGAGCAGCTGCCACCGCTCCAGGTAGCCACGGCGCAGGCCAGGGATCTTGTCCGCGAAGATGTTGTTGATCTCGAGGTAGTCGTGGTGCTGGTCGCTGCCGTCGACCGGCTCCGACTCCAGGTGGTCGAACGTGGTCACCAGGGCGAACGGCAGGTCGAAGTTGATGTGCGCGTTCACCCCGGCCGCCGCCGAGGGCAGCGGGCGGGCGTCCGGCCCCCGCATCCGCTCGAACAGGCACGACCACGCCTTCGGGGTGCCGGGGCTGGAGTCGGTCCACAGCCGCATCGCGTCGAAGTAGCGGGCGGCGAACTCGACGTCGAGCCGGGAGAGGAAGACCGGGTCGATGAAGCGGTCGTCGTACAGCCCGTCCAACACGCTGCTGGTGATCGTCAGGTAGAGCTTGTTGAAGTCGGCCAGCGGGCAACTGGCCTCCAACGGTGGCAGCCGGACCAGCATGTCCTGCAGCTTGGTCAAATGATCGACCACGGCCGGCACGTCCGCGGGGTGGTCGGCGAGCAGGTCGACGATGTCCCGGTGCACGGGCCCCCAGACCGGTTCGATCATTTCTCCTCCATTGTGGTCGGCGGCATCCCCCGTGCCGTCGTCGACGCGGCTCAGCCTCTCAGCCGACACCGGCCCGCCGGATCAGTAGAACGACGTATCCCGGCGCGCACACGCGCGCCGGGATACGTCGTAGTGGTAAGTCAGCCCCGTTGGTTGCGCAGCTGGATCGCGCTGGCCTGCACCCGGGTCCGGACCTGGAGCTTGTCGAAGATGTGCGACACGTGCACACCGATGGTCCGCTCGCTGATGAACAGCCGCTGCCCGATCTCCTTGTTGGTCAACCCCTCCGCGACCAGGGCGAGCACCTCCCGCTCCCGTGCGGTGAGCGCCGTCAGCTCGTCGTCGGACGCCTCCGCCGGTGCGCTGCGCGTACCGGCGCCGGTGTCGCGCTCGTCCAGCGACACCCGGGCCCGCCCGGCCAACTCGCGGATCTCCGAGGTCAACGGCACCGCACCCAACCCCTGCGCCACCCGGTACGCCTCCCGTAGGAGCTTGCCGGCGGTGGCCAGCCGGCTGCGGCGGGCCAGCAGCGCCTCGGCCTGCCGCAGCCGCGAGTAGGCCGCCGGATAGGGGTGGTTGCGCCGATCCCACTCGGCGGCCGACACCGCCCACAGCTCCGGGTCGCTGCCGTCGAGGCGGCTCACCTCGGCGGCGCACAACGCCAGGAAGCCCTCCACCACCGAGCGCACCGGCCGGGCGGCGCCGGCGCTCTTGCGGGCCATCCGGTCGGCCACGTCGCGCAGCCGGCGCACCGCCGTCGGGTCCACCTCCACGGTGCGGCTGGCGTGCGCCTCCGCCTCGGCGCGCAGGCCGTGCCAGACCAACGCGGAGAGGATCATCACGTCGTCGGAACGGCTCTCGGTGAGGCCGCGCTGCACGGCCTGCCGCGCCACGTCGTGCCGACCCTCCCACATGGCCAGCCCGGAGCGCAGGGTGAGCAGCGGAATGACGTGCCGCGCCCCGCCGCCGGCGAGCAGGGTCGCCACCGCGTCGAGGTCCCGACCGGCGGCCTCGATGTCGCCGTAGCCCACCGAGAGCCGGCACCGGGCCAGCAGCAGCTCCACCGCGTCCGCACCGGACGGTCGGTGTCGCAGCGCTACGGCCACCACCTTCTCCGCCTCGGCCCACTGGCCCACCCGGAACAGCCCGTTGATGGCGATGGCCAGCAGCCGGGTGCCCC
The DNA here is from genome assembly GCF_000718515.1 of Micromonospora parva. Taxonomy (GTDB): domain Bacteria; phylum Actinomycetota; class Actinomycetes; order Mycobacteriales; family Micromonosporaceae; genus Micromonospora; species Micromonospora parva. The sequence continues at coordinate 192,007 of NZ_JNZS01000001.1, read as the reverse complement.
AGGTGCGGCCCAGCCCCAGCTCGGCCACCCGTTCGGCACCCCGACGGGCCACCACCACACCCTCTTCGAGGATGTTCAGCGGCCCGGTCAACAGCTCCGCCAGGTGCAGGTACGCGCAGGCCACATCCTCCGGCTGACCGGCGCGCTCGGCGGTGTCGAGGGCGTCACGCATGACCGCCAGGCCGGCGTCCGGGTCTTCCAGGAAGGCGTCGCTGAAGCCCAGCGCCGAACTGGCCAGCACCACCTCGGTCGTCGAGCCCGCCACGTTCTCGGCCAACGCCAGCGCCTCGCGGGCCCGCTCGCCGGCGTCGGCGTACCGGCCGAGGTGCAGCAGCAGCTCGGCCAGCCGGGCGGCGGCGGTGGCCCGGTCCCGGGGGGAGCAGTCTTCGGCCTTCAGCGCCCGCTGGTACTCCTCCTCGGCCAACGCGGAGCGACCGGCGGCGGCCAGGTAACGGGCACGGCGGATGTGCAGCGCGCAGCTCGGCTCGCCACCGCGCAGCGCGACCAGCTCCTCCAGCAGGGCCAACGCGCGGGCGTGCTCCCCACAGTGGTGGGCCGCCTCGGCGGCGTTCTCCAGCAACTCGACCCGGTCCACCGTCGACGGGCCCGGCTCGGCGGCCAACTGCAACGCCGCGGACCAGTGCCGGTGCGCCTCGGCGTAACCGTGCAGCCGTTCGGCCTCCTGCGCGGCGGCCACCGCCGCCGGCAGGGCGCGTGCCGGTTCGCCGGCCAGTCGCCAGTGGTGCGCCAGCCGGGCCTGGTGCAGCTCGCCCGGCGCCGTGGTCAGCGCCTCGGCGTAGCGGCGGTGCAGCCCGGAGCGCTCGGCTGGCAGCAGCTCGTGGGCCAACACCTCGGCGACGAGGCGGTGCCGCAGCCGGTAGCCGTCGTCGGCGCCGACCAGCAGCCGGTGCGCGACAGCGGCGCGAGCCGCGGCGATCAGCTCGTCCTCCGGCATCCGCAGCACCTCGGCCAGCAGCCAGTGCTGCACCGGCTCGACACCGGCGGCCACCGCGTGCACCACGGCGTGCGCGTGCTGGGGCAACGCGTCGACGCGGTCGAGGAAGATCTCCCGCAGTGTCTCGGACAGGCCGTCGCGGCCGTCGCGCAGGTCGCGGGCCAGTTCCTCGATGACGAACGGGTTGCCGCCGCTGCGCTGCCACACCTGCTCGGCCGCGTCGGCGCTCAGCGTCCGGCCGACCACCGCAGCGGCGAGCGTCTCGGTGTCGGCCCGACCCAGCGGCGCCAGGTCGAGCACCCGCACCGTGCGCAGCCGACGCAATTCGGTGAGCACCCGACGCAGCGGGTGCGCGCCCTGCAACGACTCGGCCCGGACCGCGGCCAACACCGACAGCTGAAGATCACCCAGGCCGGCGAGCAGGTAGAGCAGAAGCTGACGGGTGCTGCGGTCGACCCACTGCAGGTCGTCCAGGATCAGCACCAACGGCCGACCCTCGGCGATCAGGTGCAGGCCGCGGGAGACCCGCTCCAGCAACGCGCCCGCGCCGTCCGGGCCGGCGGTCTCGTCGGCGAACATCTGCAGCAGCCCCCGCACCGCCGAGGAGGTGCGGGCGGGCGAGGCGGACACTTCGGTGTCGAACCGGCGCAGCGCCTGCAACAGCGGGTGCAGCGGTGAGGCGTCGCCGATGTCCAGGCAGCTGCCGGTGAGCACCACGGCACCCCGCTCCCGCAGGCGGTCGCCGATCTCATCCAACAGCCGGGTCTTTCCCACACCGCTCTCGCCGGTCAGGAAGACCGCCGCGGTCTGCCCGTGCGCGCCGTCACCGAGCAACGCGGACCGAACCGTCTGCACCAGCTCGGCCCGGCCCACGAGCGGTGCGGTGTCCACATCGCTGGCCATGCCACGCAGCCTAATCACAGGGCCCCGCACCGTTCTACGGCTGCCTGCCGCTTGTGGTACTCCTCGCGTCGACTTTGCGACTAAAGGTTGCAGGTGGCCGACATACGTCGTTCTGCAGATCCCCCGTCGGCCCAGGAGTGCCAATCTCCGGAGGTGATCAGGCAACCGCGGGGAGAAAGGCCGGTGCGACACCCATGACCACCAGCATCATCGTCGACACGCAACGGACCGTCACCCCGCTCTGGCCGGTACCGCAGGAGAGGCGCGTCGTCACCGTCCTCTTCGCGGACATCGTCGGCTCCACGGCCCTGGTGGGCCGCCTCGACCCGGAGGACGTCCGGGCGTTGCAGCAGGCCTACTTCGACACCGTCGCCGGTGTGCTGCACCGCTGGCAGGGGGTGGTGGAGAAGTACATCGGCGACGCCGTGATGGCCCTCTTCGGCGCGCGGCACTCCGACGGCTTCGACGCCTACCGGGCGGTGCGCGCCGGCCTGGAGATCCAGGCCGCGCTGGACCGCCGGCCCATGGTCGGCGACATCAGGCTGCGCGTCCGCGTCGGGGTGGCCACCGGCGAGGTCGTGGTCGACCTCGGCGACGTCGTCACCGGCGGGCACGGCGTGGCCAGCGGCGCGGTGATCACCGCCGCCGCCCGCCTGCAGGAGTACGCCGCACCCGGCGGCGTCGCGCTCTGCGCGGCCACCGCCCGCGCCACCGCCGGCCTGATCACCCAGCGTCAGCTGACGCCGGTGCCGGTGGCCGGTCGGGTGCCGCCGGTGCCGCTGTGGCACGCCGTCGGCCCGGTCCGCCCCGGCGCCGACCGGCACGACGGTCCGCTGATCGGCCGACGCCGCGAACTGGCCACCATCCGCGACCAGTTGGGCGGGGCCATCCGGGACCGGGCGCCACGCTGGATCTCCCTGGTCGGCCCCACCGGCAGTGGCCGCAGCCGGCTGCTGCACGAGCTGACCCGCGGCCTGACCACGGTGGACGGTACGCCCGTCCGCTGGTGCGTGGCGGCCTGCCAGCCGTACCCCGATCAGGTGTTGGCGCCGGTCGCGCACCTGCTCCGAAACCTCGCCGGGATCCGGCACAGCGACGGCCCGGCGGCGGTCCACGACCGGCTGGTCACCGCCCTGACGCCGCTGTTCCCGCCGACCAGGGTGGCCACCGCCGTCCCGGCGCTGCAGCGCCTGCTGACCACCCCGGACGGCTCGGCCGCCGCCCTCGCCGGCGCGGCGATCTGCCGGGAGGTCCTGCTGCGCCTGGCCGCCGACCGGCCGCTGATCGTGGCCGTCGACGACCTGGACCGGGCCGCGCCGGCGGTGAGCCGGTTCCTGCACGCGTTGTTCCGCGCGGCGACCGAGCGCGCGCTGCCGCTGGCAGTGCTCACCGTGCACCAGCCGCAGTGGGCCGACACCCGGCCCGGTCCGGCCCGACGGGTGACGATCGGCCCGCTGGCCACTGTGCAGTCCGGCCGGCTGCTGCGCCACCTGCTCAGCCGGGCCGGGCAGCCGGTGGCCCTGGTCGACCGGCTGCTGCCGCTGGTGGGAGGCCGCCCCGGGCACGCGACGGCGTACGTGACGTCGCTGGTGGACGGCGCCGACCCGGCGGCACTTGCGCTGCCCGAGGCGGTCCGCCGGGCCGTCGGCGCGGAAGTGGACCACCTCGACGGTGAGCGGCGGGCGGTGCTGATGGCCGCCGGCACCCTCGGTGGCCTCATCCACGGCGCGGCAGTGGACCGGGCACTCGGCTGGACGCCCGGCCGGTCCGCACCCGCGCTGCGCGGTCTGGTCGCCGCCGGGCTGCTGCGTCCGCACCGCGTCGACGGGTACGCGTTCGCCGCGCCCGCGCTGCGCCAGGTCGCCGCCGAGCGGTTGCCCCGCGCCCTGCGCGCCGTCTTCGCCAGCCGAACCGCCGACACGCCGCGCCTCGACACCGTCCACGCGCACACCGCCGACCCTGCCGAGGCGGTCGGCACCGGCGTCGTCGACGCCGCGACCGCGCAGGTCGTGCGTCTCGACGCGGTCCGCTCCCGGGCCGGCCTCGACACCACACTGGCCCCGGTGTCGCGACCGGGTGCCAACGGCCCGGTGCGGCACCGACCCGTTCGCACCCCGACGATGGCCACCGCGCCGGCCGCGCCGAATCGGCAGACCCACCGTTCGCCGGGTTCCGGTCGGCTGCGGGTCGTCGGGTCGGCCGGTGACGGGCCGCCGACCCCGGCCGCCTCGACGGCCGCGTCCCGACGCAACGCGGCCGGGCACTGGCCCCCGGAGGTCGCCCGATCCCGGGCGGCGATCAGCGCCAGGCCCGCCGTACCGGGCTCCGCCCGACGGGGTGCGCTCGTCGGCGTCGGGGAGACACCCCCGTTACGCGGCACGCCCGGTACGCCGTCGCCGCGCTGGTCGGACGCTCTGGCCGCCTGCGCCTGAGGTGGCATCGAGAGCGAGGCGCCCCCACCTGGGGTGAGCTGGCTTGCCACCGTCCGACGGGAGCGGGCGAGCCGGTCACCCGGCGTGACTAGGATTGGTCCCGTCATGCTGCTACGGGTGCTCGGGCCGCTTGAGGTCGAGGTCGACACAGGCGGGCCGGTCGACCTCGGCGGCCCCCGGCAACGCGCCGTGCTCGCGCTGCTGCTCGCGGCCCGGGGCGAGGTCGTCTCCGTCGGTCAGCTGATCGAGGATCTGTGGCGGGGTGACGCGCCACCACGGGCGATCGCCTCCCTGCAGGCGTACATCTCGCACCTGCGCCGCCTGGTGGAACCGGCCCGCGAACGCCGGGCGCCGGCCCGGGTCCTGGTCACCGCGGCACCGGGTTACGCGCTGCGGCTGCCCGCCGACGCCGTCGACGCCGGCCGGTTCGAGACCCTGCTCGCCGAGGCGCGCGCCGTCGGCCCCACCGACCCGAGCCGGGCACGTCACCTGCTGCGCGACGGCCTCGACCTGTGGCGCGGTCGGGCGTACGCCGAGTTCGCCGGGGAGCCGTGGGCGCAGCCGGAGGTGTTGCGGCTGGAGGAGCTGCGCCTCGGCGCCCGGGAGTTGCTGCTCGACGTGACGGTGCGCTGCGGCGACGCGGCCGAGGCGGTGCCGGAGGCGGAGTTGCTGACCCGGCAGGCGCCGCTGCGGGAGGAGAGCTGGCGGTTGCTGGCGCTGGCGTTGTGGCATACCGGCCGGCAGGGCGACGCGCTCGCCGCGCTGCGGCGGGCGCGGGCGACCCTGGCCGACCAGCTCGGTCTGGACCCGGGCCCGGCGTTGGTCGAGGTGGAGTCCGCGATCCTCGGCCAGCGCCTCGACCTGCTGCCACCGGCGACGCCGGCACCGGTACGCGCCGGGCGACAGGTGTCGCAGGAGGTCTTCGTCGGCCGGGAGGTCGAGGGGGAAGCGCTGCGGCAGGCCGCCGCCGACACGGTGGCGAGCGGGCCGCGGGTCGCAGTGCTCAGCGGTGAGGCCGGGGCCGGCAAGACCAGCCTGCTCACCCGGTTCCGGCAGGAGCTCATCGACCACGGCTGGCTGGTCACCGTCGGCCGTTGCCCCGAGGTCGACGGCGCCCCGCCGGCCTGGGCCTGGGTCGAGGCGCTGCGGCAACTCGCCGAGCAGGCACCCCCGGGCGACCTCGCACCCGCGCTCGCCCCGCTGCTCGGCGGCGGCGACGGTGAGCCCGGTGGCGACGTCACCGCCGGCCGGTTCCGGCTGCACCGCGCGGTGGGCACCTGGTTGGACGCCGCCGCGACCCGCAGACCGGTCGCCGTGATCCTCGACGACCTGCACGCCGCCGACGCGGAGACCCTGCTGCTGTTGCAGAGCGTCACCGAGATGACCACCGGCGCCGTCCTGTTCGTCGCGGCGCTGCGGCCCGCGGACAACGCCGACCGCCTCGCCGAGACGATGGCCGTGCTGGCCCGCCGGTCACCCCACCGCATCCCGCTGGGCGGCCTGAGCACGTCCGAGGTCGAACGGCTGCTCGGCGCGCTGGCCCGGACCACCGTCGACCCGGACACGGTCGCCGCGTTGGCCGAGCGGACCGGCGGCAACCCGTTCTACGTCCGGGAGTCGGCGCGGCTGCTCGCCGCCGAGGGCACGCTCGTCGCCACCTCCGACGTGCCCGAGGGCGTACGCGACGTGCTGCGCCGACGGCTCTCCCGGCTGCCGGCGACGGCCGTGTCGGTGCTGCGCCTCACCGCCGCCGTCGGGCGGGAGGCTGACGTGCCGACGCTCGTCGACGCCGCCGGCACCGACGAGGCCACTGTGCTGCGGGCGCTGGAGGCCGGGCTGGCCGCCGGACTGCTCACCGAACCGGCGCCCGGGCGGGTGCGGTTCGTGCACGGCCTCGTCTGCGACACCATCTACACCGACCTGCCGCAGCTGCGCCGCACCCGCCTGCACGCCCGGATCGCCGCCGCCACCCGCCGGTTGCGGCCCGACGACTACCCGGCCCTCGCCCACCAGTACGCCCGCGCCGCGTCGGCCGACACCGCGCCGCTCGCCGTCGACTACGCCATCCGGGCCGCCGAACTGGCCGAGCGGCGGTACGCGTACGACGCCGCGATCGAGCTGCTCAGCAACGCCGTCGAGGCCGCCGCCACGGTCGCCGGGGACCGCGACGCGCTGCGGGTCGACCTGCTCGGCCGGCTGTTGCGCGCCTATGCGCGCGCCGGTGCGGTGGCCGCCGCCCGGCAGACCCGCGCCCGGGCGTTCGACGTCGCCGCGCAGTCCGGCCGCGACGATCTGCTGGTCGCGGCGTTCACCGCGTGGACCGTGCCCACCCCGTGGCTGACCCACGAGTACGGCGTGGTGGACCACCGCGTCGTCGAGGTGCTCACCCGGCTGCTGCGCGCCGACGACCTGGACCCGGTTGCCCGTTGCCGACTGCTGGAGGCGCTCGCCACGGAGTTGGACGGCGAATCCGACCCGCGCGGCGTGGCGGCCGGGCGGGAGGCGTTGGCCCTCGGGCGGCGCCTCGACGACCCCGAGCTGCGGGCCCTCGGGCTGGCCGCGCGGATGCGCACCATGAGCTACGAGCGGGAAGCGCCGGCCCGTCGGGAGCTGGCCGTGGAGCTGCGCGACCTCGCCGACGAGCATGGGCTGGTGACCTACCGCTCGGTCGCCGAGCAGGTGCTGGGCCACTGCGCCGCCGCCCTCAACGAGCCGGACGAGCTGCGCCTCAGCGTCGCCCGGCAGGGGTGGCTGGCCGAGACGTACCAGCTGAACGAGGCGCAGACCATCAACCTGTGCTCGTTGGGCACCCTCGCGCACGTCGCCGGTGACTTCGTCGCCGCGCAACGGCACTACGACGAGGTCGCCGCGCAGATGCGGCGGCAGGGTTCGCTGCACGCCGAGTCCTTCCACTACTTCTCCACCGGGACCCTGCTGATCAGCCAGGGACGGTTCGGTGAGCACCTGGCGGCGACCCGGCGGATCCGGGAGTCGCTGGGTCCGATCGTGGACGACCTGCTGGCGCTGGCGTTGATCGGGAGCGGACGCCTGGCCGAGGCGCGGGCCATGCCGATCGGGCGGCACACGTACCGCCCGGACTACTTCGAGTCGGCGTTGCTCACCGTCCGCGGGATGGTCATCGTGGCGCTGGGTCGACGGGACCTGGCCCAGCCGGTGATCGACGCGCTGCTCCCGGTCAGCGACCAACTGGCCGGTTTCTCCACCACCGCGGCCGTGGTGCGGCCGGTCGCGTTGACGCTCGGGGAGCTGTGCCGGCTGCTGGGCCGCACCGAGGAGGCGACCCGGCACTTCACGCTCGCCGCGCGGGTGGCCCGCCGGTGGGAGTCGCCGCACTGGCTGGCCGAGGCGACGGCGGCGTTGGCCGGCTGACCGGCACGGTTGGTGGATTCCAAGCCGGTTACAAGTGACACCGAGCATGATCAACAGATCTGTGCCAGTTGATCCCTCGGAAAGGTCACCGTGAACCAGAACCACCGCGAAGCCATGGCCGACGTGCGCGACATGTACATGGCGCACTCCGCGCTCCGTCGCGAATTCAGCCTGCTGCCGCAGCTCGTCCGGGACGTCACACCGGGCGACACCAGGCGCGCGGAGGTCGTCGGCGCCCACGCCGAGATGCTCTGCCACATCCTGCACCTGCACCACGAGGGCGAGGACCTGCTGCTGTGGCCGCTGCTGCTGGAGCGCGGCGGCGCGCAGGCGACGGCGATCGTCCCCACCATGGAGGCGCAGCACCACGCCATCGAGGACGCCCACGCGGCGGTGGTGGCCCTCCTCCCCCAGTGGCGTCGTACCGGACGCGACGGCGAGCAGCTCGCCGACGCCCTGGAACAGCTCCGCAGCGCGCTGATCGAGCACATGGCTCTGGAGGAGAAGGAGATCCTGCCCCTGGCGGAACGGCACGTCACCGCCAGGGAGTGGATGCGGCTCGGCGAGCACGGGATGAGCAAGTCCTCGAAGAAGCAGCTGCCGTTGGCCTTCGGCCTGGCCATGTACGAGGGCGACCCGGCAGTGGTCAAGGCGGTGCTCGCGCACGCCCCGCTGCCGGCCCGGTTGCTCATGCCAATCATCGCGCCCCGGCTGTTCGCCAACCACGCCCGGCGGGTGCACGGCACCGCCACTCCCCCACGCATCGGCGCCACCGCCAACTGAGCGGGGTCGGCGGCTCAGCCGACCGGCCAGGGCGACGAGGTCACGCCCCCGGGCCTGGTGATCAGCAAGCGGCCAGGAAGGCCAGCACGCGCGGCCAGGCCGCCGCGCTGGCGTCCGGCGAATACTCAGCCACCTCCGGATCGGTGAACAGGTGGCCCACCCCGGGATAGCGGAACACCGTCAGGTCGGCGCCGGCGCCGGTCATGGCCCGCTGCCACTCGTCGACCTCGTCCGGGACGTCGTACGGGTCGGGGTCGGCGAGGTGCAGCTGCACCGGCAACCCGGGTCGGACCGCGTCCGGGGCCCCACCGGTGCCGTGCAGCAGGAGCAGACCGGCGGCGTCGGGGCGCTCGGCCAGCAGCGCCCCGGCCACCCCGGCGCCCATCGAGAAGCCGGCGAGCACGGTCTGCGGTGGCAGGTCACGCAGCGCGGCCCGGGCCCGGTCCAGCACCACCTCCTGGCCGATCTTGTCGAGCAGCGCGAAGCCCTCCTCGACGGTGTCGGCGGCCGGGACGCCGTACAGGTCGGGGGTGCTGACCTGGTGCCCGGCGGCGCGCAACCGGTCGGCGGCGGCGCGCACGGCGGGGCGCAGCCCGTACACGGAGTGAAACAGCACGACGTGTCGCATCCGGTCATCCTGCCGCAGCCGGGCGACAGTCCGGGGTGGCCACGCCCAGCGGGCGTCAGACCAGTGCCGTCAGCCGCGCGACCAGGTCGGTCGGTGCCGGCATCCCGGCGATCTCGCGGCTGACCTGTGCGGCGGCGGTACGCAGGCGCTCGTCGGTGAGCAGCTGGGTCAGGGCCCGCGCGGTGATGTCGCGGGGACGCAGCGCCAGACCGGCGCCCCGGCGGGCCACCAGCTCGGCGTTGTGCCGCCGGTCCCCGGGACCCGTGGTGGCCAGTTGGGGCAGGCCGGCGGCGAGGGCACCGAGGACGCTGCCCGCCCCACCGTGGTGCACCAGCGCCGTGCTCGCCGGCAACGCCTCGTCGAGGGGGATCCAGTCGACCACCCGGACGTTGCCGGGCACCGAGCGGGCCGACCGTTCGTCGGGACGGACCAGCACGATCTCCGCGTCCACCTCGGCGGCGGCGGCCACCACGGCGGGCATCGGCCCCCGGTCGCCGGGGCCGGTCAGGGTGCTGCGGGTGACCAGGATCCGCTGGCGGTCACCCGGCTCGCGCAGCCAGTCCGGCAGCTGGCCACCGCCCACGTAGGACGAGTAGCGCATCGGCCAGCCGCCCTGCGTGGCAACGCTGGGCGGGGCCACGGCCAGGGCGGCGGCCGGCGCGGGCAGCTCGGTGAGGCCGTGGCGGCGCAGCGCACCGCCGAGTCGGGCGACGGTGGCGCGGACCAGATCCCGGCCGTCGAAGAGGGCGTTCTCCTGGCGTACGGCCGGCACGTCGAGGCGCGCGGCGGCGACCGCACCGGCGACCGCGAACGGCTCGTACACCACCAGATGCGGCCGCCAGTCGGTGGCCAGCGCGACCACCGGGTCGGTGAGCTGGTCGTTGAGCGCGCCGAACAGCAGGCCGGCGCCCCGGGTGCCGGCGGTGCCGGCCAGCTCCGCGCGGGCGATCAGCGGATGGCGGGGGAAGACCCGCAGCGCGATCCGCCCGAAGTCGAAGCCCGGCGCGATGTCGTGCACCGACAGACCGGCCTCGGCGGCGGCCAGGCCCCCACCGCCGGTGGCCACCAGCACGTCGTGGCCGGCGTCGCGCAGCGCGACCGCGAGCGGCACCAGTGGGAAGACGTGCCCGACGAGCGGGGCGGAGACCACCAGCACACGCATGCGCGGGATCCTATGTCGGGTTCGACGTCGAGGTGGGCCGCTGGTCGACGATGCGGCGCATCTTGCCCATCGACCGTTCCACAGTGTCCGGGGCGAGCACCTCGACCGCCACGCTCACGCCGATGGTGTTCTTCACCAGCTGCACCAGCGTGCCGCCGGCCCGGTCGGCGGCATCCACGGCGACGCCGGCGCGCCGCTCCACCCGCACCGTGAGGGTGTCCAGCCGGCCGTGCCGGTCGAGGACGCACTGGAAGTGCGGCGACAACTGCGGAATCCGCAGGATCAGCTCCTCGATCTGGGTGGGGAAGATGTTCACCCCGCGCAGGATCATCATGTCGTCGGTCCGGCCGGTGATCTTCTCGATCCGGCGCATCGGCCGGGCGGTGCCGGGCAGCAGCCGGGTCAGGTCGCGGGTGCGGTAGCGCACGACCGGCATCGCCTCCTTGCTCAGCGAGGTCAACACCAGCTCACCGCGCTCGCCGTCGGGCAGCACGGCCCCGGTGACCGGGTCGATGATCTCCGGGTAGAAGTGGTCCTCCCAGAGGTGCAGCCCGTCCTTGGTCTCGACGCACTCGGTCGCCACACCGGGACCCATCACCTCGGAGAGCCCGTAGATGTCGACGGCGTGGATGTCCAGCTGCTGCTCGATCTCCCGGCGCATGTCCTCGGTCCACGGCTCGGCCCCGAAGATGCCCACCCGCAGCGAGGTGGACCGCGGGTCGATGCCCTGGCGGCGCATCTCGTCCACGATGGCCAGCAGGTAGCTGGGCGTGACCATGATGACCTCGGGTTCGAAGTCGCGGATCAGCATGACCTGACGCTCGGTCATGCCACCGGAGACCGGGATGACGGTGCAGCCCAACTCTTCAGCCCCGTAGTGCGCGCCCAGACCGCCGGTGAAGAGCCCGTAGCCGTACGCGACGTGCACCCGGTCACCCGGCCGGCCGCCGGAGGCGCGGATCGAGCGGGCCATCAGGCGCGCCCAGATGCGCAGGTCGTCGCGGGTGTAGCCGACCACCGTCGGGCGGCCGGTGGTGCCGGAGGAGGCGTGCAGGCGGGCCACCCGCTCCCGGGGTACGGCGAACATGCCGAATGGGTAGTTCTCCCGCAGCTCGGCCTTGCCGGTGAACGGGAAGCGGGCCAGGTCGTCGAGATCCCGGCAGTCGTCGGGGTGCACCCCGACCGCGTCGAACGCCCGCCGGTAGTGCGGCACGTTGTCGTACGCGTGCCGCAGCGACCAGCGCAGTCGGTCGCGTTGCAGGGCGCGCAGCTCGTCGATGCCGGCGCGCTCGATCGGCTCCAGCTCCTCCGGACGAGGGGTGCGGTCCTGCATCGGCTGCCTCCTTGGCGCGACGGTCCCGGTGGGGCTGCGGGTACCGTACGCCCGCCGTCGCGCCGGCCGGCGGGGCGGTCAGCGGGCGGCGGGCAGCCGGTGCAGGGCGTCGACCAGTGGTGCCAGCTCGGGGGTGGCCTCCGCTTGGGCGAGCGCCTCGGTGAGCACCCGGTCGTGGGTCGGTCGGGTCTGGGCGAGCAGCTCGGAGCCGGCCGGGGTCAGCTCGGTGTAGATGCCGCGCCGGTCGTCGGCGCAGAGGATCCGGGTGAGCAGCCCCCGCTGTTCGAGGCGGGTGACCAGCCGGGTGGTGGCGCTGCCGGAGAGCGCGGCGGCGCGGGCGAGCTGGCTCATCCGCATGTGCCAGCCGTCCTGGCGGGACAGCGCGTCGAGCACCGTGTATTCGACGACGGAGAGGTCGTGGCCGGCCTGTAGGGCGCGTTCCAGGGACGTCTCGATCAGCCCGTGCAGGGCGGCGAGGGTGCGCCAACCCTGGGCGCGGATCTCGACCGCGTCGTCCGCGATGCCCATGGCTGCCTCCTCGGTGTGATCTGAACGGATGCCAGGCTACCACGCTTGCGCCGATATAAAGCGCGTGCAAGTATCTCGTTGCTGGCGCGTGTAGTTGCACACGCCTCACATCTGCCCCCTCTCGACGGGAAGACCATGTCCGTACGCCACAAGTCCCTGCCGCCCGGCCTGATCGCGCTGGCCATCGGCGCCTTCGGCATCGGGCTCACCGAGTTCGTCATCATGGGGCTGTTGCCCGAGGTGGCCGCCGACTTCGCGGTCACCGAACCGGTGGCCGGCTGGTTGATCTCCGGCTACGCGCTCAGCGTGGCCGTCGGCGGGGTCGCCCTCACCGCGGCGGTCACCCGACTGCCGCGCAAACCGGTCCTGCTCGGCCTGATGGTGCTCTTCATCATCGGCAACCTGCTCTCCGCGATCGCCGGCGACTACGCCGTGATGATGGCCGGCCGGATCGTCGCCGCGCTCTGCCACGGCGCGTTCTTCGGCATCGGCGCGGTGGTCGCCGCCGGCCTGGTCGCACCCGCGCGCCGGGCGGGTGCCATCGCCATGATGTTCGCCGGCCTGACCATCGCCAACGTGCTCGGCGTGCCCTTCGGCACCTTCCTCGGGCAGCACTTCGGCTGGCGGTCGACGTTCTGGGCGATCACCGCCATCGGCGTGGTCGCCCTGGTCGGGCTGGCAGCGCTCATCCCGGCGGGCGACACCGCCGACGCCGACCGGCCGGCCGGCGGGCTGCGCGGCGAGTTGCGCGCCTTCACCCACGCCCAGGTCTGGCTCTCCCTGGTGATCACCGTCCTGGGTTTCGGTGGGATGTTCGGCGCGTTCACCTACATCGCCTACACGCTCACCGAGGTCAGCGGCTTCGCCTCCAGCACGGTGCCGTGGCTGCTGGTGCTCTTCGGAGCCGGGCTCTTCGCGGGCAACCTGCTCGGCGGCCGGGCGGCGGACCGGTCCCTGTCGCGCACCCTGGTCACCGTCCTGGCGGTGCTCACCGTGGTGCTCGTCGGCTTCGCGCTGACCGCCACCAACCCGGTGCTGACCATCGTCGCGCTGGTGCTGATGGGCGGGTTCGGCTTCGCCACCGTGCCGCCGCTGCAAATGCGGATCATGCGGTACGCCCAGCAGGCACCAACTCTGGCCTCCGGGGCGAACATCGCCGCGTTCAACCTCGGCAACGCGCTGGGCGCCTGGATCGGCGGTGTGACCATCGCCGCCGGGCTCGGCTACACCTCGCCGATCTGGGCCGGTGCCGCGCTCACTCTGGCCGGCCTGGGCGTCCTGCTCGGAGCGCTGCGGTTGGCCCGTCGCGACGAGCCGACCCGGGCCGACGAGAGCCTGGTGGACGCCGCGGTCTGACGGCGCGGGACGAGGACGCCGGGCCGGGCGGAAGCGCCGGCCCGGCGTCGCTCTGATCATCGCCCCGCCATCTTCTCGCAGTTGCAAAAGATGTGCAACAAGGTCTGGACAACGCACTCGTCGCGTAACTAGCCTGATCGCCATGACTCCTTACATCGAGGATCCCTGGGCCTGGCAGGAAAGCTGGGACCGCCAGCAGGAGGCCTACCTCCCGGACCGGGAACACCGGTTCGCCGCGATGCTCGACACCGTCGACGCGGTCATCGACGGCCGGGCACCGCGCGTGCTCGACCTGGCCGGCGGCACCGGCACCATCTCGCTGCGGACCCTCGACCGCTTCCCCACCGCGCAGACGACCCTCGTCGACCTCGACCCGGCGCTGCTCGCCATCGCCAGCGCCTCGCTGGCCGACCGGGCCACCATCATCACGGCCGACCTCGGCACCCCCGAATGGCACTCCGCGCTCCCCCACCGCGAGTACGACGCCGTCCTCACCGCCACCGCCCTGCACTGGCTGCCGGCCGACCGGATCGGGCAGCTCTACGCCGAGGTGCGCGACGTGCTGCGCCCGGGCGGCGTCTTCGTCAACGCCGACCACATGCCGGACGACACCCTGCCGGAGCTGACCAAGCGGCTGATGGACCGGGCCCGTGACCGGCGCAACGCCCGGTACGCCGCCGGCTCGATGCTGTCCTGGTCGGACTGGTGGGAGCGGGCCGGCGCCGATCCGGCGCTCGCCCCGCTGGTCGCCCGGCGTCACGCGATCTACCCGACCGGGCACAGCCCCGAGTGGAACCCACCGGTCTCCTGGCACCTCGCCGCGCTCACCGCCGCCGGTTTCCGCGAGGTCGGCACGCTCTGGCGCGGCGGCCCGGACGCCGCGGTGGCGGCAGTGCGCTGACACCACCCTCCGCCGGCAGCGCGGCAAGCCGACGGCAGTGCTGACGCCGCTGACGCCGGCACTACGCTGAGGAGCCGTGCCAGAGCCGTTCGAGCCGCGTACCGACCCCGACGTCGATCTGCGCGTCCCCGCCGACCGCCGCGAGCTGACCGCGCGCCCCGCGACGATTCTCGCGGTGATCGCGGCCGGCGGCGTGCTCGGCGCGCTGGCCCGGGCCGGTCTGCAACACGCCGTTCCGCACCCGCCGACCGGCTTCCCGTGGGCCACGTTCACCATCAACACGTCCGGTTGCCTGCTGATCGGCGTGCTGATGGCGGTGCTCGGGCACCTCGACGGTGGGCACCCGCTGGCGCGCCCGTTCCTCGGGGTCGGGGTGCTCGGCGGGTTCACCACCTTCTCCACGTACGCGGTCGACGTCCAGCAGGCGATCGTCGCGGGCGCACCGGGCACCGCGCTGGCGTATCTCGCCGCGACGGTGCTCGGGGCGCTCGTCGCGGTCGGGCTGGGCGATGCGGTCACCGCCGGGCTGCTGCGCCGGGCGGCCCGATGACCGTCCTGCTCATCGCCCTGGGCGCGGCCATCGGCGCGCCGCTGCGCTACCTCGCCGACCGGGCCGTGCAGTCCCGACACGCCTCGGTGTTCCCCTGGGGCACATTGCTGGTCAACGTGGCAGGGTCGCTGCTGCTCGGCGCCTTGGCCGGATGGCCGGCCGGCCCGGCGGTCAGCGCGTTGCTCAGCACCGGCTTCTGCGGCGCGCTGACCACCTACTCCACCTTCAGCTACGAGACACTGCGGCTGACCAGGGGCGGGCACCGGCTGCTCGCCCTGGCCAACGTGCTGGGCAGCGTGGCCGCCGGACTCGCCGCGGCCACCGCCGGGTACGCGGTGGCCCGCGCCCTGACCGGCTGACCCCGCCAGCCCGATTGCCTCGCCATCAACGCCTCGACCAGGCGTCGACCCGCAACACACCGAGGGTATATACGCGAGGTATACCCTCGGTGTAGTCTTCCGGCATGAGCGTGCCACTGACTCTTCTCGGCCTCCTCGAACGGGAGCCCAGCCACGGTTACGACCTGAAGCGCGACTACGACGCCTTCTTCGGCCGAGGCAAGCCGTTGCCGTTCGGCCAGGTCTACTCCACCCTCAGCCGACTGGCCCGCGACGGCAAGGTGGTGATCAGCGACGTCGCCCCCGGCTCCGGCCCGGACCGCAAGCGCTACATCATCACCGACGTCGGGGCGACCGAGGTCGAGCAGTGGCTGACCCAGCCGGTCGACCCGGAGCCGCACCTACAGACGGTGCTCTTCGCCAAGGTCGTGCTCGCGCTGATGCTCGACCGACCGGCCGCCGAATACCTCGACACCCAGCGCAGCGCGCACCTGCACCGGATGCGGGAGCTGACCGAGATCAAGCGCGCCGGCAGCCTGGTCGACGCGCTGCTCGCCGACCACGGCCTCTACCACCTGGAGGCGGACCTCCGGTGGATCGAGATGACCGGCGCCCGACTGGACGCCCTGCGGAAGGAGGTGCGGCGGTGAGCGTCGTGATCGAAGCGCGTGACGTCGAATTCTCCTTCGGTCAGACCCCCGCCCTGCGCGGCGCCAGCCTCGCCGTGGACGCGGGCGAGATCGTCGCCGTCATGGGCCCCAGCGGCTCGGGCAAGTCCACCCTGCTGCACTGCCTGGCCGGCATCCTGGTGCCCGACTCCGGCGAGATCCTCTTCGACGGGGCCAAGGTCCACGCCATGGCCGAGACCGAGCGCAGCAGCCTGCGCCGGGACCGGTTCGGGTTCGTGTTCCAGTTCGGCCAGCTCGTCCCCGAGCTGACGGCGGCCGAGAACGTCGCCCTTCCGATGCTGCTCAGCGGCGTACGCCGGACCGAGGCGCTGCGCAGGGCGTACACCTGGTTCGAGCGCCTCGGCCTCGACGGCATGCAACAGCGCCGATCGGGTGAGTTGTCCGGTGGGCAGGCGCAGCGCGTAGCCCTGGCCCGGGGCCTGGTCGCCGAGCCGCAGGTGCTCTTCGCCGACGAGCCGACCGGCGCGCTCGACTCGCTCACCGGTGAGCAGGTGATGGACCTGCTGGTCGGCGCCGCCCGCGAGCAGGGCACCACTGTCATCCTGGTCACCCACGAGGCGAGGATCGCCGCGTACGCCGACCGCGAGGTCATGGTCCGCGACGGGCGCGTGAACGCGCCGGACCGGATCGCCTCATGATCCGCTTCGGGCTCCGCCTCGCCGTGGCCGGCGGCCGTGAGGCGCTCACCCGCCTGATCGTCATCGCCGCCGCCGTCGCGGTCGGCAGCGGTCTGCTGCTGACCACACTCGCCGGGGTCAACGCCGTCGACGCCCAGCTCACCCGGTACGCCTCGGTGTATCCCAGCGCCTCGACCGGCGGCGACGCCGACCCGCTGTGGTGGTCGACCCGAAACGACTACTTCCACGGCGAGCAGATCATCCGGATCGACGTGGCCGCCACCGGCTCGAACGCGCCCACCCCGGCCGGCATCCCGACCACTCCCGGTCCCGGCGAGTTCTACGCCTCACCCGCGCTGCGGGAACTGCTGGCCGCGCACCCGGCCGACCAGTTGAGCGACCGTTACCCGGGCCGTGACGTCGGCACCGTCGCCCCCGCCGGGCTGACCTCACCGAACACCCTGCTCGCCATCGTCGGCGGCACCCCGGACAGCGTCGGCAAGCTGCCCGACGCCAGGCAGGTCAGCGACGTCGGTGACAAACCAGCGCTTCCCGAGACCGCGGTGAACCTCATCCTGGGCGTGATCGCCGGCGGGCTGCTGTTCCCGGTACTGATCTTCATCGGCACCGCCACCCGGCTCAGCGCCGCCCGCCGGGAGCAGCGTTTCGCCGCGATGCGCCTGGTCGGGGCGACGCCCCGGCAGATCTCGACGGTCGCCGCGGTGGAGGCGGCCGCCGCCGCCGTCGCCGGCACCGCCGTCGGCTTCGGCCTGTTCTACGCCTTCCGCGACCCGCTCGCGGGCATCCCGTTCACCGGCATGCCGTTCTTCCCCAGTGACATGTCACTGGGCGTGCTGGACGTCCTGCTGGTGGCGCTCGGCGTCCCGGCCGGCGCGGCGCTGGCCGCCCAGGTCTCGCTGCGCCGGGTACGGATCTCGCCGCTGGGCGTCACCCGCCGGGTCACCCCCCGTGCGCCGCGCGCGTACCGGCTGATCCCGATCCTGCTCGGCGTCGCCGTGCTGTTCTTCGCCATCAGCTTCCGGCCCGCCACGTCCGACGGCCAGGCGGCGGTGTTCCTGCCCGGGCTGCTGCTCATCATGCTCGGCCTGATCTTCGCCGGCCCCTGGCTGACGATGGTCGGTGCCCGGGTGATGGCCCGGTACGCCAGCCGCCCCGCCACCCTCATCGCCGCGCGGCGTCTCGCCGACAACCCGAAGGCAGGCTTCCGGGCGATCAGCGGCATCATGCTCGCGCTCTTCGTGACGAGCGTGGCCGTCGGCGTGATCACCACGATCATCGACAACCGCGGTCCGGCCCCGATCGGCTCGACCGATGCGGGCACGGTGACCACCGTCTTCGACGAGAAGGTGCCGTCGGTGCCCGACCCGCTCTTCGCCGAGCTGCGGGCGATCAGCGGCGTACGGTCCGCGACCGCCGTCCGGGAAGACCCGGACATCATGAACGGCGGCGAGGGCGGGTTGATCGCGTGCACCGACCTCCCGAGCGCGTACGGCCGGTGCGCCGACGGCGCGAGCGTCATCGAGGTGCCGATCGGTCTCAGCCGCTGGCGGGAGTCGGCCTCGCCCGCGACGGTCTGGCCCGCCGCGTCGTTCACCCTCGACGAGCTCCAGCGGCTACCGGTCGGGGCGATGGTCGTCGGCACCGACGGTTCCGCCGCCGCCGTCGAGCGCGTCCGCACCGTGCTGGAGGTCGCCTTCCCGAGCTTCTGGGTGGGGCCGAACGTGCCCGGCGACTTCGAGTCGGACTTCGCCGACACGCTGCGCGGCTGGGAACAACTGGCCAACGTCATCATCATCGCCAGCCTCGCGCTCGGCGGGTGCAGCCTCGCGGTCAGCGTTATCGGCGGCCTCACCGAACGCCGACGCCCGTTCAGCCTGCTGCGGCTCAGCGGAGCGCCGGTACGGGTGCTGCGTCGGGTGGTCGCGTTGGAGAGCGCCGTACCGATGCTCGCCGTCGCCGCGGTCGCCATCGGCATGGGTCTGCTCGCCGCCCACCTGTTCCTGCGGGCGCAGATGGGTTACACGCTCGTCGCGCCGCAGCCGGGCTTCTACGTGATCGTCGTCGTCGGGTTGGCGGCCTGCCTCGCCGTCATCGCCTCCACCCTGCCGCTGCTGGAACGGATCACCGGTCCGGAGACCGCCCGCAGCGAGTGACCGTCAGACCGTGGGCCCGGTGGTCGACAGCGCGACCACCGGGCCGACGACGAAGACGGCGGGCGGACGGATGCCCTCCCGGGCGGCCGACGCACCGATCTCGTCCAGCCGGGCGGACACCGACCGCTGCTCGGGCAGCCCGGCGTCCTGCACCGCGAGCACCGGCGTCTGCGGGGCGCGACCGTGCTCGATCAGCGCCGACGCGATCTTGGCGATGGTGTCGACTGCCATCAGCAACACGACGGTGCCCCGGGCGCGGGCCAGCGCCGCCCAGTCGACCAGCGAGTCGGGGTGCCCGGGCGGCAGGTGTCCGGACACGACGGTGACGTCGTGCGCCACGCCCCGGTGGGTGACCGGCACGCCAGCCAGGGCCGGTGCGGCGAGCGCGCTGCTCACCCCGGGAACCACAGTCACCGGCACACCGGCGGCCGTGCAGGCCTGCACCTCCTCGTGGCCGCGCCCGAAGACGTACGGGTCACCACCCTTGAGCCGGACCACCCGGCGGCCAGCCCGGGCGTGCGACACCAGGGCCTCGTTGATCGCCTCCTGGGCCATCGACGGGCCGCGCGGCACCTTGGCGGCGTCGACCACCAGCACGTCGGGGCGCAGCCCGGCGAGCAGCCCCTGCGGGGCCAACCGGTCGACCACCACCACGTCCGCGGCGTCGAGCAGCGCCTTGCCGCGTACCGTGATCAGGTCGTCGGGGCCGGGCCCGCCGCCGACCACCGCCACCGACCCGTGGTCGTGGTGGTGGTCGTACCCATGATGGTCGTGCCCGTGGTGATGGTGGTGGCCGACCGGGTCGTCGGGGTGGTCGTGCGGGCGTTGCGGGCGACCCACCTTGTCGGCGAAGCCGGGCATCAGCACCCGGTACGCGCAGGTGTCGCAGTTCATCCGGATGTCGCCGCCCAGCGCCTCGGCGTAGCGTTCCCGCACCAGGTCGGCGAGCGCGTCGCAGTCGCCGATCACGTCGGCGACCCGCACGTCCAGGTCGGGGTGGGCGGCGGCGAACTCCGCCGACTGGGCGACGATCCGGTCCGGTAGCACCCCGGCGAACAGGAAGTACGGCGCGACGACGATCCGCCGCGCGCCGAGACGGCGCAGCCGCTCCAGCACGGCCGGCACCGACGGCTGGGCGAGGGAGATGAACCCGGGCTCGACGCCGGCGTAGCCGCGTCCCTCCCAGAGCAGCCGGGCGACCTTGGCGACCTCGGCGTTGGCGTCCGGGTCGGTGGACCCCCGCCCGATCAACGCGACCCACGTGCCGGCCCGGTCGGCACCCGTCAGCTCGGTGCCGGCCCGGTCGGCACCCGCCAGCGCGGCGTCGATGCGTTCTTCGAGGGCGGTGTGCAGCAGCGGGTGGGGGCCGAGCGGACGGCCGTAGCGGTAGCTGAGCCCCGGGTGACGCTGCTGTTCCCGGGCCATCGCGGCGGGGATGTCGCCCTTGCCGTGGCCGGCGCCGGTGAGCACCAGCGGCAGCGCCACGAGCGCCCGGTGCCCGCGCGCGACCAGCGCGCCGACCGCGTCGGTCAGCGGTGGGCGGGACAGCTCGATGAAGCCGCCCTCGACGTCGCCGAGGTCACCGCGACGACGGACCCGCTCGACGAGAGCGGCGAACTGGTCGACCCCGGCCGCGCTGCGCGTACCGTGCCCGACGATGACCAATCCGGTCATGACTTCTCCTCGACGTAGAGCAGGGCGTTGAGGGCGGCGGCGGCGACCGCCGAGCCGCCCTTCTCGCCCACGTTGGACACGGCGGGCAGGCCGCTGGCCCGCAGCCCCGCCTTCGATTCGGCGGCGCCCACGAAGCCGACCGGCAGGCCGACGACCAGCGCCGGTGCGGCGTGCAGTGTGAGCAGTTCGACGAGCGCGGTGGGCGCGCAGCCGACCACCCAGACCGCGCCGGGCCCGACCCGGTCCAGGGCGATCCGCACGGCCGCCGCCGATCGGGTGATGCCGGCCGAGCGGCCCAGGTCGGCCGCGGCCGGCTCGGCGACCGGGCAGACCAGTTCCAGGCCGGTGCGGGTGATGCCGGCGGCGACCATCGCCACGTCCGTCACCACGGGTACGCCCGCGCGCAGCGCGGCCAGCCCGGACCGCAGGGCGGTCTCGTCGCAGACGAGGTCGTCGACGTAGGCGAGGTCGGCGCTGGCGTGCACCACCCGTTCGGTCACCGCGCGGCTCAGCGGCGGCAGGTGCGACAGGTCGACGCGCTCGCGCAGGATGCGGTACGACTCGACCTCGATGGGGTGCACCACCCGGCTCATCGGGCTCCTTCCGACGGCTCGACGACGCGGATCGCGTCGACGGGGCAGATCTCCAGGCACTCCAGGCAGCCGGTGCACCGGTCGGCGCGGACGGTGAGGCCACCGGCGATTGGTGTGATGGCGTGCGTGGGGCAGGTGCGCAGGCAGGCGCCGCAGCCCTGGCAGGCGTCGATGCTCACGAGCGCCACCGGTACCCCCGGGGGGTGACCATCCGGCCGGCGACCAGCCGTGTGTCGCTGTTGCCGACGACCACCACGCTGTACATGTCGACGATCGCCGGGTCGAGCGTGGCCACCGTGGCGAGGTGGACCTGTTCGCCGGGGCGGCTGGCGTTGCGCACCACCCCCACCGGGGTGTCCGGTGGCCGGTGCCCGGCGAGGATGCCGAGCGCCTTGCCGAGCTGCCAGTCGCGGGCCCGGCTGCGCGGGTTGTAGAAGATGGTCACGAAGTCACCCTCGGCGACGGCGGTCACCCGTCGTTCGATGACGTCCCACGGGGTGTGCAGGTCGGACAGGCTCAGGTAGGCGTGGTCGTGCCCGAGCGGCGCGCCGAGCAGCGCCCCGGCCGCGAGGGCGGCGGTGACGCCGGGCACCCCCACTACGTCGATGCGCTCGTCGGCGTACTCCAGGGCGGGGCTGGCCATCGCGTACACCCCGGCGTCGCCGGAGCCGATCAGCGCGACCGCCCGGCCGGCGGCGGCCTCGGCGACGGCGGCGCGGGCCCGCGCCTCCTCCGCGCCCAGCCCGCTGGCGAGCACCCGGGTGCCGGGGCGCAGCACGTCGCGGACCTGGTCGAGATACTGGTCGAGGCCGACCACCACGGCGGCGCGACGCAGTTCGGTGACCGCGCGGGGGGTGCGCAGGTCGGCGGCGCCGGGCCCGAGGCCGACGACGGCGAGCCGGCCGCGTGGCGCGTGCCGGGCCACCGCCACGGTGGCCATCGCCGTCGCGGTCTTGCTCACCAGCAGCGTCGCGTCGCCGGCCCGGCCATCCGAGCCGAGCAGGGCCGCGGCCTCCGCCACGCTCGGCGTGCCGACCGCGGCCCGGACCACCTCGCTGGGGTGCGGCACGTCGACCGCCGCGAGGCGCGTCGCCGGCCAGGTCACCAGGGGTACGCCGAGCGTGTCGGCGGTGCTGCGGATGCCCGCCTCGTCGGCTTTGATGTCGGCGCTGGCCAGGCAGCGCAGGCTCGCCGGGTCGAGGCCGGCCTCGGCCAGCACCCGGTGCAGCAGCTCCGCCACCTCGGCGGCCGGTACGCCCCGACTCGCGCCCACCCCGGCGACCAGCGACGGCGGGCGCAGCACGGCGGTCCGCCCGTCGGTCGGCACCACCCGGTCGGTGACCAGCAGCCGGTACCCGTCGTCCGGTGTGTCCTCATCGCTGGCGCGCACGTTCGGGGGCAGGGCGGGCAGCGGCCAGTCGGCGTCGGCGACCAGTCGGACCGGTTCACGGTCCAGGATGGCCCGGGACACCGCGGCCACCGCGCCGTGGACCGGCCAGCCGAGGGTGTCCAGCCCGGGCAACCCGACCGCGTCGGTGGCGGTGGTGATCACCGCTCGGGCGTCCAGCAGGGCGGCGACCTGCTCGGCGAGGGCGTTGCCGCCACCGGCGTGCCCGCCCAGCAGTGCCACCGCGTGCCGGGCCGCCTCGTCGACGACCACCACCGCCGGGTCGGTGCGCTTGTCGTCGAGCAGCGGCGCGACGATCCGTACGACCGCCCCGGTGGCCAGGAACGCGACGACCGCGTCACAACCGGCCCAGGCGGCGCGCAGCGCCTCGGCCACGGTGTCCCGCTCGACCAGCCGGGCGTGCGGCCACGCGTCGGCCAGGGTGTCGGCGTGCCGGCGGCCGGCGGCGGTGGCCGCCACCAGGCCGATCCGGGCGGGCGGGTTCTGGTCGGTCACTGGCGCTCCCCGGTGAGGACGACCACCGGGTTGGTGGCCGCGAGACGGATCGACCCGCCGGGCAGGTCGGCGAGGCGGGCGGCGGAGAGCTGGCTGCCCTCGACCGCGTAGCCGGCGGCGCGCAGCAGACCGACTGCCGGCGCGACGCGGTCCAACGCGGCCAGGGTGAGCACGATCCGTGCGGGTCGGCGGGCCAGCACGGCGGTCAGGACGTCGACGCCGCCGCCACCGACGAAGACCGCATCCGGTTCGGGTAGCCCGTCCAGCGCCGCCGGGGCGCGCCCCACGACGATCCGGACGTCGACGGCGTGCGTGGCCGCGTTGTCCCGGATCGCCGCGGCGGACGTCGGATCCTGCTCGACGGCGAGCACTGCCGCGCCGAGCAGCGCGCACTCGATGCCGACCGAGCCGCTGCCCGCGCCGACGTCCCAGACGAGGCGGCCCAGTCGGGGGCGCAGCCGGGCGACGACGAGGGCCCGCACCTCCGACTTGGTGATCATGGAGTCGCGGTGGGCGTACCGGCTTTCCGGCAGCGCCCACCCGCCGGCCGGCGCGGCGGCCGGCTGGTTGTCGGAGCGCATCCCAGCAGACGCGACCCGATCCGGGTCGGCGAGGCTGAGTAGGACGTGCGGGTCGGCCCAGGTCTCGGCGGTGGCCTGCTCGGGGGTCACCGCGCGGATCCGTTCGGCGGCGGTGCCCAGGTGCTCGGCGACCAGCAGGCGACGGGACCAGCCGATCAGGCCGGCACCCAGCTCGGTCGCCCCGGCGCCGGGCGCGGTGAGCACCGCGACCAGTGGCAGCGCCCGGCAGGCGTTCACTGCGGTTCGGGGGTCACGCCCGTGCGCGGTGACCACTGCCGCGCCGTCCCAGGGCAGCCCGGCGCGGGCGAACGCGGCGGCCACACTGGACACCGCCGGTACCACCCGCAGCGGCAGCCCGGCCGCGCGCAGCCGCCGGACGATGCCGAACAGGCCGGGGTCGCCGCTGGCCAGCACCACGGCCGGCACCCCGGCGTCGACGGCCTCGGCGAGGCGGCGCAGGGCGGGGGCGAGCGGCCCGAGGGTGGCGGTGTCCGCGTCGGCCGGTACGGGCACGGCAGCCAGGTGCCGGGCGGCCCCGACCACCAGCCCGGCAGCGGCCAGCACCGGCGCGAGAGCGGGGTGCGGCGGTGCGCCGGCCGCGTCCAGGCCGACCACGGTCACCGGGCCCACCTGGGTCGTCGGGATCACCGGCTTCGCCCGGGTCGTCGGTGGCATCGGTTCCGCCCGGGTCACCGGCTCAGCCCGCGTCATCCGGGCCACCGGCCGGACGAGGCGACGACGTGCGCTCCGGCGAAGTCGACCATCGCCACGTCCACTGTGACCGTCGGCCCGGCGAAGCGCCGCAACACCGCCTGGACCCGCTGGCAGAGCAGGTCACCGGCCGGGGCGAGCAGCCCGGCGGCCTCCCACAGCTCGTACGCGTGCCGCCCGGTGTTCGCCTCGGTCACGGCGGCCACGAGCGACGGATCGCCGCCGGCCTCGGCGGTCACCGCGCCGAGCAGCGACAGGTCCACCTTGGATCGGGTGTAGTGGGTCATCAGGATGCCCGCCGCGAGTTTGGCGAGCTTGCCGGCCATGCCGACGAAGACCACACCGGTCATCGCGTCCTCGACGGCGGCGGTGACCGCCGCGCCGGTGAAGTCGCCCACCTCGACGAAGCACACCTCGGGCAGGTCCGGCAGCAGCGCGCGGGCGGCCCGCTCGGTACGCCCACCGGTGCAGAGCACCACTGCGCGCTCGCCCTGGGCGGCCATCACGTGCACTGCCTGCACCACGCTGGCCCGCCACGACGCGGTGGAGAAGGGACGAACGATCCCGGTGGTGCCGAGAATCGAGATCCCGCCGAGGATGCCGAGGCGGCGGTTGGTGGTCTTGCGGGCCATGATCTCGCCGCGAGGCACGCTGATCACCACCCGGACGCCGACCTCGCTGAGGTCGACCACCTCGGCCACCGCCTCGCCGATCATCCGGCGGGGGGTGTCGTTGATCGCCGGGCCGCCGACCGCGAGCCCGAGGCCGGGCTTGGTCACCGTACCGACGCCGGCGCCGCCGGCCAGCCGCAGGCCGGGTACGTCGGTCCAGTTCACTGTGGCGGTCAGCTCGGCGCCGTGGGTGACGTCCGGGTCGTCGCCGGCGTCCTTGACCACCACCGCCTCGGCGCGCACCGGTGGGGTGCCGCTCACTTCGCAGCGTTCGACAGGAAAGCGCACCCGGCGCCCGGCGGGCAGCCCGATCTCCACCTCCTGTTGGGTCTCGCCGGTGACCAGCGCGGTGACCGCCGCCTTGGCCGCCGCCGTCGCGCACGCCCCGGTGGTCCAGCCGGTGCGCAGCGCGGTGGGCCGGACCTTCGCGGTACGCGGCAGGTCCGGCTCGCGCAGCGGCGGCTCGGCGTACGTCATGGTGTGGCTGTCCCCCCGGCGCGGGCGCTGGCCTGACGGCGCAGCTCGGCGCGGGCGGCCGGCTCGGCCCGGCGGAAGGTGTGGAAGTGCCCGGGGTGATAGAGGTGCGAGCGGGTGCCCTCGGCGGCGAGCGCCGGCCCGACCAGGAACAGGGTGTGCTTCCACAGCTTGTGCTGCTTGACGGTCGCCTCCAGGGTGCCGACAGTGCAGCGGACCACCAGCTCGTCGGGCCAGGTCGCCTGGTACGCCACGACGGCCGGGGTGTCCGGCGGGTAGCCGCCGGCCAGCAGCTCGGCCTGCACCTGCCCGGAGCGGGCGGCGGAGAGGAACAGGGCCATGGTGGTGCCGTGCCGGGCGAAGTCGCGGACCCGCTCGCCGGACGGCATCGGGGTCTTGCCGCCTTCGAGGCGGGTGAGGATCACCGACTGGGCCACCTCGGGCACTGTCAGTTCCCGTCCGACGATCGCCGCGACGGCGGTGAACGAGGACACCCCGGGCACGATCTCGACGGCCAGGCCGAGCGCCCGGCACAGGTCCAGCTGCTCCTGCACGGCGCCCCACAGCGCCGGGTCTCCGGAGTGGATCCGGGCCACCGTCATCCCCTGTTCGGCGGCGCGCCGGTAGAGCGGCAGCACACCCTCGATGGGCAACTGCGACGAGTCGACGATCTCCGCGTCGGGGCGGGCGTGCGCCAGCACGTCGGCGTGCACCAGGCTGGCCGCCCAGATCACGATGTCCGCCTCGGCGATCACCCGGGCGGCCCGCAGGGTCAGCAGGTCCGCCGCACCGGGGCCGGCACCGACGAACCACACCTTCGCGTCGCTGGTCACAGCTTTCCTCCTCGGTGCTCACGGCGGGCCGGAACCAGCAGCGTCGACAGGTACGGCAGGTCGTCCCCGGTGTCGTCGACCGGCCCGACGCGTTCACCGGGCAGCCCCAGGCTGCGGCCGAGCACCGCGTCGGCGAGGCGGCCCTGCCGGCGCAGTTCGGCGAGCAGCTCCGGGTGCCGCCGCCAGCCCTTGTAGGCGACCACGGTGCCCGGTCCGGCGAGGGCGTCGGCGAAGAGCGCCAGGCCCGCGGTGGCCGGCAGCAGGGTGAGCGGTTCGCGTCCCTCGCAGAGCGGGGTGCCGCTGCGCGCGGCCAGCTCCTGCATGGCGGTGACACCGGGCACTGTCGCCACCCGCACCGCCGGGCGCAGCGCGCGGACGCTCTGGGCCAGGTACCCGAAGGTGGAGTAGACGTTGGGGTCGCCGATGGTGGCGAACACCAGCGACCGTGCGCCCGCGTCGATCGCCTCGACGACCACCCGGGCCGCCTCGTCCCACGCCTGCGCCCGGCGCGCGGTCACCCCACCCCGGTCGTCCAGCGCGAACGGCAGCCGACGCAACCGGTCCGCGGCGACGTGCTGCCGCACTGTCGCCTCGGCCCGCCCGGCCTGCGCGCCCGGCGGCGTCGGAGCGGCGGTCGCGCCGGGTTCGGCCCGGTCCGCCATCACGGGTACGAAGACCAGGTCGGCCTCGCCCAGCAGCCGCACCGCCTTGACGGTGAGCAGCTCCGGGTCGCCGGGGCCGACACCGACCCCGGTGAGCGTGGCGGTCATCGGGCCGCCTCGACCAGTCGGCGGGCCGCGCCGGGGTGACCGGCCCAGTGGGTGTGCAGGTAGGACGCGTGCACCCGGCCGGAGACGAAACCGTGCTCGGCGTCGTTCCACCGCCACGCCGGTGCGTCGCCGTGCCCCGGGTCGGTGGTGGTGCGGTGGAACTCGTGGCCGCGTACCTGCGCACCGGCGCGGGCCACCGGGGAGTCGGTGCTCGCCACTGCCTCCCGGTAGCCGAGGGTGAGCCGGTCGGTCATCCGGGCGGTCAGGTCCAGCCGACCGCACATCGGTACGCCGTCCAGGGACCGCCCGAGGTAGAGCAGCCCGGCGCACTCGGCCACGATCGGCCCGTCGAAGTCGGCCAGCTCGGCGCGCAGCGCGGTGTTGTCGGCAAGCGCCTGGGCGTACGCCTCGGGGAAGCCGCCGCCGATCACCACCGCGCGGGTGCCGGTGGGCAGCGCCGGGTCGCGCAACGGGTCGACGGTGACGACGTCCGCGCCCGCCGCGGCGAGCAGTTCGGCGGTCTCCGCGTACGAGAAGGTGAAGGCCGGACCACCGGCGAGCGCGACGCGTGGTCGCTCGACGCCGGCCGGCCCGCCGACGGCGGCGACCGGGTCCCACGCCGGGGCGGTCAGCGGCGGGGCGGTGCGGGCCAGGGCGAGCACGGCGTCGACGTCCACTGTGGCCTCGACCAGCTCGGCAAGGGCGGTGACGATGGCGAGCGACTCGGGGGCCCGCTCGGCGACCGGCACCAACCCGAGGTGCCGGGCCGGCGCGGCCACCTCGGCGGCGCGGGTGACCGCCCCGAGCACCGGTACGCCCACCTCGGCGAGGGCGTCGCGCAGCAGTGTCTCGTGCCGGGGTGAGCCGACCCGGTTGAGGATCACCCCGCCGATCCGAACCGCCGGGTCGAACGCGGCCATGCCGAGGGTGAGCGCGGCGGCCGAACGGCCCTGCGCGGTGGTGTCCAGCACCAGCAGCACCGGTGCCTCGATCAGCCGGGCGACGTGCGCGGTGGAGGCGAAGTCACGCCGGCCCACCGCGCCGTCGTGCAGGCCCATGACGCCCTCGACCACGGCGACGTCGGCGGGCGTGGGGACGCTCGCGCCGTGTCGCAGCAGGGGGGTGATCAGGTCGGGCCCGACCAGGAACGGGTCGAGGTTGCGGCCGGCTCGTCCGGCGGCGAGGGCGTGGTAGCCGGGGTCGATGTAGTCGGGGCCGACCTTGTGCGGGCTGACGGCGAGTCCCCGTCGGCGGAGCGCGGCGAGCAGCCCGGTGGCGACCGTCGTCTTGCCGTGGCCACTGGCCGGGGCGGCGACCACCACCCGGGGCAGCGCCCACTGCCCGCTCACCATTCGATGCCCTTCTGGCCCTTCTGGCCGGCGTCCATCGGGTGCTTGACCTTGGTCAGCTCGGCGACCAGGTCGGCGGCGGCCACCAGGCGCGGGTCGGCGTCCCGACCGGTGATCACGACGTGCTGGAAGCCGGGCCGGTCGGCCAGCGTGGCGACCACCTCGTCGACGTCCACCCAGCCCCACGTCATCGGATAGGTGAACTCGTCCAGCACGTACAGCCCGTACCGTTCGGCGGCCAGGTCACGCTGGATCTGCCGCCAGCCCTCCAGGGCGTCGGCGGCGTGGTCGGCGTCGCCGCCGCGCTGGATCCAGGACCAGCCCTCGCCCATCTTGTGCCAGGCCACCGGCGCGCCCTGGCCGGTGCGCTCGTGCACCTCGCCGAGGGTCCGGAAGGCGCTCTCCTCCCCCACCCGCCACTTGGCGCTCTTGACGAACTGGAACACCCCGACCGGCAGGCCGGCCGTCCAGGCCCGCAACGCCAGCCCGAAGGCCGCCGTCGACTTCCCCTTCATCTGCCCGGTGTGGACCATCAACAGCGGCCGGTGCCGCCGCTGCCGGGTCGTCAACCCGTCAGCGGGCACCACGCTCGGTTGTCCCTGCGGCATCAGGCCGTCCCCCGTTCCGCGATCGCCGCTTCCGCGATCTTGCAGCTTCTGTTGGTCATATGCGCGCTTGGTCCCTTATGCCGCGACAGCAAGTGCAAGATCGCGGGGGCCGGGGTGGGGGTGGGTCAGGGACTCCAAAGGGGTTCTGGGGGCACTGAGCTGGGTGGCCAGGCGGGCGGCCAGGTGGAGGCGGACCGGGCCGGACTCGCAGTCGACGACCACGCAGGCAGCGTTGGTGGCGGC
The DNA here is from genome assembly GCF_000718515.1 of Micromonospora parva. Lineage (GTDB taxonomy): Bacteria > Actinomycetota > Actinomycetes > Mycobacteriales > Micromonosporaceae > Micromonospora > Micromonospora parva. The sequence goes on along the minus strand of NZ_JNZS01000001.1, from coordinate 162,858 downwards.
CAGGACCTGCGCCGCCGCTGCCGCCCGGTCCAGTGGGCGGGTGCCGGCGGTGGCCCGACCATCGGTGACGATGAGGACCAGCGGGCGGCGCTTCGGATCGCGCAGGCGCTCCACCCGCAGCAGGTCGACGGCGGCGAGCAACCCCTCGGCCAGCGGTGTCCGCCCACCGGTGGGCAACTCGGCCAGCCGGGTCGAGGCGGCCAACACCGACGAGGTCGCCGGCAGCAGGGTCCGGGCACCGGCACCCCGGAACGCGATCACCGCGACCTTGTCCCTGCGCTGGTACGCGTCGGTGAGCAGGGCGAGCACCGCGTCCTTCACAGTGGTCATCCGCTGCCGGGCCCCCATCGATCCGCTCGCGTCCACCACGAAGAGCACCAGGTTGCCCTCACGCCCTTCGCGAACCGCCTCCCGCAGGTCGTCGCGGCGCAGTCGCAGCGGACCGGTGAGCCGGCCCCGGGCCGCCTGGTGCGGCGCGGCGGCGCGGATCGTGGCCGGCAGGTGCAGCGCGCCGACCCGGCCCGCCGGCACCCGCGCGCCGGTGGTGCGGCCCCGCCCGGTCCGGGCCCGCGACCGCCGGCCCGGCACCCCGTCACCCAGGCTGGGCGCGGTCAGCGTCCGCGCCCGCAGCCCACCCCGGGGCACGGCCACCGGCTGCGACTCCCCGCCCCGGGTCGGGTCCTCGGCACCGGCCGACGCTCCCCGGCCACCGGGCGTCCCCGCGTTCCGACCGTCGCCGTTCGGGTGCTGCGGCCAGCGGTCGTCGCCCCGGTCACCCGGCTGACGCTGCGGCCAGCCGTCGGTACCGTCCGGGCCGTCGGTGCGCCCGTCCGGGCCCGCGCCGTCACGTGCCGTCGAGTACCCGGCCGACCCGGGTTCGCCCTGCTCGACCCCGTCATCGCCGGCGTCGCCGCCTTGGGCTCCGCCGCCAGCCGGGCTACTTCCGTTCGGGCCGCCGTCACCGGCCGGGCCACCACCGTTGGGGCCACCACCGTTGGGGCCACCGCCGTTGGGGCCACCGTCGTCGGGGCCGTCGGGGCCGTCGTCGTCCGGGTCGTCGGGGTGGGCGTCCTGGGCGCGCTGCAACGCCTCGTCGAGGCGCTTCTCGTCCAGGCCGGGGGTGTCGAACGGGTCGCGGCGGCGGCGGTGCGGCAGGGCCAGCCGGGCGGCCACCCGGACGTCGTCCATGGTGACCCGGTCCCGGCCGTGCCAGGCGGCGTGGGCGAGGGCGGTGCGGGCGGTCACGATGTCGGCGCGCATCCCGTCCACGTCGAACGCCGCGCACACCTCGGCGATCTGCCGCAACGCGGCGTCCGGCAGTCGTACCCCGGGAAGTCGGCGGCGGGCGGCGGCCACCTGGGCGGCGACCTGGGCGTCCGCGTCCGCCCACCCGGCGGCGAAGTCGACCGGGTCGGCGTCGGCGGCCAGCCGGCGACGGACCACCTCGACCCGGATCTCCGGGTCCCGGCTGGCGTTCACCTCCACGGTGAGCCCGAACCGGTCGAGCAACTGCGGGCGCAGCTCGCCCTCCTCCGGGTTCATCGTGCCGACCAGCAGGAACCGGGCCGCGTGGCTGACCGAGACGCCCTCCCGCTCCACGTGGCTGCGGCCCATCGCCGCCGCGTCGAGCAGCAGGTCGACCAGGTGGTCGTGCAGCAGATTGACCTCGTCGACGTAGAGCACGCCCCGGTGCGCGGCGGCGAGCAGACCCGGCTCGAACGCGCGGACCCCCTCGCCGATCGCCTTCTCCAGGTCCAGCGCGCCGACCACCCGGTCCTCGGCGGCACCCACCGGCAGCTCGACCAGGCGGGCCGGGCGGGTCTCGGCGGCGGCGTCGGCCGGATGCGGGCCGTCCGGGCACGCCGGGTCGGGCCCGGCCGGGTCACAACCGAACCGGCAACCGGCCACCTGGCGCACCGGGGGCAGCAGCGCGGCGAGGGCCCGCACGGCGGTGGACTTCGCGGTGCCCTTCTCGCCCCGGACCAGGACCCCGCCGATCGCCGGGGAGACCGCGTTGAGCAGCAGGGCCAACCGCATGTCGGCCATACCGAGCACCGCGCTGAAGGGATAAGTCGCCACGGCGCCTCCTTTCGTTCGCGACTGCGGGGCTCGCAAAACCGGCTCACTCCTCGCGCTCACGCCCGGTCCTCCAGGTCGCCCTCGCTGGCCAGGTACGTGTCGCGCAGCCGGTCGAGGGTGCTCGGCTCCGGTGCGGCCCACAGCCCCCGGTCAGCGGCCTCCAACAGCCGCTCGGTGATGCCGCGCAGCGCCCACGGGTTGGACCGCTCCAGGAACTCCCGGGTGGTGTCGTCGAAGAGGTACGCGGCGGCCAGGTGTTCGTACATCCAGTCGTCGACGACACCGGCGGTGGCGTCGTAGCCGAACAGGTAGTCCACTGTGGCCGCCAGCTCGAACGCGCCCTTGTAGCCGTGCCGGCGCATAGCGGCGATCCACTTCGGGTTGACCACCCGGGCCCGGAACACCCGCCGGGTCTCCTCGCCCAACGTGCGGGTGCGCACGTCGTGCGGCATCGCCGAGTCCCCCACGTACGCCGCCGGTGACGTGCCGGTGAGGTGGCGGACCATCGCCACCATCCCGCCGTGGTACTGGAAGTAGTCGTCGGAGTCGACGATGTCGTGCTCGCGGGTGTCCTGGTTCTTCACCGCCACCGCGATCCGGGCGAACGAGCGTTCCATGTCGGCGCGCGCCTCCCGCCCGTCCAGGCCCCGGCCGTACGCGTAGCCGCCCCACACCGCGTACACCTCGGCCAGGTCGGCGTCGCTGCGCCACGTCCGGGCGTCGATCAGGGGCAGCAGCCCCGCCCCGTACGCGCCGGGCTTGGAGCCGAAGATCCGGGCGGTGGCCCGCCGCTCGTCGCCGTGCTCGGCGAGGTCGGCGGCGACGTGCGCGCGCAGGTAGTTCTCCTCGTCCGGCTCGTCCAGGGCGGCGACCCGCCGGACGGCGTCGTCGAGCAGCGCCACGACGTGCGGGAACGCGTCGCGGAAGAAACCGGAGATGCGCACCGTGACGTCGACGCGCGGCCGGCCCAGCTCGGCGGTCGGCACCACCTCGATGCCGGTGACCCGCCGGGACCTGTCGTCCCAGACCGGCCGGCAGCCCAGCAACGCGAGCACCTCGGCGATGTCGTCACCCTGGGTCCGCATGGCGCTGGTGCCCCACACTGTCAACCCCACCGATCGGGGGTACCCGCCGGTGTCGGCGAGGTGCCGGGCCAGCAGCGAGTCGGCGAGGGCCACCCCGACGTCCCAGGCGTTGCGGCTGGGGATGGCCTTCGGGTCGACGGAGTAGAAGTTGCGGCCGGTGGGCAGCACGTTGACCAGGCCCCGGGTGGGTGAGCCGGACGGGCCGGGCGGCACGAACCTCCCGTCGAGCGCGCCGAGGGTGTGGGTCAGCTCGTCGGTGGTCCGGTCCAGGCGGGGCACCAGCTCGGTGGCGGCGAAGCGCAGCACCGCGGCGGCGTCCGGGATCGGTTGCCCAGTCACCTCCGCCACCACGGCGTCGACGGCGTCCACTGCCCAGCCCTGGGTCTCCATGCCGACGACCAGCCGCCGCGCGAGCGCTTCGATGAGGTCGATCGCGTCGGCGGCGGTGCCGGCCGGCCCGTCCACCACGTCGGTGAGCGCCGTGGGCAGCGCCAGTCGCTGTCCCGGCGTCGCGAGCAGTTCCTGCTCGTCGAGCCCGAACGCGACGGCGAGGGCCTGCCGCAGGCCGGGCAGTGCGCGGGCGCCGCCCCAGATCTGCGGGGCGCGCAGCACCGCCAGGACCAGGTTGACCCGTGCCTCGCCGGTGGGCGCGTCGGCGAGGATGTGCAGCCCGTCGCGGATCTGCACGTCCTTGACCTCGCAGAGGTACCCGTCGAGGTGCAGCACGAAGTCGTCGAAGTCGTCCGGGTCGGGCATCGCCTCGGCGTGCAGGTCGTGGTGCAGCTCGGCGGCGCGCACCAGGTCCCAGATCTGGGCCCGCACGGTGGGCACCTTGGCCGGGTCGAGGGCCTGCACGGTGGCGTACTCGTCGAGCAGTTGCTCCAGTTTGGCCAGGTCGCCGTAGGTCTCGGCGCGGGCCATCGGCGGGACCAGGTGGTCGACGACCACGGCGTGCGCCCGCCGCTTGGCCTGGGTGCCCTCACCGGGGTCGTTGACGATGAACGGGTACACCAGCGGCAGGTCGCCGAGGACCGCGTCGGGCGCGCAGTCGGCGGCCAGGCCGAGGCCCTTGCCGGGCAGCCACTCCAGGGTGCCGTGCTTGCCCAGGTGCACCACGGCGTCCGCGCCGAAGCCGCCGTCCGCGACCGGCGCGGTCAACCAGCGGTACGCGGCCAGGTAGTGGTGACTCGACGGCAGGTCCGGGTCGTGGTAGATCGCGATCGGGTTCTCCCCGAAGCCGCGCGGCGGCTGGATCAGCAGCACCACGTTGCCGAAGCGCAGCCCGGCGAGCACGATGTCGCCGCCGTCGGTGTACAGCTCGCCGGGCGGCTCACCCCAGTGTTCCCTGATCCGCTCCCGCAGCTCGGCCGGGACCTGGTCGAACCAACGCCGGTAGGTCTGCCCCGGTATCCGGGCCTCGGCGCCGGCCAACTGCTCGGGGGTGAGCCACTCCACGTCGTGGCCACCGGCGGCGATCAGCGCGTGGATCAGCGCGTCGCCGTCGGTGGGCACCGGGCCGTCGCCCAGGTGGTAGCCGGCGTCCGCGAGCGCGGCGAACAACCGCACCGCCGACGCCGGGGTGTCCAGGCCGACCGCGTTGCCGACCCGGGAGTGCTTCGTCGGGTACGAGCTGAGCACCACGGCGACGCGCTTGTCGGCGGCCGGCACGTACCGCAGCCGGGCGTGGCGCACCGCGATCCCGGCGACCCGGGCGGCCCGCTCGGGATCGGCGGCGTAGACCGAGAGCCCGTCGGCGTCGATCTGCTTGAACGAGAACGGCACGGTGACGATCCGGCCGTCGAACTCGGGGATGGCCACCTGCATGGCGGCGTCCAACGGGGACAGCCCGGCGTCGCTGTCGGCCCACTGCGCCCGGGTGCTGGTGAGACAGAGCGCCTGGATGATCGGCACGTCCAGGGCGGCCAGGACGCCGACGTCCCAGGCGTCCTCATCGCCGCCGCCGGAGGCGTCGGCAGCGACCGCACCGCCGGCCGCGAGCACGGTGACCAGCAGCGCGTCACAGCGGGCGAAGAGCCCGAGCGGGCCGGCGTCGGCGGTCAGCCCGCGCAGGGAGCCGCAGAAGATCGGCAGCGGGTTGCCGCCGGCCGCCCGGACCGCCTCGACCAGCACGTCGATGAAGCCGGTGTTGCCGGCCAACGCGTGTGCCCGGTAGAAGACGATCCCCACTGTGGGCCGATACGGGTCGGCCAGGTGCGCGCCGTGCACCCCGTACGCCGGGGTGCGCGCGGGCGAGGCGAACCCCTCGCCGGTGAGCAGCACCGTGTCGGAGAGGAACCGCGCCAACTGCCCCAGGTTGTCCGGGCCGCCCTCGACCAGGTACGCCAGCGCCTGGGTCGCGACACCGGACGGCACTGTGGAGGTGGCCATCAGCTCCGCGTCGGGTGTCGCCTCGCCGCCGAGCACCACCGTCGGCACGCCGGTGGCGAGCACCGCGGCGAGGCCGTCCGGCCACGCCTGCCGACCGCCGAGCAGGCGTACGACGACGAGGGCGACCCCGTCGAGCAGGGCGGGCACCTCGTCGACGGTGACCCGCGCGGGGTTGGCCAACCGGTAGTCGGCGCCGCTGGCGCGGGCGGCCAGCAGGTCGGTGTCGGCGGTGGAGAGCAGCAGGATGCGCACGGCAGGCTCCGGAAAGTGACGTCGACGCGCTCGCCGATGCGAGCTGGCGACGTGGGATGGGCGCGGGGTTCAGCAGGCACCGCGACCCGGGCGGCTCACCGGCGCGGGGCCGACGGCGACGGGTGGCGCGGTGGGGAACTCAGCGGTGAACGGCGCGGGAGCGTGCGGATGCCGGCGCGTCAGTGCGGCCGGGGCGGGGCGCGGCGGGGCGTCCGCCGCTCGGTTCGCGACGGTGATCGTCGGTCACAGAGACGCCATGCGTCATCGGGTCCTCCTCGGGTGTCCACGCCCTGGGGTACGTCCCGACGGCCGAAGTATCCTGGCTTCCGGATCGACGCTCTCCCCCGGCCTTCCAACCGCAGACACACGGCCGTGACTCACGAGGGGGGATCGCTCCCCGGTGACAGTGGCGGGACCGCGTCGGATTCGCACCGACTTCCTTCACTGCCGTCAGGCTGCGAATGCTGCCACACCCCTGCGCCGCCGGTCAACGCCGGTCCAGCCCCACCAGGCGGACACCACCGATCGAGCCTCGCCGATCGGCGTGAATGCGGCTCCGCGCCTCGCGACGCCCCAGATCGATGCGCGACGCCCTTTGCTCTGCTGCCCTATGTGCACCAGGCACGGGGCGTCGCCGGTGCGTACAGGGCAGCAGAGCAAAGGACCGCCGAACCCATCCTGGCCTGCGCCGATCGTCCGGCAGGACGGTGCCCGACGGCGTGCTGACCTAGGATCGGCACCGCCACAGCGGCGAACCGCGATCAATGTCGGAGATCGATCACCATGGCCGTCCCACAGTTCCACCACCTGGGCCGGCCGTGTCTGGGTCTGTCCAGGCGACCCCGACCCCGAGGCGGTCCAGGCCGGCGTCGCCGTCGTGGCCGACGAGCGCGGCAGTGTGATGATCGACGCCGGGCAGAGCCCCACGCACGCCCGCGCGATCCAGGCCGCGCTCGCCGCAGCCGGGCTGCCACGGCCCCGCTGGCTGGTCTACACCCACCACCACTGGGACCACGTCTGGGGCGCTTGCGCCTGGCCCGGCGTGGAGATCGTCGGACACGAGACGGCGGTGCCGCTGCTACGCGCTGAGGCTGCCCGGCCCTGGAGTCACCACTATCTGGACGAGCGGGTACGCGCCGACCCCCGCCTCGGCCCGAGCTTCCGGGCGCGAGCCCGTGCGATGGATTCCTGGGCGGACTTCACCATCCTGCCGCCAACCCGGACCTTCACCGATGTCGACGAGTTGTCGGTGGGCGTCGGGTTACGGCACGTCGGCGGCGGCCACGCCCCAGATTCGACGGTCGTGCTGGTGCCGGACTCGGGCGTCATGCTGCTCGGCGACTGCTTCTACCCGCCGCCGGCACACCTGCGCCGACCCGACGACGGCCCCGACCTGGACCTGGTCCGCCGACTGCTCTGGGACGACTACCTGTGGTACGTCTCCAGCCACGCCGAGCCGATGACGGCTGAGCAGGCCCGGTCAGCCGTCGAGGCCGCCTGACCTCAGCGGGCGTGGCGTTCCGGGTGGGCCCGACTCCAGGTCCGCATCCGCTCCGGGTAGCCGGTGCGCGCCGCCTCGTACAACGGCACCGCGTGCTTGCGGGCGATGGCCCCGGCCGCGCGGGGCGTTCCGGTACGACGACGGATCCACTCGCCGTCGTGGGCGATCGCCACGACCGTGGTGTCCGTGGCGGTCGTCTCCGGCTCCAGGTAGAACTCCACCCCGCGCCGGCTGGCGACGAACGCCTCCAGCGCCGCGAGGTCGTCGCGGGTCGCCTCCCGGTCCAGCTTCGTCGGGGTCGTCTCGGCACCCCGTGACCGGCGACTGAACCAGCTCATGCCCCGCCCCTCTCCTCGACGCCCCTCCAGTGCAGCACCGATTCCTGGCAATAGGCTGCACGCCCGGTGGGAGAGAGCTGATCCGGGTCGGAAATCCCTGTGGAACCCGCGGCGGGTGGGCGGTGTCATGTGGGTGATGCGAACGGAGGCTGCCCTGGACGACGAGGCGCTCGTCACCCGTGCTCGGACAGGTGACCTGGAGGCGTACGACCTCCTGGTCACCCGGCACACCGCGTCCGCGTACCGGACGGCGGTGCTGCTCGGTGCCGGCTCGGACTCCGAGGACGTCATCCAGGAGGCGTTCGTGAAGGCGTACCGGAAGCTGTCCCGTTACCGGGGCGAGGCGTCCTTCCGGTCGTGGCTGCTGGCGATCGTCGCCAACGAGACCCGCAACCTGCACCGCTCCCGGGGCCGGCGCGACGGGCTCGTGCTGCGGGCGGCGGCAGCGGACCCCACGTCCGAGGTCGCCGAGGACGACGCTGTCGGCGCGGTCCTCGCCGGGGAGCGCCGGGCGTCGCTGGTGCGGGCCCTACGGCAACTGCCGGTACGCGACCGCGAGGTGATCGTCTGCCGGTTCTTCCTCGATCTCAGCGAGGAGGAGACGGTGGCGACGCTGGGCTGGCCCCGGGGCACTGTGAAGTCGCGCACCTCCAGGGCGCTGGCGAAGCTTCGCACCCTGCTCGACCGGGAGGAGGTCCGACATGGGTGACCTCGAACGGGAACTGCGGGACCTGTCCACCTGGCTGGACACACCCGATCCGCCCGACGTGAGCGCCCGCGTCCGCGTCCGACTCAGCACGCCCGCGCCCCGGCGGCGCCGGTGGCGTTCGCTCGCCGCGGTGGCGCTCGTCACAGTGCTGGTGGCGGTGTTGCCGCCGACCCGGGCCGCCATCGCCGACGTTGTCACCGGGCTGCTGCGCTTCGCCGGTGTCAGCATCGCCACCGCGCCCGCACCGACACCGCCCGGTGCCACCGCGTCGCCGTTACCCGGGCAGCGGGTCGTCGCCCTGGACGAGGCGCAGCGGGCGGTACGGTTTCCGATCCGCCTGCCGGCGAAGCTGGGCCCACCCGAGCGGGTGCTGGTCGCCGATCCGGACGCCACCGGCAGGTACCGGGTGGCGACGCTGCTCTACGACGGGGGCGCGCTGCGCGTCGACGCGTTCGACGGTCACCTCGACCTGGCCTTCCACAAGGAGGTCACGCCGCCGGGCGCGAACTGGGTCCAGGTCAACGGCGACTTCGCCGTGTGGGTCGACGGCCCACACGTGCTGTCCTACGTGGACCGGGCGGGTGGGATCCGCCGGGAGACCGCCCGGCTGGCCGCCTCGACCCTGATCTGGCAGGACAACGAGGTGAGCTACCGGCTGGAGGGCCACCTCACCAGGGCCGAGGCGATCGAGATCGCCCGCTCGCTGCGCTGAGGGAACCGGGCCGGCCCGGGCGGTGTCCTGAAGACACGACGATTCGCCGTCGCCCGGTCTGTTCCAGCCCGAGGTGGCGGCCGGTGTACCGGAGGAGCACGGATGGGTTCACGGGGCAGGTTGACGCTGGTGTCATCGGTGGTCCTGTTGGCGGGGTGCACGGCCACGACCAGCGGCGGGTCGGCCGCACCGGCTGCCACGACCGCCGCCACGGCGAGCGCCACCACGGCCACCACCGCCGCCACCACGGCGAGCGCCGCGACGGGCTGCGGCTCGCGGGTCGAGACCGGGCCGCTGCCGGACTGGGCGGACGCCGGATTCAGCGGGGACGCGCGGGTTCCGCACGTCTTCGGCGCGAAGGGGGACATCGTGGCGGTGCTGTTCGCCCATCCGCTGCGGCAGGTCCGCGACGACGGGTCGAACAACAAGATCCTCTGGGTGGCCCGCGCCGTCACGACCTCGCCCGACCCGGTCGCACCGGCAACCCTGGTGATCACCGCGAGGTTGGACGGCACCGACACGCAGGTGATCCGGGAGGTCCCCGGCGGTCCCGGTCCGTCGATCATCGACCTGCCGCGGGCCGGTTGCTGGCGCCTCGACCTGAGCTGGTCCGGGCACACCGACACGATGGACCTGACCTACGCGCGGTGAGCGGCACCCGGGCCGCCTAGGCTGCTGGCGTGCGGGACGACGAGCGGGTGGCGGCGGCCCGCAACAACGCCGAGTGGTGCGACATCGTCTGCGGCAGCCACGGGCTGCCCGGCCGTACCGACGCCGACGCCTGGTCGGTCCCGCGCCGGTCGCCACAGTGGTACCCGGACGCGGTCACCCTGCGACCGGGCGTCGACGCCGAGGCCCTGCTGGCGCGGTTGGACGCGGGGCCCGGCGCGACGGTGAAGGACAGCTTCGCCGATCTCGACCTGTCCGGGTACGGCTTCCGGGTGCTCTTCGACGCGCAGTGGATCCAGCGGCAACCGGCCGCCCCGCCGGCCGACGCGCCCCTCGACCGGGTCAGCACCCCCGACGACCTGGCGTCCTGGGCGGAGGTACACGGCGGTGGGGCCCTGTTCCGCCCCGCGCTCCTGGCCGACCCGCGGGTGCTGGTGCTCGCCCGCCACGACGATCGGGGCGAGCTCACCGGTGGAGCGGTGCTCAGCGGGGACGGCCCGTACGGCGTCTCCAACCTGTTCACCCGCACCGGCACCGCCCACGACGTCTGGCGCGCGGTGTGCGCCACAGTGCCCGACGCGCCGCTGGTCGGCTACGAAACCACCCAGGACCTGTCACCGGCGCTTCGCGCGGGCTTCACCACCACCGGCCCGCTGCGCGTCTGGTCGCACGGCTAGCACTCCGGCCACGAGCCCCGCGCACGGACAGCTATGCTGGCGGCATCGGCACCGATCCGGCCATCACCGGGGAGCCTCCGGAAGAACGGGCAGCCTGGCCGCCTCAGTAGAACCGGACGCAGCGGCACGTCACGTCGCAGAATTGAGCGGCGCCCGCACCATCGGGGCGCAAGCGGGGTGGTACCGCGGAGTCCTGGCCATACGCCCGGCGCTTCGTCCCCGCGTGGGCAGTGAGCTGATGCCCGCGTGAGCGGATGTGGAGTGTAGGGAGAGCGTCGGTGCCGGACGGTCCGTCGAAGTCGCCATTCGTGCCACTACCCACCAAGATCGACTTCGCGGTGCTGGACCGCGCGGTCATCGAGTGGTGGCAGGCCAACTCGGTGTTCACCCGGAGTCTGGAGCAGACGGCCGACGGCACCCCGTGGGTGTTCTACGAGGGACCGCCGACCGCCAACGGCACGCCGGGCACCCACCACATCGAGGCGCGGGTCTTCAAGGACCTCTTTCCCCGGTACCGGACGATGCGCGGCTTCTCGGTGCCGCGCCGCGCCGGCTGGGACTGTCACGGCCTACCGGTCGAGCTGGCGGTCGAGAAGGAACTGGGGCTCGGCGGCAAGCCCGACATCGAGAAGATGGGCATCGCGGAGTTCAACGCCCGCTGCCGCACCTCGGTGCTTCGTCACGTCGACGAGTTCGTCCAGCTCAGTGAGCGGATGGGTTACTGGATCGACCTGGAGCACCCGTACCAGACGATGTCACCGGAGTACGTGGACAGCGTCTGGTGGTCACTGAAGCAGATCCACGACGGTGGGCGCCTGGTGGAGGATTTCCGGGTCGCCCCGTACTGCACCCGCGACGGCACGACGCTCTCCGACCACGAGGTGGCGCAGGGGTACGAGACAGTCGTCGACCCTTCCGTGTACGTGCGGTTCCCGGTGCGCGGGGAGGTGGCCGGGCACAACGGCGTCGACCTGCTGATCTGGACCACCACCCCGTGGACCCTGGTGTCCAACACCGCCGTCGCCGTCCATCCCGGCGTGACGTACGCGGTGGCCCGCACCGGGCAGGGCACCTTCGTCGTCGCCGAACCGCTGGCCCAGCGGGTCCTCGGCGACGATGCGGAGATCCTGGCGACCGTCGCGGGGTCGGCCCTGGAGGGGTTGCGGTACGAGCGGCCGTTCGACCTGGTGGACATCCCGGACGCGCACCGGGTGGTCCTCGCGGAGTACGTCACGACCGAGGACGGCACCGGCCTGGTGCACCAGGCGCCGGCCTTCGGCGCCGACGACCTCGCCGTCTGCCGCGCGTACGGGTTGCCGCTGGTCAACCCGGTCGCGCCGAACGGGCGGTTCACCGACGACATCGAGCTGGTCGGCGGGGTGTTCTTCAAGGATGCCGACGCGTTGCTCATCGACCGGCTCCGCACCTCGGGTCGGCTGTTCCGGCACGAGCCGTTCGAGCACCCCTACCCGCACTGCTGGCGGTGCCACACCCCGCTGATGTACTACGCGCAGCCGTCCTGGTACATCCGGACCACCGAGGTACGCGACGAGCTGACCCGGGAGAACGAGAAGACCAACTGGTTCCCGGAGCACATCAAACACGGCCGGTACGGCGACTGGCTGAAGAACAACATCGACTGGGCGGTGTCCCGCTCCCGGTACTGGGGCACCCCGCTGCCGCTGTGGCGCTGCCCCGACAACCACGTGACAGCTGTCGGTTCCCGTGCGGAGCTCGGCGAGCTGGCCGGCGCCGACCTGTCCGAGTTGGACCCGCACCGCCCGTACGTCGACGAGATCACCATCGCGTGCCCGGACTGCGGCCGGACCGCCACCCGCGTCCCCGAGGTGATCGACGCCTGGTACGACTCCGGCGCGATGCCGTTCGCGTCGTTGGGCTACCCGCACGTGCCCGGCAGCAAGGAGCTCTTCGAACGCAGCTACCCGGCCCAGTACATCTGTGAGGCGATCGACCAGACGCGGGGCTGGTTCTACACGCTGATGGCGGTGGGCACGCTGGTCTTCGACCGGTCCCCGTACGAGAACGTCGTCTGCCTCGGGCACATCCTGGCCGAGGACGGCCGCAAGATGAGCAAACACCTGGGCAACATCCTGCTGCCGATCCCGTTGATGGACACCCACGGTGCGGACGCGGTGCGCTGGTTCATGGCCTGCTCCGGCTCACCGTGGTCGCCGCGCCGGGTCGGGCCCGGCCCGCTCGACGAGATCGTCCGCAAGGTGTTGATGACCTACTGGAACACCGCGGCCTTCTTCTCCCTCTACGCGGCGAACTCGACGTGGGCGCCGCACCTGGCGCAGCCGGTCGCCCAGCGGCCGGTGCTGGACCGGTGGATCGTCGGCGAGGTCCACGCCCTCGCGGCCGCCGTGGACGAACGACTGCAGAACTACGACACGGCGCGCGCCGGCCGACTGCTCGCCGACTTCATCGACGACCTGTCCAACTGGTACGTGCGGCGGTCGCGACAGCGCTTCTGGGAGGGCGACCCCGACGCGCTCACCACCCTGTACGAGTGCCTCGACATCCTCACCCGGCTCCTCGCGCCGTTCATTCCGTTCGTCACGGAGGAGGTGTGGCAGCAGGTCGTCCGGCGGGGGTCGGCGTCAGCCCCGGAGTCGGTGCACCTGGCGACCTGGCCCACCCCCGACCCCACACTGATCAGCACGGAGTTGTCGGCCCAGGTGGCCACGGCACGGGCGTTGGCGGAGGCGGGCCGCTCCGCGCGTAAGGCGAGCGGTCTGCGGATCCGGCAGCCGTTGAGCCGGGCGCTGGTGGGGCTGCCGGCCGGCACGGTTCTCCCGCAGGCGTTGCTGGACGACATCGGCGACGAGTTGAACGTCAAGGTCCTCGAACCGCTCGATCCGCAGAGCGGTGTCATCGACGTGCAGGTCAAGGCGAACTTCCGGACCCTGGGACGCCGGTTCGGCAACCGCACCCAGCACGTCGCGAAGGCCATCGCCGGGGTGCCACCCCGGGAGTTGGTCGACGGCGTCCGGGCGAACGGGACGTACCCGCTGTCGGTCGACGGCGCACCGGTCGAGGTGGGCCCGGACGACATCCTGATCACGGAGGTGCCGCGCACCGGTTGGGTGGTGGAGACCCAGCGCGGCGCGACCATCGCGCTGGACACCGAGATCACCCCCGAACTGGCGGCCGAGGGCGTCGCCCGCGACGTCGTCCGCATCGTCCAGCAGGCCCGCCGCGACGCCGACTTCGCGGTGTCCGACCGGGTCACCGTGTCGATCGCCGCGCCCCCGGAGGTGGCGGCGGCGATCTCCACGCATCAGGTGCTCATCGCGCACGAGACCCTCGCGCTCAGGCTGACAGTGGTGGACGCGTTGTCGGAGGGTTTCTCCGGCACCGTGGGCAACGGCTACGAGATCGTCGTCCACGTCGTGCGGGCCTGAGCGGTGGCCGGGTGGCCGGTCAACCGAGCCGGGTCAGGTCCTCCGGGGTCAGGTGCAGGGCACCGGCCGCCACGTTCTGCGCCAGGTGCTCCGGGTTCGCGGTGCCGGGGATGGCCAGCACGTGGGGGCCCTGGTGCAGGGTCCAGGCGAGGCGTACCTGCTGCGGGGTGACGCCGTGGACGCGGGCGACCGCCTCGACGGCCTCGCCCTGCGCGGCGCTCGCGCCCGCCTCCCGCCCGGTGCCGGCGAGCGCGAAGAACGGCACGTAGGCGATACCCCGCTCACCGCAGAGCCGGACGAACGGGTCCTGCTCCCGGTAGGCGTCCACACCGTAGTTGTTCTGCACACAGACCACCGGCGCGATGCCCGCCACCTCGTCCAGCTGCTCCGGCCGGACGTTGGAGAGCCCGAGGTGCCGGATCAGCCCGGCGGCCCGCAGCTCGGCGAGCGCGCCGAACCGGTCGGCCAGCGGCACCGGGCCCGGCCCCCGGCCGAGGCGCAGGTTCACCACGTCCAGCTGGTCGCGGCCGAGGCGGCGAAGGTTCTCCTCGACCTGATCGCGCAACTGCGCCGGGGTGAACGCCTCGGTGAAGCCCGCCTCCGGGTCGTACCCGAAACCGACCTTGGTGGCGATCACCAGCTCGTCCGGGTACGGGGCGAGCGCCGCGCGGATCAGCTCGGTGGCGTAGCGGGCCGGGCCGGTGCCGACCCGCAGGGTGCCGCCGGGTGAGACGTAGAAGGCGGCCGTGTCGATGTGGTTGACGCCCAACTCCACGGCCCGGCGCAGCAGGGCGACGGCCCGGTCCGGGTCGGGGTTCGCGGTGATCCGCATGGAGCCGAAGCCCATCCGGCGTACGGTGCGGTCGCCCAGGGTCCAGCTGCCCGCCGCGGCGGCGGTGATCTTGTCGGTTGGCATCGGGCGACGATAACCAGCTCGGGTGCGCGGCGCAGTCGGCCACGCACCCGATACCGCCAGGCGGCGCGGTGGGTTAGTTTTTATCTACCGACGGAGCCGTTCCAGCCGGGTGCGGCGGGCGCAGCACCGGCACCAGCAGCAGGGTCGGCAGCAGCAGCAGAGGCACCACCAGCAGCGCGCGCAGGGTGCCGACCTGGTCGCCGACCAGCCCCAGCAACGGCGGGCCGCCGAGGAACGCGGTGTAGCCGATCACCGCGACCACGCTCACCCGCACCGCCGCGTGCGACTCGTCGTCGGCCGCCGCGCTCATCCCGACCGGGAAGCCCAGCGACGCACCGAGACCCCACAGCGCGACGCCGACGACGGCCACCGGCCCGGAACCCGCCAGCACGGCCAGGCCCGCGCCGAGCACGGCGAGGCCGATGGTGCCGCTGATCACCGGTACCCGACCCCAGCGGTCCAGGGCGATGGTGCCGGCGGTACGCCCGATGGTCATGCCCACCACGAAGACCGCGAAGACGGCCGCGCCGGCGGCCTCGCTCAGGTCCCGTCCGTCGATGAACGCCACCGCCAACCAGTCGTTGGCGGCACCCTCGGTGAACGCGGCCACCAGCACGAACAGCCCGATCAGCAGGGTGCGCGGCTCCCGCCAGGCGGCGAGTTGCGCCCGGCGGCGGGCCGCCGGGGTGGCGTCCGCCGGGTCGCCGGTGTGGTCGCTGCCCACCGGCAGGTACGTCCGGGCGGCGAGCGCGGTGCCGGCCAGCACGACCACCGCCACCGCGACGAGGTGCGCGCCGACTGACACGTCGAAGCGGGCCGCCCCGGCACCGAGCGCCGCGCCGGCAACCGAACCGAGGCTCCACCCGGCGTGGAAACGGGGCATGATCGTCCGGCCGAGCCGCCGCTCCACCGCCGCGCCCTCGATGTTCATCGCCACGTCGCAGGCGCCGGAGCCGTAACCGAGGGCAACCAACCCCAGTGCGACGAGGGCGAACGATCCGGTCATCGTGGCGCCCAGCCCCGCCACGCTCAGGCCGACGGCGACCATGACGGTGGCCATCGTCACGGTGCGGGCCGCGCCGAAGCGCTGGGCGAGCAGGCCGGAGGTGGGCATGGCGAGCAGCGCGCCGACGCTCATCGCCAGCAGCAGCAGCCCGAGTCGGCCGGCGGAGAGGTCCAACGCCTCACGGACGGCCGGAACGCGGGAGAACCAGCTGCCCACGGCCAGTCCGTTGAGGGTGAAGGTGACAGCGACACCGTTGCGGGCGAGCCGCACCGTCCGCAGGTTCGGCGAGGCGGTGTCCGGGGCCAGGGGTCGACTGGTGGGGGCGCTCACGAGGGTGGGTCCTCTTTCTCGGGGTGATCTCCTGGCACGATCGCACACCTGAGAGCGCTACCACCACAACCCGGGACCGCCCCTTACCGCAGCTGGTGGGGCCGGGGCATGATGGGCGCAGGCGCTGGTCCGACCGGACGGGCCGCCGCGGGAGGCGACGATGACGACAGCGGCACAGCGACCGGCCACTCTTGAGGACGTGGCCCGGGTCGCCGGGGTGTCCCGGTCCACGGCCTCGCGGGTGATCGCCGGCACGGGGTTCGCGTCACCGGCCGCCCGGGAACAGGTCACCGCGGCCGTCGACCAGCTCGGTTACGTGCCCAACCCGGCCGCCCGGGCGTTGGTCCGCGGCGGCGGCGTCCGCCTGGTGGTGGCCGTTCTGGGGACCAGCGCCGCGGTGCTGGACGACCCGTACGTGCACCAGGTGGTCGGCTCGGCCGCCCGGGTGTGCACGCCCGCTGGTGTCGGGGTGGCGCTGCACTGGCTGCCGTTCGGCGACCCCCGCACCCTCGACCAGATCGGCCGGGATCGCAGCGTGTGCGGGGTGATCCTGGTCAACACCACCGAGGACCTGCTGGCGGCGGTTCCCCAGTCGCTACGCGGTCGGGTGGTCTCGATCGGCATCGGCTCGGCCACCGTGCCGTCGTTCGACGTCGACAACGCCGCCGGCTCCGAAGCGGTGCTGCGCCACCTGTACGCCGCGGGTCGCCGCCGTATCGCCATGGTGACCGGCCCCCGATGGCTGCCCTGCGCGCAACGCCCGGTGCAGACGTACCGCCGGTTGATGGCCGAGGCGGGCCTGCCGGAGCGGATCCTGCCCGGGGACTTCCGGGCGGCGCGCGGCCGGACGGCGGCCGGCGAGGCGCTGCACCGCTGGCCGGACATCGACGCGGTCTACGCGATCAGCGACGACACCGCGCTCGGCGTGATCGCGGGCCTGCGGGACGCCGGTGTGCGGGTGCCGGGCGACGTCGCGGTGGCCGGCTTCGACGACATTCCGTTGGCCGGGATGACCGCCCCGGCGCTGACTACGGCGAGTCACCCGGTGGGGCGGATCGCCGTCGCCGCGGCCACCGCTGTGCTGGACGGACGCCCGGCGGCCCCGGTGACCCTCTTCCCGTCGGCCCTGGTGGCGCGGGCCAGCGCCTGAGTCGACGCCCGGCGGTTAACCCCGCACGGGCCGGGTAACCGGGGCGGACCTTACGTCCACCCCGAGGAGCGCCGACCCGTGTCCGACTCCGCGCCGTCGCACTGGGACCCGGCGCCGAGCCCGCGCGACGGCCGGTTGACCGCCCGCCACCACCCACCGGCGGCGCCGGGGCGCACCGGGCTGGTGCCGATGACCGGCCGCGACGGGGACCGGCTGGCAGTGGGGTACGTCCCGGAGCCGGCGGGCGACGGTTCGGCGTACCGGTTGGTGCTGCTCCTGCACGGTGCCGGCGGCTCGGCGCGACAGGGCCTGGACCTGCTGTTGCCGGTCGCGGACGCGCAGCACCTGCTGCTGGTCGCCCCGGACTCGTCGGCGGCCAGTTGGGACCTGATCGCCGGCGGTTTCGGGGCGGACGTGCGGCGCATCGACGCGCTGTTGGCGACCGTCTTCGACGGCTACCCGATCGCCGACGTGACAGTCGGCGGCTTCTCCGACGGCGCCTCGTACGCGCTGTCGTTGGGCCTGGCGAACGGGGATCTGATCGACGCGGTGGTGGCGTTCTCCCCCGGTTTCGCCGCGCCGCCGGTCACGCACGGCCGGCCACGGGTCTTCATCTCGCACGGCGTCGACGACCGGGTGCTGCCCATCGACGTGTGCAGCCGCCGCCTCGTCCCCCACCTGCGCGACCTCGGTTACGACGTGACCTACGAGGAGTTCCCCGGCGGCCACGACATCCCCGTGCCGGTCCGCGACTCGGCCATCAGTTGGCTCACCGGCCATCCCCCACGGGTCGTGGCCCGGCCCTGACCGGGGGCGGGCGTCACGTGGCCCGGCCCTGACCGGGGGCGGGCGTCAGACCGGGGGAAGGCCGAGGGCGTCGTCGACGCGGGCGAGGACGGCGGCGTCGTCGCGCGGGTTGACGCCGCGCAGCAGGTCGATGGCCGTGGCCCGGACCTGACCGATGATCATCGCCAGGGGAAGGGTCTGGGTGGAGCCGAAGAGCTGCCCTGCGGTGTGCACCGCGGCCAACGCCGACTCGTCGGCCCGGGTGGCGTGCCGGTCGACGGTCTCTTCCTGCCCGTCCAGGTCGGCGGCGAGGGCGGCACCGGCCTGCCGGACCGCTTCGGCCAGGGACCGCAGGGCGGCGCCCAGCTCGGCCGGGGCCGCCGTCTGCATCCGGCTGAGGGTCACCCCCGCACGGGCCAGCACCCGGACGTTGCGGACCGCGTAGTCGATCTGCCGGATGGACTCGTCCACCGAGCGCAGCCGACCGAGGTGCTGACGTCGGCGGACGTTGAGCCGCAGCGCCTCACCGGCGGCCAGCACTCCGTCGCGGAGCCCGTCCACCCGGGCGTCCATCCCCCGCGCCTGCCGCAGCGCGGCGACCGCCGCCGGCTCGTCGCGGTCGTCCAGCGCGTCGGCGATCCCGTCCAGCAACCCGGCCAGCTCGTCGAAGGTCCGCCGCACCTCGGCGACCAGCGGGGCGAGCGGGTGCCGGGCGTCGACCAGCAGGCTGGCCGCGAGCGCGACGACGCCGCCGACCAGCGCGTCGACGAAACGGAACGGCACCAACGACCCGTCCGGCGGCGCGACCACCACCAGGTAGAGCGCGGAGACCGCCGCCTGCACCAGGGTCACGCCGGTAGCACCGAAGGCCACCGCGAACAGGACGGTGAGCAGGATGACGGTGAACACCGTCCAGGTGCTACCCGGGCCGAGCGCCTGCACCACCAGGTCGGCGACGAGCACCCCGACGGCGACCCCGAGGACGACCTCGACCGCGCGGTGGATGCGCTGCCCCCGGGCCTGACCGAGAACGATCAGCGCGGCGGCCGGCGCGAAGAAGGGCTGCGGGTGCCCGAGCAACCGGGTGGCCAGCAGCCAGGCCACTGTCGCCGCGACCGTCGCCTCCAGCACCGGCCGCCAGCCACGCCGCAGCCGCCCAGCAGCCGTCCGCAGCCCGCTGATCCGCACCATCGCCCAACCTCTCCACCCGCGCCAGTCGGTCTGCCGCGCCCCGCCCCCGCCCCGCCAACCAGGTCACCACACCACCGACCAGGTCACCGCACCGCCAGCCCATCTGAGTGCGCCACGACACCGCCGGCCCACCCGCATACGTCGTTCGCAGCCCCTTTGGAGCTGATGCCGTCAACGAATCAGGCGCCCTCCCGTGCACGGTTCACGCTGGCGGCCCTGACGTGTCGAGTCCGAGGCCGTAGACGAATCAACCGCGATGTCGCGAACGGATCAAACTCGCGGCAGTAGTCGGATCGAGCCGGATATCGCAAACGGGCCCGACTCGATGTCGAAACCGGCCTGGCCCGATGCCGCAACCCGGTCTACCTCGGTGGTGCAAGCTGAGCCGGCCCGATGTCGGAGGCCGACCTGGTCCGAGTCGCAAGACGATCCGGATCGATATCGCGAGCGGATCTGGCTCGATGTCGTCAACGATTCAGCTCCAAAGGGCCCACCCACGGCACCACGTCGACGGCCCACGGTATTCCGAGATGACCGTCTCCCATCACCCGTCGGGCCTGCTCACCGGGACTGCCGCCGCGCCCCGCCCGGTGCCAGCGCGCCCACGTTCTCGACGGACCCGCCAGGCCCGCCACCGGCAGGTCCGCCCACCAGGCAGTCCCACCCACCGGGCAGGCCCTCCCACCAGGCCCGCTTCGGGGCTCGACTGCCGGCAGGCCGGTCGGGTCAGGTCCCGGTGAGGGCGCGCAGCAGTGTCCGGACGGCGGCGCTCAGGTCGGCGCGGCTGGCCGCGCTACCCGGCGGCGGGGCGGTGAGCGCGCCCGCGCCGGCCAGCCGGTCGAAGAGCAGCCCGTCCACGAACGCCACGAACTGGTCGCCCTGCCGGTCGGGGTCGGTCGCCCCGGCCCGGGTCAGCAGGTCCCGGGCCTGCACCCGCAGGCCGGTGCCGTGCTGCAGGATGCTGCGCAGCTCAGGCCGGTGCACCGCCTCCAGCAGGCAGGCGTAGCGGGCCAGGCTTCGGCTGCGCCCGGTGCTCAACCAGCGGTCGAGCACCTCGGCGACTCCGGCGGCGAGCGCGTCGAGGTCGCCACTGTCGAGCCGGGGAGCCGGTGTCGGGGGCGGCGGGTCGGTCGGCAGGTCGTACGCGGCCAGGTCGGCCCGGTCCCGTTCGGCGAGCCGTCCCACCACGGCCTCGATCAGCGCCTGGCGGGTCCGCAGGTACGCGGAGGTGGTGCCCGGCGGCACGCCGGCGCGTCCGTCGACCGCCCGGTGGGTGAGGGCTCGCATGCCGCCGTCGGCGATCAGTTCGATGGCGGCGTCGGTCAGCGTCGCGACCCGGTTCGCCCGCGCCGTCATGGCGGTCCCCCTCTCCCGTGTTCCGCAGGTAGTATCCTCCTTCTACAGGTGTAGAAGGAGGATCGGCATGAGCGACGCGCACGCGGTGGTGGTGGGTGGCGGCATCGGCGGGTTGAGCGCGGCGCTCGCCCTGCACCGGCAGGGATGGCGGGTTACCGTGCTGGAGCGCGCCCCCGAGCTGCGCGAGGTCGGCGCCGGCCTGAGCCTGATGGCCAACGCGGTGCGCGCGCTGGACGCCCTCGGCCTCGGCCCGACAGTGCGCCGAGGTGGGCACGGCGAGGCACCCGGCGGCATCCGCAACCGGCACGGCCGGTGGCTGTCCCGGGTGGACGCCACGGAGATGGTCCGGCAGCTGGGCACCACCGCGCTCGGCGTGCACCGGGCCACGCTGCACCGCACCCTGCGCGAGGCGCTGCCCGCCTCGTCCCTGCACACCTCGGCCACCGTGGAGCACGTCGGGTCCAACCCGGACCGGGCGTCGGTGCGTTACCGGACCCCGAACGGCCCGCGCACCCTCACCGCCGATCTGGTGGTCGGCGCCGACGGCCTGCGCAGCCGGGTCCGCGCCCAGCTCTGGCCGCAACACCCCGGCCCGGTGTATGCCGGATCGACGGCGTGGCGGGCGGCCATCGCGTTTGCGGACCCGGTCCCGGCCGCCATCACCTGGGGGCCGGGGGCCGAGTTCGGCATGGTGCCGATCGGCGACGGTCAGCTCTACTGGTACGCCGCACTGAACGCCCCGCCGGGCGGCCACGCCCCCGACGAACTCGCGGCCGTGCGGGAGCGCTTCGGCGACTGGCACGACCCCATTCCGGCGCTGCTCGCGGCCACCCCGCCCGGCGTCGTGCTGCGCAACGACATCCACCACCTGGCCGCGCCGCTGCCGTCGTACGTGCGGGGGCGGGTGGCGCTGCTCGGCGACGCCGCCCACGCGATGACACCCAACCTCGGCCAGGGGGCCGGACAGGCCATCGAGGACGCGGTGGTGCTCGGCGCGGTCTGCGCCAACGGCCCCGAGGGGCTGCCGGCCGCCCTGGGCGCGTACGACGAGCAGCGCCGACCGCGCAGTCAGGCCGTCGCCCGAGCCTCCGTCACCGCCGGCCGGTTCGGACAGCAACTATGCCATCCGATCGCCGTCGCGGTGCGCGACACCGCGTTGCGGCTCACCCCGGGGCGGGTCGCGCTGCGCAGCATGGCCCGGTACGCGGACTGGCGACCGCCGGCTGGCTGAGCCGGCCGCAGGATCCACCGGCCAGACGCCCGCGACAATTCCCATCCGATCAGCGCACAGCCGACGATGGACCGTCGTCGCCCCAAAACTCCAGAATAGTCATTCGGGTCGTCGTCCGGGCTAATCAAAGACGACAGCGCGTCGGTACAATCGGCGACTTCGTTGTGACCGATCGCTGACTGCTGATGATGAAAGCGATCACACACACTGAGCCCATGAACAGGAGAGTCAACCGCGGCAGAGCACTCCGCGTCGCGGTGTGCCTCCTCCTTCTCGCCGCGCTGAGCGGCTGCATGCAACTCAACATGGGGTTGACGGTCAACGCCGACGACACTGTCGACGGCCAGCTCCTGCTGACGGCCCAGAAATCCCTGCTGAGCGGGCGCAACAAGAACCTCCCGGTCGCCTTCGCGGAGTTGCGGCAGAACATCCCCGCCCTGCCCGCCGGCGAGGAGACCCTTTACCAGGACGACACTTTTTACGGATCCCAGATCAGTTACCGCAAGGCGCCGCTCGCCGGTTTCGACACCGAGAGCGTGAAACTGGTCAGGGACGGCGATCTGTACCGCTTCACGCTGCCGCTCGACCCGAAGAAATATGGCGGAAAGGTCGCGGAGCAGAATCCGCAGAACCAACAGGCGTTCCTCAAGCTCATGTCGTTCGAGATCTCGGTGACATTTCCCGGCCGGGTGATCGACAGCAATGGCACCGTCAACGGCCGGTCGGTCAGTTGGAAGGTCGACCCCAACCAGGAGAAGCCGACCGAACTGCGGGCCGTGGCCGAGGCCCCGCCCCGCCCGTCCACGTCACCGGCCGCCGCCGGCGGTGACGACGACGGCGGATTCCCCTGGCTGCTGGTCGTCGGCGGTGTCCTCCTCCTGCTGGTGATCACCGCGGTGGGCGTACTCCTGGTGCGCCGCCGCCTACCCGCGACGCCGGCCGCGCCCGGTCCGACCCCGCCGCCGGGCCCGCCCGCCGGCGCCCCGGGGCCCGGCTGATCCATCTGGTGGCCGGCCCCGGACGGCCACGCCCGGCCCCGGCCGCCCCCGAACCGACGGCGACCGGCCCCGGTGCTCCCGCTGCGGGCGCACCGAACCTCACCACCACCACATCCCGGTCGCACCATCGCAGAAAAGGGGGATCGTCATGAACGATCTCTTCACCTGGGCAGCTCTGGGGACGATCGCCGGCGCGAGCGCCGCCACCCTGCTGGCCACCAACGTCATCGGCGGGCTGATCGGCCCGAGCGGCGACAAGCTCCGCAAGTGGATCGCCATCGCCATCGCGCTGCTGCTGTCCTACGTGACGGCGGCGTTCGCCGACGACGCCGGCGGCGAGAAGTGGGTCATCGCGTTCTTCAACGCGCTGGTCATCTTCTCCGCCGCGCTCGGCGTCAACCAGTTTCCACCCGGCAACCGGCAGGCGACGCCGACGCAGGTCGCCAGCGGTCGCGAGCCCCGAGTCTTCCGTTCCTGGGTCTGAGAGGGGTGTCGTCATGGTCTTCGGAATCCTCAGCGCCGTCATCCAGGTCGGCTTCGGGGCCCTGCTCGGCTTCCTCGCCGGTGGCCCGATCGGGCTGCTGATCGGCGCCGTCGTGGGCCTGGTGGTCGGCGCGGTCTTCGGCTGGTCGGTGGCCTCCGCCGGGGTGTACGCCTCGGACGCCCGCGGCATCTTCCTCTTCGTCGTCGACCACACCTGGAGTCTGCTCAACACTGTCGTCGGCGCCATCTACCTGACCGTGCACCTGATCTTCGGGCACTCCCTGGACCGGCCCACGTCGCTGAACAGTGGACGGGTCAGCGTGGTGGAGGGGGTCTCACCCCGCTACGCCACCACCATCGGCACGGTCTGCGCCGGCTCCAGCTCCGGCATCCAGCGGCACGAGGACGTGCACATCTTCCAGGGCCGCCTGCTCGGGCCGCTCTACATCCCCCTGGTGCTGGCCAACTACGTCCTGTTCACCATCGCGCCGGTGTGGCTGCTCTACCACGATCACACCAACGCACCGATCAACCGCTTCACCCGGTACTTCGAGATCGGCGTCTACCCGCACGTCTGGAACGAGGCCATCGCGTACCGGATCCAGGGGACGCCACCGCGATGAGCACCCACGGGCGCGGGCCGATCGAGACCGCCACCGCCGAGCTGGTCGCCTGGGTGACCAGCGCGGCGGGGGAACCCGTCCCGGTCGGCCCGCCCCGCGCGTGCGACGACGCCGACGGGCTCACCCTCTGGCCCCTCGACCTGCGCCCGGCCCGGCAGACCCGCTCCAGCGGCGCGGTCCGCGAACCGTACCGGTTCACGGTCCGCCACCTGCTCTGCGTGACCGGGCCCGCCGGGTTGCCCCGGCTGGATCGGGTGCTCACCGCCGCGACCAGCGACGGCAGGTACCCGGTGGTGCTGGAGGCCGGCGACGCGCCACTGTGGACGGCGTTCGGTGCGGCGCCCCGACCGGCGCTGCTGATCGACGTGGCGGCGCAGGTGGACCACACGACCCCGGCCGCGCCGCCGGTGCGGCAACCGCTGCGGTTGCGGCAACTCGACGTGCGCAGCCTCCGTGGGCGGGTCGTCGGCCCGGAGCACCAACCACTGGCCGCGATGCGGGTCGAGCTGCCCGGCACCGGGTCCGTCACCCGCACCGACCCGCAGGGCCGGTTCCTGATCGCCGGTGTGCCGCACGACCCCGAGCACCCGGGCCCGGTCCGGTTGCGGCTGACCGGACGCGGGCTCGTCCTCACCGCCGACGTCGACGCGGCCGAGGACGACATCGTCATCGTCTGCGCGCCACCGACCCACTGACACCCACCCGCTAAGGAGCGCCGATGCCCAGTTACTTCTCCCCCGGCATCTATGTCGAGGAGGTCCCCAGCGGCGCCCGACCGATCGGGCCGGTGAGCACCAGCATCGCCGCCTTCGTCGGCGTCGCCCCGGACCACTCCGCCCACCTGGGCAGGGCGGTGCCGGTCAACAACTGGACGGAGTTCCTGCGGCTCTTCGCCGGCGGCGAGCGGGTGGAGAGCACTCCCCTGGCCCGGGCGGTCTTCGGGTTCCTGGACAACGGGGGCGCCCGCTGCTGGGTCGTCAACGTCGGCGAGGGCGGCGCGATCACCGGCACCGGGCAGCGGCGCGGCGGCCTGCAACTGTTGGAAGCCGTCGACGAGATCTCCATCATCGCCGCACCCGGCTTCCACGACGTGGTGTCCCACGAGGCGCTGCTCAGCATGGCCGAACGCACCCGCACCATGGTCGCGATCTGCGACCCGGCGCCGGACATCGACGACATCTCCGCGTTGACCCGGGTCGCCACGCCCTCCGCCGGCAAACCCGCCAAGCCCGCCGACGGTGCGGCCGCCGGCCCTGGCGGCGGCTCCGCCCAGCCGGGTGGCTCCGGCGGCCACGAGGGGGCCGCGTACCGGCCGCGACAGTCCGAGTTCGGCGCGTTCTACTACCCCTGGTTGCGGGTCCGCGACCCGATCAGCGGCGAGTTGGAACTCACCCCGCCGAGCGGGCACCTGGCCGGCATCTGGGCCCGCACCGACGCCCTGCGCGGTGTGCACAAGGCCCCCGCCAACGAACCCGTACGCGGCGCCGTCGACCTGGGCTACCTGGTCACCCGACCCGAGCACGACGTGCTCAACCCCAAGGGCGTCAACGTGATCCGCTACTTCGCCGGTGAGGGCATCCGCGTCTGGGGCGCCCGTACGCTCGCCGCCGAGGCCAGCGAGTGGCGCTACCTCAACGTCCGGCGGCTCAGCATCGCCATCGAGCAGGCCATCGCCAACGGCACCCGGTGGATGGTGTTCGAGCCCAACGACTTCACCCTCTGGCGCTCGATCCGCCGCGACATCGGGGCGTTCCTCACCCGGGTGTGGCGTGACGGCGCGCTGCTCGGGCGCAGCCCCGAGGAGGCGTTCTTCGTCAAGTGCGACGAGGAGACCAACCCGCCGGACGTCCGTGACGCCGGCATGGTGATCGCCCACATCGGCATCGCTGTCGTCAAGCCCGCCGAATTCGTGGTGTTCAAGCTGAGCCAGTGGGCCGGCGGCACCGAGACCGAGACGATCGGAGGCTGACATGCCCACCACCGCGACCCCGCAACCCGGCGCGCCGGTCGACCCGTACCGGGCGTACAACTTCCGCCTGCTCATCAACGGTGTCACCAACGGTCACTTCACCGAGATGACCGGGTTGGAGGTGAACATTCCCGGGCAGCCGTACCGGGAGCACGGCCTGGGTCGGATGCGGATGGTGCCCGGTCAGGCCGAGTACGAGCCGGTGACGCTGCACTTCGGCCTCACCGCCTCCCGCGAGCTGTGGGACTGGGTGAACGCCACCGCCCAGGGCACCCTCAACCGGCGCAACGTCTCAGTGGTGCTGCTCGACTCGGTGGGCACCGCCGAGGTGCTGCGCTGGAACCTGATCGACGCGTGGCCGACCCGGTGGCGCGGCGCGCACCTCAACACCCTCAGCCACGAGATCGCCATCGCCTCGCTGACCCTGCGGTACGAGGGCCTGGAGCTGGAGACCGGCGGTGCCACCGCGCCGACGCCCGCGTAGCTGGCTGGCCGGCCGACTGCGTTCGGCGGCAGGGGCGGTGCAGCGCCTCGCCGGGCGGGTCGAGCCGGACGGGCACCTGCCGTCGCCGTCGCCGCTGTCGCAGCCGCCGGTGGCGACGCCGCGTCGTTTCGGGGAGCCGCCGCGGCACTGGCTGGACCTGGTCGCCGCCCACGCGCCCGGCCTGCTGCACGACCTGGACCTCGACCCGTCCCGGGCCGAGGCCGGGGATGGGCGGCCGGGCGGATCGACGGGCCGGGTCGACACCGCCTCCCCGGACCCCGGCGCGTTCAGCCGGTTTTCCGGGTCCGGCCGGGCCGGCGGGCACGACGGCGAGGTCGACGCGGACGCACCCGTCAGCGCGGGCGGCGGGACGGGCCGGCGGGGTCGCGGTCCGCGCGGGGACACCGGGCCGACCAGGTCGCCTGCCGGGCACCGGAGCGGCCGGCCGGTCCGCTGGTCACCGCGCGGTGACTACCCCGACGGTACGAGGGCCGGTGACCAGCCCGACGGTACGGGGGCCGGTGCCGCCGGCCGGTCCGGTGGCGGGGCTTCGCCGTCCCGTTCGGACACGACATCGCCGCCCACCGGCGCGACCTGGCCCGACGTGTGGGCCGAATCGGCCGGGCCGATGGGACCGGGCGCGGCGGTGCCCCCGGTACGACCGGCGGACCAGGGCACCAGCACCGCCGTCGACGCCACGGCCCTCGACGCGAGCGGACTGCCCGGGTCGGCGCCGCAGCCGGTCCGCTCCATGGTTTTCCGAGCGCAGAGTCCATCCGGCAGCCGGCCCCGCCGGCCGGAGCCCGAACCTACCCGCACCACCGCACGCCCGTCCCGGGGCGCACCCTGGCCCGGCATGGTCGACCACGGTCCCGGGCGTTCCGCCGACTCGCCCGCCGCATCTCCCACCGCCACCCGGAGCACCGGTGGCCACGACGGGTCCCCCGGCGACTCGGACGGTCCGCCCCGGCCCGGAACGGACCAGCGCGGCCGGCGTGCCGGCGCACCGAGCGCGGACCGGTCGGCGCGCGTGGACTCGGCGACGTGGTCCGGGCGTCCGGCCTGGCCGGACCTGGGCGGGGCCGACGCATCCGGGACCGGCCGCACCGCGACGCATGGCTGGGACGCGCCCACCGCCGGGCGCGGGGACGTGACGCGCGTCGGCGACGGTGACCGCTGGCTGGACCTGCCCGGCGAACGGACGCGGTCCGGGCGACCGGCCGCCCTGCCCGACCCCGGGTGGGACACCGTCGGCGGCGGACGGGCGACGGGCTTTGCGACGCCGACGCCGGTCGGGTCGGCGCGGGGCGACGACCCGTGGCCGGCGCTGCCCGACGACAGCGCACTGTGGTCGGTCGCCGGGCCGGCGCTGGACACCGCCCAGCTGACCCGACTGGACCGGGAACAGGCGGGTGACTGATGGAACGCGTCGCCTTCCTCATCGACTCCTCGGCTGTCCGGGTGGATTGCCTGCTCAACCCGGAGACCGTGCAGGTGACCCGGCTCGCCGGGGTCCGCCAGCGGGGTGCCGGCGGCGGGCAACTCACCGGGTCCGGCCTGGCCGACGACCCGCTGGTCTTCACCGGCGGCGGTCGCACCGAGCTGGTGCTCGACCTGCTCTTCGACGTCGACTTCGTGGAGGCGCAACTGCGTCCGGCCGACGTGCGGGTGCTCACCCGTCCGCTGTGGATGCTGGCGGAGAACTCCACCGCCGAACACGGTTGGCTGCGGCCGCCGCTGGTCCGGTTGGTCTGGGGCAAGACCTGGAACGTGCCCGGTGTGATCATCGCGGTGGCGGAACGCTTCGACGCGTTCACCGGCACCGGGTCACCGCGACGGTCCTGGCTGCGGCTGAAGCTGGTCCGCGCCGCCGAGACGGCCGACCAGGCCGAGGCCGGCTTCGCCGAGGAGCTGGCCGCCGCGAGCACCCCTACCGCCGCGCCGGGCAGCGCGGTGATCGCCGCCGGTGACGGTGCGGCCGAGCCGGGTCGCTCCGGCGTACGGTTCGACCTGCTGGCCAATGACGCGCTCGGCTCGCCGCTGCGCTGGCGGCTGCTGGCCGAACACAACCGGATCACCGACCCCCTCGCGGTGCCGGCCGGCACCACCCTCGCCGTCCCACCCGTCGCCGGCACCGGCACGACAGTCGGCGGTGCGATGACCGGGGTGGCCCGGACGGTGGCCGGTGCGGTGGGCGCGGGAGCGTCGTACCTGGACGCCGCCCTCGCCGACGCGCCGTGGAACGCGGTGACCGGCCCGCCCGCGAGCACCACCGGGGGTGTGCCGTGACCAGCGTCGCGCCCCGGGCGTTGACCGTCCGGCTCGACGGCGTCGAGCTGGTCGGCGCCGCTCGTCAGCGGATCCGGTCACTGCGGGTGGCGGCCCGCCTCGACCAGCCCACCCAGGCCGAGCTGGTGCTCGCCACCACCGCCGGGGTCGGCGCGTTCGACCCGGCGGTACGCCCCGGCACGGCGCTCGACGTACGGCTCGCCGACCACACGGACGCCCTGTTCACCGGTGAGGTCACCGGCGTGGAGGTGGAGTACGCGGCCGACGGGGCGGCGGTGCTGCGGTTGCGGGCGTACGACCCGCTGCACCGGTTGCGCAAACGGCAGGGGTTGCGGGTGTTCACCTCGGTGACCGCCGTCGAGCTGGCCCGGGAGCTGTGCGACGCGGTGGGGCTGACGGTGACCGCCGAGGATGACGGCCCCCGGTTGGAGCGGCTGCTCCAGCACCGGCACAGCGATCTGGAGTTGCTGCGCGAGGTGGCCGGCCGGGCCGGCCTGCACCTGGCCGCCGACGGTGACGGGGTCCGGCTGGTCACCCTCGCCGGTTACGGGGAACCGGTCGTGTTGACGCTCGGCGCGGGGGTGCACACCCTGCGACTGTCCACCAACACCGATCAGGCCAGTGGTGCCAGCGCCGCGCTGGGTTGGCATCCGCAGCGGGCCGAGGTGATCAGCCAGCAGGTCGACGAGGCCCGTTGCGGCAGGCCCGCCGACGACCGCCCGGATCCGGCCGACGTGGGTGCCGGCGGGGTTCGCACCGCAGTGGACCAGCCCGGCCGCAGCGACGACGAGTTGGCGGCGTTGGCCCAGGCCCGCCTGGACACCCGGGCGGCGACGCTGGTCACCGCCGAGGGGGTGGCCGAGGGCGATCCGGCGCTGCGTCCGGGCCGCCGCGTCGACCTGGGTGGGGTGCCGGACCCGGTCGCCGGGGCGTACGTGCTGACCGAGGTGGTGCACACGGTGGACGGCAACGGGCACCTGACCCGGTTCTCCACGGTGCCGCCGGCCATCCCGGCGGGCCCGACCGGCGGCGCGGTGGTCACCCTCGGCACGGTCACCGAGGTCGCCGACCCGGACGGGTTGGGCCGGGTCCGGTTGACCCTGCCGGCGTACGGGGACCTGGACGCCGGCTGGCTCGCCGTGCTCTGTCCCGGTGCCGGGCCGGGCAAGGGCCTCGTGGCGCTTCCCGACCCGGACGACACCGTGCTGGTGGTGCTGCCCGGCGGGGAGCCGGCCTCGGGCATCGTGCTCGGTTCGCTGTTCGGCGCGGTCGAGCCGTACGACGCGGGCATCGACGACGGAAAGGCCCGCCGTTGGACGATGCGCACCGCCGGCGGGCAGTCGATAGTCGTCGACGACGTGCGGCGCAGCCTGCGGCTGGCCACCGAGGGCGGCAGCTTCCTGGAGTTGACCCCCGACCTGGCCACCCTGCACGCGGCGTCCGACCTGGTGATCTCCGCACCCGGTCGGGCCATGGTGGTGCGCGCCCGCAGCGTGGACTTCCTGCACGCCGAGTCGACCGAGGACCCGAGCACCGCGGCGGAGCAGGCCCGAACGCTTGCCCACGCCCATCAGCAAGGAGGCGGATGATGCGGTGGATCCACCGGGACTCCGTGATCACCTGCGATCACGACGGCCGGGTCGAGAACCGACCCTCGCGGCAGTGGGTGACAGTCACCGGCGTGCCCGTGCTCGTCGACGACGACCCGGAGGGACGAAAGATCGTCGCCTGCCCGAACTACGGCCCGACCATCAAGCCGTGCACGCAGACGTTGACGGTCCGGGTCGGCTACAGCGTCTGGGTGCGCGTGGACGGGCACCGGGTGGTGCTGTCGCACCTGGAGGGTTTCACCAACGGCACACCGCCGGGGCTGGTCACGCACACCGTGCGCGACCCGGCTCAGGGGTTCCTGGGGGCGGACCGATGAGGGCGTTCCGCTTCGTCGGCGCCGGCTTCGACGCCGGCCGTACCGGCGGGTTGGCGCTGACCGCGGCCGGCGGCCTGGCGATGACCGACGGCGACGAGAGCGTACGGCAGGCGTTGTTCCTGCTCCTGTCGACCACACCGGGTGAGCGGCTGATGCGACCCGGGTACGGCTCCCGGCTGCACCGACTGGTCTTCGCGCCCAACGACGACACCACCGCCGGTCTGGCCATCCACTATGTCCGGCAGGCCATCGCCCGGTGGGAGCCCCGGGTCGAGGTGATCGACACCGACGCCGGGCCGGACCCGGACGACGCGTGGCGGTTGGTGATCCGGTTGGACTACCGGGTGCGGGCCAGCCTGACACCGGGGCAACTGGTCTTCTCCGTCGACCTGCTTCCGGCCGACGAACCCACCCAGGGAGGAGCGTCATGACGCTGCCCGTGCCGCACCTGGACGATCGCGGCTTCCTCGACCTGGTCACCGAGGCCCGGGAACGGATCCGGCAGTCCTGCCCGGCGTGGACCGACCTGTCGGCGCACGACCCCGGGATGGCGCTGGTGGAGACATTCGCGCACCTCACCGAGGTGATGATCTACCGGTTGAACCAGTTGCCGGAGAAGGCGTACGTCTCGTTCCTGAACCTGCTC
Organism: Micromonospora parva; assembly: GCF_000718515.1. Lineage (GTDB taxonomy): Bacteria > Actinomycetota > Actinomycetes > Mycobacteriales > Micromonosporaceae > Micromonospora > Micromonospora parva. The sequence continues at coordinate 131,638 of NZ_JNZS01000001.1, read as the reverse complement.
GGGGTCACCCGGCACGCGCCGACCGCCGCCTGGGCGGACGTCCGGTTCACCCGCACCGGCACCGACCGCGCGGCGGTGCGGATCCCGGCCGGTCTGCGGGTCGCGGCGGCCCGCGGCGCGGACCCCCGGCCGGTCGTGTTCGTCACCACCGAGCCGACGGTGCTGCCGGCCGACGAGACGTCGGTGACGGTCCGGATGCACCACTGCGAACCGGTCGAGGCGGAACTGCTCGGTGTGGGCACCGGTCAGCCGGGGCAGGTGCTGCGCGCGGCGCACGCGCCGCTGACGCACACCGCCGAGGCGCTGGACCTGCTGCTCGGGGTGGAGGTGCCGGCCGGCACGGTCGAACTGGGCGCGGCGGCCCGCGAGCACGACGGTCGCACGTTCGAGATCTGGCAGCCGGTGGAGAGCTTCGCCGGGCTCGGCCCGCACGCCAAGGCGTACCTGGTCGACCGCTGTTCGGGCACCGTCACCTTCGCCCCGGCCCTCGACCTGCGACCCGCCGCCGGGGCTACCACAGTGGCCGAGCCCGCGCCGACGTCGGTCACCGTCGCGGTCGTGCCGCCGGCCGGGCGGCAGGTCCGGCTCTGGTACCGCGCCGGTGGCGGGCCCACCGGCAACGTGGCGGCGGGCACGCTGAGCACCCTGCGCGACCCACTGCCCGGGGTACGCGTCGACAACCCCGCCCCGGCAGCCGGCGGCCGGGAGATGGAGGCGCTGGAATCGGTGCTGCTGCGCGGCCCGTACGAGTTCTTCGCCCAGCAGCGGGCGGTCACCGCCCGCGACTTCGAGGTCCTCGCGACCAGCTCCGGGGCGGTGGCGCGGGCACGGGCGTTCACCCGTGCGGCGGTGTACAGCTTCGCCCGGCCGGGCGAGGTCGAGGTGGTGCTGGTGCCGTACGTGCCGGAGGCGGCCCGTCCGGGCGGTCGACTGCCGGTGGCGGTGCTGCGGGAGCACGAGGTGCCCGAGGCGCGCCACCGGGTCGAGGCGGACCTGGAGGAACGCCGGATGGTCGGCATCCGCTCCCGGGCCACCTGGGCGCGGTTCAAGGCGGTGTCGGTACGCGCCCGGGTGGTGGTCCGCCGTGAGGAGGACGTGGACGCGGTCCGTCGCCGCATCCACGACCGGTTGCACCAGACGTTGAGCCCGCTGCCGACCGCGCTCAACCCGACCGGCTGGCCGTTCGGTGAGCCGTTGCGGGCGTCCAACGTGTACCGGCTGCTGGAGCACGCCGAGCCGGGGGTCCGCTACGTCGAGTCGGTGCGGTTCGTTGTCGACGAGGCGCCCGACGCCGACGTGCGGGCCCTCGCCGTCGACCAGTACCAGCCGCGCACCTGGTACGCCGGGCGCGGGGCGGTGCTGTTCCGCTCCAGCAACGGCGGCGCGGGGTGGGAACCGGCCGGTCGTTTCGACGACGAGACGGTGCTGCGGGTGGCGCCCGCGCCCGCGCCGGTGCGGCCGGGCATCGTCGCCCGCCCCGGTTCGGTGGCAGTGGTGACGCTGCGGGCCTCGGGCGGCTCCCGGGTGCACCTGAGCGCCGACCTGGGCGAGACGTGGTCGCTGCTCACCGACCTGGACTCGCGGATCTCCGACGTCTCGTGGCTGGACCGCGACGGCGCGGGCGCGCTGCTGGTGGCGACCGACACCGGCCTGTACGAGGTGTCGCTGCTGCCCGGCGCGGTGCCGTTGCAGATCCTGGTCGACCCGTCCGACGCCGACCGGGGCTTCTACGCGGTCCGCACGTTCGTCTCCGAGCGGGGCGCGCCGGGTGTGGCGGTGGCCGCCCAGGCCGGCTTCGGGGTGTACCTGTCGACCAGCGGCGGCCGACCCGGCAGCTTCACCCACGTCGGACTGGCCAACGTGGACAACCGGGTGCTCGCCGTGCAGTACGACGGCCCGGCCACCCTGCTGTGGAGCGGCGCCGGCGAGCCGGACCCGAAGAAACCCGGCCAGGGTTGCCACCGCACCCGGCTGTTCGAGTCCGACGTGAAGTGGCAGTCGATGCAGGCCGGGTGGATCGGCGGCACCTGCCGGGACCTCGCGTTCGCCGGCCAGCAGGCGGTGGCGGCCACCCAGAGCGGCGGGGTGCTGCGGTTGGACACCCTAGCCGCCCAACCGCAGTGGCAGGCGGTGTCGGTCAACTCCGGGTTGCCGTTGCGGGACCGGACCCGGTTCGTGCCGGTCGACGCCATCGCGATCAGCGGCCCGACATCCGGCAGCACGGGCGCGCCGGGCGCGCCGGGCGTGGCGGGTGCGGCGGGTGCGGCGGCCGGCGGCACCGGCGCGGCGGAGCGGCTGATCCTGGCCGGCGGGGAACGCGGCGTGCACCGCAGCGCCGACGCCGTCACCTGGACGCCCAGCGCCAACCAGGCCACCGCCGACGTGGTGACCGTCCCGGATACCTGGCTGCTCTGCTCCGGCGAGCACGACATCGAGGTGGTGCGCCAGGATGCGACGCTCGGCGATTGAACGGTTGCTGCCCGCCGCCTACCAGCGGGCCTGCGTGCCGGGCAGCGTGCTCTGGGCGCTGCTGGACGTGATGGAGGGGTTGCACGCCCCGGACGAGGCGATCCTCGCCGAGGTGGACGCGCTGTTCGACCCGTACCGGGCGCCGGACGGGCTGGTCGTGCGGTTGACCCGCTGGGTGGCGATGGACCACGTGGTCGCCTCGCCCCGCCCGGACGCCCCGCTGCCGCTGCCGGTGGGGCGGCTGCGGGACCTGGTGGCCAACGCCGCCCTGCTGGCCCGCTGGCGCGGCACCCCGTACGGGCTGCGCCGGGCCCTGGAGCTGGCCACCGGGACGTCGGGCTTCGTCATCGAGGAGCCCGCCGAGCGGCCCTTTCACGTCGTGGTGCGGGTGCCGGTGGCCGCCGCCGGCCAGCTCGCCGTGATCACCCGCATCGTCGAGACGGAGAAACCCGCCTCGGCCACCGTCGAGATCGTCCTGGAAGAGGAGTCGTCATGACCACCGAGTGGGCGGTCGTCGCCGCCGCCGAACAGTTCACAGTCGACCCGCGCAACTGCGGCGAGCTGACCTTCACCGTCTTCAACCCGGGCACCGCGCCGGACACGGTGGTGTTCGACGTGGCGCCCGGTGACGGCTCCCAGCGGTCGTGGTTCTCCGTCGCCGAGCCGCAGCGGGTGGTACCCGGCCAGGGCTCGGTGTCGTTCCTGGTCAAGCTCGCCGTGCCGGCCGGCACCGCGCCCCGGCGCTACGACATGACCGGGTTCGCGTACTCGGCGAACACCGCGCCGGAGGAGAGTTCCCGCTCCAGCGGCCGGGTCACGTACGAGGTGCGGGCGGTCGCGCCGCCACGGCGTACCCCATGGTTGTGGATCGCCGCCGCGGCGGCGCTGGTGCTGGTGGTGGTCGCCGTGGGGGTGGTGTTGCTGACCCGCGACGGCGAGCCGCCCCCCGGCGAGCCGCGAGTGGTCACCGTCGAGGCGGAGAGCCTGGTCCCGGGCGCGGTGGTGGACTCCCCGGCGAAGAGCGGGGCGAAGGTGGAGGCGCAACCCAACTGCTGCGGGGTGACCTGGTCCGGTGACACGCAGTTGTTCTTCCAGGGGTTGGCCATCGGCGACCGGGTCACCGTGACGGTGCAGATCCCGGCCGACGGCACCTGGCGGTTCGCCGCGGTACGCACCACCTCCCTCGACTACGCCAACACCGTGTTCACGATCGACGGCACCCAGGTCGGCGGCACGTTCCTCGGCTTCACGCCGACGGTGCGCAGGACGGAGCTGCTGGACGTCGGGACGGTGCGGCTCAGCAAAGGCCCGCACCAGGTCACGCTGCTGGTGGTGGGCAAGACGCAGGGCACGAACCGCTACTTCGCGGGGGTCGACGAGATCCGGTTCACCGAAATCGTGGCGCGGGCCGTGGCGCGATGAGCGGTCGGCAGAAGGCGCTGCTGGGGTTGCTCGCCGTCCTGCTGGTGGCGCTGTTCGTGGTCGCGGTCGGGGCGGGTCGCGGCGACCGGGGTGATCCGGCGGCCCGGCACGGGTTGGTCGACCGGTTGGCCGCGCTGGGCGGCGAGCGTGCGGCGGTGGACCCGGCGGCGGTCGGCGCCGACTGCTTCGAGGAGCCCGGTCGGCTGGTCTTCTCCGGCACCTGCGTGCTGCGGGTCGCCGACCCGGGCGGGCTACGCACGCTGGTGTTGCGCAGCGCGGCGCCGTTCACTGTCGTCGCCCCGGCACCCGGGGACGCCGACCTCACCATCCGCGACGAGGTGGAACCGGCGGCGGACGGCACCGGCGCGGTGGCGAAGATCGCCGTCGACCAAGCCACCGAGGTGGGCCTGGTCTGCCCCGGCCTGGGCGGCTGCACTGTCGTCGTGGCCACATCCTGACCCGGGCTGAGAGGAAGGTGTCGCCGTGGGTGACCTGCGCAAGCCGTTCCTGCTGATGGCCATGCTCGCCATCGTCCTGGCGATCGGGGTGGAGGTGGGGGCGGGGCTGCTGCTCGGCGGTGCCGACGCCGGTGCGGCCCTCGCGGACAGCGCCGGGGCGCTGGACGTGGAGATCGACGACGTGTCCGGGGTCAGCGAGCCGTCCGGGCGGGGTACCGGTTACCTCGCGCTGATCGATGCGGTGGCGGTCTGGAGCACCGGGCTGTTCTGCCTGGGCCTGCTGCTGCCCGAACGGGTCCAGGGTCGGGTGCAGGGCGTCGCCAGCCTGATCTTCTCGATCATCCTGATCATCGTCGGGCTGGTCGCGCTGGTGATCGCGTTCGTGGAGCTGTCCATCATGGTGTCGCTCTTCCTGGCCGTCCCCTTCGGCACCCTGGCGTACCTGGCGTTGTGGGGGTTCTTCCCGGTCGGCGAGGCGGCGGTGCTGCTCGGGCTGGTGCTGCTGCTGAAGCTGGTGTGGGCCGGGATGCTGGTGCTGGCCCAGCCGCGCTTCCTGCAGAACAAGGGCCTCGTCCTGCTGATCCTCACCACAGTGCTGTGCACTGTCGTGTTGGAGTTCCTGCACAGCCTGGTGCCGGTGATCCTGGTCAGCATCGTCGACGACGTGGCGGCGTTGGTCTTCGCCATCGTCGCGATCATCTGGGGGCTGGTGCTGCTGATCGGCTCCATCCCCGCGATCGTCAAGGCCGTCCGGGTCACCGCCGCCCTCCCCACCCGATCAATGTGAGCGGACCAGGGCCGCCACACCGTCGCGGTCGAGGGTTCCGTCGGTCACCCACACCTGGTACCGGCCGTGCCGGCTCCCGCCGGCCGGCACCACCGCCGGGCGGTCGAACGCGAACGCCACGCAGACCCCCGGATACATCGCGGTCCGCACGAACCACCTGTCGCCGTGGCCGAGGCCCGCGAAGACCAGTGTGTACGCCCCGTCGCCCGGCCCGGACCCGGTCAGCGCCAGCCACGGCGCCGCACTGCCGTTGACCGCCTGCTCCCCGGCCGCGTCGGCGGTGAACACCGCTGGTTCACCGCCGGCGACGGCCCGCCAGAAGAACCCGCCGTAGCCGGCCCCGCCGGGGCGGCCGTTGGTGGCCGGGCTGCCCAGGCGCACCGCCCGGTCGTCCGGGGCGACGAGGACGGACTCCACATCGAGCCGCCAGGCGTGCGGCGCGACCACCGACGCGGTGAGCCACCTCCGTTCGGTCAGCAGCACCGCGCCGGCCCGGTCGCGCCACTGGAGGTCGTGCGCGTACCGGCCCGGGGAGCGCTCCACCTCGCCGGTGTGCGCGATGACGCCGTGGTCGTCCCGCCAGGTGTAGCCGACGTCGCGGACGTAGGTGCGCCCGCCCCAGAGGTTGCTGCCGTTGACGTCCTGCACCGCGAGGGACGCGCCGAGGTGCCACACGTGGTCGTCGGGGAGCGCGTCGGTGACCACCGTTCCGCCGAGGGTACGCACCGGGTGCAGGTACGGTCGGGGCCCGTGCCGGGGGTTCAGCGCCGGGTCGAGCACGTACTCGGCCACCTCGGTGGCTCCGACGGTCAGCCGCACCGACTCCCCCACCCCGGTCATCGCAGTCCCCCACGCCCGACGCCGGCGACCGGCACCGGCTCGGCGGGGCTCGGCTGACCGACGGCCGGGACCGGTCGGCGGGCGGCGACGGCGTGCAGGGCGGCCACCGTGTAGCCGGCGAGGATCGGCACCGCGACCGGGGTGACCAGGACGGCGAGCAGCCCGGCCAGCGCGACGACCCCGGTGAGCGCGGCCCAGCGGGTGGGCGCGTCGAGGCAGGCGCGGGCGGCGCGGCGGGCCGAGGCCCGCCACCGCCCGCCCCCGTTGCCGCCCACCTCGACGACGACCAGCCCGGCGTACCCGGCCAGGCCGGCCGCGATCAGCGCGGTCACCAGCAGCGCCGCCGCGCCGCCCGGCACCCGGCCGGTGGCCAGTGCCGCCAGGTCGGCGGCGAGCAGCGCGGCGCCGCCGAGCCCGAGCAGGCTGACCGGCACACCGGGCAGTACCGCGCGGCCGAACCGGCGCACCGTCGTACGCGCCGACGGCCAACTGCCGGTCCGCGTCCAGTCGTGCACCGCCACGCTGGCCGTGCCCGCCGCCGATGCGGCGGTGAGCACTGGTGCCGCCGCGAGGGTGAGCAGGATGCCCAGCAGCGCGAGGTCGGCGGCGTCGCGGGCGACGTCGCGCCAGTCCCGCCGCCCGGTGGTGTCGTCGGGTTCGGCGGGTTCGGCCCGCGATGTCGGCTCAGCCCTTGATGCCACTGGTGTTGATCCCCTCGACGAGCATCCGTTGGAACGCGACGAAGAACAGGAAGACCGGCAGCAGCGACAGCACCGACATGGCGAACATCGGACCGACAGCGCTCTGGCTTGTCGAGTCGATGAACAGGGTCAACGCGACCGGGACCGTGTAGTCCTCCAGTTGGGACAGGAAGACCAACTGGCGGAAGAAGTCGTTCCAGGTCCAGATGAACGAGAAGATCGCCGTGGTGACCAACGCGGGGCGGCTCAGCGGCAGGATGATGTGCCGGAAGATGCCGAACGGCCCGGCACCGTCGATGCGGGCCGCCTCGTCCAGTTCCCGGGGCACGCCACGCATGAACTGCACCATGAGGAAGACGAAGAACGCCTCGGTGGCCAGGAACTGCGGGATGAGCAGCGGCAGGTACGGCCAGTCGCCGCCGACCAGCCCGAGGGCGCGGAACAGGATGTACTGCGGCACGATCAGCACGTGCTGGGGCAGCAGCAGCGTGCCGATCATGACGGCGAACCACATGCCGCGCAGCCGGAACCGCAGCCGGGCGAAGGCGTACGCGGCCAGCAGGCAGGACAGCCCGTTGCCGACGACGGTGAGCAGGCTGACCATCGCGCTGTTGAGGAAGAACCGGCCGAAGCTGACGTCGAAGTTGGACCAGCCGGCGGTGTAGTTGCCCGGGCTGAACCGCTCGGGCAGCAGCCCGACGTTGTTGACGATCTCCTCCTGGGACTTCAACGAGGTGCCCACCATCCAGATCAGCGGGTAGAGCACCACGGCGACGATCGCCAGCAGGATCAGCAGTCGCAGCACGGGGCGTCCGCCGGCTCGTCGGCGGGCGTTCGGCGCTGCTGCGGTCGTCGGGGTCACCGCCACCATCACCGGTCCTCCCCGTCGGAGTAGTGCACCCAGAACCGTCCGGTGCTGAAGAAGACCGCGGTGATGACCGCGATGGCGATCAGGAAGACCCAGGCCATCGCCGAGGCGTAGCCCATGTTGAGGTCGGTGAAGCCGGTGATGTACAGGTTCAGCGTGTACATCAGGGTGGAGTCGACCGGGCCGCCGGTGCCGTTGCTGAGCACGAACGCGGCGGTGAAGCCCTGGAAGCCGTTGATGGTCTCCAGCACCAGGTTGAAGAAGATGACCGGGGAGAGCATCGGCAGGGTGACGTCGCGGAACTGGCGGAGCCGGCCGGCCCCGTCGACCGAGGCGGCCTCGTACAGCTCGGTGGGCACCTGCTTGAGCCCGGCCAGGAAGATCACCATCGGTGCGCCGAACTGCCAGATGGCCAGCACCATCAGCGTTTCGAGGGCCCAGTCGGGGTCGTTGACCCACGGCTTGCCCGTGATGCCGAAGAGGCTCAACAGCGAGTTGAACGCGCCGTCGCGGTTGAACATGTTGACCCAGACGATGGCCAGCGCCACGCTGCCGCCGAGCAGGGACGGCAGGTAGAACAACCCCCGGAACAGCCCGACGCCGCGCCAGGCGCGGTTGAGCAGCAGCGCCACGCCGAGCGCCGCGGCCAGCTTCAGCGGTACGGCGATCAGCGCGAAGGTCAGCGTCACCCGCACCGCGTGCCAGTACGACGGGTCGGCGGTGAACATCCGCTCGTAGTTGGCCAGCCCCACCCACTCCACCTCGGAGAAGGGGGTGAGGATGTCGTAGTTGGTGAAGCTCAGGTAGAGCGACAGCAGCATGGGGATCGCCGTGACACCCATCAGACCGATGAGCCACGGCGACAGGAAGACGTACCCCGCCAGACCTTCGCTGTGCCGGAAGCGCCCGGGCCCACGCCTCTGCGGGTGGGCCCGGGCGGATCCGGGGCCGCGTCGGGTCGGGTCGGGCGCCGTGGTCAACGCCACGAACGGCTCCTCTCCTCGCCTCGGGGGCGGTCAGGCGATGGCGGACTTGCACGCCTCGACGAACTGGGCGGCGGCTTCGGCGGGGGTGGCCCGGCCGTACTGCGCGTTCTCGGCGGCCTTGATCAACTCAGACTTCACCTTGCTGTGGCCCTTGATCGGCACCTGCGGGGACTCGCCGAACTTCTGGGTCAGCTCCGCCTCGACGGCGATGGACTGCTTCATGGCCGGATCGGTGGTGTCGTCGCTGACCACCCGGCGCAGGTCCAGGTTCGACGGCAGGCCACGGTCGGTGCCGAGCAGCTTGACCGCCGCCACGTCGTTGTTCAGGAAGTTGATCACATCGATCGCGACGTCCTTGTTCTTGCTGCCCTTGAACACCGACCAGTACATCGACGCCCGGGCCCACTGGGCGCTGGGGTCACCGGGGTAGGCGATCACGCCCAGCTCGTCCTTGGTGTTCTTCTTCAAATCCGGCATCTGGTTGGCCCAGACCCAGGAGGTCGCCGCCTTGCCGGTGACCACCAACTGCTTGGTGACGTCGCTGGCGTTGCCCTCGTGGATGACGTCGGCGGTCGGGGTGGCCTTGCGGTCCCGGGCGCCCTTCCACAGGTCGAACCACTTGGTCACGTCCTCGGCGGTGAAGCCCAGCTCTTTGCCCTTGTAGAGGTCCTTGCCCTGCTGGCGCAGCCAGACCCAGAACGCCTTGTAGTCCGCGCTCGGGTCCTGGGTGCCGGGCACCTTTGTCTTGGCGGTGACCTGCTCGGCCCAGGCGATGTGCTGCTCCCAGCTCATCCCGGTGGTCGGCTCGGGCAGGTTGTGCTTGGTCAGCAGCGTCTTGTTGTAGACCAGTCCCTGGGTGTTCTCCCCGGCGGCCAGGCCGGCGAGCTTGCCGTCGACCACGCCGTACTGCCAGAGGCTCTTGGGGAACTTGGAGGTGTCCAGCTTGCCGGACTCCTGGTACGGGGTCAGGTCGAGCGTGGTGTTGCGGGCCGCGTACTCGGCGAGGTAGTTGTCGTCGATCTGGAACAGGTCCGGTGGGTTGCCACCGGCGGTGAGCGTGGCCAGCTTGTCGAAGTAGCCCTGGTTGGCCTGCCAGGTCTTCTCGAAGGTCACGTTGGGGTGCTTCTGGGTGTAGAGGGCCAGCGCGTCCTCGGTCAGCTTGGCCCGGGCGTCGCCGCCCCACCAGAAGATGGACAGTTTGACCGGCGCGTTCGGGTCGGCGGCGCCGCCGTCGTCTCCGCAGGCGGCGGCGCCGAACATCAGCGGTGCGGCGACCGTCACGGCGAGCAGGCCACGCAGGAGTCGCCGCCGGGGCAGCGGGGTACGGTGGGCGCGCCCGACGGGCGTGCCAGTGGTGGGGGGCGTTGCGGGGTGCATGTGCGCTCACTCCTCGGCATTAGGAGGCGACGGCGTCACCGGTGGCCGTGGTCGGGGTGCCCGGGCCCGCAGGGCAATGCGGGTCCGGGCCACGCGGCGCGGCCAGGGGACGTGCCGGCCGGGCGTACGGGCCCGGGCCGGTCGAGTCGCGGATGACCAGGTCGGTCTGGAGCATTACCTGTGCGGTGGTACGACGGACGCCGAGCGCCGTGCCGGCACCGGACCCCCGCGCACCGCGCGGTGATTCGATGTCCTGTTGCAGCAGCATGTCGACGGCCGTCCGGCCGGCGGCCCCGGTGGGTGTGGCCACCGTCGTCAGCTTGGGTCGGGTGAGCCGGCTCAGGGTGATGTCGTCGACCCCGACGACGCTCACCTCCTGCGGCACCCGGACCCCGAGCGCGTCCAGCCCTTCGATCAGGCCGATCGCCATCAGGTCGTTGTAGGCGAGCACCGCCGACACGCCGCTGCGTCGCACCTGCTCGGCGATGGCCGAGCCGCCGACCTCGGTGGGCGCGTTGGGGCCGAGCACGGTCAGCTCGGCGCCACCGGCTCGGGCGGCCGCGCTGGCGGCACGGCGCATCTCCCGGTTGGTCCATGAGCTGCGCGGGCCACCGAGCAGCGCGATGCTGCGGTGCCCCAGGCCGACCAGGTGCTCGATCGCCGATCGGGCACCCTGACCGACGTCCATCAGCACGCAGGGCAGGCCGGTCACCTGGCGGTTCACCACGACCAGTGGCACCTCGCGGCTGAGCTGCTCGATCAGGCTGTTGCTCATCCGTGGGCTGCACAGCAGCACCCCGTCGACCTGCTTGGCCAGCGCGTGGACCAGCTCTTCCTCGGCGGTCGGGTCCTCGTTGGTGTCGGCCACGAAGACGTGGTAGTCGCGGTGCCGGGCCTGGCTCTCCGCCGCCTTGATCAGCGGTGGGAAGAACGGGTTCGCGATGTCCGCGATGATCAGCCCGATGTTGTGCGTCCGCCCGGTGATCAGGGCCCGGGCGGCGCGGTTCGGCCGATAGCCCAGATCCTCCGCGCAGGCCAGCACCCGCACCCGGGTCTCCGGGTTGACCAGGTGCGGCGCGGAGAAGGTGCGGGACACGGTGGAGATGTGCACACCGGACGCCCGGGCGACGTCCCGGATGGTGACTGGCACGGCGGCCCCTTCGTCCGATGTGGTGGCGGTCACGGGTGTGGCCCATTAATGCAAACGGTTGCGCCAGTGTCAACGGTCAATGATTACGGCTTTGTTGCACCCACGCTCCCCTTGGTGAGCTGCCGCCGCACAAAACCTGACATATAACGCCGATCCCGTCGCCGTCGTTGACGCCAACGGATCGATCGTGATTACTTCATTGCAAACCTTTGCAGCACCACGGGAGGCGCACCGCATGTCACCGAGAGCCGCCGGACGGGTCCGGTACGCCGTGGTGGGCACCGGCGCGCGGGCGGAGATGTTCGTCCGGGCGCTGGTGCTCGACCACGCCGACACCACCGAGCTGGTCGCCTTCGCCGACACCAACCAGGCCCGGATGGACGCGCACAACCGCTGGCTGACCGAGCTGGGCCACCGCCCGGTGCCCACGTACCCGGCCGCCGACTTCGCGGCGATGCTGGACAAGGAGCGCGTCGACGTCGTTCTGGTCACCAGCGTGGACGTCACCCACGACGAGTACGTGGTGGCCGCGCTGCGCGCCGGCCGGGACGTCGTCACCGAGAAGCCGATGACAGTGGACGCGGCACGCTGCCGGCGCATCCTGGACACGGTGAGCGAGACCGGCGGCCGGGTGACCGTCGCGTTCAACTACCGCTACAACCCGCTGCACGAACAGGTCCGCCGGCTGCTCGCCGAGGGCGCGGTCGGCGAGATCGGCTCGGTGCACTTCGAGTGGCTGCTGGACGTCCGCCACGGTGCCGACTACTTCCGCCGCTGGCACCGCGACAAGGCCACCTCCGGTGGGCTGATGGTGCACAAGGCCAGCCACCACTTCGACCTGGTCAACTGGTGGCTGGCCGCCACCCCCGTCGAGGTGTACGCGGCCGGCCGGCTCTTCTTCTACGGCGAGGAGGGCCGCCGGCACGGCTACGCCCGCGACTACGACCGGGCGCACGGCTCCCCCGCCGCCGCCGACGACCCGTTCGCGCTGCGCCTGGACGCGCACCCCCGGCTGCGCGAGCTGTACCTCGACGCCGAGGCCGAGGACGGCTACCAGCGCGACCGCAACGTCTTCGCGCCCGGGGTGAGCATCGAGGACGACATGGCGGTGCTGGCCCGCTACTCCACCGGCGCCACCATGACCTACCACCTCACCGCGTACGCGCCCTGGGAGGGCTACCGGGTGATGGTCAACGGCAGCCGGGGCCGGCTGGAGCTGGACGTGGCCGAGAACGACTTCGTCGACCGGGGCACCGCCGGCGCGGTCAAGGGCGCGGCCCTGCACGGTGCCGAGGCGCCGCCCGAGGGCGGGGGTGCGACGCTGACGGTGCGCCCGTTCTGGGCCCCGCCCCGGCAGATCCCGGTGGAGGGCCGCAGTCGGCACGGGCACGGTGGCGCGGACGCCCGGATGACCGGGGTGCTCCTCGGCGGTCAACCCGACCCGCTGGGCCGCGCCGCGACCGCCGACGACGGCGCGTTGGCCCTGCTGACCGGGCTGGCCGCGAACCGGTCCTTCGAGACCGGTCAACCCGTCCGGGTCGCCGACCTGCTCACCCCCCGCTGACACCGCAGACGAGGAGCCGCACCCCGTGCCCACGTTCGACCACACCGATCTGCTCCTGCCGCCCGAGCCGGGCCAACGGGCGCTGGCCCGGGAGCTGTACGCCCTGGCGGCGGAACAACCCATCATCTCGCCGCACGGGCACGTCGACCCGGCCCTGCTGGCCGAGGACCGCCCCTTCCCGGACCCGGCGCGACTGCTCATCGTGCCCGACCACTACCTGACCCGGATGCTGCTCAGTCAGGGCGTACCCCCGGCGGAGCTGGGGGTGCCCACCCGCGACGGCAGCCCGGTGGAGGCCGACGGCCGGGTCATCTGGCGACGCTTCGCCGCGCACTGGCACCTGTTCCGGGGCACCCCGTCGCGACTCTGGCTGGAGCAGACCTTCCGCACCGTGTTCGGGGTGCACACCGTGTTCGGCCCGGCCACCGCCGACGCCGTCTACGACGAGATCGCGGCCCGGCTCGCCGAGCCGGACTTCCGGCCCCGGGCGCTGTTCGAGCGGTTCGGCATCGAGGTCCTGGCCACCACCGAGTCGCCGCTGGACGACCTCGCCGCGCACGCCAAGCTCGCCGCCGACGGGTGGGGCGGGCCGGGCGGCCGGGTGGTCACCACGTTCCGCCCCGACGACGTGGTGGACATGGAGTTCGAGGGCTGGTCGACGAACGTGGACCGGCTCGGCGACCGGGCCGGCGAGGACACCGGCACGTACGCCGGCTACCTGGCCGCGCTGCGGGCCCGGCGCGCCGCGTTCATCGCCGCCGGCGCGACCTCCTCGGACCACGGCCACCCCACCGCGCGCACCCTGGACCTCACCCCGGCCGAGGCCGAGCGGCTCTACGACCGGGGTCGGCGCGGCAAGGCCGATGCCGCCGACGCGGAGGCGTTCCGGGCGCACATGCTCGTGGAGTTCGCCCGGATGTCACTCGACGACGGCCTGGTCATGCAGCTGCACCCCGGCGCGGTGCGCAACCACAACCGGTGGTTGCACGCCCGGTACGGGCGTGACGTCGGCGGCGACATCCCGCAGGCCACCGAGTACGTGCACGCGCTCGCCCCGCTGCTGCAGCGCTACGGCAACGACCCTCGGCTGCGGGTGGTCCTCTACACCCTCGACGAGGACACCTTCACCCGCGAGCTGGCGCCCCTCGCGGGCGGGTACGCCGCGCTGCTGCTCGGCGCGCCCTGGTGGTTCCTGGACTCCCCCGAGGTGCTGCGCCGGTTCCGGGAGACGGTCACCGAGACCGCCGGGTTCTACAACACCGCCGGCTTCGTCGACGACACCCGGGCGTTCTGCTCCATCCCGGTCCGCCACGACGTGGCCCGTCGGGTCGACGCCGGCTTCCTGGCCCGCCTCGTCGCCGAGCACCGGCTGCCGATGGACGAGGCCGCCGAGACCATCGTCGACCTGGCGTACCGGCTGCCCAGGCGGGTCTTCAACTTTGGAGGCGTTGACCAGTGACCACCACCATCACCTCCGTCGAGGTGCACGACGTGCGGTTCCCGACCGCCGCCCGGGGCGACGGCTCCGACGCGATCAACCGGGGTGACTACTCGGCGACGTACGTCGAGCTGGGCACCGACGCCGGCCCGACCGGTGCCGGGTTCACCTTCACCAACGGCCGGGGCAACGAGATCACCTGCGCGGCGGTGCGGGCCCTGGCCCACCACGTGCGGGGGCGCACCATCGAGGAGATCACCGCCGAGCCGGTGGCGTTCTGGCGCTCGCTCAGCGCCGACGTGCAGCTGCGCTGGCTGGGCCCGGAGAAGGGCGTCATCCACATGGCGACCGGTGCGCTGGTCAACGCGGTGTGGGACCTGCGGGCCACGCTGGCCGGCAAGCCGATGTGGCGTTTCCTCGCCGAGCTGCCCACCGACGAGCTCGTGGCCAGCGTCGACTTCAAGCACATCAGCGACGCGCTCACCCCCGACGACGCGGCCGCCATCCTGGACAAGGGACGCGACGGGCTGACCGACCGGTTGGCCACCCTTGAGCAGAGTGGGTTCCCTTCGTACACCACCTCGGTCGGGTGGCTCGGCTACCCCGACCACAAGGTGCGGGCGCTGACCCGGCAGGCGTACGCCGACGGCTGGCGGGCGATGAAGATGAAGGTCGGCGGCCCGCTCGCCGACGACCTGCGGCGGGCCCGGATCATCCGCGAGGAGATCGGCCCGGACGCGCTGTTGATGATGGACGCCAACCAGGTCTGGGACGTCGACGAGGCGATCACCGCGATGGCGGCGCTGGCCGAGGTCGACCCGTACTGGATCGAGGAGCCCACCCACGCCGACGACATCCTCGGGCACGCCCGGATCGCCCGCGCGGTGCACGAGCTGACCGGCGGGCGCTGCCGGGTCGCCACCGGTGAGGTGGCCGCCAACCGGGTGATCTTCAAGCAGTTGCTCCAGGCCGAGGCGATCGGCGTGATGCAGGTCGACGCCTGCCGGGTCGGTGGCGTCAACGAGGTCCTGGCCGAGCTGCTGCTGGCGGCGAAGTTCGGCGTTCCGGTCTGCCCGCACGCCGGCGGGGTGGGCCTCTGCGAGTACGTCCAGCACCTGGCGATCTTCGACTACCTGCGGGTGGGCACGGGGCTGGACGGCCGGATGATCGAGTACGTCGACCACCTGCACGAACACTTCGTCGACCCGGTGCGGACCCGCGACGGGCGCTACCTGCTGCCCGAGCGGCCCGGTTACAGCGCCACCATGAAGCCCACGTCGATCGCCGAGTTCCGCTTCCCGGACGGTCCGGCATGGCGGTGACCGTCGGCGCCTCCCGGCTCGGCCTGGGTGCGCTGCGCCGACTGCCCGCCGAGGCCCGACCCCTGATCCGGCCGGGCACCGTGCCGACCGGCGTCGTGCACCTGGGGCTCGGCGCGTTCCACCGGGCGCACCAGGCCGTCTTCACCGAGGCGGCGGTCGGCGCGGCCGGCGGCGACTGGGGCATCGTGGCCGTCGCCCCCCGCAGCACCGCGCTGGTCGAGGCGCTCGCCGCGCAGGACAACCTGTTCAGCGTCAGCACCCTCTCCGCCGCCGGCAGCACCACCCAGGTGGTGGGCGCGCTGAGCGGCGTGCGGCACGCGCCCAGCGACCCGGACGCGGTGGTGGCGCTGATCGCCGACCCGGCGGTACGCGTGGTGACCCTGACCGTCACCGAGAAGGCGTACCAGCTCGATCCGGTGACCGGCCAGCTGTCCCCGGACTCGGCGCTCGCCGCGGACCTGGCCGGCGGCGGCCCCCCGCGCACGGTTCCGGGTCTGCTGCTGCGCGGGCTGGCCGCCCGGGCGGCCGCGGACGCCGGGCCGGTGGCAGTGGTGAGCTGCGACAATCTGCCGGCCAACGGTCGACGGCTGCGCGGCATGCTCGACCAGGCGGTCGGCCGGGCGGCCGGGGTGCCGGCCGGGCTGGTCGAGTGGGTGGCCGGCAACGTCACCTGCCCGGGCACCATGGTGGACCGGATCGTGCCGGCCAGCACCCCGGGCACGATCGAGGCGGCCCGCCGGGCGCTCGGCGTGACCGACCTGGCCGCGGTGGCCGCCGAACCGTACGCGCAGTGGGTGATCGAGGACGACTTCCCGGGTGGGCGGCCCGGTTGGGAGTTCGCCGGGGCGGTGCTCACCGACGACGCCGGCCCGTGGGAGCGGCTGAAGCTGCGCACCCTCAACGGTGTGCACTCGGCCATCGCGTACCTCGGGGCGTTGGCCGGCCGGGAGACGATCGCCGACGCGCTGGAGATCCCGCACCTGCGCGACGTGCTGCGCCGGCTGATCGCCGAGGACGTGGCGGCCAGCTTCACCCCGCCGGACGGGGTCCGGGTGGTCGACTACGGCGAGCAGGCCCTGGCCCGGTTCGGCAACCCGGCGATCCACCACCGCACCCTGCAGGTGGCGATCGACGGCTCGCAGAAGCTGCCGCAGCGCGTCCTGCACACCATCGCGGACCTGCGCGCGACCGGGCGGTCCGCGCGCTGGGGCGCGCTGGTCGTGGCGTCCTGGTTGCGCTTCGCGCAGGGGTACGCCGACGACGGCCGGCCGCTGCCGTTGCAGGACCCCCTGGCCGGGCCGATCCGGGCCGCGCTGGACGACGGGGTGCAGACCCCGGCCGGCGCTGTCGACGCGGTCTTCGCGTTGCGCGAGGTCATCCCGGCGGAGGTGGCCGAGGACGACGACGTGCGCGCCGACGTGATCGCCTGGCTGACCGCGTTGCAACGGCACGGCGTCGAGGCCACCCTGGCCGGTGCCCGGTGACCGGGTCGACACCGGCCGGTCGGCGGTGAGCGGGGCGACGCCGCCCCGGGTGGCGGTGATCGGGGCGAACGGGCACGGTCGGTGGCACCGGCGGGTGATCGCGCCCCTGCACGACGCCGGTCGGCTGCGGTTGGTCGCCCTGGTCGACGTACGACCGGTGGAGGACGACCCGGCCGCCCCGGTGCCGCCCGGGGTGGCGGTGTTCACCGACCACCGGGCGATGCTCGCCGCCACCCGGCCGGAGGTGGTGGTGATCTGCACGCCGCCGCACACCCACCTGACGATCGCCCGCGACGCCCTGGCCACCGGTGCGGACCTGCTGCTGGAGAAGCCTCCGGTGCTGTCGCTGGCCGAGCACGAGGAGTTGGCCTGGGCGCTCGCCGCCGCCGGCCGGGTGGCCCAGGTCGGCTTCCAGGCGCTCGGCTCGGCGGCGCTCACCGCGTTGACCGACGCACTGGCCGCCGGCCGGTTGGGCACTGTCACCGGCATCTCCACCATCGCCGCCTGGCAACGGCCGGACGCCTACTACGCCCGCTCCCCCTGGGCCGGTCGTCGGAGTCTGGACGGCCGGCCGGTGCTGGACGGCGCGCTCGCCAACCCGCTCGCGCACGCGGTGATGCAGTGCCTGGCCATCGCCGAGGCGCTCGCCGGGGCGACGCCCTGGCCGGTCGCGATCGAGGTGGAACGCTACCGGGTCCGGCCGATCGAGGTGGAGGACACCGCCGTGCTGCGGGTCCGGTTCCGTGCCGGGCCACCGGTGCTGGTGGCGGTGACCCTGGCCGCGGAGGAGTTCGTGGCGGGCGAGGTGGTGGTGACCGGGACGACCGGGCGGGCGGTGCTGGAGTACCCGACCGACCGGTTGCGCCTGCCCGGGGACGTGGTGACCCGCCGGGTGCCGGGGCGGTTGGGGCTGCTGGAGAACCTGCTCGCCCATCGGGTCGATCCGGTGGGCGTGCCACTGATCGCGCCGCTGGCCCGTACCGCGCCGTTCACCGCGCTGCTGGACGCGCTGCGGCCGGCGCCGGAGCCCCGGCTGCTCGACGGCGATCTCGTGACCACCCACGGCGAGGGCGGGCAGCGGGTGCGTCACCTGCGGGGCGTCGTCGACGTGTTGCGCCAGTCGGCTGAGCGGGGGGCGCTGCCGAGCGAGTTGGCGGTGCCGTGGGCGTCCGCCGCGTACCGCGCCGAGCTGGCGGGATAGATCTCCACCACAACGAACGGAGAGAGCCGATGCGCAGAATCCTCGGCGGCGCCACCGTGATCGCCGTCCTCCTCGGTGCCGCCCCGGCCGCCGCCGTGGCGAGCCCGGACGTTCCGTCCGCCGACCGGCTCTCCTGGACGGCCCGGCACCTCGGCCGGCAGGCGCTGCCCGCGCGGGACGGCTGGGCGGCCGACGGACCGGGCACCACCGGCGGCTCGGCGGCCACCCCCGAGCGGAGCCGGGTGGTCCACAACCGGGCCGAACTCGTCGCCGCGTTGGGTGGCGACAACGCCAGCAACGCCACCGACGCCACCCCGAAGCTGATCTACGTCGACGGCACCATCGACGGCTTCGAAGGGCCGGACGGCACCGCCCTGGACTGCGCCGACCTGGCCGACCCGGGGTACCGGTTGGACGCCTACCTGGCCGCGTACGACCCGGCGGTGTGGGGTCGGGTGGCGCCGAGTGGGCCGCTGGAGGAGGCGCGGGTGCGTTCGGTGGCCAACCAGACCCGGCAGACCCAGATCAACGTCGGCCCGAACACCACCATCGTCGGGCTGCGCGGCGCACGGCTGACCGGGCTCACCCTCATGATCGACCGGGCGTCGAACGTGATCGTCCGTCACCTCACCCTCGTCGACGCCCGGGACTGCTTCCCGGCATGGTCACCGACCGACGGCGAGGCCGGCAACTGGAACAGCCAGTACGACCAGATCTCGGTACGCCGCAGCGAGAACGTCTGGGTCGACCACAACACCTTCACCGACGGCGACAACCCGGACAGCGCCCAGCCGGTGTACTTCGGTCGGCCCTACCAGGTGCATGACGGGTCGCTGGACGTCACTCACACCGCCAGCCTGGTCACCGCCTCCTGGAACCGCTTCTCCGGCCGGGACAAGCTGCTGTTGATCGGATCGTCCAACACCGTGGGCCCGGACGTGGGCCGGCTGCGGGTCACCCTGCACCACAACCTCTTCGACGGTGTCGTGCAACGGCTGCCCCGGGTCCGTTTCGGGCAGGTCGACGTCTACAACAACCACTACCGGCTCGGTGGGGACGACTTTCAGTACGCGCTCGGCGTGGGTGTCCAGTCGGCGATCTACGCGCAGAACAACTTCTTCACACTGGACGCGCCGGTCGACCCGGCCGACCTGCTCTACGACTGGGGTGGCACCGCGGTGACCGAGCGGGGTTCCTGGGTGCGCCAGGGCGGTGGCGTGGCGCGACCGGTCGACCTGCTGGCGGCGTACAACGCGACCCATGACCCCGACCTGGCCGCGGACGCGGGCTGGACGCCCACCCTGCGCCGCGACCCCGTCCTGCCCGCACCGCTGATCCCCGTCCTGGTGGGCCCGCTCGCCGGCGCCGACCGGCTGCCCATCTGAGCGGCTCGGCGCGCGGGCGACTCGCGGTCGGGTCGGCGACTTAGGGGCTCATCGATGCGGAGAAGATCGGCTATAAGTGACGCATGGAATTCCCGCCGCACCTGGGCAGCATGCCGATGCACGCGATCACCGAGATCCACGGCGAACCTGGCCTGCTGGAACGTTTCCGGTTGGAGGTCCAGCAGTTCGACGACGCTGCCCGGACGCGGCTGACCGCCGCGCTCGACCTCGCCGCCGACCTGCACCGCGACGATCGACGCGTCCGCGAGCCGTACCTCAACCACCTGCTGCGGGTGGCGATCCGGTTGATGCACCACTACCAGGTGCGGGACGTGGACGTGATCGTCGCCGGCCTGCTGCACGACGCTGTCGAGGACCATCCGGCGGAGCTGGCCGACGGTGACCCGGGGGCCGACCCGACCGGGGCCGCGCTGGCCGCGCTCGCCGCGCGGTTCGGGCCACGGGTGGCCACCCTGGTCGCCGCGGTCACCAATCCGGTGTACGACCCCGAGCGGGACCGCAACGCGCAGTACCGGGAGCACCTGGCGGTCAGCCTGGAGCGCGAGCCCTGGGCCCGGGTGATCAAGGTATCGGACTTCACCGACAACGGGGTTGGCGTGATCCACACGGTGGGGCCGAAGGTGATCTCGTCGGCCCGGAAGTACCGTCCGCTGGTGCCGCTCTTCCGGGACCTGATCGGCCGACCCGACACCCCGTTGTCGCTGGCGGTGAAGCGGCACATCTTCGGCCAGCTCGACCTGGCCGAGGAGCGGTTCAGCGCCATCCTGGACCAGCCCGCGCCGAACTGACCCGTCCCCTGATCACCCGACCGGGTTCCGTGACAAGTTCTCAGGTCTACCGGGAAGCCTCGGGCATTACGGTTGGTTTGCGCCAGATGAGCGGTATATCCCCTCGTGGTTCATCTTTCGGGCGCGCCACCAATCGAGAGGATTTGGATCATGCGCGACCTTTCCCGTCGGGATCTGCTCAGAGCCACAGCCGTCGGCGCCGGAGCGGTCGCTATCCCGAGCGTGATCGCTGGCAGCTCGGCGAACGCGGCCGATGGTCCCGGGTGGCCCGCGGACACGAAGTACCCACCGGCGCAGCTGACCGGCCGTGTCGTCCGACCGCAGAGCCCCGACTACGCGCAGGCCAGCCTCGGCTGGGACGAGCTGTTCGTGCACTATCCGCTGGTCATCGTCTTCGCCCAGGAGACCCAGGACGTGGTCAACGCGCTCACCTGGGCGCGGCAGCACGACGTCGCGCTGCGGGTACGCAGTGGCCGGCACAACCTGGAAGGCTGGTCGAACGTCGACAACGGCATCGTGATCGACGTCAGTGAGCTGAAGGACGTCCACATCGACACCGCCAGCCGCACGGCGAAGCTCGGCGCGGGGCTCAACCAGTCGGAGGCGGTGACCGCCCTCGGGGAGCACGACCTCGCCGCGACGACCGGCACGGAGGGGACCGTGGGCCTCTCCGGGGCCACCCTCGGCGGCGGCTTCGGCTTCCTCACCCGCTACCTCGGGATGGCCTGCGACAACCTGATCGGCGCGGAGATCGTCGTGGCGGCGGGCGCCGACGGGGCGAAGGTGCTCGAGGTGGACCCGTGGAATTACCCGGACCTGCTCTGGGCGCTGCGCGGCGCGGGCAACGGCAACTTCGGGATCGTCACCTCGCTGACCTACCAGGTCGCTCCGCTGACCAGCGTCGCCTACCTGCAGGTGACCTGGCCCGGTCTCGGAGACCTGCACGAGGTCTTCGACGCCTGGCAACGCCTCGCACCGTTCACCGACCCCCGGCTCGGCAGCCAGGTCGAGGTCCACCCGGATGAGATCCTGCTGTTCGCGGTGCTCGCGGAGGGTTCCGAGGCAGAGGCCAGGAAGCTGCTGGCGCCGATCCTGTCGATCGGCAACCCCACTGTCACCGTGCAGACCGGCGGCTGGGGCGACGTCTACGCCGGCTTCCAGATCCCCAACGAGGACGAGCCGGCGAAGTGGAAGTTCTTCTCCCAGTTCACCCGGGAACCGTTCCCGGAGAAGGCGGTCAGCATCGTCCAGGCGTTCATGGAGAAGGCGCCCTCGCCCGACAGCAACTTCTTCACCCAGGCCTTCGGCCGCGGGGCGCAGCGGCAGGAGCCGTTCGGCGGCGCGGCCTTCCCGCACCGCGACGCGCTCTTCTACTCCGAGCCCGGCGTCGGCTGGGGCACCCGAGGCGAGCCCGACAGCGACGACGCCGTCACCCCGATCGCGCAGACCTGGATCGCCGAGTTCAGCCAGGCGCTGCGCCCCTATGTGGACGGCGCCTACGTCAACGTGCCGAACATCGGCATGGCCGAGTGGGAGAAGGCCTACTGGGGGCGCAACTTCCCCCGACTGCGCAAGATCAAGGCGAAGTACGACCCGCACAACGTCTTCCAGTACGAGCAGAGCATCCCGCCCGCGACGCACTGACCGGCCTCATCGCGCCCCGCTCGGCTCACCTCACCTCATGCGCGTCCTTTGCTCTGCACCCATGGGCGCACCCACTACGGACGGTGACTGTCGCCTCCGTGGGTGCAGAGCAAAGGACAAAGGAGAGGTGTCCGGGGGCGACGCCCAACTTCCGGCCGAGGTCGGCGCGGAACAGCTCGAACCGGCGTACCGCCTCGTTGATGTTCCGTTCGGCCAGGTGCACGGCGGTCAACGCCACCTGAACCGCTTCGCCGTACCGGCCCTGCGTGGTGAGCCGCTCGGCGAGCGCCCCCAGCGCTTAGCCCAGGTTTGCCCTCCAGCACGGGCGGCGGCGCGGGGCGGTGTCGCTGACGCGCGACATACCTCAGAGTCATATTTATACCTCTGGGTCATATCGCTCAGCCGACCATGCGCCTCCAGACGCCGTCACCCACGGTGAGACGCCGTCGACTCTGCGAATGACAGCCGGCCCACCGCGAGGCGGGAGAGTCGGCGGGAGGTGCGATCAGAAGGGCGAGACCTCGCCGAGGACGACGCGCAGCGGGTGGGGCGCGGTGGTGGCGAGGTCGCCGAGCACGGTGAGCAGCAGGGCGTACTGCTCGGCCGGCTCGTCGACGAGCAACTGACCGGCGTCGCTGACTACCAGGGTAAGCGGTCCGGCGTCCAGCCGATCCCGGAGCGCGTCGGCGAGGGCGTCCCAGGTGTGTCCGAGGTGGGTCGGCAGGGCCAGCGCGTCGGCCAGCGCGGCGAAGAGCGCGGGCCGGGTCCGGGTGGCCGCACCGCGCAGCACCACGGCGTCCGGCACCTCCTGCGCGCCGGCACGGGACACCGTCAACCAGTCCGGCCATCGCCTGTCGTCATGGTCGGCCATCACGTGCCTCCTGGTCCTGGCGGGCACCGAAACCGCGTGGTCGGCCGGCCGCGAAGACACGACCGGCCGACGCCCGGGCCGGTCAGAGCCGGTAGAAGTCGGTGTAGTGGTTGGGCGAGAACCAGGTGACCCCGGTGCTGCGGTTCACCACGATCCGGTACGCGTCCCGGGCGGCGCCCTGGGTTCGCGGGTAGACGTCGTACTCGTAGTAGGTGGCGTTGGTGGGCAGTTGACCCTCGTAGTTGTAGAACTGGCCACCGGCGAAGTTGGACTTCCCCCCGCTCCAGGAGTACCAGCCACGGCTGGTCGGGAACCCCTTGGCGGACCAGCCCGAGCGGGCGGTGCGGGCGTCCGCGCAGCGGCTCATGGTGCAGGAGCTGTAGACCGCCGCCGACGCCGGGTCGGTCAACCGGGGGGTGACCACGGACGGGCCGACCAGCGCGGCGGCGACCATGGCGAGGAGCAGGGCGACGCTGGTGGTACGCCGGCGGATCGCGCCGAGCGTGGCCAGCGGGGACACGAGGGTGGACACAGGCTGCCTCCAGACCATCCAATCCATCGATACGCGTGATTGTCGGACCAGGACCAGTCTCACCGTTGCCGGTCGACGGCGACAGCCCTTGCCGCCCCAACGTCGCCACAATGCTCGGTGAACCCCGGACGACCCTCTCCCCTCCGGAGGCCCGGCCCCGTCGTACCCCCGGGCCCGAATGGGTGTGACCGCTTCGCCGCGGCGTCACGTCGGCGTGGCGGCGACCAGATCGGTTACCCGTTGTTAGCGTGGGATGCGAATCCGTGACCAGGGAGGGGTGGTATGTCCGACGCCCCCGACGGCAGGCCGAGACCGGCGGAGCCGCGGCGGCACTGGGCAATCCGCGGCCTCACCGCCACCCGCGACACGAGCGTCCGCAGTTGGCGGTGGTGGGCGCGAAACTGGGATCGACTGGTGGCGGCCCTCCAGGACGAGGAGCCGGTCGGGTTGGCCGCGCCCGCGACGCCGTCCGGCCCGCTCGTCGAGCAGCGCACCGCGCCCCGGCAGATCGTGGTGCCCGCCCAGGGTTACGTGTACTCCTTCCACATCCGCGCGACGTTCGCCTGGTCGTCGACGGTCAGCCTGCGCGCCGAAGTGCTGACCTGGTACGCCGACTACTTCATGCCGCAGGCGATCCAGCGCCTGACCCGGCTCGCCGCCGACGCCGCCCGGGAGCTGGCCCCCCACCGCGCGGCGGAGCTGGAGATGCACCTGCAACAGACGCTCGCCGCGCAGGGCCCCTGGCGCTACCAGCGGGGCGACCTTGAGGTCAGCTGCGCGCCGGACGTCGCCGTCCGGCTCGACGAGCACATCAGGCGAGCCGTTCAGCCACAGATCGACCGGCTGGTCACCCTCGAATGCCGCCTCGAAGAGCACCTGCGGCAGGCGCGGTACGCCGAAGAGCTCAGCCGCCAGTGGGTGGCGATCCTGGACGACCACCTGGCGGTGGCCGGCGGCGACCCGGACCTGGCCACCGCGCGCCAGCACATGCTCAGCAGACAGCGCGACGCCGTCCGGTGGATCGACGAACTGCTGGCCCAGCGCCGCCGCCCGCACCAGGGCCAGTTCGCGACGCCGACCGTCGCACCCCGACCGGGTGGCCTCGACACCGGTGGTGACCTGCCGGGTTGAGGCAGCCCGGCGAGCAGGCTCGTTACCTCGGCTCCCGCATCCAGGTCTTCGGGTCGGTCACGAAGATGCCCTTGCCCTGATGCCTCCGGATCACCCGCAACGCTTCCAGACGGACGTAGACCATTTGGATTGTTGATGAACTGACGTCGAAGCGATCAGACATGTCAGCGATCGAGGGCAGCTTGTCCCCCGGCTTGACCTTCCCGCTGCGCAGGTCCCCGATGATCTCGTCCGAGATCCGGATGTAGTCCGGTGTCTGTGGCATGGCACTCCTTGCGTGGCACGCCAATTTGATCACGACACGCACCGGCGAGACAACTATGCGTTGCGACCGACAACTTAGGCATATATGGTTATGCAAGAGCTGCTCCTCGCGTGGCAACGAGTTCGGCTCATCCCCTGGTCGGGGCGGGTGCGTGTGCCCGTCCCGACCCACCGGACTGCTCTGCTGTCGTACCGCCGAATGGGGCTGCGGCGGCGGAGCGGGCGGGTCGCCCGCGGCCCTCGAGCGGACGGCCCGCCCTTCCCGACCCACCGCACGGACCTTCCGCGCTCCCGCCTGCCCTCAGAGAGGACTGCCGTGGCTCAGGTGTATCGAGGTGGCCAGCCCTACCCCGCCGACTACCCAGGCCGGTTGACGCCGCACGAGGTGCGGACCCGCGAGTTCGCCACGTGTCGGCGCGGCGTCGACCCCGATGAGGTACGCGAGTTCCAGGCCCGGCTGGCCGACGAGCTGGCCATGCTCAACGAGACGGTACGGCTGCTCAGCCAGGAGAACGACCGGATCAAGCGGGCGCTGCGCGACTGGCAGACCATGCACGCGCGGGAGTGCCCGCCGGCCCAGGAGCAGGGCCGCAACTCCGGCCACTGGTGACCACGCACCCCTGCCCCGGCGACCTGCTCATCATCGACGGCCGAGCATCGGTGCAGTTCGCCGGGGATCGCGCGCTGACCTTCCGCGTCGTCTCGGTCTGCGACCAGTCGACGTACGAGGGTTGGGTCTGGTTGACCGGCTACGTCCTCAACCCGCCGAGGTAACGCGACAGCCAGACGCGAAGTCTTCGTCCAACTCGCCGGCCTCCGCCGCGCTCCGGTACCCGCTGCGTCAACTCCGGGCAGGGAGCGTCTCGCTGGGCCTACCCGCCGAAGCTCAGCGCCTGCCGCAGATCCGCGTCCAGGCTCTCCTGGTACTGCGGATCGGGCTCGACCCCGGCAGCACTGAGGACGGTGCTGAAGAAGCATCTGGCGCCAACGGTGAGGATCACGCGGAAGATGTCCGTGTCATCGAGACCGTGAGCGCGCAGGTCCTCAACGTCGGCCTCAGTGACGGAGTTCGCATCGGCCGCGACCTTGCCGGCGAAGTTGACGACGGCGACCTCCTGCGCGGAGAGGCCGGCGCTGCCGTGATCCGACGCGATGGCGGCGACAGTCGCCGCGTCGAAGAACTTGTCGCGCAGGACCTTTCCATGTGCCAGACCGCAGTAGGAGGATTTCAGGGCCCGGGCCGCGGCAAGGGTCACCAACTCATAGCGGCGCAACTCCATCCCGTCCTTCACCGCACCGTTGAGCTGCTGCCATGCCAGATACGCCGCCGGATTGTGGGCGAACAACCTGGTGTAGTTGGGCAGGTAGCCCATCGCCTTCGTGTCGGTGTCGAACATCCGCTCGGTGTCCGGGGACCGCTCTGCCTGCCGTAGGAAACTCATCCGGCTCCTCCCTGTTCGGACCCGGACGGTACGCCGTTGGGGCTGCGGACGCTGTCGGGAAAACGGCCCTGCGCGGAGGGTCGAACGCTGCCCGCGCTGAGCGCGGTCTCCAACGTCGGCTTCGGGGCATTCCCGTCCGACCTTCTATCACGGCCTACCCGCTGGCGGTGCTGCGTGCCGACCGTTTCCGTTCATCTCGGAAGCCTCAGGAGTCGCGGTCGCCTCGTCCCGGAGGATGTCGTCGAGAAGCTTGATGATCTCTGCGGCCTCGTGCTCTTCCAAGGGCTGCCCGACTCGGCCGCTACGGCGCAGGGCTTCCTCCAGTAGGGCCGCCAGACGCTCGACGTTTGACCGTTCCTCCTTGAGGACGAATTGGTCGAGGACGTTGGCAAGCTCCTGGTCGGTGAGGCGGAGGGCGGCGGGCGCCAGTGGGCTCAGGCGTAGGCGATCGATCAGAGCGACCCAGCGTTGAGTCAGCTGGTCGGTCAGTTGGATCCGCCGAATCCGCAGCTCGTGTTCGCTCTCTTCCCGGAGCCGCTGCAGGTGGACGTGCCGGAGTTCTGCCTTCACGTCCTCGTCGAGCTTCACCCGCACCTCTGGCTTGCAGTGCAATACGACACCCTGACGCTCGTAACGCCGACGACCGCGAGAAAGCTCACGGTTGAGCTGAATCTCCAGGGCGCCTGCCTGGTGAGGATGGAAATGTCGAGCGAGGTCCGCCGCCTTGTGTTCGACGTCGCGACGGGCGAGGTCCGCGAACTGCAGCGACCACGCGCCGAGCTGATCCTCCCTCAAACCTTCCGAGTACCAGGTAAGAGCCACGTGTATTTCGAACGAGAAAACATGACCCCGAGCTGGCACGATGACCGGCCTGGGGTGGCGGCGGCGTTGGGTGAGGTCGGGTGCCGGCGGTCGGTCCCAATAGCTGAACGCCGCTCGAAAATGGGTCAGCAGGCGGCGAACGGGGCCGGCGCCCTGGGGAGGTTCAGATTTGGGAGGAATCTGGTTATCGGCGGTCACAGTGGCTCCTGGATCAGGCGAGGGAAGTGGATGTCGTTGGGGCCTTGGAGAGCCAGTAGTTCAGCCGGGAGCGGATCGCGGGTTCAGCGGCAAGCCTCATCGCGAGCGCTCGGACCGGCTCCCTGAGTCGTGCGTCGCTGGCGCCACTGCGTAACCAAGCCGCGAGGCGCCGCCACGCGGCGACGGAGCATCCGGGATCGAGGAGTACGACTCGCCACAGCGTGGCCACCCGATCGACCATGGATGGCTGGGCCTCCAGGAGAGCCACGAGCTGATCAACTCGCTCGGTGAGTGGCTCCTCCAGCCAGTTCAGGAAGGCGAGGGTGGCACCAGCGCGGAGAGTCACGCCGTCGCTTTCGAGCCACCAGGAAAGGACGTTGATCGTCCATGCGCTGCCATACTTTCGAGACAGATTATCGATCGCGTCCGTGACGGTCCAGATGGACGACGCGTTGGCATTTGCTGCCACGGCAGTGAGGGCGCGTGCGGTCTGGAAGGGGTGCCGTGGCGTGTAGCCCATCCCCCACACCATCGCTGCGGTGTCTCGTTCGAACGCCGACCTGGAGTGGGCGAGCCATTCGAGCTTCTTACCCACGTCTGCCCTGACCTGAGAGCTCACCGTCAAGCCAACCGGCACCGCACCGTCGAGGTTTGCGGCGGAAGCCATGGCGGCTGCGGCTGCCTTCCGCCTCCCGCGCCTTCGATCCCTCGCCCATCGCCGAATCACCTCCTCGTAGACCTGCTCAAAGTCATGAGTGGCAAAGATCGCGGCGGCGACGGCGGCGCAGTTGCTGAACCCTGGGGCGGGATGGGCGGCGAGTTCGTCGATCCATTCGATGAGGGCCGGACGGGTGTTGTCGAAATCGTTCCAGGCAACGTCGAGGATCGCCCTCACCATCTCGGGCTTTATATGGGCCACTCTCGCCTTCGTATGCGGAGACTCTCCCTCCATGGCTCTGTCGTGCCAGTCAGCTCCGAGTTCCTGACCCAGCAGGGCCGGCATGTCGTTGAGCAGGGCGGGTCGGCCGATGGCCGGCTCATTGAAGAGTCGATCGAGTTTTCCGAGCAGCAGACCAGCACCCTCTGAAACCCGCGCCATGGATTGTCCAGCGAACACAGCGTAGGCGATCCGCAGCGCTCGTCTATGTTGTGCGGGTCTGTTCTGAAAAACCGGTTCTTTGTCGTCGGGCAGCAAGAGGATCTGCCGCGCCTTATCGCGGTACCGCTTGTTCTCAGATGGCAGCAGCGCAACGAAACCATGAGCGTCTGCCGGGAGTTCACGCGCGATCGTTTCCGCGTGCAGGACGCACTCACCCGGTCTCGTCAGCAGATCAATTAACCTGCTCACCTCTGGTGTGATCATCTGGACCGTGTACGCTCTCCCGCAACTGCGATCACAATCGATGCAGTTGCCAACGCATTTCTCTCTGAGGTAATACAAGAGATGCTGACGGAAGACCTCTACGCGCGAGACTGATGAGTGGTGGAACACCTCCGCCCGATGGAGGGACGCCTCGGACTCCTCCGTGTCACGAATTATGACCCCGCTACATTCGTTCTCGTGAAACGCCGCCTCGATAGATCGGACGGCGCTCCGGACCTGCCGACCGCCAACCTTGATGATGTAACCAACACCCTTCTCCAGAAAATCGGGCTGCTCACGGATCAATCGGACGTCGTCCAATCCGGGAGGCATCACGATCTCCATGACCTCGTCGGATCCAATATGCTCTGCGAGAGCGACGCAGGCGACCGTCGAACGACCGCTGCCCACTGGTCCAGCAAGTCCCACTACTGGGTAACGACGCAACCGATCCTGCAACTCACCGAAGTGGGCTGGGCGCACGAAGGTGTGACGCCTCGCGGTCAGGTCGCTGATTCGGTCGGCGAAGAACCTCGGCTTCGAGTTGCCCTGCCCTAGATTCAGATTTCCGATGACCGTCGCCCGATCGCCGAACGCACTGGGACCAGCGTTGCTCAAGTCCTCGATCCGGAACCCACTGCCCCTGCGTGACGTGAAGGAGCGAAGGGTGGGATTGGCGCGAATGAAATCGTCGGGCGAGTCGCGATCATCATTCCGCTCGTCGGATACATCTGTCGGGCCTTCCGAATCGCGATGGCCTCTGTCATCCGAGTTCGCCTCGCGCTGCGTACCCTGCTCTGGAACAGCTCGCGACTCCGCTGAATCTGGGCTCTGCGGCGCAGCCGGCGCAGCCGAATCGGCGGCTGGCTCGACCGCCGGCGCACCCGCCTGCACCGCCCCTGTTGCGGACTCCGGGCTCACTGTCGCCCCTGCCGATGAGCTTGTGCATCCCCCGTGCCCCACGCTCGGCCATGGTCACCGAAGACGCTCGGACCGTGGTTGACTACCGAGCCGAAGGCGAATCGGCTGCCACTCGTCGGCTCGGCCCCGGCTCGCTCGGTTTCGCCCAGGTCAGGCCGAGGGGCTGGTGTCGAGGCGTCGACAGATGCGATTGGCGCCGCGTTGACGTTCTCATCGGGAATGAAGATCCAGGCCTCATCGCCGAACGACTTGACGCGAACGCTGACCCGACCGTAACGCTCCTTCCGTATCCCGCTGTACGACTGGCTCACCACGTCCTGATAGATCGTTGAAGACACAATCATCGCTACCGCCGCCTCGGGGAACGAGGCTAACGCCTCCTTCAGCGCGGGCGCCTCCACCAGGCGAGCCGCAGTCACCACTGCTGATCCGGCGTAACCGTTCTCGGTCCTCGTCACAAGTCCCTGATGGAACGCGACCCGCATCCGCACCTGCGCATGCGCGCCGGCATCGCGATTGTGGTCGCGGAGGATCCGGTCGATGGCGGGTACGAGGTCGGCAACAAGCCGAGGCTCGGGCGTCCCGAGGGGAAAGAGCGCGAGTTCCCCATCCCCGGATGATTGGATCTCCCAGCCGTCCCGGTCCAGGCCGCACTGCTCGGCCGCCCTTCGCATGAGCGGGCGGAAGTTCATCTGGGCGTTGATCTGGCCGGCGTCGTCGTGCCGGCTGTAACTCTCCATGTCGACGAACATGATCAATCTGCGGTCTGGCTGCAGCGTTGCCATTTTGCCTCCGCACGCTCGGCGCTCCTGGTCATGTCACTTATAGCGATGGCCAGCCGTGGGAAACCCGTCGAAGTACGGGTTGTCAGGAAGTAGCTGAGCATGTGTCGGATACGCGAGATCCCATATTCCTACGGACGTCGACGGCACCCCGTTGCCTTCACTGGATGCATGACCACCTCATCGCGCCATGTGAAACACCGCCGGTCCGCCATGGAGGTAGATCGGGCACTCGCCGCGACCCGACTACACCAGGATGCCATCCGACACGCCGATGCCAAGATCTCTCGGCTGTTCGCCTTCCACGGCTCGGTGGTGGCGCTCATTGTCAGCAAGGCGCCCGCGGTCTTCCACCTCATGGATTCCCCCGTCCTGTCCATCGTCGTCTCCGGGGTTGGCTCGCTCTTCGTGATCACTCTCCTGATCGCGGCGCGACACCTCGCCATCGGCTTCCGACCACAGACGTCCGGCCCCCGCTCGCCCAACAGGTTCGGGTTCCCAGCGCAGCCGACCGCCCGCATCGAGCCGCCACGCCTCGACGCGGGTCGGGAGGCCATCGAAGCATGGTCTCTGGCAACAGTTCTCGCGAACATCGCACTCCGGAAGCACCGGCGGGTGCAGGCGGCTGTGCCATGGAGCGTGGTGGCGAGTTGCGCCGCCGCAGTTTGGCTGGCCATTGCCCTGATGAGCGATTGAAAGAGGCAGTGCGGGCCTTCTCCCAGGATCCGCAATCAGAAATACTTGCATCCGTTGACTGCCCGTGCCTCATCCGACATGAGCAGGGTTGCCCGCCGACGAACGGGGTGCTGAGGTGCGACGCGACTACGAGCAGCCGCCGACTAGCCTTCGCTGGCCTCCTGGCACGCTGCTCGCGTGTCTCAGCCCGAAGACAAGAGCCAGCCTCCTCACGTTGGGAACAACCGTCTCGGTTAAAGCCGGGGACCACATCTTGCGGGAGGGAACCACCGGTAACCACTTGGTACTGCTCAGGGAAGCCGTAACAAAGGTAACCGTCAACACGGCAGATGGCCGTCAAACGCTCTTGGCGATCCGGGTCTCCGGTGACCTGGTCGGCGAAATCTCCGCGCTCAATGACACCCCACGGACGGCGACGGTCACGACGTGCGGTGCGGGATTGGTCACCGTCATCTACAAGCGAGAGTGGTATCCATTTCTACACGACCAGCCGGAGGCGGCGCTTGCCCTGGCGAGGACCACCGCGGCGCGCTTCCGGTGGGCGAACCGCCGCCGAATCGACTTCACCGCCTACCCGGCAAAGATCCGCCTGGCACGCGTTCTGGCCGAGCTCTCGACGGCGCACGGTGAGCCCATCAGCGACGGACGCACCGTCGGTGTGGCGCTGACTCAGCCGGAGTTGGCGTCACTCTGCGGTGCTGCGGAGCCTACGGTCGAGAAGGCCCTCCGCGAACTGCGGCACGCGGGAGTCATCCGGACCGGTTACCGGCAGATCGTCGTTCACGATCTGGCGCAGCTGCAACGTGTCGGCCACCTGGGAGACAGCGGTCCACACCGGTCTGCAGGTGCCAACTGACCCCCGTGCGGCTCACCGACACCGGCCAACCCGAGCTGCCGAGCGGTCGATCATCCGGTCCAGCCGAACCGCCACCTCACCCTGCCGACTGGGGCGCGCCTCCCTCGTGCTCGCCGGTTGAGGCCGCCAGGGCAACGTTCACATCCGCTACAGGCTGTTGACGGCCTGGGAGACGCGCAGCACGGCGTCGGCGACGGCGGTCGCCGTTCCGGCACCTGCGAGCAGGGCCGGTAGCAGGCCGCGGATGCCCTCCACGTTGGGGCGGGGCTCGGCGGCGTACGCCGCAGCCGTGCTCGCCAACTGGGTCAGCCGTTCGGCCTCACGAACCTCCGTCCGGTGCTTCGCGATCTCGTCGACCAGGGCAGCGACGAGCCCGGAAAGGTCCGAGCCTCGACTGAAATCGTTGCTCCGGTTGTGCACCTGCGCGTGGTCACCGAAGACGTTCGCCTCACCGTTGATGTCGCCGCTGAAGTTGAACTGACTCACTGACTCGTCCTTCCGGATCGCCCGCTGACCGGGTCTGCGGGACACCAACCGATCAGTCCGTCTGGTCGTCGCGATCGACATTCGTCACGCGTCCGTGGCTTCCGAAGATGTTGCCCCGGCCGGACACCTCTCCGATGTTGGTGATGTTGTTGATGATCCGCTGCTTTCCGGCGGCTATCTCGGACGTGTCGATGCCCTTGTCCGTCAGGAACGCGACCAGACAGTCGATCACTCCGCGCTGCATCCGCAACAGACAGTCGCGCACATCGGCGACTTCGAAATAGCTCTCGATGCTCGTGCTGGCCGCGAGTTCCCTGGCGCTGAACGGCGCCCCGTAGTCGTAGCGTCGCCCCTCCTGGAGCGCCTCGTAGTGCTGCTGCGTCCGCTCCTCGTGCGCCTCGGCCAGGTCGATGCCCCGGTCCGAGCGCAGGAACAGCTGGGCAAGGTAGGTGCGCCACGCCGCGAGGGCGAGGGCCGAGGTGGTCGAGCGCCCGTGAAGCGGGCTCAGATCCTCCCCGAACAGGCCGTAGAAGCCGGTGGCGGGCGCGGAGTCGCGACGGACGGGCGGCAGCACGAAGGCGGCGAACTCGCAGGACAGAATGCCCTGGTCGAGGGTGTAGCGGGCGAAGAGGGTGACGACGATCTGGCCACCGACGAGGCTCTTCGCCAGACACACGTACGTCCTGGCCTGCTCCCCCGGCGCGTCGCTGCCCAGATCAACCCAGGAGGTCTCCAGTCGGGACGGCGGGCGTACCTCGTCGGGGTGGAACAAGCCTTCACAATCCGGCAGCACGTCCCCCCGCACGTAGATCCGCTTGGTGACCTCGATGTCGCTGAGCCCGAGCCGTGACCGGGCGAGCCGGATCAGATCGTCGTGCAGGTCGCGGATGGAGAAGGTCGCGGGTGGTCGCGTGCCGTCTTGATTCTTTTCTCGACCGCGGGTGACGTCGATGGGTGGCAGGGCCCAGCGGCCGATCTCGGTGCCGCTGCCGACGAACGGGTTGTCCGCGGCAACCTCGAAGACGATCATGTTGGCGTCCTGCAGGGCGGCGAGCTCGTCCTCCAGCTCGGACTCGACCTCTGGCGCCTGGGCGGCCAGCGCCTCCTCCTCCGCCATGGCGCCGATCGCCGCCGCGCGGGTCTCCTGGAGGCTGAGGAAGGTGGTGCGCCAGCCGACCCCGCACGCCACCGCGATGAGCGGCAGCGTGAGCAGCGCCGTCACCGGCCCGTCACGCCAGAGGAGCAGGATGCCCAGCCCGACCAGACCGAGTAGCGCGTAACGCGTCATCGCGACCGCGTCGTACAGCCTCCGCCAATGGGCGTCGGCGGCCTGGGCGTGGCGCACCAGCGCGACCGCGTCCACCCCGAAAGAGGGACACCATGCCTTCGGGTTGTCGAGGCTGTACAGCAGCAACACCTGTGCCGCCAGCGGCGGACGCAGATGCATGGCGCAGCACATCTGCCGGCTGGCCAGGTCCTTCGGCACCGAGGGCAGCGTCGACCCTCCGCCGCTACGGCCGCGCAGTGGGTCGGCAACGTCTTTCGCACTGACACTTCTGGGAATGGACGGTGCCATGTCGAGACAGTAATTCCCGCCCTGTCAATTCGCTGTCCTCGATCTTTCAGTACCGGACCGCAGCGGGGGAATCCCCGTCCAGGCCCACATCTGCAACGCGTGCCGGTCGACGGGGTCGATGTTGAGCTGTCGGGCCATCTGGATGCCGTCGCCGGCGGTGAAGAAACTGTTCGTCACGAGTAGGCAGATCTCGCCACCGTGGATCACCCGGCAGGTGCCGGCGAACCGCTGGATCGCGGCGCTGCCCACCCGGTTGGTGACGCTCTGCCGCTTGCACTGCACCACGACGCGTCGGCCGTCGGGGGCTGCCGCGGTGACGTCGGCTCCCCGGTCAGCGGAGCCGCCGCACACCCGCACGTCGCGGAACCCGGAGGCGATCAGGAGCCGGGCGAACCACTGCTCGAATTCGGGGCCGCTCATCGTGTCGGTCACCGCTATCAGCCGGTCCCGTTGGGCCTGGTCGGCCCGCTCGCGGGCCCGCTGCTTCGACACCATGACAACCACCGCGACCGCCGTCGCGACGACGACGCTCACCAGCAGCGCGGTCCAGTATGGATGGCGGCGCACGACGTCGACGACCGCGCGCAGGAGCACGAAGGCGACGACGGCACCCAGCGCCAGCAGCCAGCCGTTGGCCGAGCCGCCGCCACCGGCCACGCGGCGGACCGTCGACCTGCGCCGAACACTGCCGGCGCGCCGCCGTCGGTAGTGCGCCCGAACTCGCGCGCCGCCCTTCCTGGTGTGTGACCTGACGTACGGCACGAGGCACCTCTCCGGTCGAGGAAGCCCCAGTGTGGCGGCCGCGTGCGACACAACCGCTGTCGCTGCACCACTGACGGCGTCGGCGCGCTCGATGGTGGGGTGAGCGCCAGCAGGCTCGGCCCGCCAGGACACCCCGCCCGCAGAGGACCCCGTCAGGTCCGGCGGGTCGTCAGGATGGCGAGGGTTTCCCGGCGCACCTCGTCGACCTCGTGCACGAGGCGGCGGTGGGCGAAGCGGACCACCAGGATCCCGATGGCCGCCAGGAGGGCGTCGCGGCGCAGGTCGAGCTCCTGCTGGCGTGGGTTGCCGTGGGTGGTCGCCCCGTCGAGTTCGATGTTGACCCGTTCCCGCTCGGCGAACATGTCGAGGTACACGGTGCGCCGCCCGACACGGACCGGCACCTGCCGGTGAAACGCCGGCATTCCGGGACCGGTGAAGACGTGCTCGTGCCCCCAGATTTCCAACGGGCTGCGGCAGCCGTCGGCAAGCCTCGTCAGCAGATGCCGGAACGCCGCCCGATCGATCAGCTTGGGCACCCGCTCCAGTGCTGCCGACAACCGCTCGGGTGTGGTCAGCCGGTCGTTGACCGCTCGGATCACCGGCGTCCGCCGGTCGGCGGGCGGCAACGTCGGCCAGGAGTCGACGAGCGACTGTTCGAGGCGGGTGACCCTCAGCCCTCGCCGGACCACCACCTCCGGCGGCTCGATGGTCAGGCTCCGGCGTCGGTGGACGATCACTCCAGGCCGACCGCGCAGACCGCTGCTCGCTGGTGCGCTCAGGTGCACGAGGTCACCGACCGCCTGCGGGTGCAGCCCCCACACGGCGAGCGCACTGAGATAACTGGGCGCGCCGTTTCCGCCAGCCCAGGCGAGAGCAGCCCGCAGACTCAGGGCACTGTCGAGTCGACTCAGGACCGGGGCACCGGGTCGCCCACCGACGAGGTGCGCCGCCACGAACACCTCGGGCAGCACCCGTACCAGTTCGCCGTTGCGACAAGCCTGCCGAACCGTCCACGACGGCACCACCTGCCCGGCCGCCCCGAACGTCACCAGACCCGCGCCACGTTCGACGAGTTCCCGAAGCACCAGGTTCACGCACAGAACCGTGAAGCCCCACCCAGCCCTCCGCAAACACACCAGCAGGCCCTCTGTGGACAGCCGCCACCCTGTGCAGAACGCCCCACCACGGCCCCGGTGGGCTACGTCAGGTGATCGGTGGCAGTTGAGGAGGGCTGGCGTCGGCGTGTCGAGTCGCTCAGCTGCCAACGATCACGAAACGCCGGCTCAGGACGGGACGTCGCGGTGGCGGAAGGCCACCACGCCGACGGCGAGCAGGGCCGCGGCCACCGCCGCCAGCACCACCAGGGGAAGCGCCGCCGGGTGGACGGCGGGCACGGCCGGCACATGGGTGTACGGCGAGACGTTGAGCGCGGCCTGCGGCAGCTCCAGCACCGCGCCGAGCTGCCCGAGGAGCAGGAAGACCAGCAGCGCCATCCAGGACAGCACCACCGACCAGCGGGGCAGCAGCCCGAAGAGCGCGGTCACCACCCCGGCGACCACGAGCAGGGCGGGCAGGCGCAGCAGCGCGGCGCCGCCCAGCTCGACGGCCTGCCCGAGCGGGTCGCCGATGACGATGCCGTAGCCGAGGCCGGTGGTCACGCCGGCGAGCAGCAGCAGGGCCACCGCGCCGAGCGTCGCGGCGAGCACCTGGGTGCCGAGCCAGCGGGTGCGGCTGACCGCCGTCGCGAGGGCGGCCTCCAACACCCCGTCGGCCTCGTCGCCGCGGACCCGGAGCAGGGCCTGCACGACGTACGCGCCGATGGTCAGCGCGAAGAGGCCGAGCATCGCGGTCAGGTACGCCTTGATCAGGTCGTCCCCGCCGCCCATCGCGTTTATCGCTTCGGCGGCGGCCGGGTTCGCGTCGATCATGTCGTTGAACTCGTCGGCGGCGACACCCATGGGCAGGCCGAGCGCGGCCACCCCGACGGCCCAGCCGAGTAGTGTGCCGCGTTGCGTCCGCCAGGCCAGCCCGGTGGGGCTGAGCAGCAGTGGCGCGCCGGTCGCCGGGCCGCGTCGGGGGGCGATCAGCCCGGCGCCCTGGTCGCGTCGCTCGGCGAGGGCGTACGCCAGCGCCACCCCGGCGAGCAGCAGCGCGACGGGCAGGGCGAGCACCCACCAGCGTTCGCCGTCGAAGGCGCGGACCTGGTTGCCCCAGCCGAGCGGGGAGATCCACGACGGCCAGGCGCTGCGGACCCGGGTGCCGTCGGCGCTCTGCTCGCCGAGCACGTCGCCGGCGGCGCGCAGCACGAAGGAGAGCCCGACGGTGGCGGCGGCGAGCGCGTTGGCGCCGCGCGCGGTGACGGAGAGTTGGGCGGTGACGGCCGCGATCGCGGTGAAGGCGACCCCGACGCCGCCGATCGCTGCCGCTGCCGCGACGGAACCGGCGAGCGGCAGACCGGCACCGACCAGCGCGACCGCGAGCAGCGCGGCGGCCAGTGCGTTAGCGGCGACGATGACGAGCAGCGCGGCGGTCAGCGGCGCGTACCGGCCGACCACGTTGGCGCCGAGCAGTTCGGCGCGGCCGGTCTCCTCGTTCTGGCGGGTGTGCCGGGTCACCGCGAAGGTGCTCAGCAGCGCGACGATCAGGGCCAGCGTCACGTACGTCTCGGCGACCACCACCGCACCGAGGTCGGTGCCGTGGATGGGGCCGTTGAAGGCGCGGGCAACCAGGCTGGACGCCGACGTGGTGGCGTAGCCCAGCCGGGCGTCCTGGTCCGGGTAGATGCCGGCGACGCTGCCGGCGAGGGCGTAGCCGAGCAGGGGCGTGCCGAGGATCCAGATGGCCAGGCGGATCCGGTCGCGACGCAGGACGAGCCGGGCCAGCCGGGTCGTGCCGGTGAGGGCGCTCACCGGGCACCCGCCTGCGGTACGTCGGCCTGCGTGTCGGCGTGCGAGCCCTCGCCGGCCGGAGCAGCACCCGCGGCAGGACCGTGGGCCGGCCCAGCACCCGTGCCAGGAGCACCAGCCGACCCGGCACGGTCGGCGGGACCATCGGCCGACGCCGCAGCCGCGGCGGGGGCATCGCCGTAGTGGCGCAGGAAGAGCTGTTCCAGGGTGGGTGGCGTGCTGGTCAGCGCGTGGACGCCGAAGCCGATGAGGTGCCCGAGCAGTTCGTCGAGGTGGGCGGGCTCCACTTCCAGGTGGGTGCGGCCGTCGACCTCGTGCACGTCGTGCACGCCGGGGAGCACGTCCAGGCCGGTGACCGGGCGGGCGGTCTCGACGGTCACCGCCGTGCGGGTGAGGTGGCGCAGCTCGGTGAGGGTGCCGGATTCGACGGTGCGGCCCTCGCGGATGATGCTGACCCGGTTGCAGAGCGCCTCGACCTCGGCGAGCACGTGACTGGAGAGCAGCACGGTGGCGCCGGCCTGCTTGACCCGCCGGACCTCGTCCTGGAACACCGCCTCCATCAGGGGGTCGAGACCGGAGGTCGGTTCGTCGAGCACGTACAGCTCCACCGGGGAGGAGAAGGCGGCGACGATGGCGACCTTCTGCCGGTTGCCCTTGGAGTAGGTGCGGCAGCGGCGGGTCGGGTCCAGGTCGAAGCGGTGCAGCAACTCGTCGCGGCGGCGCCGGTCGAGGCCACCGCGCAGCTGACCGAGCAGGTCGATGGCTTCCCCGCCGGTGAGGTTGGGCCAGAGGTTGACGTCTCCCGGCACGTACGCCAGCCGGCGGTGCAGGCGGACCGCGTCGCGCCACGGGTCGGCGCCGAGCACCTGGGCGTCGCCGGAGTCGCGGCGGAGCAGCCCGAGCAGGATGCGGATGGTGGTGGACTTTCCCGAGCCGTTGGGGCCGAGGAAGCCGTGCACCTCCCCCCGCTCGACGTGCAGGTCCAGCCCGTCGAGCGCCCGGATGGCGCCGAACGTCTTGACCAGGTTGCCGATGGAGATGACGGGCATGGCCCCTCCTGCTGTTGGCTGCTTCGTCGACCACCCTCACTGTACTGACCGTTGGTCAGTGGAATCAACGGTGATCGTGCCCACCGGTCAGGACGTCGCTAGGCTGGCCGGCATGACCGCCGATCCCGCGGACGACACCCGCACCCGGATCCTGCGCGCCGCGCTCGACCTGTTCGCCGAACACGGCTACCAGCGCACCTCGCTGCGTCAGATCGGCGAGCGGCTGCGGCTGACTAAGACCGCGATCCTGTACCACTTCCCGGCCAAGGAGCATCTGCTCGCCGCCCTGATCGAGCCGCTGCTGGCCGACCTGGAGAGGCTGCTCGACGCCGCCCAGGGACAGCCGACCGACCAGGCCCGGTGGACGGTGCTGGAGGGCTGGGTGGACGTCATGCTCGCCCACCGCCGGCCACTCGGCATGCTCTTCCACGACATCGCGCTGGTCGGCCGGGGCGACACGTACCACCGGCTGATGGTGATCGCGATGCGGGCCAACGACCTCATCGCGGGGCCGGACGCCGGGCGTCGGGAGCGGGTCCGGGCGGTGCAGGCGGTGGCAGCCTGCAGCGATCCGATCGTCTTCTTCACCGACGTGTCTGACGAGGTGCTGCGCGCCGACATGCTCGACGGCGTACGCCGCCTGCTGACCACAGCGGCCGCGGACGCCGCTTATCCGCCGGACGCCGACGCGGCGGGCGTGGCCGTGCGCCCTGCGGACCCGGCGGCCGCGGCTCTGGCCCCCGCGAGCCGGCCGGACGCGGCGCCGGGCGGCGGGACGGCTGCCCGTCGGCGGCGGCCGGGACGACCTCCGGCGCTGGGTCGGGAGCAGGTCGAGGCGGCCCGGCGGATGCACGAGGCGGGCACCCATTCGGTGGACGCCATCGCCACCGCGCTGGGTGTCTCGCGGGCCACCGTCTACCGGCACCTGACCGCGCCATAACGAGACAGTTCTAAGAACGTTTTGAGATTGTTGTGAGCCGGGGCCTGGCCGGCAGGTGTCAGGCCGCCAGGGTGGCGTAGCGGCCGTTGCGGTCCAGCAGGCTGTCGTGGGTGCCGGCCTCGACGATCCGGCCGTGGTCGAGCACCGCGATCTGGTCGGCGTCGCGGATCGTGGAGAGCCGGTGCGCGATGGTGATCGTGGTGCGGCCCTGGGCGAGCACGTCGAACGCCCGCTGCACGGCGCGTTCGGTCTCGGTGTCCAGCGCGCTGGTGGCCTCGTCGAGGACCAGGATGCGCGGGTCACGCAGCAGCGTACGGGCGATGGCCAGGCGCTGCTTCTCGCCGCCGGAGAACCGGTGCCCGCGCGAGCCGACCATGGTGTCGTACCCGTCGGGCAACCCGGCGATCAGGTCGTGGATCTGGGCGGCGCGGGCGGCGTCCTCGATTTCGGCGTCGGTGGCGTCCGGCCGGGCGTAGCGCAGGTTCTCCCGCACTGTGGTGTGCAGCAGGTACGTCTCCTGGCTGACCACGCCGACGATCGCGGCCAGATCGGCCAGGCGCAGGTCGCGTAGGTCGATGCCGTCGACGGTGATCCGGCCGGCGGTCGGGTCGTGCAGCCGGCTGACCAGCCCGGCGAGGGTGCTCTTGCCGGAGCCGGTCTCGCCGACCAGGGCGAGGCTGGTGCCGGCGGGCACGTCCAGGGTGATCCCGGCGAGGGCGGCGGTGTCGCTGCCCGGGTAGCCGAAGGTGACGTCTTCCAGGCGCAGGTGACCGCGCACCCGGGCGGGGTCGAGGCGGACCGGGTCGGCGGGGTCGGCCACGTCGACCGGCAGGTCCAGGTATTCGAAGATCCGGGCGAACAGCGCCAGCGACGCGGTGAGCGAGACGCCTACGTTGAGCAGGCCCATCAGCGGGCGGAACAGGCCGCCCTGCAGGGCCGTGAAGGCGACCAGGGTGCCGATGCTCAGCGTCCCGGCGGTGCCGGGCAGTCCGGCGGCGAGGTAGATGACCGCCGGTACGGCGGCGAAGATGATGCTCATCGAGGCCATCCGCCAGCGGCCGGCCAGCTCACTGCGCAGCTCCAGGTCGACCAGTCGCTCCGAGGAGGCGGTGAACCGGTCGATCAGCGCGGGGCCGGTGCCGAGGGTCTTGGCGAGCTGTACGCCGCTGATCGACAGGCCCTCCTCGACGGTGACGTTGAGGTCGGCGAGTTCGCGTTGCCGCTGGGCGGTGATCTCGCGACGCATCCGGGCGACCCGACGGGTCAGCCAGATGGCCGGCGGCAGCACCACGAGCGAGACCAGGGAGAGCTGCCAGGAGAGCGCGACCATGGCGACGGCGGTGGCGACCACCGTGGTGAGGTTGGCCGCGACGGCGGTGGAGGTGGAGGTGACCACCGACTGCATGCCGCCGATGTCGTTGGTGATGCGGGACTGCACCTCGCCGGTGCGGGTGCGGGTGAAGAAGCCCAGCGACTGGCGCTGAAGGTGGCTGAAGACGTCGGTGCGCAGCCGGTGCATGACCCGCTGGCCGACCTGGGTGGAGATCCAGGTCTGTACGACGCCGAGCGCGGAGGTCACCGCCGCGACGGCGACCATGCCGAGGACCAGCCAGACCAGCAGTGTCACGTCGCCCTGCGGCAGGGCCCGGTCGATCACGGCACGCAGCAGGAACGGGCTGGCCATCGCGATGATCGAGGAGGCCACGATGATCGCGGTGACGGCGGCCAGGGCGGGCCGGTGGGGGGTGAACAGGCGACCGATGCGGCGCAGGGAGACCTGACTGGCCTGCGTCTTCTCTTCGGCGCTGACGGTGCGGTGGCCGCGGTCGCGGCCCATCGGGGTGGGTTCCAAGGGGGTGCTGCCTTTCGTCGGCGATATTGCTGAGGTTACCTCATCATGAGGTAGCAACCACATCTCCTGCTACCGTATTCCGGTGACCGAGCACACCGCCGACAGCGCCGACGACGAGAGCCTGGCGGAGACGTTCTGGGCGGTGGCGTCCCGGCTGCGCCGGCAGGCCCGGGACTCGCTGGCACCCTGGGACATCACCCCCAGCCAGTCCCGGGCGCTGCGCGTGCTGACCCGGCACGGCGAGGTGCGACCCGGCACCCTCGCCGAGCATCTGCGCATCGCGCCGCGCTCGGCGACCGAGGTCGTCGACGACCTGCAGACCCGCGGCCTGGTCGAGCGTCGGCCCGACCCGGCCGACCGGCGGGCGACCCTGGTCGCGCTCACCGAGGAGGGCGACCGGGTCAGCACCGCCATCCGGGCCGCCCGCCGGGCCGAGGCGGACCGCTTCTTCGGCCACCTCGACGACACCGACCGAGACGAGCTGGCCCGCATCCTGCGCACTCTGCTCGACTGAGCCGCCCGCGCGGGATCACCTGCGGGTTTGTCGGCCCGATGCGCGGGTAGCCAGCGGCCCGTTCCCACCGGGCCCCGCCACCACCAGTCGGGGAGACCTGACAGGAGGGGCCATGTCTGCCCTGGACCAGCACCGCAACGCCTGATGTGCGGGATCAGCGGGGAGGCACGGTTCGACGGCCGCTCTCCCGACGCGGCGGCGGTCAGCCGGATGTCCGAGGCGATGCGCTCACGCGGCCCGGACGACGAGGGCCTGTTCGCCGCCGGCTGGGTGACCCTCGGGCACCGCCGGCTGACCATCATCGACCTGTCCGACGCCGGTGGGCAGCCGATGGTCCGCGACGATCTGGGCCTGGCGCTGGTCTTCAACGGCTGCATCTACAACTACCCGCAGCTGCGCGAGGAGTTGCAGAACGCCGGGTACGCCTTTCACTCCACCAGCGACACCGAGGTGATCCTGGTGGCGTACGCACACTGGGGTGAACGTTTCGTCGACCACCTGGTCGGCATGTTCGCGATCGGGCTGGTCGACCGGGCCCGGCGGCGGCTGATCCTGGCCCGCGACCGGCTCGGCATCAAGCCGCTCTACCTCGCCGAGACACCGGGGCGGCTCCGGTTCGCCTCCACCCTGCCCGCGCTGCTGGCCGCCGGCGACGTGGACACCGCAATCGACCCGGTGGCGCTGCACCACTACCTCTCCTGGCACTCCATCGTGCCCGCCCCACGCACCGTG
Source organism: Micromonospora parva (assembly GCF_000718515.1). GTDB lineage: Bacteria > Actinomycetota > Actinomycetes > Mycobacteriales > Micromonosporaceae > Micromonospora > Micromonospora parva. The sequence goes on along the minus strand of NZ_JNZS01000001.1, from coordinate 89,038 downwards.
CTGCGCGGCGTACGCAAGCTGCCGCCGGCCACGGTGCGGGTGATCGAGGCGGACGGACGCAGCCGCGAGGAGGTCTACTGGCGGCCCGACTACGTGCGCGAACCCGCCGACGCGGGGATGGACGCCGCCGACTGGCGGACCGCGATCGGCGACGCGCTGCGCGCGGCGGTACGCCGACGACTGGTCGCCGACGTGCCGGTGGGGGTCCTGCTCTCCGGCGGACTGGACTCCAGCCTCATCGTGGCGCTGCTCGCCGAGGCCGGCCAGCGACACCTGCGCACGTTCAGCATCGGCTTCGACAGCCACGGCGGCGAGTCCGGCGACGAGTTCCACTACTCGGACCTGGTGGCCCGCGCGTTCGACACCGACCACCACCGGATCCGACTCGCCGACGGCGACCTGGTGCCCGCCGTCCGACGGGCCGTGCTGGCGATGACCGAGCCGATGGGCAGCCACGACGTGGTCGCCTTCCACCTGCTCTCCGAACAGGTCGCGCAACACGTGAAGGTGGCCCAGTCGGGGCAGGGGGCCGACGAGGTGTTCGCCGGCTACGGCTACCACCAGCCACTGGTCGACGCGCCCCGGCACGGGGCCGCCGAGACGTTCGCCGCCGCGTTCTTCGACCGCGACCACGACGAGCTGCGCCGCATCGTCGGCCCGGCGTACGCGCTGGAGCAGGACGCCAGCCGGGACCTGCTCACCGGCCACCTCGGCGCGCCCGGGGCGCAGACCGCGCTGGACGCCGTGCTGCGCCTGGACACCCACCTGATGCTCCCCGACGACCCGGTCAAGCGGGTGGACAGCATGAGCATGGCGTGGGGCCTGGAGGTGCGTACGCCCTTCCTCGACCAGGATCTGGTCACCCTGGCCGCGCACTGCCCACCGGAGCACAAGGTCGCCCAGGGCGGCAAGGGCGTGCTCAAGGAGGTGGCCCGGGAGGTGCTGCCCGCCGAGGTGATCGACCGGCCCAAGGGCTACTTTCCGGTGCCGGCGCTGCGCAACGTGGACGGCCCGGTGCGCGAGATGGTCGCCGAGGCGTTGCAGGCGCCGGTCGCCCGCGAGCGGGCACTGTTCCGCCCGGAGTACGTGGCGCACCTGCTCGCCGAGCCGGACCGGGCGCAGGCGGCGGCCGGGAGCAACAAACTGTGGCAGCTCGGTCTGCTGGAGCTGTGGCTGCAGACGCACGACATCAGCTGAACGTCGTCCGCCGCCATCGGCGGGCGGTCAGCTGGCGGCGGTGCGGGTGATCAGGTCGTCGAGGACCAGGCGCAGGTCCCCGTCGCGCTCCAGCACCTGCCGCTGCCGGGTCGCGCCGGTGCCGTCCCGGCGGAGCCGGGCGAGTTGCGCCACCACGTACCCCAGGTCGCCGTGGCGCAGCAGGGCCGGGGCGATCACCGCCATCAGCTCGTCGACGAGCGCCCAGGCCGGGCGGGTACCGCCGGCCCGCAGGTCGATCAGCTCGCCGTCGAGGCCGTCGTGGGCGGCCCGCCAGTGCGCCGCGGCGACCAGGCAGTCCCGGACGTTCGGGGCGTCGACCCCGGCGCGGACGTCGTCGGCGAGGGTGGCCACCAGGGACCGGACCAGCGCGGCGACCAGCACCGCGTCGTCCACCTCGGTGCAGACGTCGCCGACCCGCACCTCCACCGTGGGGTACGCCGACGACGGCCGGGCGTACCAGTAGACCATCGCCGCGTCGAGCATGATGCCGGCGGCGATCAGCTCGTCGACGGTGCGGTCGTAGTCGGCGGCGGAGTCGAAGTACGGCGTCGGGCCGATGCTGGGCCACCGCTCCAACTGCATGGAGCGCCAACTGGCGTGCCCGGTGTCGTACCCGTCGTGCAGCGGGGAGTTGGTGGTGATCGCCTGCACCACCGGCAGCCACACCCGCAGGTGGTTGCAGACCTGCACGGCCAGTTCCCGGTCGGGCAGCCCGACGTGCACGTGGCAGCCGCACACCGCCGGGTCGTGCGCCACCGGCCCGTACCGGCGGGACATCGCGTGGTAGCGCGGTTCGTCGGGCACGGTCCGGTGCGGTTCGGCCACCGGGGTGGCGCCGACCGCCACCAGTCGGGCCCCGGCGGCCGTGGCGGCCTCGGCGGCGGAGCGGCGCAGCACCACCAGGTGCGCGCGCAGCTCGGTGAGGTCGGCGCAGACCGGGGTGACCATCTCCACCATGCTGTGCCGGAACTCCTGGCGGCTCTGGTCGCGGGCGGTGCCGCTCAGCGCGGCGAGCACCCGGTCGGCGACCGGCAGGTTCCGGCCGCTGTCCGGGTCGAGCAGCAGGTACTCCTCCTCCACGCCGAGCGTGAGGATGGACAGGTCGGGCACGGTGTCGACGGCGGTCGGACGGTAGGCCATGACCCCTCCCCATACCCTGCTGCGGCCGGCCGGTGCGTCGGGGTTCCCGACCACCTCTGCGGCAAACGCCCCGTCAGGACGTCGCCAGGGCCGTCGCGCGGGCGGTGAGAAAGGCCCGTTCCGCCGCGTTGTCCCTCAGGGCGACGGCTGTCCGGTACGCCTCGACGGCCTCCCCGCCCCGGCCGAGGCGAGCCAGCAGGTCGGCGCGGACCACGTGGTAGACGTGGAAGCCGAGAAGATCGAGGCGGTCCACCTCGGCCAGCGCCACCGCCGCACCGGCCACCTCGGCGAGCGCGACGGCCCGGTTCAGCGCCACCACCGGGCTGGGGGCGATCGCCGTCAGCTGGTCGTACAGCGCAAGGATCTGCGCCCAGTCGGTGTCGGCGGCGCGCCCCGCGGCGCTGTGCACGGCGGCGATCGCGGCCTGGATCTGGTACGGCCCGGGGCGGTCGCGGCGCAGGCAGCGGCGGACCAGCGCCTGCCCCTCGGCGATCAGCCCGGCGTCCCACCGGCCGCGGTCCTGGCGGGGCAGCGGCACCAGGTCGCCGGTGGCGGTGGTCCGCGCGCCACGGCGGGACTCGGTGAGCAGCATCAGGGCGAGCAGGCCGATCGCCTCCGGCTCGTCGGGCATCAGCGCGACCAGCAACCGGGCCAGCCGGATCGCCTCGGCGCACAGCTCGCCGCGGACCAGGTCCGGGCCGGCGCTGGCCGTGTACCCCTCGTTGAAGATCAGGTAGAGCACCGCGAGGACGCCGTGCAGCCGGTCGGGCAGGTCGGCGTCGTGGGGCACCCGGTACGGGATCCCCGCGTTGCGGATCTTCGACTTGGCGCGGACCAGCCGCTGCGCCATGGTCGGCTCCGGCACGAGGAAGGCGCGGGCGATCTCGGCGGTGCTCAGGCCGCCGAGCAGTCGCAGGGTGAGCGCGACCCGAGCGTTCGGGGCGAGCGCCGGATGGCAGCAGGTGAAGATCAGCCGGAGCTGATCGTCGCGCACAGGTCCCTCCTCGACGGGTGGGTCGGCGGCGAACAGCAGGGCCGCCTCGGCGTGCCGGTGCGCCCGGGAAGCCTCCCGACGCCGCCGGTCGATGGCCCGGTTGCGGGCGGTGGTGATGATCCAACCGGCCGGGCTGGGTGGTGGGCCGCTCCGCGGCCACCGCCGCACCGCGATGACGAAGGCCTCCTGGACGGCCTCCTCGGCGAGGTCGATGTCGCCGAGGAGGCGGACCAGGACGGCGACCGCGCGGCCGTACTCCGCGCGGAACACCGCCTCCACGTCGGACACGGTCAGTCGCCGGCCCCGCCCTGGAAGGGGCGCACCTCGACCGGCAGGGTGGTCGCCAGCGCGTAGCGGCGACCCCAGTCCAGCGCGGCGTCCAGGTCCGGCACGTCGATGATGGTGATGCCGCCCAGGTGCTCCTTGCCCTCCACGAACGGTCCGTCGGTGACCAGCACCTCGCCGCCCTCGCGGGCGCGCAGCACGGTGGCGGTCTCCGGGCCGTGCAGGCCCTGCCCGAACACCCACGACCCGGTGGACGCCAACTCGTCGCGGAAACCGGCGAGCTGGCGCATCACCCCGGCCAGGAACTCCGGGTCCGGCGGCAGCTCGCCCTGGGGCTGGTGAAGGCTGAGCAGGTACAGCGTCATCGTTCCTCCTCGCGGGGCGGCCGGCCGCTCGCCGACCTCTCATCCTCCATACGATCGGCCGCCGTTCCAATCGACAGGTCGGCAGAAGATTCTCGGCGCCCGACCCGAACCCGGCGGTGATGCGCCCTTTGCTCTGCACCTGCGGAGGCGACGGGGGCGCAGGCCAGGTGTCGCATCGGTGGGTGCAGAGCAAAGGACGAAGGACAGGGGTCGCGTCCGCCGGTGCCGGGACCGGAGCCGACAGTCATAGCGACGACGGTTGTGGGTAGACCCCGGCGTGGCTGACGCCTTGCGGGTGGTAGTGGTCGGCGCCGGTTTCTCCGGGCTCGCCGCCGCGCTGGCACTCACCCGTGCCGGCGCCCAGGTGCGATTGCTGGAGGCCCGCGACCGGGTCGGCGGTCGGGTGTTGACCCGCTGGCTGCCCGACGTCACCCAACTCGACCTGGGCGCGCAGTGGATCGGCCCGACGCAGGATCGGATGTACGCGCTGGTCGCCGAGCACGGGCTGACCACGTTCGCGTCGGCGGCGTTCGGCGCGCCCACTGTGCTCTGGGCCGGCGAGCGTCGAGCCGAGCCGCCGGCGCAGGCTGCCCGGGTTCTCGGCCTGCTCGACGAGTACGCCGCCCGGCTGGACCCGGCCGCGCCCTGGCAGGCGCCGGAGGCCGGGCAGTGGGACCGGACGGTCCTGGGCGGCTGGCTGCGTGCCACCGCCGGGGACGACGACACCGCCGACTACCTGGGGCGGGTGCTCGCCGGCGGGCTGCTGGCCACCGGCGCGGACGAGGTGTCGTTGTTGCACCTGGAGGGCGCGGTGCGCGCCGGTGAGCGGGCGGCCGCCGAGGTGCTGGCCGGCTGAGCGGCGGACGCGACCGTGGCCGGCCCGGTCTCGGCGGGACCGGGCCGGCCTCGGCCCACGGTGCGACCCGGCCGACCCGTCCGTCAGACGTTCGGGTCGGCGCGGGACGCCCGGGTCAGGGGTAGGTGGTCAGGTACACCGTCTGGTTGGCCGCGTTCGCGGTGCCACCGGCGTTGTTGATCACCCGGTTGATGGTGCCGACGCCACCGAGCGAGACGGTGACCATGTTCGTGAAGCGCACGTTCGGGTTGGTGGGCACCTCGAAGGACCGTTCCTCGACCACCGCGGGGTTGACGTTGAAGTAGCTGTAGCTGCCCAGCCCGAACGCCTGGTGACTGGTCACCGAGTCGGCGACCTTGTACGCGGCGTAGCCCCGGGTCGACCCGTTCATCCAGGCCGCCTGGTTCGGAACGTCGTAGGGCAGCTCGTTCTGGTAGAAGTACGTCCGGCCACCGTTGCCGTTCCAGATGGTCTGGTACTTCTGGTAGTGCTCGACGAAGAGGCCGTACATGGTGACGTTGTCGCCGTTGACGGTGAGCCCGGTGTCGGCGGTGTTCAGCGTCCACCCGGTCGGTACGCCGCTGGCGGCGTGGTCGGCCCGCCACAGCCACATGTGGTCGCCGATCACGTTGTCGCTGTTGACGGTCAGGGTGTTGGTGGCCTTGCCGACGTGCGGCCCGCCGATGCGGAAGAACACGTCGTGCAGCGAGGTCGGGTTGGTGGCGTGGCTCGCGGACGAACCGGCCGGCCCGACCTCCATCAGCACCGGGGAGTTCGTCGTGCCGGCCTCGAACATGATGCCGGCGACCTTCACGCCGTCCACATCGGCCACCCGCATGCCCACCGCGCCGTTGTCGGCCTGGATGGTGGCCAGACCGAGGCCGAGGATCACCGTGTCGGCCCGGTTGACCTGGATCGGCTCGGTGACGTGGTGCACGCCCGGGGTGAAGAGCAGGTGCCGCCCCTGGGCGAGGGCCGCGTTGATGGTGGCGGCGCTGGTGCCCGGCTGGACCACGTAGAACTGCGACAGCGAGATGGACGAGCCGGCCGGGGTCTTGTTGTACCAGCTGGTGCCGGTGGAGTTGGTACGCAGCGCGGGCACGAAGACCCGGTACTCACCGCTGCCGTCGACGTACAGGAACGGCTTCTCCCGGACCTGGGGGGTCTGCGGGATGACGGTGTGCGACGGGTTGGGGAAGCTCGGCGCCGGGGCGCCGACGACGCCCTGGAAGACCATGTTCCACACCGAGCCGGTCCAGCCGTTGCCGAACTCGCTGTTGCGCGAGTACCACTGCTGCTGCGAGCCGGAGACGACCAGGCCGTCGATGCGGGTGTCGGCCAGCAGGCCGCCGCTGGACCAGCCGTCGCCGCCGTTCCAGAGCTGGATCTGGTTCTGCGCGCCACGTAGGTGCATCCGCCGGTACGGCGCGGCCTGCGACACCGCCCACCGCTCGACGGTCTGCCCGGCGGGCAGGGTGACCGACAGGTTCTCGGCGGCCCGCCAGAAGTTCTGGGTGGCGTTGCCGCCCATCCAGAACGCCTCGGTGCGGACATGGCCGTTGAGGTTGACGTCGTCGGGGCTCATGCCGAGGCCGGCGACCTGGGTGAAGAAGCCGAGGTTGACGTCGGCGGTGTAGGTGCCGGGCTTGAACAGCACGGCGTAGCGCTGCGGGCCGAACTGGTTGGTCTCCTGCTGGGTGAAGAGGGTGTTCAGTCGACTCTGGATGGTCGACGTCGGCGTGCTCGGGTCGAAGACGAACGTGTTCGGGCCGAGGTTGGGGTTGTACGGGTCGGTCGTGCCGACCGGCGGCTCGCTGGTGCCCCCGCCGGTGGTGTTCACCGCCAGCTCCCACAGCGAGTAGCCGTAGGCGGTGCCCCGGGCGGTGCCGTACATCCGCAGGTAGCGGCCGCTGCCGGCGACGGTGAGGGACTGCGTCCCGCCGGTGGCCGTGGTGGTGGAGTAGATGGTGGTCCAGGTGGTCCCGTCGGTCGAGGTCTGGAGCTGGAAGGCCCGGGCGTACGCGGCCTCCCAGGTGAGCACCACCCGGCAGATGGTGCGGGTGCTGCCGAGGTCGACGCGCAGCCACTGCGGGTCGCTGGCGGCGCTGGCCCAGCGGGTGCCCGGGTTGCCGTCGACCGCCGCGGACGCGGCGAGGCCGGCGTCCTGGGTGGACGAGGCGGTGGCCGGGCTGCCCTGTGCGACGTTGGTGCTGCCGCAGGTGGGGGTGCTGCCGCCGCTCTCGCCGTACACCTGGAACTCCCAGAGCGAGTAGCCGTAGCCGGTGCCCCGGGCGGTGCCGTTCATCCGCACGTAGCGGCCGGCGCCGGTGACGGTGAGGTTCTGGGTGCCGCCGGTGCCGGTGGTGGTGGAGTAGATCGTCGTCCAGGTGGCCCCGTCGTCGGAGGTCTGGAGTTGGAAGGCCCGGCCGTAGGCGCCCTCCCAGAGCAGGTTGACCTGGCTGATGGTGGCCCGCGCGCCCAGATCGACCTGGAGCCACTGCGGGTCGCTGAACGCGCTGGCCCAGCGGGTGGCGGTGTTGCCGTCGACGGCGGCGGAGGCCGGGGTGCCGGCGTTCTCGGTGGACGAGGCGGTGGCGGGCCGGCCCTGGGACAGCAGGGTGGGCGCGGCCTGCGCGGGGGCGCTGACCACGGCCGGGGTGAGCGCCGCGACCAGGGCCACGGTGAGCCCGACGAGCAGGTGTCGGACGACCCGGGGACGCGGGCGTACGGATGTAGCACGAGATGTCATGACATCGCCTGTCGCTAGGGGGTTACGGGTTGCCACGCGGAGGGGATCGGGCGCGCCCGTAGCGCCGTGGATGGTGTCGCCGCCGACGCGACACCGAGGGAGGAGAGCGCTCTCGTAGGAGTGTTGCGGCGAGATTGCGACGGCGTCAAGACATCGATCTATAACTTCGTTATTTATCCCGAGAATTCTTTTTGGGTAATTTGCTGGTCGCCCGCGCGGTCGCCCCCGCTCAGCGGCGGACGCCACCCTCGGTGAGGAAGCGGGCGATCGGGAGGGTGGCCGCACCCAGCGCCACCGCGTCCACCCCGAGCCGGCACAGCTCGATCGACGCCTGCTCGTACGGCTGACGCAGCGCCTGCCGGCCGGCGGCCTCCCGGACGGCCGGCAGCAGGTCACCGAGGGCCATCGCCGCCCAGCCGCCGAGCACCACCCGCTCCGGATTGAACAGGTTAATCAGGTTGGCCACGCCCGCGCCCAGGTAACCGGCGGTGTCATCGAGGACCCGTCGGGCGGTGGCCGAGGTCTGCGCGGCGGCGACCAGCGCGGCGAGCTGGGACTCCTCGTCCTCGCCCGGAACGGCGCGACCCCGACGCGCCTCCCGGTAGCGGTCGATGATCGCCTCCGCACCGACGTACGCCTCCAGGCAGCCGCGCGCGCCGCACCGGCAGGCCCGGCCGCCGTACACCAGGGTGGTGTGCCCCCACTCCCCCGCGCTGCTGGACGCCCCCCGGTAGGTGACGCCGTTGGTCACCACCGACGCTCCCACCCCGGAGCCGACAAGCGCGAAGACGGCGTGCCGGGCGCCCCGACCGGCACCGAACCACATCTCGGCCTGACCGAGGGTCTTCGCGCCGTTGTCGATGTGCAGCGGCACGTCGGTGCCGGCGCCGATCAGGCGCTCCAGCGGCACCCGGTCCCAGCCGAGGGCCTGGGCGTGCACCACGGCCTCGACGCCCTGCTCGACGACGCCGGAGACGCCGATCCCGACGCCGAGCACGTCGCCGGGGGTAACCCCGGCCTGGCCGGTCAGCGCGTCGATGCCGGCCAGCACGTGCCCGGCCACCAGGTCGGGCTCGGTGCGGGCCGGGTCGAGCGGGTACTCGACGCTGGCCAGCAGGGTCATCGCGAAGTCGAACAGCTCCATCCGGACCCGCGTCTCGCCGACGTCCACGCCGACCACGAAGGCGAAGCGGGGCTCGATCCGCAGCAGCATGCTGGGCCGGCCGCCGTCGGACTCGGCGGCCCCGGCCTCGGCGACGAGCCCTTCGTCGATCATGTCGGCCACCACGTTGCTGACCGCGGGCTGGCTCAGCCCGGTGCTGCGCACCAGGTCCTGCCGGGTGAGCGGGCCGTCCAGGAAGAGCTTGGTCAGCAGGGCGGACCGGTTGCGCAGCCGCACGCTGCGGTTGGTGGCACGCGCCAGCTCCACTCGTCACCTCGTTCCCGTCGGCCGTTCGAGGCGACTGTAACCGCCTCGTGCTTGACGACCCACCGGCCAGCAACTTTAATGACGACATAAATTAAGCCGTGATGTAACTCCCGGGAAACGCCGACGGACCCCGACGGCGCACCCCCGAAACCCTGCCCGCAGCCGGCCCCCGCCGCCCGACCCCTATCGGCGACGAAGGCCAGCGGACCCCCACCACGCACCGGAAGGGCTGACCCGTGTCGAGACGACACCTCGGGATATTCACCGCCGCCGTACTGGCCGCCGCCTCGCTGACCGCCTGCGGTGGCTCCGGCGACGACTCCGCCGCATCGCCCAAGACGCTCACCTACTGGGCCAGCAACCAGGGCGCCAGCCTGGAGGCCGACAAGACCATCCTCCAGCCCGAGCTGGACAAGTTCGAGAAGCAGACCGGCATCAAGGTCACCGTCGAGGTGGTCCCCTGGTCGGACCTGCTCAACCGGCTGCTCGCGGCCGCCGCCTCCGGCAAGGGCCCGGACGTGGTCAACATCGGCAACACCTGGTCGGCGTCGTTGCAGGCCACCGGCGCGCTCGTCGAGTTCGACGACGCCACCCTGCAGGCCGTCGGCGGCAAGGACCGGATCGTGCCCGCCGCGCTCGCCGCCGCCGGCGCCCCCGGCAAGCCGCCGGCCGCCGTGCCGCTCTACAGCATGGCCTACAGCCTGTACTACAACAAGAAGTCGTTCGCCGACGCCGGCATCACCGCGCCGCCGACCACCTGGGAGCAGCTCGCCGAGTACGGCAGGAAGCTCAGCACCGGCGGCAAGTGGGGCCTGGCCATCGAAGGGGCCAACCCGTCGGAGAACGCGCACCACGCCTTCACCTTCAGCCAGCAGTACGGCGGCGAGTGGTTCGACTCGGCCGGCAAGCCGACCTTCGACACCCCGCAGAACGTCTCGGCGATCAAGCGGTACATCGACTTCATGGCCGCTGACAAGATCACCAACCCGAGCAACGCCGAGTACGCGCAGAACCAGTCGGTCTCCGACTTCGCCAACGGCAAGGCCGCCATGCTGCTCTGGCAGTCCGCCGGGTCGAACCTGAAGACGCAGAACATGCCCGCCGACGCGTACGGGGTGGCCCCGGTGCCGTTCCTGGCCAACCCTCCGGCCGGCGGCAAGAAGGTCAACAGCATGGTCGCCGGGATCAACATGGCGGTCTTCAAGCACACCAAGAACAAGGACGGCGCGCTGAGCTTCGTGAAGTTCATGACCAGCGACGAGGAGCAGACGATCCTCAACAAGACGTACGGCTCGCTGCCGGCGGTGAAGACCGCCGCCTCCGACCCGGCGTTCAGCGCCACCGAGCAGAAGACCATCCAGGAGACGCTGGTCACCACCGCGGCCCCGCTGCCGCAGGTGCCCGACGAGAGCACCTTCGAGACCCTGGTCGGCACCGCGATGAAGGAGCTGTTCGCCGACGCGGCCAGCGGCAAGCCGGTCACCGAGGAGTCGGTGAAGGCGAAGCTGACCGACGCGCAGCAGAAGATGCGCTGACCCAGGCGGCACCGGTGGCCGTGGTCGGGCGCTGAGCCCGACCACGGCCACCGCCTCCGAGAGGACCCCGATGGCAACCAGCACCACCGCGCCGGACGCCGACCGGCGCGAACCCCGGGCCGGGTCGCCGGCCCGGGGGCCGGTCCGCCGGCCCCGCGGCCCGCGCCGCTCACTCCTGCCGTATCTGCTGCTCGCACCGGCCGTCGTGCTGGAACTCGCCATCCACGTGATCCCGATGGTGGTCGGGGTCTGGATGAGCCTGCTGGAGCTGACCCAGTTCCACATCCGCGACTGGTCCACCGCGCCCTTCATCGGGCTGGAGAACTACCGAGCGACGCTCGACCTGAACAGCGCCGCCGGTAAGGAACTGCTGCACTCGTTCTGGGTCACCCTGGCCTACAGCCTGCTCTCGGTCGGGTTCGCCTGGCTGCTCGGCATCTCCGCGGCGGTCGTCCTGCAACGGCCGTTCCGGGGCCGGGCGATCCTGCGGGCGCTGTTCCTCACCCCGTACGCGCTGCCGGTCTACGCCGCAGTGATCACCTGGAGCTTCCTGCTGCAACGCGACACCGGCCTGGTCAACCACGTGCTCGTCGACCAGCTCGGGCTGCTCAACGAGCGGCCGTTCTGGCTGATCGGCGACAACAGCTTCTGGTCGCTGCTCGTGGTGTCGGTGTGGCGCAACTGGCCGTTCGCGTTCCTGTGCCTGATGGCCGGGCTGCAGAACGTGCCCGGCGAGCTGTACGAGGCCGCCGCGATCGACGGCGCGGGCTTCTGGCGGCGGCTGCGCTCGGTCACCCTGCCGATGCTGCGGCCGGTCAACCTGGTGCTGCTGCTGGTGCTGTTCCTGTGGACGTTCAACGACTTCAACACCCCGTTCGTGCTCTTCGGCGGCTCCGCGCCGGAGCAGGCCGACCTCATCTCCATCCACATCTACCGCAGCTCCTTCAAGACCTGGGACTTCGGCTCCGGGTCGGCGATGTCGGTGGCGCTGCTGCTGTTCCTGCTGGTCGTCTCGGCCGCGTACCTGCTGATCACCAACCGTCGGAGGGACGACCATGCGTGAGACCGCCGGTGAGCGCTGGGGCCGGCGCATCGTGCTGACCCTGCTCGCCCTCTTCGTCGTCATCCCGCTGTACGTGATGGTCACCTCGGCGGCGAAGCCGTTGCAGGACGTGCAGAACGGCTTCACCTGGTGGCCCAGCCGGCCCACCCTGCAACCGTTCATCGACATGTGGAGCACCGTGCCGCTGGCCCGGTACCTGGTGAACAGCCTGGTGGTGTCGAGCATCGCGGCGGTCTGCTCGGTGGCGGTGGCCATCTTCGCCGCGTTCGCGGTCAGCCGGTACCGCTTCCGGGGCCGGGGGGTGTTCTCGGTGGCGGTGCTGTCCACCCAGATGTTCCCCGGCATCCTGTTCCTGCTGCCGCTGTTCCTCATCTACGTCAACCTGGGCAACGCCACCGGCATCGAGCTGTACGCCAGCCGTACCGGCCTGGTCATCACGTACCTGACCTTCTCGCTGCCGTTCTCGATCTGGATGCTGGTCGGCTACTTCGACTCGATCCCCCGGGGTCTGGACGAGGCGGCGCAGGTCGACGGCGCCGGCCCGCTGCGCACCCTGTTCCAGGTCATCCTGCCGGCCGCCGTGCCCGGCGTCGTCGCGGTCACCGTGTACGCGTTCATGACCGCGTGGGGTGAGGTGCTCTTCGCCTCGGTGATGACCGACGAGGGCAGCCGCACCCTGGCCGTCGGCCTGCAGGGCTACTCCACCCAGTTCAACGTCTACTGGAATCAGATCATGGCCGCCTCGCTGGTGGTCAGCATCCCGGTCGTCGTCGGGTTCCTGGCCCTGCAGCGGTACTTCGTCGCCGGCCTCACCGCCGGCGCGGTCAAGTGAACCACCCAACCCCAGAGGAGAACCGACCCGTGCCCGACCTGTCCAAGCTGCCACCCGACTTCCTCTGGGGTGTCGCCACGGCGGCGTACCAGATCGAGGGGGCCGTCGACGTCGACGGCCGGGCACCGTCCATCTGGGACACCTTCTCGGCGACTCCCGGCAACGTCGACAACGGCGACACCGGTGCGGTGGCGTGCGACCACTACCACCGGTGGCCGGAGGACCTGGCGCTGCTGCGCCGCCTCGGCGTGGACGCGTACCGTTTCTCGGTGGCCTGGCCCCGGGTCATGCCCGACGGTGTCGGGCGGGTCAACGCCGCCGGGCTGGACTTCTACGACCGGCTCGTCGACACGCTGCTCGCCGACGGGGTTCGGCCGTTCGTCACCCTCTACCACTGGGACCTGCCGCAGGTGATGCAGGACCGGGGCGGTTGGCCCGAGCGCGCCACCGCCGAGGCGTTCGCCGACTACGCGGCGGTGGTGGCCGGCCGCCTCGGTGACCGGGTCGCCGACTGGTGCACCGTCAACGAGCCGCTCTGCGTGTGCTGGATCGGGCACCTGGAGGGCAACATGGCCCCCGGCGAGCGGGACCTGACCCGCGCGGTGCACGCCTCGCACCACGTGCTGCTCGGGCACGGCCTGGCCACCCAGGCGATCCGGGCCAACGCGGCCCGGCCGGCGTCGGTGGGCCTGGTGCTCAACCTCAGCCCGATCGAGGCGGCGACCGACCGGCCCGAGGACGTCGCGGCGGCCCGCCGGGCCGATGGGCACGTCAACAGGTGGTGGCTGGACCCGATCCACGGGCGGGGCTACCCCGCCGACATGATCACCACCTACGGCGTCGAGCCGCCGGTACGCGGCGACGACCTGGCGACGATCGCCACGCCGACGGACTTTCTCGGGGTCAACTACTACTTCCGGCAGCTGGTGGTCGACGACCCGACCGGCCCGGCCCCGCACGCCCGGCAGGTGCCGGTGCCCGGCTCGGTGGAGACCGCGATGGGCTGGGAGATGTACCCGGCGGGGCTGGAGCGGCTGCTCGTCGACGTGCACGAGGAGTACCGGCCGGGCCGGATCATCGTCACCGAGAGTGGCTCGGCGTGGCCGGACGAGGTCACCGCGGACGGCACGGTGGAGGACAAGGAACGCACCGACCACCTGGAGCAGCACCTGGCCGCCTGTGCGTCGGCGGTCGCCCGGGGTGTTCCGCTGGACGGCTACTTCGTCTGGTCGCTGCTGGACAACTTCGAGTGGGCGTACGGCTACGACAAGCGCTTCGGGCTGGTGCACGTCGACTACGCCACCCAGCGCCGGACGGTGAAGGCGAGCGGTCTGCGCTACGCCGAGCTGATCCGTGCCCACCAGCGGCTCGCCCGGACGACCGGCAGCGCGGCACCGGTGGCCTGACCGTCGGCGGTACGGGAACGGCCGCTCGGGTGTCGATCCCGGGCGGCCGTTGCCGTACCGATCGGCCGAAACCGCCGCGAGCCGCGTTGCCCAGTGGCTAGCCTGCGGCAATGTCCGCAGCACCCGACGAGGTCGAGCAGCCCGGTCCCCGGGGGCGGGTCTCCCCGACCGACCGGATGACGGCGTTCAGCGACGGTGTCTTCGCCATCGTCATCACGCTGCTGGTCATCGAGTTGCGGGTGCCGGAATACCACGAGGGCGAGCTGCTCACCGGGCTGCTCGACGAGGGCGCCTCCTACCTGGCCTTCGTGGTGTCGTTCGTCTACATCGGGGTGCTCTGGCTCAACCACCACGCGCTGCTGCGGCTGATCCGTGGCACCACCCTCGCGCTGAGCTGGATCAACCTCGCCGTGCTCTTCGGCGCGGTGATCATTCCCTTCCCCACCGCGGTGCTGGCGTCGGCGTTCACCCACGGCGACACCGACGACCAACGCGCTGCCGTCGCCCTGTACGCCCTGGCCGCGGCCCTGATGTCGGCCCCCTGGCTGGTCTTCTTCGGCTACCTGCACCGGCACCCGGCGCTGCTGGACCGTCGGGTCACCCCCGGGTACGTGCGGACGCAGCGGCTGCGGCCGATCACCGGCCTGATCCTGTACGGGCTCAGCGGTCTGCTCGGCTGGTTCGTCAGTCCGGTGCTGGGCCTGATCGGCGTCATCGCCATGATCGCCTATCACGCGGTCACCAGCGAGGGGCTGCCCCGCTGGCTCACCCGTCGCTGACCGGCCGAAGCGGTCCCCGGTGTCAGGCCGGCCCCCGGTGCCGGCCGCCGCGTCAGTCGGCGCAGGTCGGCCGCCGCGTCAGTCGGCGCAGGTCGGCCGGGGTGTCCACGTCGACCGGGGAGCCGACGTCGTCGCAGGGCACCTCGACCACCAGGTCCGGTCGGTCGCGCAGCAGGTCGCGGGCGCCCCGGTCGCCGACGGCGTACCCGCTCAGCAGCGGCCAGGCCCGCCGGGCCAGCAGGATCGGGTGCCCGGGGCGGCCGGCGTAGGTGGCGACCGCGACGACCGCGCCGTCGGCGTACGCCGCGCGCACCCGGCGCACCGCGACCGGGCTGAGCAGCGGCTGGTCGACGAGGACCACGACGGTGGCCGGCACGTCGGCCGGCAGCGAGGCAAGGCCCCGCAGCAGTGACGAGCCCAGCCCGTCGGCCCAGCGGTCGTGCCGGACCGGCACCGCGCCGGGCAGGTCGGGCACCCCGTCGGCGCCCGCGCCGAGCACCACGTGCACGGGTGCGCAGCCGCCGTCGGCGAGCAGTCGGACCGCGCGCCGCACCAGCGTTTCGCCGCCCAGTTCGACGAGCGCCTTCGGCCCGCCGTAGCGCCGGCCGGCGCCGGCGGCCAGCAGCAGTCCCGCAGTCACCGCCGTCACCTCCCGTACGAACGGCTTTGCGTTATTCGCCCTGAGATATACCGACAAAGCTAGTCTGGGCCGGTGCAGGGCGGACCGGAGAACACGACGACGATCGACGAGCGGCACTCGTCCCGGGTGACGGTCGAGGTCAACGGCGTGTCCCGCGAGGTCACCCTGGACAACCGCACCACACTGCTCGACACGCTGCGCGAGCACCTCGACCTGACCGGGGCGAAGAAGGGCTGCGACCACGGCCAGTGCGGCTCCTGCACCGTGCTGCTGGACGGCCGCCGGGTGAAGAGCTGCCTGATCTTCGCGGTCACCGTGGACGGCCGGTCGGTGGTGACCGTCGAAGGGCTGGCCGGGCCGGACGAGCTGTCCCCGTTGCAGGCCGCCTTCATCGCGCACGACGCGTTCCAGTGCGGCTACTGCACCCCCGGGCAGCTCTGCTCCGCCCGCGGCATGCTCGACGAGGTCTCCCGAGGTTGGCCCAGCGCCGTCACCGGCGACCTGAGCACGCCCGCCGCGTTGACCGACGCGGAGATCCGCGAGCGGATGGCCGGCAACCTGTGCCGCTGCGCGGCGTACCCGCACATCGTCGCGGCCGTGCGTGAGGCGGCGTCGTCGTGAGGGCCTTCCGTTACCACCGGCCCGCCGACGTGGCCGAGGCGGTCGCCGTGCTGGCGGCCGAACCGCAGGCCGCCTACCTGGGCGGCGGCACCAACCTGGTGGACCTGATGAAGCTCGGGGTGCAACGCCCCGACGTCCTGGTGGACGTGACCCGGCTGCCGCTGGACACCGTCGAGGAGCTGCCCGACGGCGGGCTGCGGATCGGCGCGACCGTCCGCAACAGCGACCTGGCGGCCCACCCGGTGGTGCGCCGCGACTACCCGGTGCTGGCCCGTGCCCTGCTCGCCGCCGCCTCCGGGCAGCTGCGCAACATGGCCACCACCGGCGGCAACCTGTTGCAGCGCACCCGCTGCGTCTACTTCCAGGACACCGGCAAGGCGTGCAACAAGCGGGAGCCGGGCAGCGGTTGCGCCGCCCTGCACGGGCAGAACCGCGACCTGGCGGTGCTGGACTGGTCCGAGCAGTGCGTGGCCACCCACCCGTCGGACCTGGCCGTCGCGCTGGCCGCCCTCGACACGGTGGTGGAGGTGCACGGGTCCGACGGCGCCCGCGACATTCCGATCGCCGACCTCTACCGCTCCCCCGGCACCCACCCGGAGCGGGAGACCACCCTCGCCCGAGGCGCGCTGATCACCGCCGTCCGGGTCCCGCCGCTGCCGGCCGCGCGCCGCTCGACGTACCTCAAGGTGCGCGACCGGGCCTCGTTCGCCTTCGCCGCCGGGTCGGTGGCCGCGGTGCTGGACCTCGACGGAGACGTGGTCCGCGACGTGCGTCTGGCGTACGGGGCAGTCGCACACCGGCCGTGGCGCGCGTACCGGGCCGAGGAGGAGCTGCGCGGCCGCCCGTTCAGCCCGGAGCTGGCGGCACGCGCGGCGGACGCGGAGCTGGCCGAGGCGCGCCCGCTGCGGCACAACGGCTTCAAGCTGCCGCTGACCCGGGCCATCACCGTGCGGGCGCTCACCGAGTTGGCGTCGTCGTGAGCACCGTCGGCCAGGCGTACCCCCGGCTGGAGGGCCGCGAGAAGGTCACCGGGACGGCCCGGTACGCGGTGGAGTACCCGGTGGACGGGGTCACCTACGGCTGGGCGGTGCCGTCGACGGTGGTGCGGGGCCGGATCACCCGGGTCGACACCACCCCGGCGTTGGCGTCGCCCGGCGTGCTGGCCGTGCTGCACCACGGCAACGCGCCCCGGATCGCGCCCGGCCAGCAGCCGGAGCTGTGGCTGTTGCAGGAACCGCTGGTGCACTACCGGGGGGAGTACGTCGCGGTGGTGGTGGCCACCAGCCTGGAGGCGGCCCGCGAGGGTGCCCGGCTGGTCCGCATCGACTACGACGCCGGCCCGCACAGCACTGTCCTCACCGACGACCACCCGGGCCTGTACAAGCCGGACCACGTCAATCCCAGTTATCCGACGGACACCGCCGAGGGTGACTTCGACGCCGGGTACGCGGCCGCCCCGGTGCGGGTGGACGCCACGTACCGGACTCCGGCGTACCACAACAACCCGATGGAGCCGCACGCCACAACGGCGCAGTGGCGCGACGGGCGGCTGCTGGTGCACGACTCCAACCAGGGCGCGTCGTCGGTCCAGGCCACCCTCGCCGAGCTGTTCGAGCTGCCCCCGGAGTCGGTCCGGGTCGTCGCGCAGCACGTCGGCGGCGGCTTCGGCAGCAAGGGGTACGCCAAGGCCGCCGTGGTGCTCGCCGCCCTCGCCGCCCGACACGTGGACCGCCCGGTGAAGCTGGCGCTGACCCGCCAGCAACTGTTCGGGCCGATCGGTTACCGCACCCCCACCATCCAGCGGGTCCGCCTCGCCGCCGACACCGACGGTCGGCTCACCGCCATCTGCCACGACGCGATCAGCCAGACCTCGACCATCCACGAGTTCGCCGAGCAGACCGCCGTCTACACCCGCAGCATGTACGCCGCGCCGCACCGCCGCACCACGCACCGGCTGGCCCGCCTCGACGTGCCCACGCCGTTCTGGATGCGCGCCCCGGGCGAGTGCCCCGGCGCGTACGCCCTGGAGTCGGCGATGGACGAGCTGGCCGTCGCCGTCGGCATCGACCCGGTGGAGCTGCGCATCCGCAACGACACCGACATCGACCCCGACCAGGGGCAGCCCTTCACCAGCCGCAACCTGGTGGCCTGCCTGCGCGACGGGGCACAACGCTTCGGTTGGGCCGGCCGTGATCCGTCTCCCCGGGCCCGGCGCGACGGGCGTTGGTTGATCGGCACGGGGGTGGCCGGGTCGAGCTACCCGGCCCGGGCCCGGCCATCCTCGGCGACGGCCACCGCCCGGCCCGACGGGAGCTTTTTGGTGCGGGTCAACGCCACCGACATCGGCACCGGCGCGCGGACGGCGATCTGGCAGGTGGCCGCCGACGCGCTCGGGGTGCCGCCGGAGCGGGTGGAGATCCGCATCGGCGACAGCGCCCTGCCGACCGCCCCGGTGGCCGGAGGGTCGATGGGGACCTCCAGTTGGAGCTGGGCGGTGATCCGGGCCGCTGAGGCGCTGCGCGAGAAGCTGCGCGACGGCGGGCCGCCGACCGACGAGGTGACCGCCGAGGCGGACACCGCCGAGGAGGTGGGCGGTCAGCCGACGCGACCCCGGTACGCGTACGGGGCGCAGTTCGTCGAGGTGCGGGTCGACGCGGACACCGGCGAGGTGCGGCTGAACCGGATGCTCGGCGTGTTCGCGGCAGGGCGGGTGGTGAACCCGACGACGGCGCGCAGCCAGCTCATCGGCGGCATGACGATGGGGCTGTCGATGGCGCTGCACGAGGAGGGCCTGCTCGACGAGCGGTACGGCGACTGGGTCAACCACGACCTGGCCACCTACCACATCACCGGTTGCGCGGATGTGGAGTCCATCGAGGCGTACTGGCTGGACGAGCGGGACGACGAGCTGAACCCGGCCGGGGTGAAGGGCATCGGCGAGATCGGCATCGTCGGTGCGGCGGCGGCGGTGGCCAACGCGGTGCACCACGCGACCGGCGTCCGGATCCGGGAGCTGCCGATCCGGCTCGACAAGCTCGTCGGAGTATCGGGCTTGGCTTAAATAAGCCGTCAGTGATACAACTGTCGTCGTGCACGCCTTCGACGTGCTGGGCGATCCCGTCCGGCGCCGCATCCTGGAGCTGCTCGCCGACGGCGAGCAGCCCGCCGGCGCGGTCAGCGCGGTCATCCGCGAGGAGTTCGGCATCTCCCAGCCCGCCGTGTCCCAGCACCTCAAGGTGTTACGCGACAACGGCTTCGCCACGGTGCGGGCGCAGGGCACCCGGCGGCTCTACGCGGTCGACCCGCGCCCACTGCGCGAGGTCGACGGTTGGCTGGAGCACTTCCGCCGGTTCTGGACCCCACCCCTGGCGGCACTCGCCACCGAGCTGGCCCGAGGCCGACGCGAGCGTCGCCTTCGTGGGCCCGCCGACCCATCCGACGAGAGGAACACCTGATGTTCGACGCCACCGAGCAGATCAACGCCGTCCAACGCACCGTCGGCAGCCGCACCCTGGAAGCCGGCGAGGCGCGGGTCACCACCATCAGTCAGACCTACCAGGCGACGGCCGAGGACCTGTGGGACGCCTGCACCAGCGCCGAGCGCATCCCGCGCTGGTTCCTGCCGATCTCCGGCGACCTGCGACTGGGCGGCACCTACCAGCTTGAGGGCAACGCGAACGGCACCGTCGAAAGCTGCGAGCCGCCGCACCGCTTCACCGCCACCTGGGAGATGGGCGGCGAGGTGAGCTGGATCGAGGTACGGATCACCCCGGTTGACGGGGATCGGGCCCGGCTCGACCTGGACCACATCGCGCACGTCGACCAGGACCGGTGGGCCCAGTTCGGGCCCGGCGCGGTCGGTGTCGGCTGGGACCTGGGGCTGCTCGGCCTCGCCTCGCACCTGGCTGGCGACGGCAGCGGAATCACCCCGGAGCAGGGCGCCGAGTGGACCGCCTCCACCCAGGGGCGACGGGCCATGGAACTGAGCAGCCAACTGTGGTGCGAGGCGAGCATCGCCGCCGGCACCGACGCCGACGAGGCGAAGGCCGCCGCCGAGCGCACCACCGCCTTCTACACCGGCACCCCGGCCGCCTGAGCCCGGCGGCGCGGCGGTTGGGGCGGGGATCGGAGTAACGTGCTGCGGCATGACCGGCACGCCGTACTCGCACTGCTCCTACTGCGGCGCCGCCTACCCGGCCGCCGCCGGATGGCCACGGGTCTGCGCGGTCTGCGGCGAGACCGTCTGGCGCAACCCACTGCCGGTGGCGGTCGCGGTGTTGCCGGTCCGCACGGCCGGGGGCCTGGGTGTGGTGGTGGTCCGCCGGGACATCGAGCCGGCCCGAGGCCTGCTCGCGCTGCCCGGCGGCTTCATCGAGTACGGCGAGGAGTGGTCCGACGCACTCGTCCGGGAGCTGCGGGAGGAGACCGGCCTGATCGCGGCGGCCGAGGACGCCCGCCTGTTCGCGGTGCACGGCGCGCCGGCGGGAGGCACCATGATGATCTTCGGAGTGCTGCCCGAACGGGCCGCCGAGGACCTGCCCCCGTCGGCACCGACCGACGAGGCCACCGAGTGGCTGGTGCTCACCGACCCCGTCGAGCTGGCGTTCTCCACCCACACTCGCGTCCTAGCCGAGTTCCTGACACCCACCTCCTGACGGCACCGACGGCACCGACCGCAGCGGGTGGCCTGACGACTCTGACCATGCCTTTGCCGCCATCAGGCAGCAGGGGACAAGGGTTTGGTCGATCCGCCAGGACCATGCGGGTGCCGCCGCGCCGCTAGGCTACGGCCTCGACGTCGTATGGCTGGTAAGGGGAGACGACATGTCGCAGGACCAAGCTGAGCAGCCGGTGGGAGGTTCGGCCGCCAAACTGGACACGACAGTGCCGCACTCGGCACGGGTGTGGAACTACTGGCTCGGCGGTAAGGACAACTTCGCCCCGGATCGCGAGGTCGGCCAACAGGTACAGTCGGTCTTCCCGGAAATCGTCGAGGCCGCACGGTATTCGCGCGCGTTTCTCGGACGAGCGGTGACCTATCTCGCCGCAGAGGCGGGGATCCGCCAGTTCCTCGACATCGGTACCGGCCTACCCACAGCCGATAACACCCACGAGGTCGCCCAACGGATCACGCCACAGGCGCGCGTCGTCTACGTTGACAACGACCCGATGGTTCTCGCGCACGCCCGGGTGTTGCTGACCAGCAGCCAGGAGGGCGCCACCCAGTATGTCGACGCCGATCTGCACGACGTGGACACGATCGTCCACGATGCCCGCGAGACACTGGACTTCGGTGAGCCGATCGCGCTGATGATGCTGGGCGTTATGGGTCACGTCGAGAAGCCGGCCGAGGCGCGGGCCATCGTCAACGCTTTGGTCTCGTCCCTACCGTCGGGGAGCTTTCTGGCGATGTCCGACGGTACGGCTACCAGCGAGCGGGCCATCGAGTCGCATCGGCAGTACAACGAAAGCGGTGCTCTGCCGTACCACCTGCGCGAGGTCGCGGACTTCACGGCGTTCTTCGACGGTCTCGACCTCGTCCGGCCTGGTGTCGTGCCGCTGGGGCACTGGCGGACCGACAGCAGGACCGCGTCCGCGGTGGATGGCTACTGCGGGGTCGCCCGCGCGCGCTGACGCGGGGACTGCCCGGCCGTCGACCCCGGTCAGGTAACCGCTGGCCTACAGGTTGAACAGCTCGCGGTAGAGGCCACCGGCGGTCTAGGTAGTCGGCGCGTCGCGGTGCTCGTCCGGCGGCCCCTCGGCGATCGGCAGCAGGACCCGGAAGGTGGTTCGTCCCGGCTCGGTCTCCACCCGGATGTCGCCGTGGTGCTTGTGCACCACGATCCGGTACGAGATGTCCAGCCCCAGACCGGTGCCCGCCCCCACCGGCTTCGTGGTGAAGAACGGCTCGAAGATGCGCGGACGCACCTCCGGCGGGATGCCCGGCCCGGTGTCGGTGATCTCCACCGCCAGCAGCTCACCGACCCGTCCGGTGCGGACGGTCAGCACCCCCTTCTCCCCCATCGCGCCCAACGCGTTGTCGATCAAATTGGTCCACACCTGGTTGAGCTCGGCCGCGTACGCCGGAACCGGTGGGAGGCTGCGGTCGTACTCGCGGACCAGCTTGACCTCGGCGGGGATCTTGCCCTTGAACATCACCAGCGTGGCGTCGAGCAGGTCGTGCACGTCCACCACCCGGTGCGGCGCGCGATCCAGCTGCGAGTACTGCTTGGCGGCGCCCACCAGCCCGGAGATCCGGGTTACCGCGTCGCCGATCTCGCGCATCAGCAGCTCGGTGTCGACCGTGTACGTGAGCCAGCGCACCGCCGCCTCCAGGTCCGCGGCCCCGACCGCGGCCTTCACCTGCGCCAGCCAGGCCGCGTCGAGCCCTCCGCCGACCAGGATCGGCGCCAGGTCCCAGGCTCCGTCGACCCCGTGCTCCTCCAACCAGTCGGTGAGGGCGTCCTCGGCGTCGGCGGTGGCCATCGGGGTCAATTTCGGCGCGGTGGCCACCCGGGCGACCGCCTCCTCCTGCAACGCGACCAGGCCGTGCAGGGCGCTCCCGTCGAGTCGCCCATCGGCGATCATGGCGAGCTTGTGCCGCATCCCGGCGACCCGGTCCCGCAGCACCGACGTGGCCCGCACCGCCGCCGCGGCCGGGTTGTTCAGCTCGTGGGTCAGCCCCGCCGACAGCGAGCCGAGGGCCAGCAGCCGCTCCCGCTCGCCGACGATGGCCTGACTGTCCCGCATCCCGAAGAACAGCCCCTCCAGCAGGTGCATGGGCATCGGGAACCAGGACCGCAGGGCCTCCGCGAAGTCCTCCGCCGGCAGCACGAAGAAGTCCGCGTCGGTCACCGCCCGCAGACTGTTGCGGTAGATCTGGTCGACCTGGTCACCCAGGTACGCCTGGACGGCCCCGCCGTACACCCCGCGCTGTTCGGTCCGGCTGACCTCGACGTCGTCGCCGCGCACCTGACGACTCAACGCCACCGCGCCGCGCAGCAGCACGAAGAAGCAGGTGGCGGGTTCACCCTCGCCGTACACGAGGGTGCCGCCGGCGCGCTGCTCCACCCGGCCGCGCTCGGCCAGCCAGGCGAGCTGCCCGTCGTCGAGCGACTCGAACAGGAACAGGGTGCGCAACTGGGCCGGTGTCAGCCCGTCAGAGTCGGTGCTCACTGGATCTCCTTGGTTCGCGGCTGCGGGGCTCGCAACACCGGCTCACTCCTCGCGCTCACCGGGACTCCTTCGCTCGCGACGGGGCTCGCACGACCAACCACTCCTCGCGCTCATTGGGCTTCCAGGTAGCGGTGCACGAGCGACACCGCCATCGCGCCCTCGCCGACGGCCGAGGCGACCCGCTTGACCGACTCGGCCCGCACGTCGCCGGCGGCGAACACCCCCGGCACGCTGGTCTCCAGGTGGTACGGGTCGCGCGACAGCGACCAGCCGGGCGGTCGCCGGCCCCCGGCGAGCAGATCCGGGCCGGTCACGATGAACCCGCGCCCGTCGCGGACCAGCACCCCGTCCAGCCAGTCGGTGCGCGGCTCCGCGCCGATGAAGATGAACAGCCAGGAGGTGTCGACCGAGCGGGCCTCCCCGGTGCGGGTGTCGCAGAGGGTGAGCCGTTGCAGGTGGTCCTCCCCCGCCGCGCCGACCACGGCGGTGTGCGGATGCACAGTGATCTTGTCGATCCGTTCCAGCTGGTCGATCAGGTATCGCGACATCGAGGCGGTCAGGTCCGCACCCCGGATGAGCAGGTGCACCCTGGCCGCGTACCGGGAGAAGTGGACCGCCGCCTGACCGGCGGAGTTGGCCCCGCCGACGATGTAGACGTCCTGCTCGACGCAGCTCGGCGCCTCGGTGGCAGCGGCGCCGTAGAACACCCCCCGCCCGGTGAAGTCGGCCAGCCCCGGGGCGTCGAGCACCCGGTACGACACGCCGGTGGCCAACACCACTGTGTGCGCGGCGATCTCGGTGCCGTCGCCGAAGCGCAGCAGCCGGGCACCGCCGGCCTCGCTGAGACCGACCACCTCCCGGGCGCTGAGCAGCTCGGCACCGAACTTGACCGCCTGGCGCCGGGCCCGGTCGGTCAACTGCGCGCCGGACACGCCGTCCGGGAAACCCAGGTAGTTCTCGATCCGACTGCTCTGCCCGGCCTGACCGCCGGTCGCCCGTCGCTCCACGAGCACGGTACGCAGCCCCTCCGAGGCGCCGTACACCGCGGAGCCGAGCCCGGCGGGGCCACCGCCGATCACCACCAGGTCGTAGAAGTCACACGCCGGCACCACCGTCAACCCGGCCAGGGCGGCCAGCTCGGCCTCACTCGGGGCGACCAGCGCCTTGCCCTCGGGCGTCACCACCAGCGGCACGTCCGCCTCGGTGGCCCCGGCCGCGTCGAGCAACCGGACACCCTCCGGGTCGTCGGACAACAGCCACCGGTACGGCACCAGGTTGCGGGCCAGGAAGTCGCGGACCTTGAACGACGGCGCGGACCAGCGGTGCCCGACGACCCGGATCTCGGCGCTGGCCGCGTCCGGGGTGGCCGCCCACGCCTCCAACAGCCCGTCGACCACCGGGTACAGCTTCTCCTCCGGCGGGTGCCAGGGCTTGAGCAGGTAGTGGTCCAGGTCGACCACGTTGATGGCCTCGATCGCGGCGTCGGTGTCCGCGTACGCGGTGAGCAGCACCCGCCGGGCGGCCGGGAAGATGTCCATGGCCGCCTCGAGGAACTCGACGCCGGTCATCTCCGGCATCCGGTGGTCGGCCAGCAGCAGCGCCACCTGTTCGCCGCGCAGCTTGACCTCGCGCAGGGCGTCCAGCGCCTCCGGCCCCGAGGAGGCCCGCAGCACCCGGTAGCGGTCGCCGTAGCGGCGCCGGATGTCGCGGGCAACCGCCCGGGACACCACGGGGTCGTCGTCGACGGTCAGGATCACCGGGTTCGCCATGGCGCCATGAAATCACCTGCACCCTGTCGACCGCACCACCGCCGGGGTCGGACCCATGGTTGATCGCGTTGGCGATGGGTAAGCCGGGGAGCCGCGTGGGTGCCCGGAGATCGACGACCCGCCCGGTTGCCGCGCACACCTCGGGGGGCCCATGGCGCACGCGACACCGACCCGACCGACGACGTCGGGCGCGATCGTGGAGCTGCGGGTGCACGGGGTCTCCGGCGCGGGGGCGGACCAGGTGTTGAACCGGCCCCACGTGCACCAGGTCGCCGGGGACCGCAGCGGAGGGTTCTTCCGACCGCGTCCCGGCTATCCGGACTCCACCGGAACCGACGGGGTGACGCTGGAGGCGTACCGCTGGAGTGACCTGCCGTCCGGCACGGCGGTGCGGACGTTGTCGCTGGTCTTCCTGCTGCCGTTCATGCTCTGCAACGTGGCGCTGTGGATGCGCCCGGCGGACACCGTCTCGACGCGCGGCTTCATGGCGCTGTGCCGGGTGCTCGCGCTCACCCTCACCGCGCTCTACGTGCTCTCCATCGTCGGGGTGGCGTTGGACCTGATCGCCTGGCGCTGCATGGACACCCCGTCGTGCCTGGCCGGCCGGAGCTGGCTGTCCTGGCTCGGCGGACGCCCGCCCGGGCTGCGCCTGGGCGTGCTGGCGCTCGTGCCGGTCGCCGCCATCGGGATCGTCTGGTGGTTGGGCGCCCGCCCGAGCCACTCGTTCGACGCGTTCCGGACGCCGACGACGCCGGCGTCGAAGCACCGGTTGAGCGCCGTCGGCCAGTGGGACGGTGAGCCGCTGGTGGGTCGGCTGCGCTCGGTGCACGTCGCTGCGGCGTTCGCGACGCTGAGCGGCAGCCTGCTGGCCGCGCGGGCCAGTCAGCACTCCTCGTGGGTGATGGTGATCCTGCTGGCGGCCACCGGGGCGGTGCTGTTGGCCTGCCTGGTCCTGGTCACCGTGGTGGCGAGCATCGACCGCACCGACCCGTCGCCCCGGGTGGACGGCGTCTGCCGCGGGCTGCGCACGATCGCCTGCGGCCTGACGATGCTGGTGATCGTGCACATCGTCATCAGTCCGGCGCCCTGGCCGCAGGGCGGTTCGCTGCCCGGTTACGACGCGATCGTGGCCTGGCTGTTCGTCAGCCAGACCGTGCTGGTGGTCGTGCTCGGCACGTTGGTGATCTGGCGTCGGGGCGACGGGCAGCACCGGTCGCCGCTGCGCGCGTTGGGAGCGCCGGTCTTCATGACGATCTCGGCGGGGCTCGCCGTGGCGTTTTCCGCCGAGCTGGTCTACCGGGTGGCGGACCTGCTCGATCGCAACGGGACGACCGCCGACGGCCTGGAGACCAGCCCTCCGCTGGCGTACAAGTGGGCGATCTTCGGGTTTTTCCTGGCCGTGGTGACGGCTCTGCTGGTGGCCGGTCTGGTCACCAGGATGACCCGGCGTGAGCGGATGCGGGCCGCGCGGGCGATCGTGGCCGCCGACTTCCCGCACGCGCCGCCGCAGGCGGCGGACCGGCTGCGACGGGTCGAGCAGGCGGTCGCCCGGGCACGTTTCACCGAGAACCTGGAACCGCTCTCCGTGGTGTACGCCTGCCTGGCGGCGCTCGGCCTGGCCACCAGCGTGCTCGGCCTGCTCCAGCTCCGGCCGGGCAAGGTGGTGCAGCGCTACGTGGGAGTGCCGGAGGGCATGGTCAACTTCCTGATCGGGTCGGGTAGCTACGTCATCGCCGCGATCCTGCTCGGTCTCGTGGTGGGCGGCATCTTCGCGTACCGGACGGCGCAGTTTCGCCGGTACGTGGGCGTGCTGTGGGATCTGGGCACCTTCTGGCCCCGGGCGGCGCACCCGTTCGCGCCGCCCTGTTACGCCGAGCGGGCCGTGCCGGAGTTGGCGAAACGGATCACCTACCTGGTGGAGCAGGGGCACTGTGTGCTGCTGGCCGGGCACAGCCACGGCTCGGTGCTGCTCGCCGCCACGGTGCTGCAACTGCCCACCCGGATCACCGACCGGGTCGCCCTGCTGACCTACGGGTCGCCGCTGGGCCGGCTGTACTCCCGGCTGTTCCCGGCGTACGCCGACGAACCGGCACTGTGCGAGATCGGCGAACGGGTCGGCTGGCGCTGGATCAACCTGTGGCGCGACACCGACCCGATCGGCGGCTGGATCTTCGCCGCCCACCGTCCCGGAAAGGCCGAGACGCTGACCGGGCCGGCGGCGACGGTGGATCGGCGGTTGACCGACCCGCAGGACGTGGTGCCACCGCCCAGCGACAGTGTTCCCCCGCCGATCCTGGGGCACTGGCCGTGTGAGTCGCAGGAGGCGTTCGCCGAGGCGGTACGGGAGCTGACCCGGCGGTTGCGCCGCGAACACCGGACGACCGGCTGACCCGGCGACCGGATATCGTCGCGGGGTGAGCCCGTCCACACCGCCCGCACGCCGGTTGATCGCCTCCAACAAGAAGGCCCGGCACGAGTACACGGTGCTGCGCACGTACGAGGCGGGCATCGTGCTGGTCGGCACCGAGGTGAAGTCGCTGCGCGAGGGGCGGGCCTCGCTGGTGGACGCGTTCGCCCACGAGCGCGACGGCGAGATCGTGCTGTACGGCCTGCACATCGCCGAGTACGCCTACGGGACGTGGACCAACCATGCCCCGCGCCGCAACCGCAAGCTGTTGCTGCACCGGGCCGAGATCGACCGGATCCTGGACAAGGTCCGCGAGGGCGGGGTGACCATGGTCCCGCTGTCGATGTACTTCGAGAACGGTTTCGCCAAGGTCGAGTTGGCCCTGGCCAAGGGTAAGCGCTCCTACGACAAGCGGCAGACCCTCGCTGAGCGCGACGCCAACCGGGAGATCGCCCGCGAGCTGGGCCGGCACCTCAAGGGCCACCCCCGCCGTCCCTGATCTCGGATCGTCAGTCCCGGGCACTGCCCCTCTCACCGGTCGCGCGCGTCTTCCGCGCGGGTCGCGGCGCGGCGCGCCCGGACATCGTTGACGTCGCTCGACGAACGTGGTCTGCTCAGCTGACGCCGTTAATGAAAACGGTAATCGTTAGCTGATGCGGAGGAGAATCATGTCGCTCACCGTCCCACCCGCCCTGCTCGACGCCGCCGAACGCGGCCCCGTCGACGACGAGGCGTTCATCGCCTGCGTCCGCGACTCACTGCCCTACGCGTGGGCCACCGTCAGCCGGGTCGTCGCCGAGCTGGAGGCCGGCGACGACGACCTGGCCGACAACGTCGTCCCGCCACCCACCGACGCCGACCGGGGGCAGCTGCTGCGGGCGCTGGCCAGCGACGCGATCCGCGCCGGCCTGGAACGGCACTTCGGCGTACGCCTGGCGTTCCAGAACTGCCACCGCGTCGCCGCCTTCCGCCCGTCCGCCGTCGACGGGGAGCGCTACCGCCGCTTCGTGTCGACCCGTGGCCAACTGCTCAACCAGTCGCCGCAGCTGCGCAACTGCTGAGGGCGCCGGGTGGACCCGCCGGAGTCGCCGGCGGGTCCACCCGGGCGCTAACGGCCGATCGTGTCCAGCTCGGCGAGGTCGTCATTGGAGAGGGAGAGCGCCGCGCCCGCGATGTTCTCGCGCAGGTGCGCCGCGGACGAGGTGCCCGGGATCAGCAGGATGTTCGGCGACCGTCGCAGCAGCCAGGCCAGCGCCACCGACATCGGCGCCGCTTCCAGCCGGGCGGCCACCGTCGACAGCACCGACGACTGCAGGGGGCTGAAGCCGCCGAGAGGGAAGAACGGCACGTAGGCGACGCCCTGCCCGGCGAGCGCGTCGATCAGCTCGTCGTCGCGGCGGTGCGCGAGGTTGTACATGTTCTGCACGCACACGATCGGTGCGATCGCCTGCGCCTCGGCCACCTGCTCCGGCGTCGCGTTGCTCACCCCGAGGTGCCGGATCAGGCCCTGCCGTTGCAGGTCGGCGAGGGTCTCGAACGCCTCGGCGAGAGAGCCGGGCAGCGGGCCCGCGGCGTCGCCCAGCCGGAGGTTGACGAGGTCGAGCACGTCGAGACCGAGGGTCTCCAGGTTCTCGTGCACGGACCGGCGCAGGCTCTGCGGGTCACGGGCCGGTGGCCAGCCGCCCTGCGGGTCACGGTTTGCACCGACCTTGGTCACGATGTGCAGCGAATCGGGGTACGGGTGCAGCGCCTCCCGGATCAGCTGGTTGGTGACGGTCGGACCGTAGGCCGCCGAGGTGTCGATGTGGGTGATGCCGAGCTCGACTGCCGTACGCAGGACGGCGAGTGCGCCGTCGCGGTCGGCCGGCGGTCCCATCACTCCGGGGCCGGCCAGTTGCATGGCGCCGTAGCCGAACCGGGTGACCGTCAGGCCTCCCAACGTCCAGGTGCCGCCGGGAAGGGAGGTGGTGAGCATGTTCGTACCTCTGGCTCTCGTGTCGCGCCGAGCGGTGCCGACGCATCGTCTACCTGCTCCACCCTCGGGGTGTAGCTTCACTTTCGGAAGTAGGCACCTGAAGGTGCGTAACGCCCCGGCGGCTGAGGAGCGGCTCGATGACAACGACCACGGCGGCGCAGAAGAGGGCTCAGGCCAAGGTGGAATATGACGCCTTCCTGGCGCAGTGTCCGAGTCGAAAGCTGCTCGACCGCATCGCTGACAAGTGGGTCACCCTGGTGCTGGCGGCGCTGAACAGCGACGGCTCGCACCGCTTCGGCCTCGACTGCGCGGGCGAGCCCCGCCCGATGCGCTACTCGGAGCTGTCGCGCCTGCTGGCCGGGGTCAGTCAGAAGATGCTCACCCAGACACTGCGCTCCCTGGAACGCGACGGTCTGATCACCCGCACCGTGGTGCCGACAGTGCCCGTCACCGTCACCTACGAGCTGACCGACCTCGGCATCTCCCTGCACCACCTGATGCGTGGCGTGAAGGGTTGGGCCGAAGCGCACATGGACGACGTGCTCGCCAACCGCGCGACGTACGACAACCGCGACGCCTGAGCCGCGCGCCCCCCGAGGCAAACCCGGGCCGCGCGGGAGACACGCAGTCACGGCCGCAGAAGCCCCAAGAGGTACGCAGACACGGCTCGTTTCGGCCTTTCGCGCTCGCAGATGCGGCAGCTATGGTGAGCCGGTGACGATGTTCCGGATCGGTGAGGCGGCCGACCTGCTCGGCGTCAGCAGCGACACGATCCGCCGCTGGGTCGATGCCGGGCGGCTGACGGCCGGGCGCGACGAGCACGGCCACCGGGTGATCGACGGCGTCGACCTGGCGGCGTTCGCCCGCGCCCAGGCCGCCGACCCGGACGCGGGCGCCGAGTTCTCCTCGGCCCGCAACCGGCTGCGCGGCATCGTCGTCGACGTCCGCAAGGACACGGTGATGGCCCAGGTCGACATCCAGGCTGGCCCGTTCCGGGTCGTGTCGCTGATGAGCCGGGAGGCGGTCGACGAGCTCGACCTGCGGGTCGGGTCGGTGGCCGTCGCGGTGATCAAGTCGACAACGGTGGTGGTGGAGCGGGCCGCACCAGCGTCGAGCAGGGGAAGGCCGGGCGGATGAGCGCGCGGACGACGCGCACGGCGATGGCCGTGGTCATGGCGCTGGCGGCCGCCGGCTGCGGCGCGGGCGACGACAAGGCCTCCGGCGCGGACGGCCGGGGCACCGGGGCGGTGACGGTGTTCGCGGCCGCCTCGCTGACCGAGTCGTTCCGCCGGATCGGCAAGGAGTTCGAGGCCGCCAATCCCGGCAGCACCGTGACCCTCAACGTCGCGGGCAGCTCCGCGCTGGCCAACCAGATCAACCAGGGCGCGCCGGCGGACGTGTTCGCCTCCGCCGCCCCGGCGAACATGGCCACGGTCACCGAGGCGGGCAACGCCGACGGCACACCGACCGTCTTCGCCCGCAACCAGTTGGTCATCGCGGTGCCCCGGGACAACCCGAAAGGCGTGACCGGGCTGGCCGACCTGAGCCGGCCCGGCGTGAAGGTGGCGCTCTGCGCCAACCAGGTGCCCTGCGGCGCGGCGGCCCGCACCGTCCTGGACGCGGCCGGTGTCGCGCTGACACCTGTCACCCTGGAGCAGGACGTCAAGGGCGCGCTCGCCAAGGTGAAGCTCGGCGAGGTCGACGCCGCTCTGGTCTACCGCACCGACGTGCGTGCGGCGAGCGCCGACGTGACCGGTGTGGAGTTCCCCGAGTCGGCGCGGGCTGTCAACGACTACCCGATCGTCGCGCTGAAGGACGCGCCCAATCCGGCCGGCGCGCGGGCTTTCGTCGCGTACGTCCGCTCGGCGCCGGCGCAGACGGTCCTCGCCGAGGCCGGGTTCCAGGCCCCGTGAGGCAGGTCCGCGACGACATCGCAGGCGAGCGTGACGAGGCGGCACGCGAGCGCCGGGCCACGCCGCGACGGCGGGGGCGGGTGCCGGCGGCGCTGCTGATCCCCGCCGGGGTGGGGCTGCTCTTCCTCGTCCTGCCGCTGGTCGGGCTGGTGATCCGGGCGCCGTGGACCACACTGCCGCAGCGGCTCACCGAGCCGGGCGCGTTGACCGCGCTGCGGCTGTCGGTGCAGACCGCGACGCTGGCGACCGCGCTCTGCCTGCTGCTCGGGGTGCCGCTCGCCTGGGTGCTGGCCCGGGTCGAGTTCCCCGGCCGCCGGCTGGTGCGGGCGCTGGTCACCGTGCCACTGGTGCTGCCGCCGGTGGTCGGTGGGGTGGCGCTGCTGCTGGTCTTCGGCCGGCGCGGGCTGCTCGGCGGGTGGCTCGACACCACGTTCGGCATCACCCTGCCGTTCACCACCACTGGTGTCGTGCTGGCCGAGGCGTTCGTGGCCATGCCATTCCTCGTGATCGCCGTGGAGGGTGCGCTGCGCGCCGCCGACCACCGCTACGAGGAGGCCGCCGCGACGTTGGGGGCCAGCCGGTGGACCGCGTTCACCCACGTCACGCTGCCGTTGGTGGCGCCCGGGCTGGCCGCCGGGGCGGTGCTCTGCTGGGCGCGGGCGCTCGGCGAGTTCGGGGCCACCATCACCTTCGCCGGCAACTATCCCGGCCGCACCCAGACCATGCCGCTCGCCGTCTACCTGGCGTTGGAGACCGACCTGGAGTCCGCGATCGTGCTCAGCCTGGTGCTGCTCGTCGTGTCGGTGGGCATCCTGGTCGCGTTGCGCGACCGCTGGATGAGCACCGCATGAGCGATGCCCTGCTGGACGCCCGGGTCGTCGTCGACCGGGGCGCCTTCCGACTCGACGTGCCGCTGCGGGTCGCACCCGGCGAGGTGGTCGCGTTGCTCGGCCCGAACGGGGCCGGCAAGACGACCGCGCTGCGCGCGCTGGCCGGGCTGCATCCGCTCACCGCCGGTCACGTCACCCTCGACGGCGTCGACCTGGACCGCCCGGCCACCGGGGGCTGGGTGCCCACCGAGCGCCGGCCGATCGGCGTGGTCTTCCAGGACTACCTGCTCTTTCCGCACCTGAGCGCGGTGGACAACGTGGCCTTCGGGCCGCGCCGGCACGGTGTCGAGCGGCGGGCCGCCCGCGCCACGGCCCGGGAGTGGCTGACCCGGGTGGGGCTCGACGCGCAGGCACGGCACCGGCCCCGGCAGCTCTCCGGAGGCCAGGCGCAGCGGGTGGCGCTGGCCCGCGCGCTCGCCGTGGCACCGTCGCTGCTGTTGCTGGACGAGCCGCTGGCCGCGCTGGACGCCCGCACCCGGTTGGACACCCGCGCGGAGCTGCACCGGCACCTGTCGGCGCACGCGGGCGCGACGGTGCTGGTCACCCACGACCCGCTGGACGCGCTGGCGCTGGCCGACCGACTGGTCATCGTCGAGGGTGGCCGGGTCGTGCAGGAGGGCGACGGGCCGAGCGTGACCGCCCGGCCGCGCACCGACTACGTCGCCCGGCTGGTCGGGTTGAACCTGTACCGGGGCCGCGCCGACGGGCACGGGGTGCGGGTTTCACCGGAGCTGACCCTCACTGTCGCCGACCGGTTGGACGGCGAGGCGTTCGTGGCGTTCCGGCCGGCCGCGGTGGCGCTGCACCCGGCCCGGCCGGAGGGCAGCGCGCGCAACACCTGGGCGGGGACGGTGGTCGGCGTGCAACGCCACGGTGACAACGTACGGGTGCAACTGGACGGGCCGATCGGGGTGGCCGCCGACGTCACCCCGGCCGCCGCCGCCCACCTGCGGCTGATCCCGGGCCAGCGGGTGTGGGCGGCGGTCAAGGCGACCGAGACGCAAGCGTACCCGGCCACCGGCTGACCGGGGCGCGCGGCTCGCACCGGCGCGGACGTTGCCCACCCGTGCGGGAGCGCGTCAGCCGGCTGTCGCGCGGGAGCGCGTCAGCCGGCGAGCAGGTCGTGGTGTGCGGCGCGCAGCCGGGCCAGCGCCGGATCGCTGCCCGGGACGATCCGGCGATCCAGCTCGGACCACACCTCGGCCAGCGCCGCGCGGACCGCGCTCAGCTCGGCGGCGTGCCGCTGGCTGCTGCGTCGGTGCTGCTCGTCGAGGCGCCGAGCCCATCCGGCGGTGACCGTGGCGAGACGGTCGGCGTCGGCGCGGGCCTGCGCGCCGCTGCGGGCGGCCACGGCGGGGACGATCGCGGCGACCGGGCGGGGGTCGCCGTCGCGGGTGACGACGGTGACCGCGTCGGTCAGCTCGGCCAGCGCGACGAGCTGGCTGAACCGGGTGCGCGCCTCACGCAGCGGCACGGAACGCGGCGGGTCGGGACGAGGGGTGAGCGCGGGGACGGCCATGGATGCATGGTGTCGCCCGGGTACGACAGAAATGCGTCGTCAGTGGACAGTGGCCGGCGTCCCGCTCGATCCGGCCAACCACTCGTCGGCCAGCACGGACCAGACTTCGAGGTCGATCCGGCCGTTCGGGCCGGGGGCGACCTGGCGGAGCGTGCCGTCCAGGCGCAGGCCGAGCCGACCGGCGAGGGCCTTGCTGCGGGTATTGTCGGCGTTGGTGCGCCACTCCACCCGCTGGATGCCGCGCTCGCGCACCGCCCAGTCGACGAGCCGGCGGACCGCCGGTGCGACCATGCCCTTTCCCTCGGCTGCCGGCTCCACCCAGCAGCCGACCTCGCAGACACCTCGGGTCACGTCGAACGACACGAGCAGGACCCCGCCGACCAGGGTGCCGCGCCACCACAGCCCCCAGATGCCGCCGCTGTCGCTGGCCCAGCGGTCGGCGTAGCGCTGCAGGACCGCGCGGGCCGACGCAAGGTCGGTGGCCACGAAGGTCGGCGACACCCACGGTTGGATGTGCTCCCGGGCCCGGTCGAGGTTGGCGAGGAACTCCTCGGCCCGCCACGGCTCCAGCGGGCGCAGCTCGACGTCCTCGGTCAGCGGCACTGCGAACACCGGGCCTCCACTCAGTTCGCTCCGAACATCGGTGACAGGTTCGCACAGGCAGTTCCGGCGAGGCGCGGCCGCCCTCGCGCTCACAGTGGCAGATGGGTGCGCAGGGCGGCGAACTGGGCCACTGTCAGGTAGGAGGGGTTGGCGGCCTGCGGCTGACGCAACACCTCCAGGTCGGCGAGTCGGTCGTCGGCGCGCAGCACGGTGCGGGGCACCCGGTCCCCGGCGGCGAGGATGGGCAGGTCCAGCGGCACTGACCACTGCTGCCCCGCAGGGCCCGGCGTGGCCGCTCCGGTGACCCGTCCGACGCCCCACACCCCGTACGGCAGTCGGGCCCGGCTGCCGCTGGCCCAGAAGATCACCGGGTGCCCGGCGCGCATCAGCCGCGCCCGATAACCGGGGCGGACGCACCAACTCGTCACCAGTGGCTCGGCGGCGAACCGGGCGGTGAGGTCGACCAGGTCGGCGTTGCCCTTGATCAGCCAGGCGCCCAGGTCGTCGAGGCGCACCAGTGACTCGGTCATCCGCTCATCCTGCCCGGCCGGCGGTCCGCCCAATCAGATGATCATGTGGGTCCAGTAGCTGAGCCACAGCACGAACAGCACGCCCTGCACCACGGCGAGCGTCGCGGTCAGCCACACGTCGACGCTGGCGTGCCGGGCCCAGCGGGCCAGCACCAGCGCCACCGGGAAGACCGCGAGCAGGTAGCGCAGCAGGCTCTTGTACACCGGCGGCCCCATCGACAGCGGCACCAGCACCATCAGGACGCCGTACACCAGGTAGGCCAGTTCCCGGCGGCGGAACCCGGCGACCAGCACGCCCAGGACGGCCACGGCGAACCACACCCGGGCGGCGTCGCGTGGCTCCCCGGTCAACCCGTTCAGCAGCACCGGCACCGGGTTCTGCACCTCGATCCCCCACCCGGTCTGTTGCGCGTGCTGGTAGGCGAACCAGTCCCCACCCCGCCACCGGCAGTACGCCATGAAGGTGAACCACCCGGCGGGCAGCAGCAACAACGGCCACCCGATCCGCAGGTAGCCGAGCAGGGCGCGCGGGCCCAGCCGCCAGTCGTGCTGGCGCAGCAGCACCAGAGCCAGCGGCAGCACCACGAGCAGGCCGACGGAGCGGCTCATCGCCAGGAAGTAGCCGACCACCCCGACCAGCAGCCACCGCCTCCGCTCGGCGTAGTAGAAGGCGGCCAACGCGAGGCAGACGAAGAGCGACTCGGTCAATGCGGCCTGGAACAGGAACGCCGTCGGCAGCAGCACCAGGTACCGGGTGAACCGGCGGGCCGCGCGCGCGTCGCCGAGCAGCAGCTCGGCCAGCCGGTAGCCGTACCAGAGCGCCAGCAGGAACGCGACGTTGCTGATCAGCAGCAGGGCCAGGGCGTTGTCGCCGCCCAGCAGCGCGCCGATCGGCCGGGCCAGGAACGGGTACAGCAGGGGGAAGCCGAAGTCTCGCCACGGCTCGGTCAGGGGCAGGGTGCTCAGCCGCAGGTAGAGCAGCGAGTCCCAGGCGAACCAGAACGACAGCCACCGGTGCCCGGAAATCTCCCGCTGTTGCGCCCACATCAGCGCCTCGTCCGGCGGCGGGGCCCCGGGGACACCGTCCCAGGCGTGCAGGACCAGGAGCCCGAGCACTGTGAGCAGCAGCTTCGCGCCCAGGAACAGGGCAATGACGTACGGCCAGGGCGCCGGCACCCGACGGGCCAGGCGCGCCGCGCCGCGGCCGGCCACGATCGCCCGGGCGGCCAGCGCCGTCGTGCCAGTGCGCCACCGGTCCATCCGCCCCGCTCCCCCGCTCCCCGGCCGCGTGGGGAGTCGCTCTTCTCGTGGTACGCCGCCGCGCGCCCCGCCGAAGCGAGGACCAGCCGCCATCAAGTGTGACATTCTGCGCAGAACGGGTAGACGCCGCGCCTCAACCATGGCGGTGAGCAGGGGGAGCGCGTCAGCATGAGCGAGCACATCGGCACGGTGGTCATCGGCGCGGGGCCGGCCGGGCTCACCGCGGCGTACGAGCTGCTCCGGCACGGCCGATCGGTGCAGGTGTTCGAGGCCGACGAGGTGGTCGGCGGGATCAGCCGGACCGTCGAGCGCGACGGGTGGCGGTTCGACATCGGCGGGCACCGGTTCTTCACGAAGGTGCCCCGGGTCGAGGCGTTCTGGCACGAGATCCTGCCGGACGAGGACTTCCTGACCCGGCCCCGGATGAGCCGCATCTTCTACCGGGGAGCCCTGTTCAACTACCCGTTGAGCGCCATGAACGCCCTGCGCAACCTGGGTCTGCCGGAGGCCGCCCGCTGCCTCGGCTCGTACGCGCGCGCCCGGCTGCGACCACCACGCGACCAGTCGCACTTCGAGGGCTGGGTGTCGGCCCGGTTCGGCTGGCGGCTGTACTCGATCTTCTTCAAGACGTACACGGAGAAGGTGTGGGGTATGCCGGCGCACCGGTTGCAGGCCGACTGGGCGGCGCAACGGATCAAGAACCTGTCGCTGGCCACGGCGATCCGCAACGCGCTGCTGCCCCGGCGTCGGCGCACCGACGTGACGAGCCTGATCGAGCAGTTCCAGTACCCGAAGTACGGGCCGGGGATGATGTGGGAACGCTGCGCCGAGCGGGTCCGCGAGCGGGGCGGGCAGTTGTCCACCGGCAGCTGGGTCACCGCCGTGCACCGCGACCCGGCCCGCCGACGGGCGATCAGCGTGACCGTCAATGGCACGGGCGGTCAGCGCACCGAGGCGGCCGACCACGTGATCTCGTCCATGCCGATCTCGGAGCTGGTGGCCGCGCTGCACCCGCCGGCCCCGCCGGAGGTCCGGGCCTGCGCGGCCGACCTGCGCTACCGCGACTTCCTGACGGTCGCCCTGGTCGTGCCGGCGGAGTTCTCGTTTCCGGACAACTGGATCTACGTGCACGACCCGGAGGTGCGGGTGGGCCGGATCCAGAACTTCGGCTCCTGGTCGCCGTACCTGGTGAAGGACGGCCGCACCTGCCTGGGCCTGGAGTACTTCGTGTTCGAGGACGACGAGATGTGGCGTACCCCGGATGCCGATCTGGTGGCCCTGGCCACCGCGGAGCTGGAGCGGTTGGGGTTGGTCCGACCCGGTGTGGTGGAGGCCGGCTACGTCGTGCGGATGCCCAAGGCCTACCCGGTGTACGACGAGCGCTACCAGCACAACGTGGAGGTGATCCGGGCCTGGCTGGCCGAGGCGGTGCCGAACGTGCATCCGGTGGGCCGCAACGGCATGCACCGCTACAACAACCAGGACCACTCGATGCTGACCGCGATGCTCACCGTCGAGAACATCGCCACCGGGAGTACGCACGACATCTGGTCGGTCAACGTGGAGCAGGACTATCACGAGGAATCCGCTGGCGGCGACAACCGGCGGGGCACGGGGCGGGACGCGCCGGTGGTGCCCAGTCGGGTCATCGCGGCCTCGATCAGCGCGCCGGGCGGGTCGGACGAGCGGTCCTCCGCCCCGGCTCCCCCCGCGTGAAGCCGCGCAGGCCTCACGAAACGAGCCGACGCTCAGTCGGCAGTGCCATCGCGGCGGTGGGTCACCTGCGGGGTTCGCCGGTGATGCCGTCCAGGACGGTGGTCAGGTTGTGGTGGAAGGTCTCCTCGGCATTGAGGTGCGCGCCGTCGATGACGAGCCGGGCCACTGTGGGGTACCTGCCGGTCGTCAACATGCGGGTGAGGTAGGGGCCGAGGCGGGCCTGAAAGGCGGCGAGGTCGGTGCCGGTGGACCGGGTGGTGCGGCGCTCGGTGACCTCTCTGCGGACCGCTCCCACCAGGAAGGCGTTGAGGGCGCCCACGGCTCGCTGGAGGTCGTCGATGTCACGCACGGCAGGGGCCTTGCTGAGCGCCGCAGCGGTCGCCTCGCCCACGGCGAGCGCGTGCGGCCCCAGGTGCGGCCGCCCGCCGAGCAGGTCGGCGAACCACTCGTGCGCGAGGGCGGCGTCACGGGTCGCGTGGGCGATGGCCAGCAGCGTGGCGCGCCACTGCGCGTGCTGGGCCACCTCGGCGATCCGGGCATAGACGACGTCGACCATGAGGTCGAGGAGTTCGGATTTGTTGGTCACATAGTCGTAGAGCCGCATCGGGCCCACACCGAGCTCTTTGGCGATCTTGCGCAACGACAGCCCGTCGAGGCCGCCCGCGTCGGCGAGCCGGATCGCCGCAGCGGCGATCGTGTCCCGGCTCAACGGCACCGGCGCCGCCCTCGGTTGAGGTTCGGGCCGCTCCCACACTGACAACGGCTCACTACCGTACGGCGTATCCACAAATACAGTGTACGGTAGCGCCATGAGAACGCGAATCGCGATCGCCGGTGGTGGCCTCGGCGGGTTGACGCTGGCCCGGATCCTGCATCGGCACGGCATCGACGCGGTCGTGTACGACCGCGAGGCGAGCCGGTCCGCGCGCCCTCAGGGCGGCGCCCTCGACCTGCATCCGGAGTCCGGGCAGCTGGCACTGGCCGAGGCGGGTCTCGCCGACCGGTTCCAGTCGGAGGCGCGGCCCGAGGGCGAGGAACATCGCATCCTCGACCCGACCGGGCGCACCCTGGTGCACCACGTGCCGCAACCCGGCTCATTCTCCGGGCGACCCGAGATCGACCGCAGCGCCCTGCGTGATCTCCTGCTCGACTCCCTGCCCAGCGGCACGGTTCGTTGGGGGCACCGGCTCGTCGCGGCGACCGCATGCCCCGACGGGGGCTGGGATCTGACGTTCCACGACGGCCACCGGGCCTCCTGCGACATCCTCATCGGCGCGGACGGCGCGCGCTCGGTCGTCCGCCCGCTGCTGACCGACGTCGCGCTGTCCTATGTGGCGACCCTGGTGGAGCTGAGCGTCGAGGACGCCGACCGGCGCCGTCCCGACCTCGCCGAGTTGGTCGGCCCCGGGAACCTGTGGTGCGTCGGCGCGAACCAGATCCTGGCCGCCCAACGTCTCGGCGACGGCAGCCTCCGGGTCGGGATCTCGCTGCGCGCGCCGGAGCAGCCCCTCGACACCTACCGCAGCAAGCGTGCCCTGCTGGACCTGTTCGCTGGCTGGGCCCCCCGCCTCACCGCACTCATCGCGGCCGCCGACAGCCCGCCGACGCCACGCCTGATCGAGGCGATGCCCCTCGGTACGCGCTGGGCCAACCGGCCGGGCGTCACCCTCATCGGCGACGCCGCGCACCTCATGCCGCCGGTCGGCGAGGGCGCGAACCAGGCCATGCTCGACGCGGCGGAACTCGCCGGCCGACTCGCCGCCGATCCGGCCGACCCGAACGCGGCGATCCGTGGCTACGAAGAGTCGATGTTCACCAGGATCCACCCGATCGCCGAGATGTCCGCACGGGTCCAGGCCATGATGCTGTCCCCTACCGCGGCGGACGACATCGTGCGCTTCTTCACCCGACCGGCGGAACCGGCACGCGCGGACTGACACCAGCGCGCCATATCGGAGAGCGGCGGTTCACCCCGCCGGTGCCACGAAGACGAGGTCGGAGATGGCCACCGGAGGAACCTCGGCCACCGCCTCGACGACCATCCGCCAGGTCCCCACCGGCGGCAGCAGGTAGCCGTCGTAGCGGCAGTGCCCGTCGGGACGCAGCATGGTCACGGCGACCGGTTCGCCGCGGTCCGGGCACTCGAGTCGGGCGTGCAGGAGCAGGTCCGGCCGATCGGCGGTCACCACCACCGGCAGCGGCGTGTCCGCCACCGCCACCTCGGGCACGTCCAGGCCGAGTTCCACCGGCGGCGCCAGGATCTCCCCCAGGTCGACGGGATCGATCTTGTCGAGGATCACGTCGAGCACCCGACGCGACGCGGTCAGCGGGCCGTGTCGTTCGGCGAAGCAGGTTGCCTCCTCGGTGGTGGCCCACTCCGGTGGCACGGCACTGAACAGCGGCACCGTCCCGTCGCCCAGATAGTCCCGACCCTGGTAGGCCTTCCCGTACGACAGGCCGTCCCGGTCGACGGTCACGCTCTGCCAGGTGGGCTGGCGTTTGCCGGCGACCGCGTGAACTGTGTACTCGGGGCGGCCGTTCACCCGCACCGCCGCGGCGATCTCGTCATGGAAGGCCAGTCCGGACGCCACCGCGTCCGGCGGCAGCCCCGGCAGGGCCACGTCCCGCACGTTCGCCGGTCCACCGCCGACGTCCACGCAACGGTACGTCGGCAGCAGCTCGTACAGTGACGGGAAGGTCCGCGTGACGTCGGTCAGCAGCGTGTCCCAGCCGAGCGAACGCAGTGGCCGGAAGGCATCGCCGGTCAACGCCCGCACCGCGTTCACCGAGCCGCGGTAGGGCGTGCCCAGTGTGACCAGTCGGCGGGTCAGCTCCCGGCCACCCAGCACCTCGATGAGGTACCGGGCGACGAGCCCGCCCATCGAGTGACAGACGAAGACGACTTTGGCGCTCGGGCCGCCAGCGCCGCGCCGCCACTCGTCCAACCAGGACCGTACGTGCTCGTTCAGCAGCCTCGCGGTGTGCCGGTTCGACCGCCGCCAGTCGTAGCTGAACACCCGCAGAGCCGGGCCGAAGGCATCGGTGAGCTGTCGCAGCAGGCGGTCGTACCCGGGGCCGCCATAGAACCCGGGCCACAGGTGGAGGCCGCGAACCGGACCCGCCGGCCGCAGCCCGTCCGTCCCCGGCGCACCCTCGGCAAGGCGCAGCAGTTCGACGGTACGGGCGAACGCCGCAGCGCCTCGGGCGACCGTGGGCCAGGACAGATTCCAGACGTCGCCCCGCCCGGGCAGCGTCAACACGCTCCCCGTCACCCCGGGCACCATGACGACCAGGTCACGGGTGGGCATGCGGCTCCTCCGCTCGGATGGTTCGGATGGTTCAGTTCCCTCGGGGCCAGGGCATCCAGGTGCGGCGTCGCCGACCCTCTGACTCTTCCGGCGGGGTCGGCGTCGCCGCCATGGAGGAGGGCTCCGGTTCCGGGGCGAAGACCGGCCCATCCGCCGGGACGCGCTGCCGGCGGCCGCCCGTCGCCCCGCTCTGCTCGGGCGGTACCGGAAGTCGCCGCAGCTCCACCATGTGAACCCCGTCGTCGCCGCCGCTGGCCAGGAGCGTCCGACCGTCACGTTCAATGATCGTCAGTGCGCGTACGGCCGCCGTCTGGCTGGTCAGTTGGGCCAGACGCTGGCCGGTCCGGCAATCCCAGAGCAGCACCGTGCGGTCGTCGCCGCCCGAAGCCAGCACCGTGCGCCCGTCGATCTCACCGATGGCGAGCGCGTTCACCGCCTCCCCGTGCCCCCGCAGGGTGTGGATCTTTTCGCCCCGCTCGACGTCCCAGAGCACGACGTTGTTGTCCTGCCCGCCGGTGGCGAGCACTGATCGGCCGGAAAGGTTACCGGCCGCGAGCGCCCGCACGTAGCCCTTGTGCCCGGCCAGCAGCTGCACCTCTTCGCCACCGAGATCCCGCAGCTCGACGGTGTCGGAGAAGCCGACCGTCGCCACGACCCTCCGGTCCCCGTGGACGGCGACGGCGAGGGCGTTGACCCGACCGCCCGCCGTCTGCACCGTCCACCTCTCGTGCGTCGCCGGAGACCACAGCACAAGCTGCCCCAGGTCGCCCGTGTAGGCGACCAGAACGCCCTCCCCCAGGTCGCAGAACGCCACCGCCATGACGGACAGCACGGCGTTCCCACGGGTGGCGTCCAACAGGTCGCCGGTGGCGGCGTCGCACAGTCGCACGGACTGGCCGGCGGCGACGGCGACGACCGGCCGGCCACCCAGCTCGGTGACCGCCAGGGCGTTCACCGCGCCGACCCCGACGATGGGCTGGCGGACCCGTCCGGTCATCGCATCCCAGACCAGCACCCGCCCGTCACGGCCGCCGGTCACCAGCACGTGCTCGGACCCGATCCGGGTGAACACCGCGCTGGTGGTGAACCTGCCGTCGTCCCGGGTGGCGCCGCCGGTCGACGTCACTGTCTCCCAGAGCCGCAAGGTGCGGTCGGCACCGCCGGTGGCCAGCACCGCCGGCCCTCGACCCGTGTTGAACCCCAGGGCGAGGATCGACTCCCGGTCGCCGGGCGGATCGTCGCGCGGCTCCTGCTCATCGCCGGGACCCTCCGGCCCTTCGAGCGCCAGCATCCGGCGGCCTTCGCCGGCCCAGTCGGATTCGGCGTGGTACACCGACGGCGGATGCCGCAGCGTGCGCAGCGCGGAGCCACTCACCGGGTCCCACAGGCGGACACCGCCGTCGTCTCCGGCGGTGGCCAGCACCGTCCGGCCGTCGATCTCACCGAAGGCGAGCGCGTTGACCGCTCCGGTGTGACCGGTGCAGCTGACGTGGGACTCGCCGGTCCCCGCGTCCCACAGCGTCACCGTGCCGAACGCACCGCCGGTGGCCAGCAGGAGCCGACCGCCGATGGTGGCCGCCGCCAACGCGTAGATCCAACCGGTGGTCCCCAACGTCCGCAGCAGGACCCACCCCTCGGGGTCCCAGAGGCGTACCCGGCCGTCGTCGCCGCCGGTGACGATGAGGAAGCGGCCGTCCCGGCCCTGGGCCGTCACGATCGCCCGCACCGTCGTGAGATGGTCCGGCAGGGTGGCATGCAGGTTCAGGGCCGGCAGCCCCCAGATCCGCACGCTGCCCGCCTCGTCGCCGCCGACGAGCAACGCCCGCCCGTCCGGCAGGGTGACCGCCGCCAGCGCGTGCACCCAACCGCCTGCGTGGCTCACCGACGCCTCCTGCGCGCCGGTGGTGAGGTCCCACAGCCGCACCGTGCCGTCGGCGCCACCGGTGGCGACGAAGTTCCGCCCGTCGACGGCGACGATCTCGACGGCGAGCACCGGAGCGCGGTGCCCCCGCAGCGTCGCCCGGTGGTTGCCTGTCGTGTCCCAGACGCGGACGGTGCCGTCCCCACTGGCCGTGGCGATGACCACGTCGCGCGACACCTCACGGATCGCCACCGCGGTCACCGCGCTGGTGTGCCCGGCCAGGCGTCGGTGGAAGGCGCTGCGCTCGCCCCGGCCCCACAGGCCCCGCCAGGGGACTTCGTCGACCGGGTGCAACAGCGGCAGGGCTTCCGGCTCGTGCGCGAGGGCCACCGACTGCAACGCGGCGGCGCGCTGCGCGGTGGACATGTCCGGGAAATCGGCGGCGGTGCGCCAGTAGAGCCGGACCAACGGCCGATCGCGGTGGTCGACACCGGCCAGGACCCGCCACAGCCGGGTCGGCTCGGCGTAGAGCAGGAAGGCGCTGTCGTCGACGAGTTCCGGCAGGCTGTCACCGGCAGCGGCGTGCGTCGCCAGGTGCCGCAGGACGTACGGATTGGCGTCCGGCCAGCGACGGACGCCATCGATCGTCGTCAGGCCGACCAGAGCCCTGGTCATGAGCGCCTGCACCCGCCGGGTCTGGGTGCCCCGTCGGAGGTAGTCGTTGTACGACTGGTGGTACAGCCGGTAGACGGCCTGGCCGTCCTCACTCGACTCCACCAGGTGCGCGCCGGCGTTGGCCATCAACCAGTGCAGGTCGGCCTCGGTGTACCGACCGCCGTCGGTGACGGCGTTGGCGAGGGTGAGCCACACGTCCCGGCGCGGCAGCCCGGCGCCCTCCGCCCACGCCAGCGGGGTGAGCAGGTCACGGACTCTGCGCTCGTGGTCGCCGAAGCGGGCGAGGTCCTCGGCGAAGGCATCGACCACGCTGCCGCTGAGCAGGCTGCGCATCTGCGGCGATCCCAGGTCCGCTACCTGCGGCATCCGGGCGAGTCGTCGGGTGAGGAGGCGGGCGAAGAGGAACACGCCGTTGCTGTGGGCGGCGATCTCCTCCGCCGCGCGCCGGGCCTCGCCGTCGCGTCCCACGTAGGGAGAGCCTGCGGTGTGGGTCAGCCGCCGGAACGAGTAGCTGGCGATGTCCGCGTCCTGGTCGGCGTCGCGGTCCAGCCAGATCACCTGGTCGTCGCTCACCCCCAGGGCACGCAGCAACGGCCGGTGCCCCTGCTCGGCGCTCACCGGGTCGCCCGAGCGGTCCGGCCGGGTAGCCACGAGGACCTTGATGCCGGGCAGCTCGGCAAGCGGTCGCAGCAGTTCCGAGGCGATCAGGCGGATGTCGCGGTGCTGTGCCTCGTCCAGCGCGTCCAGCAGGATCGTCGCCCGGTGACGGCGAACCTCGCTGACCCGGTGCACGAACTCGCTCGCGGTCTGCCAACCACGGCTGGGCGCGGTGATGTTCAGGGCCTCGGACAGTTCGTTGACACAGTCCAGGATGGCCTTGTTCTTGGCGTGCACTCCCGCGTGGATCGACCCGGCTGTCGGGATGGTGTCCACCGGGACCCCGCTGAGGCCACCGTGGATCTCCACCTCCTGCCGGTAGTCCGGGACCGACAGGATCGCCAGCCGACCGAGCACTGCCGATTTGCCGCACCCCGGGGACCCGGTGACGGCGAGCATGCCCGGCCGGTCGTCGTTGAGCCAGGCCACGATCCGTCGCAGTACGGTGTG
The DNA here is from genome assembly GCF_000718515.1 of Micromonospora parva. Taxonomy (GTDB): domain Bacteria; phylum Actinomycetota; class Actinomycetes; order Mycobacteriales; family Micromonosporaceae; genus Micromonospora; species Micromonospora parva. Next base: position 44,417 of record NZ_JNZS01000001.1, on the reverse strand, counting down.
CCGACCGGTGAAATACCACCCCTGGTCGTCTCCGGCATCGATGCCCCGGAACTTGAGCATGAAGTGCTCGACGACGTCCGCCGGCAGCAACGCGTTTCGCTGGCGCTGCTCGTCGACGTTGACGTCTGGCAGCCAGCCGCGGTGCCGTGGGTTACGGAAGAACCGGCCCACCATGCCCGCCATGTCATGGTCGGGGGTCTGCAGGATCCGGCCGGCATCAATGCTCGCGAGCTTCACCCGCAGCGCCTGAGCCAGCTCGTTCGGGGTGATGTGCCGGTCCCGGTCGGTCCACGGCAGGTACGACGGATCCGGTGGCGGGCCGTCCCTGAGCACCTCGGCGAGCGCCCGGGAGAAGACGAGTTCCTTCGCCACCTCGAACCGGCTCGCGGAACTGATCACCGCGATGTTGGGCCGGCCGCCACCGGCCGCGACGCGACGCTCCGCCTGCCGTCGGAACCCGTCGACGATCTCGTCCGCGGCACCACCGGCACCGCACGCGTCGACCAGGACGACGATCTCGGCGACGTCCTTTGTGGCGAGCAGCTCACCGAGCCGCCGCGCCGACATCGCGGTCTCCTGCGCCGGCTCCGGGCCGGTGGTGTCCCGGCAGCACAGAAAAAACTCGCCGCCGTGCACGGCCTTGCCGTGACCGGCCCAGTAGACCACCAGCCGGCGCGGGTTCGGGGACCACTCGCGGATGGCTTCCTTCACGCTGGCGGCGAGCCCGTCGCGGGGAAGGTCGCTGGCCGCGCGAATGAAACCGGTGCGAGCCAGGACGGCCGCCGCCGCTTCCACCTCCGGACGAATCCGACGCAGCGGCGGAAGCGCGTCGTACCTGTCCATGATGACCGTCACCAGCTCACCCCAGGGCCGTTCCGGCCCGTCGCCGCGCATGTCGGTCAACCGGTACTCCTCATCGCCGCATCTCGCAGGAAGCAGCGTAGTGCAAAGGTCACCAGCCGCAACGGCGCGGGAAACCGCTTACCAGAGCGCTATTGACGGTTGTCACTGGCTGTCAGTACCGTGATGCGGGCAGCGAGAAAGCGCTTTCCGACCCCTCACCGTCCAACAGGGAGCGCCCCCATGCCCCGACACCTCCGCGCGTTCTGCCTGATCCTGCTCGCCGTCGCCGCCGTGGTGAGCACCACCACCGCCCTGCCCGCCGAGGCCGCCCCGCGCTTCCGGGTGCTGGTCTTCTCCAAGATCACCAACTTCTACCACGACTCGATCCCGGCCGGCATCGCCGCGATCCAGCAGCTGGGCGCCGCCCACAACTTCGAGGTCGTCGCCACCACCGACGCGGCGGCGTTCACCGACGCCAACCTCGCCACCTTCGACGCTCTCGTGTTCAACAACACCAACTCGCTGCCCACCTCGGGCGACCTGCTCAACGCCAGCCAGCGGGCGGCGTTGCAGACGTTCATCCGCAACGGCGGCGGCTGGGCCGGCCTGCACGCCGCCTCGGCCAGCGAACGCGACTGGCAGTGGTACGAAGGCCTGGTCGGCACGATCTTCGACTACCACCCCGACTTCTCCGCCACCGGTGGCACGTTCCCCGGCCGGGTCAAGGTGCTCGACCGGGCGCACCCCTCCACCCGCAACCTGCCGGAGCTCTGGGAGCAGAGCGAGGAGTGGTACAACTGGCGGACCAACCCGACCGGCAAGGTGCACACCCTCGCGCAGATCAAGGTGCGCGACGGGATCAACGGCCTGGACGAGGGCGTCGACCACGCGTACTCCTGGTGTCAGCGCTACGACGGCGGCCGGTCCTGGTTCACCGCCGGCGGGCACGCCAGCTCCCAGTTCAGCAGCGCCACCTTCCTCGAGCACCTGCGCTACGGCATCGAGTGGGCGGCCGGCGCGGTCGCCGGTGACTGCTCGGCCACCAAGACCGGCAACTTCGAACGGGTGGGCCTGGTCACCGAGAACCTGGCCGACCCGTTCGAGTTGGCCGTCGGCCCGGACCGCAAGGTCTACTACATCCAGCGCACCGGGGCGCTGAAGGTGGTCAACCAGGACACGCTCCAGGTCACCACGCTGCTGGACTTCGCGTACACCTCGGCGATGACCGACCAGTCCGACGGGCTGCTCGGCATGACCCTGGACCGCAACTTCGCCAGCAACGGCTGGATCTACCTGCTCTGGTCGGACAAGACCCTCAAACAGCTCAACCTGTCCCGGTTCACCGTCGCCAACAACAGCGTCGCGCTCTCCTCGGAGCAACGCCTGCTGGCCGTCCCCACCTACCGGGGCGAGGGCCGGGCCAACTCGCACATGGGCGGGTCGCTGGCAATGGACGGCGCCGGCCGGCTCTACGCGGCGATCGGTGACAACACCGACCCGTTCGCCTCCAGCGGCTACACCCCGATCGACGAACGCGCCGGCCGCGCCGCCTGGGACGCCCAGGGCACCGCCGGCAACACCAACGACCTGCGCGGCAAGATCCTGCGGATCACCCCACAATCCGACGGTACGTACACAGTGCCCAGCGGCAACCTCTTCCCGGCCGGCACCGCGAGGACCCGGCCGGAGATCTACGCGATGGGCATGCGCAACCCGTTCCGGATCACCATCGAGCCGCAGACCAATGCGGTGCTGGTGGCCGACTACGGCCCGGACGCCCGCGCCGCCGACCCCAACCGTGGCCCGGAGGGGACTGTCGAGTTCAACCGGATCACCAGCGCCGGCAACTTCGGCTGGCCGTACTGCGTGGGCAACAACATCCCGTTCAACGACTACAACTTCGCCACCAACACCTCCGGGGCGAAGTTCAACTGCGCCGCGCCGGTGAACAACTCGCCCAACAACACCGGTCTGACCACCCTGCCGGCGGCCCGGTCCGCGCTGGTCTGGTACGCGTACTCCGCCTCGACCCAGTTCCCCGAGCTGGGCACCGGCGGTGGCGGGCCGATGAGCGGCCCGGTCTACGACTACGACCCGGCCAACCCCCGCACCACGAAGTTCCCGGAGTACTTCGAGGGCAAGTGGATCACCTATGAGCTGACCCGCAGGTGGTTCAAGACGCTGTCGATCCACAAGACGGCGCAGACGTTCAGCAACGCCCGCTTCGCGCCGACCGCCGTGGGTGACCTCCAGTCGATCAACGGGATCTTCGACACCATGAGCTGGATCCAGCCCTTCGAGGCGGAGTTCGGCCCGGATGGTTCGCTCTACGTCATCGACTTCGGCGAGGGCACCGGCAGCGGACGCGGCGGCAGCAACGCCGGAGCCGGCATCTACCGGATCGACTACGTCGCCAACGGACGGCCACCGACCGCGAAGATCGCCGCCACCCCGGACAGCGGGCGCGCGCCACTGTCGGTCAGCTTCTCCTCGGCCGGCACGACGGCGGGTGACGGCACGGCGCTCAGCTACGCCTGGGACTTCACCAACGACGGCAGCACCGACTCGACGGCCGCCAACCCGAGCTTCACCTACTCCACCGCCGGCAAATACACCGCCCGGCTGACCGTGCGCAACAGCGGCAACGGGTTGACCGCCACCGCCGTCACCGAGGTGGTCGTCGGCAACACCCGACCGACGGTCACCATCACCGTCCCCGACGGCGGCTTCTTCGACTTCGGCGACAAGATCCCGTACACGGTGACGGTCACCGACCCGGAGGACGCCACCATCGACTGCGCCAAGGTGACAGTGCAGACGCAGCTCGGCCACGACCAGCACGCCCACCCGCTGGACGTCTACACCGGCTGCTCGGGGCTGCTCGCCACCGAGGCCGACGCCGGTGACGGCCACGGGCCGGGGCAGAACCTCTACACCCTGATCACCGCGCAGTACACCGACGGCGGCGCGGCCGGTGGCGTACCGGCGCTGACCGGCTCCACCCGTGTCCAGTTGCAGCCGAAGAGCAAGGAGGCGGAGCACTTCAGCGCCCAGTCCGGCGTCACCGTCAACGACCGGGCCACCGCCCGCGCCGGCAAGCGGCTCGGCGAGGTCGACCACAACGACTGGGTGGCGTTCGGGCCGGCGGACCTGCGCAACATCGGGTCGGTGACGCTCGGGGTGACCAACGGCGGGCTCGGCGGCACCATCGAACTGCGCACCGGCTCACCCACCGGCACGCTGATCGGCAGTGCCACCATCGGCTCGACCGGTGGATGGGACAACCTGGTCTCCCCCACCGTCACGCTGACCAACAAGCCCACCGGCACCACCACCCTGTACGCCAGGTTCGTCAACGCCGCCCAGACCGGTGGCACCCCGGACCTGCTCGCCCTGGACTGGCTACGGTTCAACGGCGCCGGGGTCAAGCAGGAGCCGGGCGGGACGCTGTCACTGGCGGCGAACCCGGCCAGCGGCACCGGAACGCTGAACACCACGCTGACGGCCACCGCGACGGCACCGTCCGGGCAGAGCATCACCGACTACGCGTGGGACTTCGGTGACAACAGCGCCGTCACGCACGGGGCGACGCTGCGCTCGATCGCCCACACCTACCCCCGCAGGGGCACCTTCACCGCTCGGGTGACCACCACCTACAGCAGCGGGGAAACGCGCTCGATCAACCTGACCATCACGGTCAGCTGACCGTCACGCGGTGGTGGGCGGGGTCGATCTCCGCCCACCACCGGTGGCAGCTCGCCGGCAACACCGAGTTGCCCGCACTCGCCGAGCAGCGCGGGCGCACCGACCGGGCGGTCGCACGACGGTGTTACTCACCGAACGGTGCGCGCCCAGACGATCTACTCCACCGGCCGCGCCCGGGGCTCAGATGTCCGTGGTCCCGCTGACCGGCCGGCCGGCGGCGTGCGCGGCGCGGCGCGGCGCGGCGCGGCGCGGCGCGGCGCGGTAGATGGTCCCCCGACTGCACCGGTGACGCCAATCAGCGAGCCGAAAGCGTGGGTGAAGCTGTTTAGGCGAGCCTCGCCGACCGTGCCGGGAGAGGTCGGGGGCACCTGACATGCCTGACTGAGGGAGCCCGCATGAGCAATCGATACGTCGTCATCACCGGTGGGCCGGGTGCCGGAAAGACCACGCTGCTCGACAGCCTGCGGCGAGCTGGATACGCGTGTGTCGAGGAAGCGGGGCGGCAGATCATCCAGGACCAGCTTCGGATCGGCGGTCAGGCCGTGCACGGCGCGGACTCCCGTCTGTACGCCGAGATCACGCTGAGCTGGGAGATTCGTTCCTACCGTCAGGCCAGCCAACACACCGGTCCGGTCTTCTTCGATCGCGGCATTCCGGACCTGGTCGGCTACCACCTGCTGCTCGGCTGGCCGGTGCCGGACCACCTGGCGGCCGCAGCACGCCAGTTCCGCTATCACCGGCGCGTCTTCGTCGCCCCGCCCTGGCCGGAGATATATACCAACGACAGCGAGCGATACCAGGACTTCACCGAGGCGGTGCGCACCCATGACGCCATGGTCACCGCCTACACCCAGCTCGGCTACGAGCTGACTGCCCTGCCGCTGAGCGACGTCAACTCGCGCCGCGCCTTCGTCGAACGACTGACACTCTGATCCGGACGCGGACTGTGGGGCGGTGCGCGACGGCACCGCCCCACAGCTCACAACGGTCTACTCCCAGGAACTCTGCTGGGTGTAGACGAGGTTGCCGGGGACGACGGTGCCGTTGGTGCTCCACTCGGTGTAGGCCCAGAAGTCACCCTCGGGCAGCGGCTTTGTCGGCTTCAGCTTGAACGAGTACGTCAGGCCGCGCTCCACACTGGCGGGAGCCTCCAACGTGGCACCCGCGTACGTGGTGTTGCGCCCGATGATGGCGTGCCCGAGCTGGAAGTCAACGACGGGACTGCCGGGGTACTGCGCGAACACGTACGCCGTGTAGCGCCCCGGCTCGGGCAGGAACTTGTAGGCCTGCTCGGTGCTGGTCCAGTACCTGTCACTGCTGTAGATCAGCTTGTCGCCCTTGTACAGGTACAGGTCGAGGTTCGTGTTCGGGTCGTCGGTGGTGGTCTCGACCACGATGCCGGCGGTGTTCGCCGGCACTGTGAAGTCGACCTTCTTCACACCGGTCGCCTTCGGGTCGAACACGCCGCCGTAGACGCCGGCCGGCATCGAGTACGACGTCCGCCGCATCGGCGTGTAGCCGGTGCTACGGCCGACGAACGGTCCGGTGAAGCCGGGCTGGACCGAGCCGAACGCACCGTTGGTCATCCGACCGAACTCCTCGCCGTCGTCGGCGTACGGCCGGGGGGTGATGCCCCACGGGCGGGCGGCGACCGGGATCCGGGCGCTGTGTGCCTTGCCCTGCCAGGTGATCGAGCCGGTCACGTACCGGTCCCAGGGTGCGCCGCCCCGACGAACGGTGATGGTCACCGTGGCGGACTGACCAGGCGCCAGCGTCACCGACGCCGGCGACACGGTGACCTTCATGCCGGGCAGGCCGGACACCGACGAACGGTAGGTCTCCTTCGTCTTGCCCACGTTGGTCAGGGTGCGGGTGACGGTCACCGGGCGGGTGCCGTCGTACTCACGCAACGAGATGGCCGGCAGGTTGAGTTCCTTGCCGTCGGGCTGGGCCGTCTCGCTGAACGTGACCAGTTCCTTCGCCGTCGGCTGGATGACCAGGCCGGGGTCGGTGGCCTTGGCCAGGTTGATGAACCCGCTGCCCTGCTCCAGCGGGTCGGTGGTGCCGACGGTGTCGGTGGCGGTGGTCCGCAGCGCGGAGGCGACCGCGCCCGGCGACCAGTCCGGGTGGGTGGCGCGCAGGATCGCCGCCGCGCCGGCCACGTACGGCGAGGCCATCGAGGTGCCGGAGTACGCGTCGTAGTTCCGGCCGAAGTTGCCCGCCGGAGAGACCGCCGCGATGATGTCAGACCCCGGTGCGACCAGGTCCGGCTTGAAGACGCCGAAGGTCACCTTGTCCGGGCCGGTGGAGGAGAAGTCCGCCACGCTGGGCAGGCCGGGGACGCTGGAGCCGTCACCGCCGCTGCGCACTGAGGCCTTCGCGTCGGTGGGGTGGCGCATCAGGTAGTTGAAGAGGGTGCCGGCCTGCTTCTCGGTGGGCAGGTAGACCACCGGGAAGTTGAAGATGGAGTTGATCCGGTAGTTGCCGACCGGGTCGAACACCACCATCGCCGCCCCGCCCTTGGCCTTGATCTCGGCGGCGGAGCCGAACATGTCGGACAGCGCGCAGGCGACGACCTTGCCCTTGATCTTGGCGCTGTCGAGGCTGCCGGGCTCGCAGTAGACCGCGCCCAGGTCGGGCGAGCCGGCCTGTTCGCCGAAGACCATCGGCAGCGAGTCGCCACCGGGCAGGGCGTCGAGCGAACCGCCGACGAGCTTCGTGCCGTCGCCCAGCTTGACCGTCGCCTCGTCGAGCTTGGTCACCGCCGCGCCGACAGTGGTCACCCACGGTGCCGCGTTGCTGATCGCCCCGCTCACGATGCCGGTGTTGCCGGCCGACGCGGCCACGAAGACCCCGGCGAGCGTGGCGTTGAGGAACGCGATGCCGATCGGGGTGTTCGCCTCCCAGTCACCGAGCTGGGAGCCGATCGAGAAGTTGATGACCTGCACGCCGTCCGCGACGGCCGCGTCGATGCCGGCGATGATGTCGGCGTCGTAGCCCATGCCACCCCAGAGCACCTTGTAGACGGCGATCTGGGCGTCCGGGGCCACGCCGGAGACGGGGCCGAAGCGGCGACCGTCGATGGTGACGTTCGGCAGCGACAGGCCGGCCGCGGTGGAGGCCGTGTGCGTGCCGTGCCCGGCCACGTCGCGGGGCGACAGGATCTCACCCTCGGGCACCGTGCCGCCGTAGGCGAGCCACGAGTCGGCGAAGTACCGCGCGCCGACGATCTTGCCGTTGCAGTGCTCGGCCACGAAGGCGACACCGGTCTGGCAGGTGCCGCGCCAGTTCGCGGGGGCGGGCATCTTCTTGGCGAACGACGCGCTCTCCGGCCAGATGCCGGTGTCCAGGACACCGATCACCATGCCCGCGCCGGTACCGGGGCCGGGCTTGCCGGGCTTGCCGGGGGTGTCCGGCCTGCCGGCGGTGTCCGCTCCCGCCGACTGGTCCCGCTGTTCAGGGGTGGCGGTGGCCGGGGTGGTCGCGATCGGAGCGGTGGGCGGGGGCGTCGGGGTGCCCAGCGCCCGTGAGGCGGTGACGGCGCGGACGCGCTTGTCCGCCCGCAGCGCGGTCACCTGCTCGGTGGTCAGCTTCGCGGAGAACCCGTTGAAGGCGGTGGTGTACGCGGCGGTGACCTGGACCTTCGCGGCGGCGGCGACGGCGCTGCGCTGCGCGTCGAGGTGGCTGCGGTAGGCCCGCGCCGGCGCGGACGTCACGTCCAGCCGGTCACCCGCCTCCGGGCGGGTTCGCGCCAGCCCGGACGAACCACCGGCGTACGAGGTCAGGGGCTCCTCGGCCAGTTCGACGATGTACCTGCCCGGGCGGCTCTCGTCCGCCGTGGCCTGCTGCTCGGCCGCGTTCCTGCCGCCCGGTCGGCGGTCGGCGCCGTCGGTCAGGATGACCTTCTTGTCGGACCCGGGGGTGAAGTACCCGCCCGCGCCGCCGCCCTTGGTTCCTGCCGGGGCCGCCGACGCCGGTCCCGCGATGCCGGCGGTGCCGGCGATCAGGGCGAAGACCAGCGTCGGTATCGCTAGTCTTCGCACCCTGTCTCTGCTCGTGCCTGTAGCCACGAGGCTCCTTTCGGTTGCTCCCTTGTGGAGCTGTTCATCGAACGCGACCCGCTCATGGGAGCGCTCCCCCACCTAAGCCGCCGATGGTTAATCGATGGTTTGCGCGGTGTTACGGATCGCCGGTGCGTATAAGATCACGTTCTGCCGGCCGCGCCTAGATCACTTTTTCCGGACCCCGCGGGCACAGGGCGTACGCCCCGGTCAGAGTCGGCCCGACGGAGGGGTGACCGTCCAGCAGGTCTCCCAAGAGGCTCCGACGCGGCTCTCCACAATGGTTGAACGGCCGAACCATCTGGTTGTATTGTCGAACCATGCAGGCTGGTGAGCTCGACGCGGCGCAGGAAGCACTGATGCGTTTCGTCCGCAATTTCGGCCTCCATCAGCCGGACCGGACACCCTGCGGGCAGCCCTTGCCGGTGTCGGAGGCGCACGCCATGGTGGAGATTGCTCGGGAGGGGCAGATCCGGCAGGTGGAGTTGGCTCGCCGGCTGCGTCTGGAGAAGAGCACCGTCAGCCGCCTGGTCAGCAACCTGGTCAACCGGGGCTGGGTGCACCGAGAGACGGCCGAGGGTGACGGTCGTGGCGTTCTGCTTCTGCTGACTCCCGCGGGCGCCACGGCCGCCACCCGACAGGCCGATGCCCGTCGGACCCGGCTCACCGCCCTGCTCGATCGCGTGCCCGACGACCAGCGCGCGGCAGTGGTGCGTGCGCTCCAGACCCTCGCGGAGGCCACCGGTGAACCGTTCTGACCGCCCTCGCCCCCATCGGGCTCTCGTCCTGGCGGCCATCGCCGCCGCCACGCTGACCGGCGGTTGCGCCGACGACTCCGCGCCGTCGATACCGACAACGACCACCTCCGATCGGCAGGCTGACGTCGCCGATCGAGGGGCTTCCGTCATGCCGTTCGACCTGGAACGCACCACGCACCGCTTCACGAAGAGCGACACCGGCGGCGTGCAGACCGTGGTCGCCGACGACCCCCAGGACACCACCCAGGTCACCCTGGTCCAACACCACCTGAGCTCCGAGGTCGAGCGGTTCCGGCGCGGTGACTTCAGCGACCCCGCCCGCATCCACGGCGCCGAGATGCCGGGCCTGGCAACGCTTCGGGCACACGGCGGGCGGATCACCATCACGTACGAGGCGGTTCCCGGCGGCGCGCGCGTCACCTACGCCACAGACGACGCGGCGCTTCGCGATGCCCTGCACCACTGGTTCGATGCCCAGGTCAGCGACCACGGCTCGCACGCCACCCGCTAAGCGCCACCAACCGAGTGGCCTCCGCCACCTCGGCGGCGCCAGAGCACCGTGCAGGCCGCGGCGAGGGCCAGCCCGAGCAACGGGGCGGCACCCACGCCGGCGAGCGTGCAGGCCACCGCGAGCAGCGCCGGCGGCACCCAGCACCAGGCGGGCACGGTACGCGGGACCCGACCGCGCCGACGGGCCGCCGCCTCCACGGCCATCGGCACCACCAGCACCGGCAGCGCGGCGGCCAGCACCGTCAACCACTGCAGCACCAGACGGTCGAACCGCGCCACCGCCAGCACACCGCCGAGCACCGCGACGAGCAGCATCGCCGCCCGCACCGGCAGCCGGGGAGCCAGGCCACGCAACGCCAACGAACCGGAGTACGTGGTGGTCAGCGCCGCCGCGAAGACCGCCACCGCGACGAACAGGTTCGCGGACCCGGCCAGACCCGAGCCGGCGGCGAGCAACGCCACCACGTCGGCCGAGCCGGTGCGCAGCCACAGGCCGGCACCGGCGAGCACGCCGAGCAACGCCGGCCCGACCAACAACCCCACGCACCAGGCCAGGTCCCGCCGCCGGGCAAGACCCACGCTGAAGTCCGGCGCGCGCAGCGCGAACACCGCCGCGTACCCGATCAGCGCCGCGGCGTCGACGAGCCCACCGGCGGCCAGCCGGACCGGCGCACCCGGTGGTGGCAGCACCGTCAGGCACCAGCCGACCAGCACCACAGCGCTGAGCGTGGTGAGCACCGCGACCCGGTTGCCGAGCCGGGCCGGCGCCCACGAGACGGCGAGGACCGCCACCTCCAGCAACGCCGGCCCGGCCCAGGCCGGCAGGTGGGTCAGCGCCGCCAGCGACGCCCCGCCGAGGCCGACGTTGAACCCGTTCCACCCGATCATCGACGCCGTCAGCACCGCCGCCAGCAGCAGCCGCGAGGTGTCCCCCAGGTACGCGGGCAGCACCGCCGTCAACGGCGCACCGTCGCCGAGCGGCCGGCGCAGACCGATCCGGCCCTGCCCCCAGAGCAGGGCCGCCATCAGCGCCCCGCCGATCAGCAGCCCGGCCACCGGCACCGCGCCGCCGTGCCGGGCGGCCATCGCCGCGCCGAGCACCAGCGTGGCGGGTGCGGTGCCAATGCCCAGCCAGGCGCCGACCGCCGCCGGCCACCGCCGTTCGGGCAGGTCAGACAACGTGGCGCAGGTACCCGGCGATCGCCGCGTCGAGCACCTGGGCGCCCGGACGCGCCCACACCTCGGCGGAGAAGACCTCCACCTCGATCGGGCCGACGTAACCGGCCGCGTCGACCGCCTCGCGCAGCCGGCGCAGCTCGATGCACCCGTCGCCGGGCAATGCCCGGCCGAGCAGCACCCCCTCCGGCAGCGGGGTCACCCAGTCGCAGACCTGGAACGCGGCGATCCGGTCGGCGGCTCGCGCGACCTGCGCGTACACCGTGTCATCCCACCAGACGTGGTACGCGTCCACGACCACGCCGACCACCGCCGGGTCGAACCGCTCGGCGATGTCCAACGCCTGACCCAGGGTGCTGATGACGCACCGGTCGGCGGCGAACATCGGGTGCAGCGGCTCGATGGCCAGCCGCACCCCGGCGGCCTCGGCGTGCGGGGCCAACTCGCCGATCGCGTCGGCGACCCGACGCCGGGCGCCGTCGATGTCCCGGTTGCCGGCGGGCAACCCACCGGACACCAGCACCAGCTCCGGGGCCCCGAGGACGGCCGCCTCCTCGATGGCCCGCAGGTTCTCCGCGCGCCAGTCGTCAGCCGTGAAGAACCCACCCCGGCACAACGACGTGACGGCGAGACCCGCGTCGCGGACCAGTTTCGCCGAACGGGCCAACCCGTACTCGGCCACCGGCTCCCGCCACAGGCCGATACCCGGCACGCCGGCCGCCACGCACCCGGCCACCACCTCCGGCAACGGCCAACGCTGGGCGGTGGCCTGGTTGAACGAGAAGCGGGTCAGGCTCACTGGGTTCGTCTTCGCGCGCGACTGCGGGGCTCGCAAACCCGGCTCACTCCTCGCGCTCACTGGGCCACCCCCGCCACGGTGAACAGGGCCCGGGCGCGGGCGGCGGCCAGCTCGGCGTCGGGCAGCAGCCCGGCGGCGTCGGCCAGAGTGAGCAGTGTGGCCAGGTGCGCCGGCGACCGCCCGGACTGCGCGCCACCGACCATGGTGAAGTGGTCCTGGTGCCCGGCCAACCACGCCAGGAACACGATCCCCGTCTTGTAGTGCCAGGTCGGCGCCGCGAACAGGTGCCGGGCCAGCGGCACGGTGGGCGCGAAGATCTCGTCGTACGCCGTCAGGTCCCCCCGGTCCAGGGCGGCCAGCGCGGCGGCGGCGGCCGGTGCGATGGCCGCGAACACCCCGAGCAGCGCGTCGGAGTGACCCACCTCGTCGCCCCGGATCAGCTCCGGGTAGTGGAAGTCGTCACCGGTGTAGAGGCGTACCCCAGCCGGCAGGCGACGGCGCAACGCGATCTCCCGGTCGGCGTCCAGCAGCGACACCTTGATGCCATCCACTGTGGACTGGTGGGTCTTGATCAGCTCGACGACCGTGTCGGCCGCCAGGCTCAGGTCGACAGCACCCCAGTAACCGGTCAACGCCGGGTCGAACATCGGGCCCAGCCAGTGCAGCACCACCGGCTCGTCGGCGGCGCTCAGCAGCTCGTCGTACACCAGTAGGTAGTCCTCGGGGCCGCGCGCGGCGGCGGCCAGGTGCCGGCTGCACATCAGCACCGGCCGGGCGCCGGCCGCCCGCACGTCGTCGAGCTGCTCGGCGTACGCGGCGGTGACCGCCGCCAGGGTGGCCGGACCGGCCGGCAACTGGTCGGTGCCGACCCCGGCGACGATCCGCCCACCCACCGCGCGGGCCTCGGCGGCGCTGCGCCGGATCAGCTCCCGGGTCGCCGGATAGTCCAACCCCATCCCCCGCTGGGCGGTGTCCATCGCCTCGGCGACCCCCAGCCCGTACGACCACAGGTGCCGCCGGAAGGCGAGGGTGGTGTCCCAGTCCACCGCCGCCGGGGCGCCCGGCACGTTCTCCGCGCCCGGATCGGCGACCACGTGCGCGGCGGCGTACGCGATCCGGCTGGTCGCCGGCGCGTCCGGTCGGGCGAAGCCGCTCCCCCCGGCGAACCGGTGCCGTCGCCCACCCGGCAGCACCACGGCCGCGGTCATGAGCGCAGCTCCGGCACCTCGACGCGGACGCCCTCGCGGGCCGCGCGCAGCCCCAGCTCGGCGAGCTGCACCCCACGCGCGCCGGCCAGGAAGTCCCACCGGAACGGCTCGCCGGCCACGACGTGCCGCAGGTACGCCTCCCACTGCACCTTGAAGCCGTTGTCGAACTCCTCGTTGTCCGGCACCTCGGCCCACTGGGCGCGGAAGTCCTCGGTTGCCGGCAGGTCCGGGTTCCAGACCGGCTTCGGGGTGACCGCCCGGTGCTGCACCCGGCAGGACCGCAGGCCGGCGATCGCGCTGCCCTCGACGCCGTCGACCTGGAACTCCACCAGCTCGTCGCGGTACACCCGCACGGTCCACGATGAGTTGATCTGCGCGATCACCCCGCCGTCGAGCTCGAAGATGGCGTACGCGGCGTCGTCGGCGGTGGCCGGATACGCGTGGCCGGCCTCGTCCACCCGCTCGGGCACGTGCGTGGCGATCACGCAGGACACCGCGTTGACAGTGCCGAACAGCTCCTCCAGCACGTAGTGCCAGTGCGGGAACATGTCCACCACGATGCCGCCGCCGTCCTCGGCCCGGTAGTTCCACGACGGCCGCTGCGCGGGCTGCCAGTCGCCCTCGAAGACCCAGTACCCGAACTCGCCGCGTACCGACAGGATCTGACCGAAGAAGCCGCCGTCGACGAGACGCTTGAGCTTGCGCAGACCGGGCAGGAAGAGCTTGTCCTGCACCACACCGGTCCGTACGCCGGCCGCGTCCGCCGCCCGGGCCAGGTCGAGCGCGGCCGCGGTGTCCTCGGCCAGAGGCTTCTCCGTGTAGATGTGCTTGCCGGCCTCGATGGCCTGCCGGATCGCCTTCTCCCGCTGCTGGGTGACCTGCGCGTCGAAGTAGATCTCGATGTCGTCGCGGGCCAGCGCCGAGGTCAGGTCGGTGCTCCAGTCGGTCAGTCCGTGCCGCTCGGCGAGCTCCCGGAGCTTCGTCTCGTTGCGCCCGACCAGTACCGGTTCCGGCCAGATGGTGGTGCCGTCGGCCAGCGCCACACCACCGGATTCGCGGATGGCCAGCAGCGACCGGACGAGGTGCTGCCGGTAGCCCATCCGTCCGGTCACGCCGTTGACGATGATGCCGATCGACCTGCGGGTCATGGTGTTCCTTCCGTCGTGCTGGTCGTGCCGATCCGCGTTCAGTGGTTGGCGGCCGCGCTGCCGAGCAACCCACGCAGGTCGGTGGCGAGCCGGTCGAAGCGGGGATCCGACATCACCTGCGCGTAGTCGCGGTGCGCCGGCAGCTCGACCGGGAAGGTGCGGATGATCCGGCCGGGCCGGGGACTCATCACCACAACCCGGGTGCCGAGGAAGACCGCCTCGGCGATGGAGTGGGTGACCAGCACCACTGTGGTCCCGGTCTCCCGCCAGATCCGGTGCAGCTCGGCGTTCATCTGCTCGCGGGTCAACGCGTCCAGGGCGCCGAACGGTTCGTCCATGAGCAGCACCGGCGGGGAGTGCAGCAACGCGCGGCAGAGCGCCACCCGCTGCTGCATGCCGCCGGACAGCTCGTGCGGCAACGCCTTCTCGAAGCCGGTCAGACCGGTCATCTCGATCAGCTCGTCGGCGCGGCGGGCCGCCGTCGTCCGGTCCATGCCGCGCATCTCGGCCTGGAGCAGGATGTTGGCCCGGGCGCCGCGCCACTCCAGCAACGCGGCCTTCTGGAAGACGAAGCCGATCTCCTTCTGCGGCCCGCGCACCGGACGCCGCAGCAACGACACCTCGCCGCTGGTCGGCGTGACCAGTCCCGCGACGATCTTCAGGAGGGTGGACTTGCCACAGCCGGACGGGCCGACGATCGTGACGAACTCGCCCGGCTCGATGTCCAGTGAGACGTTGTCCAGGGCGGTGGTCTGCGACCGCCGGGTGGTGAACCGGACGGTCAGCCCGGACATCCCGATGGCGGTGCCGGTGGCTGCCGGCGCGGGGGTCACCGGGTCACCCCTGCGCCGCGTACGAGGAGTCCCAGTAGGCGCTGGGCGCTCCCGGGTCCTTCAGCTCGGCGTAGCGGGACATCAGCTCGATGGTCTCGGTCCACTGGGCCTCGGTGTTCACCCCGGGCGGGCCGTCCGCGCCGATCAGTGGCAGGTTGAGGGTGAGCTGCTTGGTGAGCACCTCGGGCGCCGGTTCGTTCTCGGCCAGGGCCGCCATCGCGCTCACCGCGCCGGCCGGGTCCCGGGCGGCGTCGGCCCAGGACTTCTGGGTGGCCCGGACGAACTTGCGGGCCAGCTCCGGGTCCTTCTGCAGGGTCTGCGTGTTGGCGACCAGACCGGTGCCGAGCAGGTTCATCCCGTAGTCGGCGAAGAGCAGTACGTCGACCTTCTTGCCGGTCTTGCTCTCGATGGTGGGAGCCTGGTCATGGAAGAAGCCCATGATGGCGTCGACCTTGCCCTCGGCCAGGGCGGCGATCTTGCCGGCGGCGTCGACGTTGACCACCTTGACGTCGTCCTTCTTGACGCCGTTCTTCTCCAGCCAGGCCGGGAAGGTCGCGTAGAGGGCGTCGCCGGGGGTGCCGCCGACGGTCTTGCCCTTGAGGTCGGCCGGGGTCTTGATGTTCTCCTCGGTGAAGAACTCCACCGAGGAGGGTCCCTTCTCCAGGTACGCGCCGAGGCTGCGCACCGGCATCCCGCTGGCCACCGACTTGAGCAGCACCGGGCTGTCCGCCCAACCGAAGTCGGTCTGCTTCTGGGCGACCTGCTTGACCGTGTTGCCCGAGCCGTTGCCGGGCAGGATCTTCAGGTCGATGCCCTCGGCGGAGTAGTAGCCCTTCTGCAGGCCGTAGTAGAAGGGCGCGTGCTCGCCGTAGGGCACCCAGTTGAGGGTGAGGGTGACCTGCTTGCTGCCGTCGGCGTTGGTGCTGCCGGCGGGGTCGTCCCCACCGCAGCCGGTCGCGGTGAGAAGCAGGGCGGCGGTGACCAGGATGGTGGTGGCGGTGCGTTTCATCGGTGCCTCCGTGATGGGGTCGGTCAGGAGGTGGTGAGGGACACGCCGGCGCGACGGCTGGCGTGCCAGGGAATGAGCAGTGCTTCGGCGATCTCGACCAGGACGAACAGGACGATGCCGATGGCGGACATCAGGATCAGGTCGGCGAACAGCAGCGGGGCGTCGAGGTTGCCGTTGGCCAGCAACAGGACGTAGCCGAGCCCTTCGCTGGCGCCGACGAACTCGCCGACCACGGCACCGACCACGGCGAGGGTGACGGCCACCTTCAGGCCGGCCATCAGGTGCGGCAACGCGTTCGGAAAGCGGATCTTGCGGAAGGTACGCCACGGGCCGGCGCCCATGGTGGCGGCGAGGTCGAGCAGTTCCGGGTCGGTGGAGCGCAGCCCGGCCACCCCGGAGATGACCACCGGGAAGAACGCGATCAGCACCGCCAGGATGATCTTCGGGGTGAGGCCGAGGCCGAACCAGACCACCAGCAGCGGCGCGATGGCGATCTTCGGGATGACCTGAGCGAACAGGACGATCGGGTAGAGCGCCTTGTCCAGGGTGCGGGAGTAGGCGATGGCGACGGCCGTGACCAGGCCCAACGCGGCGGCCAGCACGAAGCCGAGCACCGTCTCGTAGAGGGTGACCACTGTGTGCCGCGCCAGCTCGGACCACTGGGTGGTCATCGTCTCCCAGACCTGGCCGGGTGTGGGCACCAGGTAGTTCGGGACGTACTCCCGGGCCGCCACGAACCACCAGGCGACGAAGAAGACCGCGAGCACCAGCGCCGGACGCCAGAGCGAGTCGGCGAAGACCACCGCCCGCCGGCCGAGCGTCGGGCGTGGCGGACGGCCACCACCGGGTGGCGGTGCCACCGCTGTGGACGACGTCGCGCTGTCAGCGGCCTCCGGCGCGGCGAGGCTTTCCGGCCCGGAGGCGGCCGCCCGCGCACCGCCCGTCTGGTCGGCGGCCCGCCGGCCCGCCGTGTCCAAAGAGTTCTCGGTCACGCGGAACCTCCTCGGGGCCCGGCACGGCGCTCGTGAAGCGGGCCGGTCGGCGGATCAGGCAAACGCTTTCCTGGAGCGTAGGCGGCACCCTCACGCCGGGCAAGGCCTTTCCTCGATCTATTCCGTTCGATTGCCGACCCAGCCGGCGCCGATCGCTGCGAGATCGACTCGGCTTGCTGAAAACCGGGCTGTCGACGGCCCTCGGACACCCCCGATTCCAGTGAAACCGAGTGGACCACCCATCGGTCCACAGTGGATCTGGTGGTGCCCTGCGGACCGTCAGCCGGCCGCCGGGTAGGTGTCGAGGAGACCACACATGCCCAACCGGCCGCGCTCGACCGGCGCGGCCACCGCGTACACCCCGGCGTCGCCCAGGTGCCCGGCATCCCCCCGCTCCAGGGCGTCGAGCTGCCCGGCGGTGCCGGCGGCGGCACGGCCCGCGCCATCCTCCCACCGCTGCCGCCACCGCCCCAGCAACGGCTGGCGCAACGCGACAGCGGCGGCATGGAACGCGGCCAGCGCCGCCGGACCGCCGGAGCGCAGCGCCTGGAAACCGGCGACCGCCAGATCCCGCCTGCGGTACGCGGCGTGCACATCCGCACCCGGCGCTCCCCCGTCGGGCAACGCCGCCGCCGCGGCGTACGCGGCCGGGTCGGCCAGCACCTCCGGCGGAAAGGTCAGCACCGCGTCGCCGGCCTCCGGCAGGCCGCTGTTCTGCATGAGCACCACGATGCTCAGCCCGTCCCCGTTGACCAGGCGGTGCACGGTGCCCGGCTCGAACCAGACCACCACCCCCTGCCGCAGCGGCGTCTCCCGGAAACCGGCGGTGGTCAGGGTCTGCACCGCGCCCTCGCCGTCGGTCACCACGTACCCCTCGGTGCAGCACAGGTGCACGTGCGGAGTGCCGCCGACCAGGCCGTCGGGGGCCACCGTGTCGTAGACGCGCAGCCGGGACACCCCGATTCCGCCGGGCAGCGGTGCCGCCCGATCAGCGCGGGTGGCGCCACGGGCGGGAGGGTCGTCGGGTCGACGTACCGCGAAGCGATCGGACACGGCAGTGCCTCCCTGCGGGAAAGGGCTTTCTCTGCGGTACGGTGACGCTAGCCGGCACGACGAAACGCCGTCAACAGATCGAGGGGGCGGGCCATGGCGACCCTGTCCGATGTGGCCCGCCGGGCGGGCGTCTCACCCGCCACCGCTTCCCGCGTCATCAACGGCAGCAGCAAACCGGTCACCGACGAGCTTCGCGAGCGGGTGCTCGCCGCCGTCGCCGAGTTGCAGTACGTGCCCAACGCGCACGCCCAACTGCTGGCCCGCTCGCACCGCAGCGCGGTCGGGGTGATCGTGCACGACGTCTCCGACCCGTACTTCGCGGAGATCACCCGAGGGCTGCAACGGGTCGCCACCGACCAGGGCCGGCTGCTGATGATCTGCAACAGCTACCGGGACCCGGACCGCGAGTTGGAGTACGTGGAGCTGCTGCGCGGCCACCAGGTGGCGGCGCTGA
Source organism: Micromonospora parva (assembly GCF_000718515.1). Lineage (GTDB taxonomy): Bacteria > Actinomycetota > Actinomycetes > Mycobacteriales > Micromonosporaceae > Micromonospora > Micromonospora parva. Next base: position 25,868 of record NZ_JNZS01000001.1, on the reverse strand, counting down.
TCCTGGCCGGCTCGGGCTACCACGACGAGGCGTTCACCCGGCAGCTCAACGAGAAGCTCGCCGCGTACGAGGCCACCGGCGGGCGGGTGGCGGTGATCGGCCGGCACGAGCACTCCGGCGACGCGGTGATGCCGGACAACCGGGCCGGCGGCTACCTGGCCGGGCGGGAGCTGTGCGGCCTGGGGCACCGGGCGATCGGCGTGATCGCCGGCCCGCGCATCCTGACCACCACGACCGACCGGCTGGCCGGTCTGCGGCAGGCGCTCACCGAGCAGGGCCGTGAGCTGCCCGAACGACGCATCCGTTACGCGGAGTTCGACCGCGACGGTGGTGCCGAGGCCACCGCCCGACTGCTCGACGCCGACCCGGAGTTGACCGCGATCGTGGCGCTCAACGACTCGATGGCCATCGGCGCGCTCGCCACCCTGCGCACCACCGGGTTGGCGGTGCCGCAGCAGGTGTCGGTGCTGGGTTTCGACGACATGCCCATCGCCCGGGACGTGACCCCCGCGTTGACCACCGTGCGACTACCCTTGGTCCATATGGGAGTGCGGGCGATGTCCCTGGTGCTCGGCCCCGGGGCCGCGGCGCCCCGGGTCGAGGTGCTCCCCGCCGAGCTGATCCGCCGCGACACCGCCGGCCCCGTCCCCCGTTCCACCCGCGCCACCGCGGGCTCCGCGCCACGGGCCCGGCGGGGGGACACCACGTCGTGACCGCCGTCAGCCCGACCCAACAGTCCCTCACCAGCGCCGATGTGGCATACCTGGTCGGCGCGTCGTTCGGGCCGGGCGCCGGGGTCCGCGACGCTGGTCCGCTGACCGGGGGTGGGTACGCGACGGTCTGGTGGGCGCTGCTCGACGACGGCCGTCGGGTGGTGCTGAAGCTGGCTCCGTCGGCCGAGACGCCGCAGCTGCGCTACGAGCGCGGGCTCTGCGCCGCCGAGGATCGATACTTCCGGCTCGTCGCCGAGCGGGCGCCGCAGGTGCCCGTGCCCGCGGTGCTGTGGCACGGCACCGACCCGGCGTACGGCGAGTGGTTGGTCACCGAGTTGCTGCCCGGCCGGTCGCTGTTCGACCTGGCCGAGGCCGGTGGCGCGGTCGACGACGGCCCGGCGCGCTACGACCTGGGGGTGGCTCTCGCCGCGTTGCACCAGGTGACCGGTGACCGGTTCGGTTACGACGGCGGCCGGGCCGCCGGCGCGACCTGGCGGGCGGCGTTCACGGCGATGCTCGACGAACTGCTGGCCGACGCGGCCGACTGGGACATCCAACTGCCGGTGACACCGCAGCGCCTGCACGAACTACTGGGGCGGCACGCCGACGTGCTGGACGAGGTGCGCCGCCCGGCGCTGCTGCACTTCGACTGCTGGGACGGCAACGTGTTGGCGGCACCCGACGGTGATGGCCGGTTGCGGCTCTGTGGCCTGGTCGACGGCGAGCGGTTCCTCTACGGCGACCCCCTGCTGGACCTGGTCTCGCCGCGGCTCTTCCAACGCGTCGAGGACGACCCGGAGCACCCGCTGCTGCGCGGTTACCAGGCCGCCGCACCGCGGCCGCTGGTGCTGGACGCGTCGGCCCGCCGCCGGCTCGCCTTCTACCGGTTGCACCTGTACCTGCTGATGACCGTGGAGATGCCCAGCCGTGGGATGACCGCGCAGAGCCATCCCGGGCGGTACGCGCAGCTGGCCGCCCTGCTCGACGAGGAGATCGCCGCCCTCGCCTCGGGCTGACGGCCGTCGCGGGCGGCGTCCGACGCGTGGTCGGACGCCACCCGCCGCCGGTCAGGGCAGGTCGATCGGGCGGAGCACCCGGTCCACGGAGTGCGCGATCTGCCGGTTGCCCTTGTTGACGTCGAAGGTGACGACGCGCGCGTCACGGTCGTTGGTGTCGGCGTCGACCAGCCGCACCTGGCGGAAGAAGTACAGGTAGGTACGGACGTCGACCTCCACCGTGGAGCCGAGCGCGGTGGTCAGGTCCGTGCCGTCGGCCCGGACCGCCGTCTTGCGATCGATGGTGGCGCCCGGCACCACGTGGTAGAGCAGCACCGACTCAACGGTGTCGATGCCGAGCCCGGCGACCGCGGTGAAGGCCGCGCTCTCACTCGGCAGCTTCTTGGCCTGCGTGATCTCGCGGACCAACTGCTGGAAGGCCGCGTCGGTGGGGATGAACGCGGTCAGCGCCACGGTGCCGTCGGTGAGCACCTTGACCGGCGAGTTCGGCTTGGCTTCCAGCACGGCCAGCACGGCCGCGGTGAGCACGTCGAAGTCCCGCGAGTTGCGGTCGAACCCGCCCTTGTCCTTGGTGAGCACCTGGGCGAGGGACGTGGTGCCGAGCGGCTTGGGCTTGCCGGTGGCCTGAGCCGCCGGCACAGCGACGGCGGTGGTGGCCAGCGCGGTGGCCATGGCGCCCACCGCCATCCGGGCGGCGAGTCGTGCGATCTTCATCAGCGGGCCTTTCGTCGAAGCGGCCGGATCCGTGACGTCTCGTCACGATGAATGCTTCGCACCGGGTGTGCCGCCCGGATGCACCAGCGGATAACTGTTTGTCCGGGGCTCGCCCGCGGCTTAACCTCCCCCGGTGCTGATTCGGGAGTTCGTCGACCAGGACTGGTCGCAGGTGTGGCCCATCATCGAGGAGGTGATCCGGGCACAGGAGACCTTCCCCTACGACCCGACGATGACCGCCGACCAGTCGTACGGCATGTGGGTTGAGGCGGCACCGGGCCGGACCGTCGTGGCGGTCGACGGCCAACGGGTGCTCGGCACCGCGAAGATGGGCACCAACCGACCCGGGCCGGGTGCGCACGTCGCCACCGCAAGTTTCATGGTCGCCGCCGAGAACCAGGGCCGGGGCGTGGGCACCGCGCTGTGCCGCGAGGCTCTGACCTGGGCCCGCCAACAGGGGTACGCCGGCATGCAGTTCAACGCCGTGGTGCAGACGAACCGGTCGGCGGTGGAGTTGTACCAGCGCGAGGGCTTCGCGGTGGTCGGCACCGTGCCGGGCGCGTTCCGACACCCCACCCTTGGCCGGGTCGGCCTGCACGTGATGTACCAGGAGTTCTGACCACGCGGCGCCGTCGGAGCGGTACTGGTGGTCGGCGCCTTTGGAGCTGATGTCGCAAACGAATCGGCTGCTGGCCGGCTGCCCGAGTCGTCTCCCACCGCCGGGTCCGCTCCCCTAGCCGGGCCGCCGCCACCGCCCGGACCATTGCCACCGCCCGGACCATCGCCACCGGTCGGACCACCACCGGCCGCACCGGCGCCATCGCCACCGGTCGGACCACCACCGGCCGCACCGGCGCCATCGCCACCGGCCGGACCGTCTCCGCCGGACCACCGCCAACGCCCGGACCGTCCCCAACGGCCGCACCGTCGCCACCGGCCGGACCACCACCGGCCGCACCGGCGCCATCGCCACCGGCAGCACCGTCGCCACCGTGTGAATCGTTTACGGCATCAGCTCCATAGCGTCTCAACCACCAACGGTGCCTCCGGCCGGTGCCGGGTGCAGTCCGGGTTGTCCAGCGGCTGCCTCCCCACCGGCGCGACGGATCGGGGTGAAGAGGCCGCCGACCGCTACCAGCAGACATCCCGCGCCCGCCGCGAGCGTGACCGCCGGAGCACCGTAGCGGCCAGCGGCCCAGGTCAGCACGACGGCACCGGCCGGGCCGAGGGCGTAGTGGGTGCTCCAGAACGCGGAGGTGACCCGACCGAGCAGATGGTCGGGGGTGATCTCCTGGCGCAGCGACATCGAACAGATCCCGCCGATGCTGAGGCAGCACAGGTACACCGCTGTGAGCGCGGTGACCGCCGGCACGGTCGTGGCGATGCCGACACCCGCCACCGCGAACCCGCAGATCGTGTGCGCGCCGATCCAGGTGGCACCGAAGCCCCGACGGCGACGCAACGGGGCCACCAGCAGCGCACCGGCGACCGTGCCCAGCGCCGCCAGGCCGAGCACCGTGCCGACGGTGCCCTCGGAGCCGCCAAGGTCGTGCGTGACGTGGTAGATCAGCACGTCGACGAAGCCGTAGGTGAGGAAGATGAAGACCGACAACAGGACGGTCAACGCCCGCAGCACGGGCTGTCGCCACAGGAACCGCGCCCCGGCCAGGAACTCGGCCAGCGGGCGCTGCCGGGCCACCGCCTCGTCCACCTGCACCGGGCGCAGTCGGATCAGCCACATTCCGGCCGCCGAGAGCGCGAAGCTCGCCGCGTTGACGGCGATGGCGGTCGGCGGACCGAAGCGGGCCGCCACCACCCCGGCGAGCAGCGGGCCGAGGACCGCCGCCGCCGCGTACGTCGCCTGCAACCGGCCGTTGGCCTCGGTGATCCGGTCGCGGTCGACCAGGTTGCGGACCGCTGTCACCGCGGCGACCTGGAACACCATGCCGGCCGCCTCGCAGATCGGCAGCACCACGAAGAGCAGCCACACCTGCGGGCCGGCGAGCCACGCCAGAGGGACCAGTGCGTAGAGCACCAACCGGGTCAGGTCCGCCGCGATCATCAGGGTGCGACGGTCGTACCGGTCGACCAGCACCCCGCCGAAGATCCCGGCGACGACGGACGCCGCGCCCGCGACGGCGGTGAGCAGGCCCATCTGCGCCACCGACCCGGTCGCCTGGAGCACCAGCAGCGGCACCGCCAGGTAGGCGAACGAGTCGCCGGCCGCCGAGAGCGACTGCGCGATCCAGTACGTGCCGAAGGTCCGGTCCCGCCAGAGCGGAGCCCGACCAGCGGTGGCAGATCGGCTCATCACGCCAAGGGTAGTGAAGGCGGCCGTCCGACACTGCCCGTGGCGGGCGTCACATCGCGGCGATGCCACGGATCAACCAGCGGCACGCATCTCGTGGTCGTCAATCCGATCAGAGAGGCGAAACAATGAGCACATCGCAACGGCAGGTCCCGGCGGGCACGCACCGCGTTCTGATCCTGGGCGCGGGCTACGCGGGCATGGCCGCGGCGACCCAGCTCGCGGCACGGACCAGGCGGGCCGACGTGCAGGTACGCGTTGGGCAGCGTGACCGACACGGCGGCGGTGCCGGGCGTCGAGGAGCACGCGTACACCCTGGACAGCCCGAGCGGCGCGACCACCCTGGCGGACCGGCTGACCCGGCTCGGCACCGGCAGGGTCGTCGTCGTCGGCAGCGGGTTGACCGGCGTCGAGGCCGCCGCGGAGATCGCCGAACGGCACCCGGGGCTCGGGGTCACGCTGGTGGGTCGGCAGGATCCCGGGGCGAGCATGAGCCCGAAGGTCCGGGCGTACCTGCGGGCCGCGCTGACCCGCCTGGGCGTCCAGGTCGTCACCGGAACGGCGGTCAGCAGGGTCCGACCCGACGGGGTCGAGCTGGCCGGCGCGGAGGCTCTCGCGGCCGACGTCGTGCTCTGGACCGGGGGTACCCGGGTGGCGCCGCTGGCGGCCGCCGCCGGGCTGACCGTCGACGATCGCGGTCGCGTCGTCACCGACCCCACGTTGCGGTCGGTGTCGCACCCCGAGGTGTACGCGGTCGGCGACGCGGCCGCGGTCCGGCAGGGCTACGGGGTGCTGCACGGCACCTGTCAGAGCGGGATGCCGACCGGTGTGCACGCGGCGGTGTCGATCGCCCGCACGCTGCGCGGCAGGCAACCCAGGCCCTCCTCCGGTGCGTTCTGGCCGCGCGGCGGGCGCTTCACCCGCCTGCGGGACGCCCGGTGACGCGCCCGCCGGACGCCGACGAGCAGGTGTTCCACCGCCATCGCAACCTCCTGTTCTCGGTGGCCTACCGGATCCTCGGCAGCGCGGCCGATGCTGAGGACGCGGTGCAGGACGCCTGGATCAGATGGTCCTCGGCGGACCGCGCCCAGGTCGCCGACCCGAAGGCGTACCTCGCTCGGATCGTGTCGAACCTGGCGGTGCAGCGCCTGCGTTCGGCCCGGCAGCAACGCGAAACCTACGTGGGGCCGTGGTTGCCCGAGCCCGTCCTGAGCGACGGGGACGCCGTCACCGACGCCGAGTCCGTGTCGATGGCGATGCTGGTGGTGCTGGAGACGCTCAGCCCGCTCGAACGCGCCGTGTTCGTCTTGCGGGAGGTCTTCGACTTCAGCCACGCGGAGATCGCGGCGGCGGTGGAACGCTCCGAGGCCGCGGTCCGCCAGACCGCTCACCGTGCTCGCGAACATGTGCGAGGCCAGCGGCCACGCTTCACCGCGGACCGGTCCCAGCAGCGCGGGGTCACCGAGCGGCTCCTCGCCGCCGCGACCGGTGGCGACCTCAACACCCTGCTGGAGCTGCTCTCCCCCGACGTGACGCTGTGGACCGACGGTGGCGGGAAGGTCCGCCAGGCCCTGCGTCCGATCCGGGGCGCGGAGACGGTCGCCGGTTGGTTCGCGGCAATCGGCACCGTCACCTACCAGGGCGTTCAGCCGCACGACATGCGCGCTGTCCTGGTCGAGATCAACGGGGCGCCGGGGCTGGTGTTCAGCGGTGTCGGCCGGGTGGTCGCCACCGTCTGCTTCGACCTCGACGCCGACGGCCGGATCACCACCATCCACACCGTCGCCAACCCTGACAAGCTGCACGCCGTCGCCGACGGCACCACCCACCACCTCGCGACCCGGTGAGCCGACCGCCTCGCCGTCAGCCGGTGCTGGTGAGGTCGGTCGTCGCCGCGAGCTCCGTGACCACGTCCAGGAACCGGTGCAGCGCCGGGGCGGTGTTGCCCGCCAACCACACCATCTCGGTGTGCGCGTACGCGCCGGTCAGCGGGACGAACACCACGCCGGTGCGGCGCAGACTCGCCGCCGAGCAGGCGAGCCGGGTGACGCCGAGTCCGGCGGCGACCAGGCCGAGCAGGCTCTGCACGCCGGCCTCCTCCTGAACGACGGTCGGCTCGAAGCCCGCTTCCCGGAACTGGTCCTGGTAGGCGCGGTGCCAGGGTTCCCAGGAGCTGCGCGGCGTCATGACCCACTGTTCGTTCGCCAGGTCGGCGAGCGTCAACTCGGCCCGCCCGGCGAGCGGGTGGCCCTCTGGCAGCACCGCGCAGACCGGTTCGGTGGTCAGTCTCCTCGACTCCAGGCCGGGAACGAGCGGGGTCCGGGTGAAGGCCACGTCGTACTGCCCGCCGAGGACGCCCTGGACCAGGGGCGCGATGCTGGTGGACTCGGTGGCCAGGTGCAGGTCGGGGAGGTGGTGGCGGACCGCCCGGACCACCGGGGGCAGCAGGTGGTTGGCGACGGTGGTCAGGAAGGCGAGCCGGAGGGTCCCGACCTCACCCCGCAGGGCCCGCCCCACGACGGTGACTGCCTGCTCGGCGCGGTCCGTCACGGCGCGCGCCTCGGGAACGAACAGGGCGCCGATGTCGGTCAGGGTGGTGCCACGGCTGTCACGGTCGAACAGCTTCGCCCCGAGGACGCGTTCCAGGGCGGTGATCTGCTGCGACAGCGACTGCTGGGCGATCATCAGGCGGGCGGCGGCCCTGGTGAAACTCAGCTCCTCCGCGAGGACCAGGAAATACCGCAGTTGGCGCAGCTCGGGCGTGGCCACAGGAACAGACTGTAGCCACGTCAGGAAGAGCGTGTTGGCCGTCCGCGCAGACCACCGCGCACGATCGGTGGGCAGGGCTGAACCGCGACACCGTACGCCAGTACGGCGGGCCGGTATCGCCATCCGGGAACACCCGACACAAGGAAGTCGATCATGGCTGAAACACGCGTCACCACACCGTTCAACGCCCGGTCCACCGCCACCGACGTCGTGGCCGGTGTCGACCTGACCGGGCAGCGCGCCATCGTCACCGGCGCCTCCTCGGGCATCGGCGTGGAGACCGCCCGGGCGCTCGCCATGGCCGGCGCCGAGGTGACCCTGGCGGTACGGGACGTGCGGGCCGGAGAACGGGCCGCTCGGGAGATCGGCACCGGGGCCGTGGACCGGCTGGTCCGGGTCGCGTCGTTGGACCTGTCCGACCAACGGTCGGTCGCCGCTTTCGTCGCCGCCTGGGACGGGCCCCTGCACATGCTGGTCAACAACGCCGGGGTGTCGGCGACCCCCGAGATGCGGACCGCGGAGGGTTGGGAGTTGCAGTTCGCCACGAACCACCTCGGCCATTTCGCACTCGCCACAGGGCTGCACCGGGCACTCGCCAGCGCCGGTCGGGCCCGCGTGGTGTCACTGAGCTCCATCGCCCACGTTCAGGCCCCGATGGTCTTCGAGGACGTCAACTTCCGGGAACGCCCCTACGACCGTCTCCTCGCCTACGGTGAGTCGAAGACCGCCACCGCGCTGTTCGCTGTCGAGGCGAACCGGCGCTGGGCCGACGACGGCATCGCCGTCAACGCGGCCAACCCGGGCGCCGTCGCCACGAACCTGGGGCGGCACCTCACCGAGGAGGACTACGCGAGCCTTCCGGCGTACGACTTCAAGACCCCGCAGCAGGGCGCGGCGACCTCTGTGCTGCTTGCCGCGGGGCCGCATCTGGCGGGCATCGGCGGCCGGTATTTCGAGGACTGCGAGCAGGCGGTACGCCACAGCCCGGAGACGCCGCTACGAGGCGTGGCCGACCACGCGACCGATCCGGTGGCGGCGGCCCGACTGTGGCAGCTCTCGCTGGACCTGCTCGCCGGCGCACGGCTGGCCTGAATGCCCGGATACGGCCGCGGGATCCCCCGCGGCCGTATCCGGATCAGCGAACGCTCAGCCCTTGCGCAGCGGGGCGAGCGCCGCGCTCCAGGCGACAACCTGGTCGAGGGTGGTGTTCAGCGCGTCCTGCTGGAACGGGCCGGGCTTGAAGACGCTGAAGTTCTCGAAGTCGGTGAAGAGCGACAGCGCGACCTGCGAGCGCACGTCGGCCATCTGCAGCTCGCCGGAGATCAGACGCAGGTGCTCCACGGCGCGCGCGCCGCCGACCGAGCCGTAGCTGACGAAGCCGACGGCCTTGTTGTTCCACTCGGCGTAGAGGAAGTCGATGGCGTTCTTCAGGGCACCCGAGGTCGAGTGGTTGTACTCGGGGGTGACGATGATGAACCCGTCAAACGACGCGATCGTCTCGGCCCACCGCTTGGTGTGCGGCTGGCTGTACTGGCCCATTGAGGGCGGGTACGCCTCGTCGAGGTGCGGCAGCTGGTAGTCGAGCAGGTCGATCAGCTCGTACTCCGCGTCGGAGCGCTGCTTGGCGATCTCGAGCACCCAGCGGGCGACGGCCTCGCCGTTACGCCCCGGGCGGGTGCTGCCGAGGATGATCCCGATCCTGGTCATGTGTGGTGCCTTTCAGAGGTGCGTGCCGGACGACGGGAACGCTAACCGGTGCTTGATTGGTCAAGCAAATATGTGCCCTATGGGCGTGGTCACACGGAGGGTAAGCATTTGCTCAGTCAAACAAGTATGATATGAGGATGCCCGATCCCTCAGCAGCGACTCCGCAACCCCTCAGCCCGGACGAGGAAGCCCTGGTCCGCGCCTTGGGCCAGGTGATGCACGTGCTGCCCCGCGTGATCGACGCCGACATGGTCGGTGACCGTCAGCTACCACTCACCGAGTACACCGCGCTGATGAACCTCTCCGAGACGCCGGAGCGGCGGATGCGGATGAACGAGCTCGCAGCGCTCTGCCACCTCTCGCTCAGCGGCATGACCCGCACGATCATCCGGCTGGAGACGCAGGGGCTGGTCCGGCGGGAACGGTGCGAGGAGGACGCGCGCGGCTGGAACGCCGTCCTCACCGACGCCGGCTTCGCCCGCCTGACGGAGTCCTGGCCCAGCCACCTGGCCGCCGTACGCCGCCGGTTCCTGCAGCACTTCGAAGGCTTCGACCTCACCCAACTGGCCCTCGCGTTCCAGCGCGCCGGCACCGCGGAGCCGACCGACTGAGCCGGCGGCGGCCCGGTCGGTCACTCACCCGGCTCAGCCGGACAGCCGGCCCTGCGCCACCAGCGCCCAGGCCAGCAACCCGAAGGCGCCGGTCGACGCGACGGCCCGGACCACGTTGCCGCGTACCCAGGTGAGCTCGAAACGCGACCGCAGGGCGGCGAGGTCGGTGCCGTCGTCGACGTCGCCGGCGCGGGCCAGCACGTTGTTGAGCGGCACGTTGACCACGGCGGTGACGCCGAGCACCACCAGGTACAGCAGCAGTGCGGCGGCGACCCACGGCAACACCGTCCGACGCCCGGCACCGAGCTGCAGCGCCGCCGCCAGCAGCGTGAACAGCAGCGCGCCGCCGAAGCACACCGCGAACCATCCGTTGAGGATCGACTCGTTGATCCGCCGCATGGCGAGCACCAACGTCCGGTCGTCGGTACGCGCCAGACCCGGCATGACCGCGTACGCGAAGGCGGCGAACAACCCGGCGGTCAGGCCGGTGGTCACTGTGGCGGCGAACAGGCTGGCGGTGCTCAGGACTCCCATCCGCCTATTGCACCCGCTGACGGCAACAATGATCAACCGCGATTCGCGGTCACCGGGCCGGCGCGTGGGCGGCCAGCGGGTTGGTGAGCGTGCCGACGAACTGGAGTGCCGCCGACGGATCGGCCAGGTTGATCATCTGCTGGTTGTCGCGCAACTGCAGCCGGTTGAGGCAGGACAGCGTGAACTCCGGCGCGAACAGGTCGTAGTGGCGGACCCGCTCGGCCAGGTGTGGCACCCGGTCGAAGTAGTCGGCGGCGCAGGCCGCGACCGTACGCCAGAAGTCGTCCTCGGCGAGCACACCTGCCTCGACCAGGACCGCGTTGAGGTGCCGCAGGAAGCAGTCCACCACGTCGGTGAAGATGCTGAGCAGCTTGGTGTCGTCGGGCACCTCGACGCGGATCCGCTCCACCGCCGCCGGCAGCTCGACGTCGGAACTCATCACCGCGATCTCCTCGGCGATGTCCTTGAAGATCACCCGCTGGACCGTGTCCTGCTCGTCGAGGACCAGGATGACGTTCTCGCCGTGCGGCATGAAGGCCAGGTCGTACGCGTAGAAGCTGTGCAGCAGCGGGGTCAGGTAGGCGTCCAGGTAGCGGCGCAGCCACACCTCGGGTGCCAGGCCGGACCGGGCGATCAGTGCCGCCGCGAGCGCCCGGCCCTCGTCGTCGACGTGCAGCAGCGCGGCCATGGTGGACAGTCGCTCCCCCGGCGCCAGGTCGGGCACCGGGCTCTCCCGCCACAGGGCGGCCAACATCTTGCGGTACGGGGAGGTGCGGTCGGTCGCCGCCTCGTACTGGCGGTGCCGGTAACCCACCGCGGCCCGCTCCCGGATGACGGTCAGCCCGGTGCCGGTCAGCACCTCGTCGCCGGCGATCAGGTCGGCCAGCCAGTCGTTGATCGCCGGGGTGGCCGCCATGTACGCCGCCGACAGCCCCCGCATGAAGCCCATGTTCAGCACCGACAGGGCGGTCTTGACGTAGTGCCGGCCCGGCTCGCTGACGTTGAAGAAGGTGCGGATGGACTGCTGGGCGAGGTACACGTCCGGCCCGGGGCCGAGGTGCACCAGCCGACGCTCGGCAAGCTCACCGGCGAAGGTGACGGCCAGCTTGTTCCACCACTGCCACGGGTGCGCCGGGATCAGGTGGTAGTCGGCGAGGTCCAGCCCGAGATCGGTCATCGTGGCCGCGAACCGGGCCCGGGTCCCGGCGTCCAGCTCGCCCTCGATGAGCGTGTCGTAGTCGAGGTCGGCGGCGCTGCTGAACGTCGAGTGGTCCCGGTGCGCGGCCAGCCACTCCAACCGCACCGGAGCGGCGGCCTCCGGCGCGTACCGGTGGTACTCGTCGACGCCGAAGCCGAGCCGACCGTTGTTCGCCACGAAGCAGGGGTGGCCCTCGGTCATCGAGGTCTCGATGGTCTGGAAGTCCGCCTCGGCCAGCTCGGCGGCGCTCGGCGCGGCCTGGGTCAGCTTGTACGCGGTACCGGCCAGGGTGGAGGTGATCTCCTCCAGGTAGACCGGGAGCACCCGCGCGGAGAGCCCGAGGGTGTCGCGCAGTTCGACGATCAGGTCCACCGCGTCCGGTGCCAGCGACGTGCCGTCGCGGTGCCGGGTGATGCTGTCCGCGTCGATCTGCCAGTGGGACAGGGCGAGTACCCGCGCCGCGAACCGGTAGCTGACAGTGCCGTCGTCGCTGTGGATCTCGTACCACTGCCGGTCGTCGGGGCCGGCCACGGCCTGCGGGGTGAGCAGCCGCTCGTGGGTGAACTCGGCGAGCGCCTTGCGGACCAGCAGCCGGTTGGCCCGGGCCCACCGCTGCGGGGTGAGGTGCCCGACCGGGTCGCCGGAGGCGGGGTACGCGGTGGCGACGGGCGGGTGGCTGGGGGCGGCGGTGGTGGTCACGCCGGGGCTCCTTCGGTTCGGGTGGCGGCGGCGGGGTCGACGGCGGCACGGTCGGCGGCGGCCTGGAACTGGGCTCGGGTGCAGACGCTGAGCAGCGCGTCCTTCTCCGGCTTGGCGATCGGTCCGACGACGGTGAACCCGACGGCGGCGTTCAGCGCGTGCACGGCCGTGTTGCGCACGTCCGGCTCGACCACCACCCGTCGGGTCGTCGGATCGTCGAAGAGCCATGCCATCACGGTGCCGATCACCGCCCGGGTGAAGCCGTGCACGGGTGTGCCGACCGGCGCGCAGAGGAAGTGCATGCCCACGTCACCGGGCTGGTGGTCGTAGAGGCCGACAAGTTCGACGTGGGCCGGGTCGTAGCGCTCCGCGAGGAAGGCCGGGCTCCCCCGCCACAGCCCGAGGTACGCGTCGTGGTGCGGGTGCCCGGCGATCCGCCGGTACTCCTCGGCCACCTGGGCCTCGTCGGCGTCCTGCATCAGCCAGAACGCCGCCTTCGGGTGGGTCACCCAGCCGTGCAGCAGCGCCGCGTCGGCGTCCGGGTCGAGCGGCCGCAGCGCGAACTCGCCGAGCCGCTCGTCGACGCGGGTGAAGGCGGTGGTCACGACGACACCCCGAACTCCTGGAAGGTGATGCTCTTCTCGATCGGGTAGTGCTCCCGGCCGAGCAGCTCGGAGATGATCCAGGAGTTGCGGTAGGCGCCCATACCCAGGTCCGGTGAGGTGATGCTGTGCGTGTGGGTGCCCGCGTTCTGCAGGAAGATGCCCCGTCCGCTGTGGTCGATGCTGTAGTTGCGGGCCACGTCGAAGCGGCCGTGCGCGTCCCAGCGGATCCGGTCGCGCACCGGCGCGAGGAACTCCGGCACCCGGTAGTGGTAGCCGGTGGCCAGGACGAGGCCCTCGGTACGCAGCGTGAAGTCGCGCTCCTGCTCCACCTGACGCAACCCCAGCGTGTACCCACCGTCCTGGTGCTCGGCGCTGACCAGCTCGGTGTTGGTGAGCAGGCGGGTGTTCACCGGTCCGTCGACGCTGAGCGCGTAGAGCAGGTCGAAGATGTCGTTGATCAGGTCGGCGTTGATCCCCTTGAACAGGCCCTTCTGCGCGGACTCCAGCCGGTAGCGGGTCGCCTCGGGCAGCGCGTGGAAGTAGTCCACGTAGTCCGGTGAGGTCATCTCCAGCGTCAGCTTGGTGTATTCGAGCGGGAAGAACCGCGGTGAGCGGGTCACCCAGTTGAGCTGGTAGCCGTACCGGTCGATGTCACCGAGCAGGTCCTGGTAGATCTCGGCGGCGCTCTGCCCGCTGCCCACCACGGTGATGCTGCGCTTGGTGCGCAGCGCCGCGCGGTGCTCCAGGTAGTGGGAGTTGTGCACGGCGTCGCCGGGCAGTCCGGCGACGGCCGGCGGCAGGTGCGGCGGGGTGCCGGTGCCGAGCACCAGATGCCGGGCCCGGTATTCGACGGTCTCCCCCGTGCCGGTGGCGGCCCGCACCACGTACCGCTCGTCAGTGCTGTCGTACTCCACTGTGGTCACGGTCTGACCGAAACGCAGGTTCGGCAGTTTCGCCGCCGCCCACCGGCAGTACGCGTCGTACTCGCTGCGCAACGGGTAGAAGCTCTCCCGGATGTAGAACGGGTAGAGCCGGCCGATCTCCTTCAGATAGTTGAGGAAGGAGAAGGGCGACGTCGGGTCGGCGAGGCTGACCAGGTCGGCGATGAACGGGGTCTGCAACCGGGCCGACTCCAGCAGCATGCCGGGGTGCCAGGCGAGGCTCGGCCGGGCCTCCAGGAACACTCCGTCGAGTTCGTCGATCGGCGCGGTGAGGCAGGCCAGGCCCAGGTTGTACGGGCCCAATCCGATGGCGACGAAGTCGTGGGTGGACATCGGGGTCTCCAGGCGCGGGTTCGTGGTCACCGGCGTCAGCCGACGGGGCAGGTCAGGTCGGCGGTGACGTGGTCGTGCACGTACCGCCCGGCGTGGGTGGCGATCAGGTCGAGCACGTACCCGACGTCGTCGACAGTGGTTTCCGGGTTGAGCAGTGTGAACTTCAGGAAGTGCCGGCCGTCGACCCGGGTCCCGGCGACCACGGCGAGACCGGACGCGGCGAGGGCCTCCCGGGCGTGCAGGTTCGCGGCGTCGGCCAGGTCCCGGCCGGGGCCGGTGGGCAGGTAGCGGAACACCACGGTGCTCAGCTCGGAGCGCGTCACCACCTCGAAGCGTGGGTCCTCGCTGACCAGTTGCCAGGCGTCGGCGGCCCGGTCGACGACCTCGTCGAAGAGCGTGCCGAGCGCGTCCGGGCCCATCACCCGCAGGGTGAGCCAGAGCTTCAGCGCGTCGAAGCGGCGGGTGGTCTGCAGGCTCTTGTCGACCTGGTTGGGGATGCGCTGCTCCACCATCCGGGCCGGGTTGAGGTAGTCGGCGTGGTAGGTGACGTGCCGCAGCGCCCGCCGGTCGCGGACCAGCAGGGCGCTGGAGCTGACCGGCTGGAAGAACGACTTGTGGAAGTCGACGGTCACCGAATCGGCCCGCTCGATGCCGTCGAGCAGGTGCCGGCGCGTCGGCGAGACGAGCAGACCGCAGCCGTACGCGGCGTCCACGTGCAGCCAGACGCCGGTCGTCGCGCACATCTCGGCTAGCTCGGTGAGCGGGTCGATCGAACCGAAGTCGGTGGTGCCGGCGGTACCGACGACCGCCATCACCACCAGCCCCGCCTGCCGGCACCGGGCGATCTCCGCGCGGACGGCGGCCGGCCGGATCCGTCGCCGGGCGTCGGTGGGTACCGCGATCACCGCGTCCGGGGCGAGGCCGAGCAGCTTGGCCGACTTCTGCACGCTGAAGTGACCGGCGGCGGAGGTGAGCACGCGCAGCCGGGGAAGCAGCTCGGCGCGTGCCGACGGGCCGACGGCGCCGACGCACGCCTCCTCGCGGGCCAGCAGCAGCGCCTGCAGGTTGGACTGACTGCCGCCGCTGGTGAAGATGCCGTCGGCGTGCGGGCCGAGGCCGATCCGTTCGGCGGTCCAGTCGATCAGCCGGCGCTCGATGAGGGTGGCCCCGGCGCTCTGGTCCCAGGTGTCCAGGGAGGAGTTCACGGCGGTGAGCACCGCCTCGCCGAGCAGCGCCGGGATGGCCACCGGGCAGTTGAGGTGGGCCAGGTAGCGGGGGTGGTGGAACCAGACGGCGTCGCGCAGGTAGACGTTCTCCAGCTCGTCGAGCGCGGCGCCCGCGTCGCCCAGTGGACGGTCCAGGTCGACCCGGTCGACCAGGGGGGCCAGCTCGGTCGGCGTGATTCCGGTGCCGGGACGGTCCACTGTCGCCACCCGGCGGGCGACCCGGTCGACGCCGTCGGCGATTGTCCGGCGGTACTGCTCGACCGAGCCGCCGTGCAGCAGCTGGGCCCGCGCGGTGGTCGATGCCGACGGCGGCGGCGTGGTGGTCTCGACGGGGTACGTCGGCACGGTCACGGAATGTCCTTCCACGTTCTCGACGAGGGCAGCCGGAACCCACCCCAGGCGCGGCGGTGCGCCTCGGGTAGGTGCGGTGTTCGTCAGCTGACCTTCTTCGCGTTCCGGATGGCGGTGGCGAGGTTCTCCAGCAGCGGCGCGGAGCCGGCGTACGAGAAGCGGGGCACCGCGTCCCAGGCGCTCACCTGGTTGGCCTTCACCGCCGGCAGTTGCTGCCAGGTCGGCTTGGCGGTGAGGTCCTTGGCCTGCAGCGCGGTGCTGCGGTTGTCCAGTAGGATCAGGTCGGCGGGGAACTTGCCGGCGCTCTCCCAGCTCAGCGCCTCGAAGTAGTCGCCGGCTTCGAGCTTGGTGGGCACCACGATGTCGACGCCCAGCTCGGCGAAGTACATCAGGTCGGTGCTCACCTTGGGGTTGGAGACGTAGAACAGGTCGGGGCTGCCCGAGCAGGCCATGACCTTGATGCCGGGGTTGGCCTTGACGGCCTGCCGGACCGCTTCGGCGGCGGCGTCGAAGCGGGCCTTCGCGTCGGTGACCTTCTTGGCGGACAGGTCCGCGCCGAGCGATTCGGCAAGTGCCGCGTACCGCTCGATGGGCTTGGTCATCGGCACCCGGGCGGTGGTGACCGCCACGCTGGGCGCCAGCGGGAGGATCTTGTCCTTGCTCTCGTCCGGCACGTACCAGAGCGCGTCCGGGTCGTACATGTGGGTGACCAGCAGTTCGGGGCGCAGCGCCGCGTACTTCTCCAGGCTGAACTCGCCCCACACGTTGCCGAGGATCTCGACGCCCTCGACGTTCAGGTCGCCGGCCTGTGGGTCGGCCGTGCCGTCGGCACGCTTGGTCTCACCGAACACGCCGACGAGCTGCTTGTCGAGACCGAAATCGATCAGTGCGGCCGCCACGCCGGTGAAGGCCACCACGCGGGTAGGGCGGGCCGGCGCCTCGACCTTCCTGCCCCGGTCGTCGGTGAACGACCAGGGGCCGCCTCCGTTGCCGGTAGCGGGCTTGGGGGCGTCACCGGTGCCGCAGGCGGCGAGCAGGGTGGCGAGCGTGGCGGCGCCACCGGCGGCCAGGAGACCACGGCGGGAGAGACGGCGGGCGGACAGGGCATCGGGCATGGTGGTGTCTTTCGATCAGGGGTTGGCCGGGCTCGACCAGGGCAGCGGGGTTAGGTTAGCCTAACCTCGGTCATTGTCAACAGCGGTTCGCCGTTTCGCCACCACCCCGGAGCCCACACTGGACGCCACACCCACCGCCATCCGGCCGACACGTTCCGTGTCGACCCGGGGCGCTGTCGCACCCCCGAGCCGGCGTGGTCGCCGAGCGGCCCGCGCCGGCGGACTGGTCGCCGCCGTGGCCCTGCTCGCGGTGATCGTGGTGCTCAGCATCGCGGTCGGCGCGAAGGCCATGCCGCTCGCCGACGCCTGGTCCGGGTTGCTGCACCGCGACGCCGCCGAGTACGCGGTGGTGCACCGGATGCGCCTCCCCCGCACCCTGCTCGGGCTGCTGGCCGGTGCCGCCCTCGGTGTGGCGGGCGCGATCATGCAGGCCCTCACCCGCAACCCGCTCGCCGACCCCGGGCTGCTCGGCATCAACGCCGGTGCCTCCGCGGCCGTCGCCACCGCCGCCGCGTTCCTGGGCGTCACCGCCGTCGGCGGGTACGTCTGGTTCGCGCTGCTCGGCGCGGCGACGGTGACCGCGCTCGTCTACGCCGTCGGCGGCGGACGGGGCGCCACCCCGGCCCGGCTGGCGCTGGCCGGGGCGGCGCTCAACGCCACCCTCTACTCCTACGTGAGCGCGGTGATGCTGCTGGACACCGCGTCGCTGGAGCGGCTGCGCTTCTGGACGGTCGGTTCGCTGGCCAGCGCGGACCCGGCGACCGTCACCCGGGTGCTGCCGTTCATCGTGATCGGGCTGCTGGTCGCGCTCGGTGCCGCCCGCCCGCTGAACGCGCTCGCGCTCGGCGACGACGCGGCGCGCGCCCTCGGCGCTCGACCCGCGCTCATCCGCGCCGCCGTGATCGTCGCGGTCACCCTGCTCTGCGGCGCCGCGACCGCCGCGTGCGGCCCCATCGTCTTCGTCGGGCTGCTGGTGCCGCACCTGGTCCGCGCCCTGACCGGCCCGGACCTACGCTGGCTGCTGCCGTACTGCGCGGTGCTCGCGCCCGCGCTGCTGCTGGGCGCCGACGTGCTCGGCCGCGTACTGGGTCGACCGGGAGAACTCCAGGTCGGCATGGTGACCGCCGTGCTGGGCGGTCCGCTCTTCCTGTGGCTGGTCACCCGCCGACGGGTGGCCCAACCATGAGCGTCATCCGTACCCCTGGGGGGTTGTCGGTGCGGTTCCGGCCCCGCGCGTTGGGCGTCGGTGCCGGTGCGGCGTTGCTCGCGGCCGGGTTCGGCCTGGTGGCCCTGGGCAGCGGCGACTACCCGATGGGGCCGGCGGACGTGCTGCGCACGCTGACCGGCGGCGGCACCGTGGCGGAACAGTTCATCGTGTACGACCTGCGCCTGCCCCGGCTGGTCACCGCCCTGTTGGTCGGTGCGGCGCTGGCGCTGGCCGGCACGGTGTTCCAGTCCCTGGTCCGCAACCCGCTGGGCAGCCCGGACATCCTGGGCTTCACCCAGGGCGCGTCGACCGGCGCGCTGGTGGTGGTCGTCCTGGGCGGCAGCAGCCTGGCGTTGGCCGGCGCGGCGGTTGCCGGTGGGCTCGGCACCGGCCTGCTGATCTACGCGCTGGCCTGGCGGCGCGGAGTGCACGGCTACCGGCTCATCCTGGTCGGCATCGGGGTGGCCGCGATCCTGACCGGCGTCAACGGCTACCTGCTGACCCGGGCGCCCCTGATGGACGCCGCCCGCGCGGTGCTCTGGCTCACCGGCAGTCTGGACGGGCGGGGCTGGGCCAACGCCGGGCCGCTGCTCGCCGTCCTGGTCGTGCTGGCGCCGCTGGTGCTCGTCGGCTGCGCCCCGGCGCTGCGGATGATGGAGCTGGGCGACGACGCGGCCAGCGCGCTGGGCGTGCCGGTACGCCGACTGCGCCTGGCGCTGCTCGCCGCCGCCGTGCTGCTGGTCTCGTTCGCGGCGGCCGCCGCCGGGCCGGTGTCCTTCGTGGCGCTGGTCGCCCCGCACGTGGCGAAACGGCTGACCCGGGCACCGGGCCCGAACCTGGTCCCGTCGATGACCGTCGGCGCGGCGCTGCTGGCCGGCGCCGACCTGTTGGCCCAACGCGCGTTCGACGGGCACCAGCTGCCGGTCGGCGTGGTGACCGGCGTCATCGGCGGCGGTTACCTGGTCTGGCTGCTGGCCGTGGAACGCCGGGCGGGCCGGCTGTGAAGACCCGCGACACCCTCGAAGGAGCACCCATGCGACCCGGCGATTCCCGGCTCGGCGGCACCGCGCTGACCCTCGCCTACGACCAGCGCACCATCGCCGAGAACCTGACCGTGGCGGTGCCCGACAGCTCCTTCACGGTGATCATCGGCCCGAACGCGTGCGGCAAGTCGACGCTGCTTCGCGCACTGTCGCGGATGCTGCGTCCCAGCGCTGGTGCGGTGCTGCTGGACGGCCGCAACATCCACGACCTGCCGGCCCGCACCGTGGCTCGGACGCTCGGTCTGCTGCCGCAGTCGTCGATCGCGCCGGACGGCATCAGCGTCGCCGAGTTGGTCGCCCGGGGCCGTTACCCCCACCAGGGGCTGCTGCGGCAGTGGTCACGCGAGGACGAACGGGTGGTCGAGGAGTCGATGGCCGCGACCGGTGTCGACGACCTCGCCGACCGGGCGGTGGACGAGCTGTCCGGCGGGCAGCGGCAGCGGGTGTGGATCGCCATGGCGCTGGCGCAGCAGACGCCGCTGCTGCTGCTCGACGAGCCGACCACGTACCTCGACATCGCCCACCAGATCGAGATCCTGGACCTCTGCGCCCGGCTGCACGAGGAGCAGGGACGCACCCTGGTCGCGGTGCTGCACGACCTGAACCACGCCGCCCGCTACGCCACCCACCTGATCGCGATGCGCGACGGGCGGGTGGTGGCCGCCGGGGAGCCGTCGTCGGTGGTCACCGCCGACCTGGTGGCGGAGGTGTTCGGTCTGCCCTGTCGGGTCATCGACGACCCGGAGACGGGCACCCCGCTGGTCGTCCCGGCGGCCCGACGCCGGGCCACCACCCTGGCCCCGGAGCCGGCGTGAGCACAGAACGTTTCCGCGACCCGTGGGGGGTGCCGCACCTGCGGGCCGACGACCCGCTCGCCCTGGCGGCGGCGCAGGGTCGGGTGACCGCGTACGACCGGGCCTGGCAGATCGAGGTGGAACGGCACCGGGCCCGGGGCACCAGCGCGGCGTTCCTCGGCCCGGACGCGCTCGGTTGGGACCGGTTCGTCCGGCAGGTCCGGCTCGACGACACCGCCCGCCGCTGCCACGCGGCGCTGGACAAGGCGACCGCCGAGTGGGTGGGCGCCTACGTGGACGGCGTCAACGCCGCTCTCGCCGCCGGGGCTGCCCGGTCGCCGGAGTTCGCCGCCACCGGGCTTCGCCCCGGCCGGTGGGAGCCGTGGACACCGCTCGCGGTGTGGCTGGGCCACCACATCCTGTTCGCCGGGTTCCCGGGCAAGCTCTGGCGCGAGCACGTCGCGCAGCGGCTCGGGCCGGACTGGGTCGACCTGTTCGCCACCGACGGTCCGGCCGTGGCCGGCAGCAACGGGTGGCTGCTCGCCGCCGAGCGCACCGGCACCGGGGCCGCGCTGCTCGCCGGTGACCCGCACCGGTTCCTTGAGGATCCCGGTGTCTACCAGCAGATCCGGTTGGCCTGCCCGGAGTACGACGTCATCGGGCTGGCGGTGCCGGGCGTGCCGGGCATCGCCCACTTCGGGCACACCGGCGAGGTGGCCTGGGCGATCACCAACGCGATGGCCGACTACCAGGACGTGTACGCGGAGCGGCTGCGCCGCGACGGCCTGCGGGTGCAGGCGCTCGGCCCGGACGGCTGGCGACCGGCGCACCGGCACGTCGAGACGATCGAGGTGGCCGGGGCCGACCCGGTCGAGGTCGAGGTGGTGGAGACCGATCGTGGTCCGGTGATCGCCGGTGGGCCCGACGACGAGACGGCGCTCAGCCTGCGCTACCCGCCCCGGGTCCGGGGTGACAGCGGTTTCGCGACGCTGCCGGAGCTGCTGCGCGCCCGCACGGTGTCCGACGTGGATCACGCGCTGCGGCACTGGGTGGAGCCGGTCAACGTGGTGCAGGCGGCGGACACCGCCGGAGGGCTGCTGCACCGGGTCGCCGGGGCGGTGCCGGTACGGCACCCGGAGAACGGCCGGCGGGTGGTCCCCGGGTGGGACGCCGCGCACGCCTGGCAGGGCTGGCACGCGCCGATGCCCCGCGCCGAGGTGGCCGGTCGGGCGGTGATGGCCAACGAGCGCGGGTTGGCGGCCCCGCTCGGGGTGGAGTTCGCCGCACCGCACCGGGCGCACCGCATCACCGAACTGCTCGACGCCCGGGCGACGTGGACGGCCGACGAGATGGCCGCTGTGCACACCGACACGTACCTGGGCGCGGCCGGGCCGCTGCTGGCCGTCCTCGCCGAGTCGACGGGGCTCGGCCCGGCCGCCGCCGCGCTGCGCGACCGGCTGCTGTCCTGGGATCGCCGGATGGCCGCCGACAGCACGGACGCGGCCGCCTACGCCATCCTGCGGGCGGCTGTCGTCCGCCGGCTCGCCGCCCACCCGGCGCTGGCCGCGCTGGCCGAGCCGCCCGCGTACCCCGAGGTGTTCGCGCCCTGGCTGGCGCTGACGCCGCGGGTCGGTTACGCGCTGGAGCATCTGCTCGGCGCGACCCCGCCGCCCGGTGTGGACATCGGCGCGCTGGTGAGCGCGGCGGCCGAGGAGGCCGGCGACGCGGCCGCCGGGCAGGTGCCCTGGGGTGACCTGCACCGGTTGGCGCTGTGGCGGGCGCTGCCCGGCGCGGACGCCGGGCCCGGTCCCCGGCTCGACGGTGACCACGACTGCGTGCTGGCCACCTCCAGCGTGCCCGGGGTCACCCACTGGTGCCTGCGGGGGCCGGCGGCGCGCTTCGTCTGGGACCTGGCCCGCCGCAGCGACAGCCGGTGGGTGGTCCCGCTGGGCGCGTGCGGGGTGCCCGGCGACCCGCACCACGACGACCAGAGCCGCGCCTGGCTGGCCGGGGAGCTGCTACCGGTCGTCACCGACTGGGAGCAGCTGACGCAGGAGCGGGACTGACGGCACCGGCCGCCGCCCGGGGTGCCCGAGGCGCCCCCGGCGACGGCCGGCCACAGTGGCGTCAGCGCAGGCCGAACGCCCTGGTGATGCGCTGGCTCACGGTGTTGCCGGCGGCGTCGCGCGCGGTGGTGCGCAGGCTCACGAAGCCGGCCGTCGCCGGTGCGGCCAGCGAGGTACGCCAGCCGTCGCCGTGCCGGGTCAGCCGCTGCTTCTGCCAGCTCGCCCCGTCGTCGTAGGACACCTCCACCGTCACCGCGCCGACAGTGCCGCTGACGTCGGGCAGGTGGGAGGCGACCACGGTCAAGGGTGCCCGCCGCGCCGCCCGGCCGGCGGCGTCGATGTCCACCTGGTAGTCCAGCTGGATCATCGGCAGCACCTCGGCCGACTCCTCCCCCGTCACCGCCGAGGTGAAGCCCCACTCGGTGCGGGTCTGCCGGGAGTACGGGTTGCTCCAGGCGGCCCGGTCGTTCTCCACCACCAGCCGGTACGGCAGCCGCTGAGACGCCAGCCCGGAGACCTGGAGGTACTCGGCGTTGCCCCAGTTCAGCTCCTGGTCACCCTGGTAGAGGGTGGTCCGGTTGACCATGTCGTAGTTGGCGTACGCCTCACCGATGTGACCGCCTCCGTCGCCCCACCCGGGTGCGGGCAGGTAGACGGTGTCCAGGTATCGGACCGGCACGTAGCCGCCACCCATCCGGGGTCGCTGGATCGGCCCGAACCAGGTGACGGCGCTCGGCTTGCCCGCCGGGTAGGTCGTCACCGCCTGCAGGTGCTGACCGGTCTCGCCGGCGATGAACGCGTCGTCGATCCACCGCTGGTCGGCGCTCACCCAGTCGGTTCGCCGGCCCTGCGCCGGGGCCGGCTCCTGGTTGCTGGACGCCCAACCGCGCCAGACGTCGGTGCGGAACTCCAACGCCTTGCCCTGCCGGTAGTTGCGGAACTCCACGTCGACCCGGGCCAACTGCCGCTTCGTGGGCCGGTAGGTGGGGTCGGCCGGCACTGTGCCGGACCAGTGGTGCGCCACGTCGTACAGGTAGGTGGTCTCCGGGTGCGACTCGACGGTGAGCCGCACCGCGCCGCGCTCCAGCGCGGCGATGAGCTGCCCACCCTCGTCCGCGCCGAGCGTGGCCACTGTCACCGGGGCCGGGCTCTCCGGGCTCCACGCGAACTCGTCCCAGGGCTGCAGCCGACCGATGCCGTCGTTCACCACGAGCAGCAGCTTCGCCCCGGCCGCCGCGGCGGCCCGCGCCTGGGTGGCGATGTCGACGCTGTCACTGCGGCGCACCACCACGGCCCGGTCCCGGACCGGCCGATTGGCCAGCCCCGCCGCCGACGCGTCAGCGACATAGACCGCGTCCAGCTGACGACGACCGGCCGGCAGCGCCGGGGTGGCTCGCTTCACCAACAGATCGTCGTACGAGCGACCGCCCGCCGAGACGGTCAACGCCGGCTGCTCCAGCCGCCACCGGGCGCCGAACTCGAACTCGCCGTCGGTGACCGGACGGCTCGTCGGCAACGCCCACATGCTGTCGTACGAGTCGTCGGGCAGCACCTGACTCTCGGTGAGACCGTTCTTCGTGGACCGGTGGATGTCCATCCGCAGCGCACTGGCGGTGGCCTCCTGCGGCACCCGGGCCTGCACCTGCCGGGCGGCACGCGCGTCCAGGGTGACGGTGCGGTCGGTGTCCAGGTTGACGTCGGTGAAGCTGAGCATCGCCATGCCCTTGGAGTGCGGCCCGTGCACACCGCGCACGTCCGCGGAGATCCAACCGTTCCAGCTCGCCACCGGCAGCCGCAGCGTCGCAGTGCCGCTCTCGGGCAGGTCCACGGCGGTGAACAGGGTGTCGGCGGTGAGGATGACCTTGCCGACGAGCGGCTTGCCGTCCCGGTCCTTGGCGACCAGCGTCAGGTTCTGCCGCTGGCCCTCCTTGCCGGCCCCGATCAGGGTGCGGCCACGCACCGCACCGGCGTCGTCGGTGGCGACGATCATGCCGCTGACCTGCTTCTCCACCGGCAGCTTGTCGTACGCGGCGGTGACCGTCACGGTGGCGGTGCCGCCGGCCGGCACGGTGACCCGGTCGGCGGAGAGCGCGAACAGACCGGTCGGCGCCGTGGCCGCGTCGAGGGCCAGCTTGAGCGCGACCGGCGTGCCGCCGACATTGGTGTAGGTGACGGTGCGGTCGACGGTCATGCCCGGCTGCTGCGGCCACGCCTGGAAGCCGGAGTACGCGCTCGGGGTGGCGAAGACGGTGGCGTGCGCGGCGGCCACCGCGTCGACCCGACCGGCACCCGCCTGGTACGGGGTGTACCCGGGGGTGGCCTTGACCGTGCTGACCAGCGCTTCCTTGATGCGCTGACCGGTCCAGTCCGGGTGCGCGGCGGCGACCAGCGCGGCCGTGCCGGCCACGTGTGGGGTGGCCATCGACGTGCCGCTCATCAGCGTGTAGTCACCGGAGCCGCCCCGCACCAAATGCGAGCGGGCGGCCAGGATGTCCACGCCGGGGGCGGTGATCTCGGGCTTGAGCCCGCCGTCGCCGGCGCGTGGGCCCTGGCTGGAGAAGTCGGCGAGGTGGTCGGTGGCGTCGACGGCGCCGACGGTGAGCGCCGAGTTCGCGGCACCCGGGCTGCCGATCGTGGCCGGGCCGCTGTTGCCGGCGGCGATCACGAAGAGGGCGCCGGTCTCGGCGCTGAGCCGGTCGACCGCCTGGCTCATCGGGTCGCTGCCGTCGGTGGACTCGCCACCCAGGCTCATGCTGACCACCCGGGCCTTCTGCTCCCGGGCCGCCCACTCCATGCCGGCGATGATCCAGGAATCCTGCCCGCTGCCCTCGCTGTTGAGCACCTTGCCGATGTGCAGCCGGGCACCGGGGGCAACACCCCGCTCGGCGCCACCGGACGCGGCGCCGGTGCCGGCGATCGTCGAGGCGACGTGCGTGCCGTGGCCCTTGTAGTCGAGGATGTCGGGCTCCGACGGCACGAAGCTGCTGGACTCGGCGATCTGGCCGAGGAGGTCCGGGTGTTCGGCGTCCGCCCCCGAGTCGAGCACTGCGACGTCGACACCGGCGGCGGTGTTGCCCTCGGCCCACAGCGTCGGCGCGCCGATCTGCGCGGTGGACTCGGCCAGGTCGGCGTGCACCCGGCCGTCCAACCAGACCTTCGCGATGCCGTTGGCCAGGGTCGGGGCGTCGCCCGTACGTCGGGTCGAGCCGGCGGTGAGCGCGGTCCAGAACCGGTCGGCGGTGGCGCGTTGGCGGGTCAGCGCCGCGCCCTGCACGCTGTCCAACGGTCGGACCAGCTCGGCGCCGTCCAGTGCGGGCCGGGTGCGGTTGCGGGCCGCCGCGTCGGTCATCGTGACGATCAGCGGGAGCGCGTCGGTGTGCGCGTCGTCGTAGCCGTCGGCGATGAGGTCGGTGACGTTGAACAGTTGCCGGTCCAGCAGGCCGCTGGTGACGTAGGACAGCGCGGCGTCCGGGTAGACGTAGGTGTCGCCGTCGCGCACGGTGCGGTGGAAGCTCGGGGTGCTGCCGTCCGGTCGGCGCACTGTCGACACCGTGCTGCCGTCCGCCGCGGTGGTGACAGTGACCGTGTCACCGGTGATCAGGGTGACGGTGGACGCGCGCCCGGCGGCGGCCGGGGGCAGGCCCGCCGGGCGGTCGGGGTGGTTCGGCGGGGCGGCGGCCGCTCCCGCGCCGGGTGGGGTGAACCCGGCCGCCAGGGTGAGGGCGGCGCCAAGGGCGATCAGCCCGGATCGGCGACGCCGGTGAGACAGAGCCACGGTGACCTCTTTGTGTCGAGAAGTGGTACGCACCACAGCATCGACGTAACACCCGCCCCGACCGCACCCCCACACCCCGACGCAGTTACGTCATGGCACAAACCCGCCACCCTGCCCCGCCCCGCCCTCGTGCCGTCCCGCCC